>CAZNTX010000025.1:36017-44187 GCA_964576075.1 uncultured Limibaculum sp. | reverse complement strand
GGGCTTCCCCCACGGGCACCGAAAGACCACCACGCTGGTCGCGGGCCTCCGGCTCGCCGAGAGGCTCGCCGATCGGAGCGGCGGCGATCATGAGCGACCACTGATCTGGCGTGAAGATGCCGACTTCTGAACTGTCCCGGTCGAGCCGGATGGAAGGTGCACGGGCCTTCCGATCTCTGGGGAGCGGAAGCCTCTCCCAGGGATTGCGAGCGTCCTCCGGGAGAAGCCCGGCCCGGATCGCCCAATCCCATAAGCCCTTCTGACAGGAGACCGACTTCTTGATCGACGGCGAGGATAGGCCGCGCTTGCCGCCCTTCACGGGGAGCGTTGGCAGATACTCGACGGCGAAGCGGTAGGCCATCGCCCGCGTGACGGCTTGGAAGACCGCGCCCTCCGGTTGGTCTGCGGCCCATTCGGCGAACCGCTTCGTCTCGGTTCGCAGATCGTTGACCGAGGCGACGCTTAGCTCAGCGGTTCGGTGCTCGATGTAGCGCTCAGCCATTTCACTGTAGGGCGTCGCGCGGCCCATCGCGATGTCGAGCCAACGATCCGCGGCCACGGCGCCCCGTTTCCGCTCGACCTCCTCATGCTGCCTTTCGACCGCATCGATCTCGACGTAGTCTTCCGCAACGACAACCTCGCCGCTATCCAGTGTGACATCGTACTTGATCGGCTTTACGGGGCCGTCGCTCCAGTAGCGTGCCCAGCGAAGGGCCGCGTCATCACTGGTGCGATCGTCGCGGAGGATCTCAGCTTTCATCTCCCGGAGCTTGACCAGGAGGACGTCCCTGCGGGCGACCGCCTCGGCGTAATCGGTCGTCTCAAGGCTGACCCGGAGGGTCTTGCCCATCGGCCGTCCGTCCTTGGGCGATGGCTGACCCCACAGCGCCTGGGGCAAACGGTATTTGATGTGCCAGACATTTCCGCCCGGGCGATCGATGAGTCGCGTGTCTCGTGGCATTCGATTGTCCTCGCTCATTGTCACATGGTGACCATCGCGACTCTCGACAACCTTCCGACAAACCATTGAAATCGTTGGAGTTATTTAGGCTGGAGCGGGCAGCGGGAATCGAACCCGCACCAAGAGCTTGGAAGGCTCGTGTGATACCATTTCACCATGCCCGCACGTCTTCGGAGGTAGTCGATCCCCCCGGGGCCGGTCAAGCGCCTCCGGCCTTGAACACCCAGAGGCGGGAGAGCACGAAGACGAGCCCGGGCGTCACCCCGATCTGCAGCGCGAGAAAGAGCGCCATGCCGCCCCAGAGCTCGAAGGCGAGCGCGCCCCAGGCGAGATTGAGCCCGAGCCCGAGGAGCGAGACGGCCAGCAGCCGCCAGCGCCGCCCGGTCTCGCGCCGCCCGCCCGCGAAGCTCCAGCGCCTGTGCCCGAAATAGGAGACCTCGAAGGCGACGAGGAAGGCGAGGATGTTGGCCGGCACATGGTGGAGCCCCCCAAGGGCGAAGCCGAGCCAGAAGACCGCCGCATGGGTGAGCGTCGCCCCCATGCCCACCACGGCGAAGCGCAGCACCTGCCGGAGGAGCCCCGAGCGGCGGGCCCGGGCGAGGCGGGCGCCGAGGCTCACTCCGCCGCCTCCCGCCGCTCCGGCCCGGCCACGCTGACCGCACCCGAGAGCGCCCCCGCCGGCGGCAGGGTGGCGCGGCGCACGACATAGATCGGCCGGTCCTTCACCTCGTTGAAGATCCGCCCGACATACTCGCCGACCACCCCGATCCCGAGGAGGGCGAGCCCGTTCAGCATCAGCGTCACCGAAAGGAGCGAGGCATAGCCCGGCACGTCGACCCCGAGGAGCAGCGTCTTCGCCACCGTATAGGCCATGTAGAGGAAGGCGAGCGCGGAGGTGGCGAGCCCGAGCCAGGTCCAGATCCTGAGCGGCAGGGTGGAGAAGCCGAAGAGCCCGTCCGCGGCGAAGCCCATGAGCTTCCAGACGCGCCATTTCGTCGTCCCCCGCGCCCGGGCCGGGCGGTCGTATTCCACCACGCCGACGCGGAAGCCGGGCCAGGAGAGGAGCCCCTTCATGAAGCGGTTCTTCTCCCGCAGATGGCGCACGGCCTCGACCACGCGGCGGTCCATCAGGCGGAAGTCGCCGGCATTGGCGGGGATCGCCGTCTCCGAGATGCGCCCCGCGACGCCGTAGAACAGGAGCGCGCTCCAGCGCTTGGGCAGGCTGTCCTCGCCCCGGTCGCGGCGCAGGCCGAGGACCATCTCGTCGCCCGCGCGCCAGCGCTCCAGCATCCGGTCGATCACCTCGGGGGGGTCCTGCAGGTCGACGTCGATCGGCACCACGGCGCGGCCCCGGGCATGGTCGAGCCCGGCGGTGGTCGCCGCTTCCTTGCCGAAATTGCGGCTGAAGGAGACCAGTTCGACCGGGAAGGGAGCGGCGAGGCGCGCGGCCTCGATCTCGGCCAGCGTGCCGTCTGTGCTGCCGTCGTCGACGAAGAGGACCTCGAGGCTCTCGGCGGTCTTCACCTCGGCGGCGATGGCCTCGAGGAAGGGGCGGATGTTCTCCGCCTCGTCGAGCACGGGGACGACGAGGCTGAGCTCCGGGGTCGGCGCGGCGGTCGGCGCGGGCGTCGGCATCGCTCCCTCCCTTGGGCCGGGTCAGTCGGCGAGCGGGCGGGCGCCCGGGCTCGCATGGGTGTCGTAGGCGAAGCGCAGGATCTCGCCCCCGCCCTGCCGCCACAAGAGCCCGTTGAAGCCGCGCCGCCCGGCCGAGCAGTCCACCCCGCCGACGGTCAGCCCCGCGCCCGGCCCCTTGCCATGCCCGGCGCTGCGCACCGAGAGGGGGAGCCCGCCCGCCTGCCCGGACCAGGCGACCGCCTGCGTGCCCGAGCGCGCCTCGGCCAGCACGCGGCCCGCCTCGAGCACGACGAGATAGCTCTCCCGATAGCCGAGGCGCGCGATCTCCTCGGCCCCGCGGGCGGCGAGGGCGCGGCGGAGCGCGTCGGGCAGGCGCGCGGCGGCGTCGTCGGCCACGGCGAGCGCCATGGCGCAGCCCGGCCCGCAGTCCTCGACGAGCCGGGCGAGCGGCACCTCCGGCGCCCGTGCAACCCCGCGCCCCGCGATGGGGGAGGGCCGGGGCGAGAGCCAGCCGCCATGGACGACCACCGCCCGCGGCGCCTCGAGGATCCCCGCCCCGGGCTGCGCCGCGAGCCGGCAGGCATCGCGCCCGGAGAGGGGGGCGACATAGAGCGTGTCCGCCGCGAGCCGCCCCTCGGCGAGGCGCTCGGCGAGGTCCGCGCGGCGGGCGGCGCGGGCCTCCGCGTCGAAGCGGGCGAGGTAGAAGAGATCGGTCTCCGCCCCCGCCTCGACCGCGGCGAAGCCGAAGGGGTAGAGCAACTCGTGCAGCGCCCGGCCGCCGCCGAGGAAGGAGACCCGGCCGATCTCCTCGGGCCAGAGCTCCGCCAGGCGCTCCGCCTCGGCCTGGGCCGCGGGGTCGGCCGCGGTCTCGGCGCGGATGACGCGCGGCAACTCCCGCAGATCGGCGATCTGCAGCGCGACGAGCCCCGCGAGCACCGCCGTCGCCCAAGCCCGCGGCAGCCGCGCCGCGATCGCCGCCACCGCCCAGAGGAGAAGCGCGAGCCCCGGCAGCCAGCCGAAGCGGCCGGAGGAGCGGAAGGGCGCGAGCGCAGCCTCCACGACGCCCGGCAGCGGGACCTCGACCAGCACCGCCGGGCCGAGCGCGACCACGGGCGAGACCGCGATCGCCGCCCCCGCGAGCCCCGCGAGCGCGAGCGCCCGGAAGGCCGCGAGCCGGTCCGCCGCCATCCGCGCCGTGACGAAGACCGCGGCGAGCGCCGCCAGCGCCACCGCCGCGAGCGCGCCCGCGCCGAAATAGAGAAAGCCCTCGTATTGCCCGCGCCGCGTCGGCACGGTCTCGAGAAGCGTCGAATAGCCCTCGAAGAAGGGGTTCACCGGCGCCGCGAGGTTCATCGAGAAATGCCCGAGCCCGATCGCGCCGACATCCCCGCCGCCGACCACGAAATAGCCGAGCGCCCACATCCAGGCGCCGAGCCCCGCGACGGCGGCGGCCCCCGCCGCGAGGGCGGCCCTCGGCAGCGCCTGCAGCGGCGCCCCCAGCCGGGCGAGCGCGCTCCCCTCCGCCGCCGCCGCGCCGCGCTGCCAGTCCGCCGCGATGCGCCCGACGAGCAGGAGGCCGACCATCGCCGTCAGATAGGCGTGGATCGCGAGGGTGAGTAAGAGCAGCCCCGTCAGCGCCGCATAGCGCGGCCCCGGCCGGGCGACGAAGACCGCCCCCATCGCGAGCAGCAGCGTCCAGTGCGCGACCAGCGTGTCATGCCCGATCCGCTGATACATGGCGGGCCAGAGGAGGAGCAGCGCCGCCCCTGCGACCGCCGGCCCCCGCGCGAGCCCCGCCATCCGGAGCGCCCAGAGGCCCGCGACCGCCTGCAGCACCGTGCAGGCGAGGAACCACCAGCCCTGGAACTGCACCGCCTCCGCCTCCGCCCCGAGCGCCGCCTTGAGCGGGATCGCGACCGCCGGCAGCGCGTCGACATAGACGAGGGAGGTCCCCTGCGGCGCCTCGAGCCCCTCGATCCGGCCGAGCGGCCAGCCCCAGTCCCCCCGCAGGTAGGCGAGCCAGCCGATGAAATGCTGCCCCCAGTCGCTGCGGAAGAGCCAGCCGAACGCCTGCGGATCGAGGATGCGCGGGCCGAAGATCGCGAAGAAGGCGGCGAGCCCGAGCCCCGCCGCCGCCGCATAGACGAGCGCGCCGCGCGCCGCGCCGCCGCTCCCGTGCTTCTCGGCCATGCCGCCTCTCCGCGCCCGCCCGCCCTCGCGGCTTTAGGGGCCGGGGGCGGGACTGTCCAGGGGCGGTGTCCGGCGCCGGAGGCGAGCTTTAACCGCCCGGCACAACCTCAGGTTAAGCCCTGCGGCGGCATCAAGGCAGGGCGCGGGGGGTGGTCCCCCCGATCCCACAGCCAGGGAGAGCCGTCAGATGATGATCCGAGAGCTCCTCGTCACCGTGAGCTTCCTCAGCATCCCGGCCGCGGCGGTCGTCGTCTTCGGCGGCGCGGCGGCGCAGTTCCTCGCCACCGGCACGCCGGAGCGGGAGAGCGCGGCCGCCCGGCCCGCCGCGGCGCCGGACCCGGCCGACGCCTTCGCCGCCCATTGCGCCGCCTGCCACGGGGCCGGGGCGCAGGGCGGGGCGGCCTCGCAGGGCGGGGCGCCCGGGCTCCTCGGCCCCTGGCCGATCCCGGAGGCCGAGGCGGGCCCCGCCGCCCGCGCCTTCGTCGCCGCGCGGCACGAGCGGCTCGACTGGTCCGCGCCCGCCCCCGCGGCGCTCGACGCGGCGCTCCTCCGGCTCTCCGATCTGCGGGGGCGGGCGGGGGGCTAGCCCTCGGCCCGGGCCGGCGCGGCGAGCCCGCCCTCGGCGAGCAGGAACTCGGCTATCTCCGGGATCCCCCGCCCGTGCCGCGCCTCGGCGAAGAGGAAGGGCCGGGCGCCGCGCATCCGGCGGGCGTCGCGCTCCATCACGGCGAGATCGGCGCCGACATGGGGGGCGAGGTCGCACTTGTTGATGACGAGGAGGTCGGAGCGGGTGATCCCCCGCCCTCCCTTGCGCGGGATCTCCTCCCCGGCGGCGACGTCGATGACGTAGATCGTGAGGTCCGCGAGCTCCGGGCTGAAGGTGGCGGCGAGATTGTCCCCGCCCGACTCGATGAGGATCAGCTCGAGATCCGGGTGGCGGGCGGCCAGATCGGCGCAGGCGGCGAGGTTGATCGAGGCGTCCTCGCGGATCGCGGTATGCGGGCAGCCGCCGGTCTCGACGCCGAGGATCCGGTCGAGCGGCAGGGCCTGCGAGCGCATCAGCGCCTCGGCGTCCTCCCGGGTGTAGATGTCGTTGGTGACGACGGCGAGGGAGACCCGCGCGCTCAGCGCCTTGCAGAGCCGGTCGGTGATCGTCGTCTTGCCGGCGCCGACGGGCCCGCCGATGCCGACGCGCAGCGGGCCGTGGGGGGATTTCGCGGGGAGGGGGGCGGGGTCGGTCATGTGCGGAAGAGCCTCGGATCCTGCGTCTCGTGGGCCATGGCGGCGATGTCGCCAGCGAAGCACGCCCCGCCGACGGCGTCCAGCGGCGCCTCCGCCGCCGCCTCGGCGATCTCGGCGGCGAGCGGGCCGAGGGCGGCGAGGATGCGCTGCCCCTCCGTCTGTCCGAGCGGCACGAGGCGCACGGCGGCCGAGACCAGCATCGCCGCGAAGCCCTGCAGCGCGAGGAGCAGCACCGGGGCGAGCGGCAGCCCGGCGCGCCCGGCGGCCCAGCCGAGGGCGACCGGCTGCGGCGCGTCGGGGGCCTCGGCGTCCCAGCCGCCGGAGGTCGCGCGGGCGAAGGCGGCGCCGAGGGCCTCGGTCTCGACGAGGCGCTCGCGGGCCGGGGCGAGGGCGCGGGCGAGTTCGGCAAGGGCGTCCGGCGCCGCCCCCTCGCGCCCGGCGCGCCAGGCATGGGCGGCGAGGATCGCGTCCGTGCGCCCCGCGCCATGGGCCAGCGCATCGGCGATCCAGGCGCGGGCGGTGGCGGCGTCCGTCACGGCGCCTTGGGCGATGGCGGTCTCGAGCCCGTGGGAATGGGCGAAGGCGCCGACCGGATAGGCCGCGGAGGTCCAGGCGGCGAGGCGCCAGAGCGCGTCGGGGGCGAGCGGCTCAGCCATGGCGGTGCGGGATCGCGGCGTTGGGGTCGTGATCCGCCGGGCCGTGGCTGTGCCCGTGCGTCCGCCCGTGGCCATAGGCGCCGCGCTCGGGGCGGAAGGGGGCCTCGGCGGGCGAGACCTCCCCGCCGAGCTGTTCCACCATCGCCTCGAGCACATGGTCGCGCCGGATCAGGATCGTCTCCGCCCCGATCTCCGCCGGCGTGTGGCGGTTGCCGATATGCCAGGCGAGGCGGGGGAGCGAGGCGGTGCCCGCGCGGATGACGGCCACGGGCTCGGCCGCGGCGCGGATCGCGAGGCGGCGCCCGTCCTCGAGGCGGAGCGCCCCGCCGTCGGGCAACTCCATCGCCTCCGGCAGATCGAGGAACACCGCCTCCCCCGTCTCGGTCACCAGCCTGCCGCGGCGGCGGTAGCGGCTCTCGTAGTCGAGGACCACGGTGTCCGGCGCCTCCCCGGCCTCCGGCTCCACGGCGACGGCGCGGATCATCGCCCGCCCCCGCGCCTGCTCAGCGGGCGAGCTCGAACCAGAAGACCTGCGCGACGATCTGCCCCCGGTCGTAGCCCCGGGCGGCGAGGGCCGCGTCGGAGCGCGCCCGCAGCCGGTCGATCTCCCGCACCTTGCGCCCCCAATCCTCGGCGAAGGCGAGGCCGGCGACGACCGCGCGGAGCGTCGCCAGGAGCCCGCGGCGCGGCGCCGTGCGGGCCGGCGGCGCGGCCGCGCGGCGGGGCTGCGGCGGCTCTGCGGGGAGAGGAACCGGAGCGAGCTCCGGCCGGAGGAGAGCGATCGTCATGGGCCAACTCACGCAACGCGACGTTTCGAACGAGAACGATCGCTAGTCCCGGAATGGGGCGGGAGTGTCCCGGGATTGGGGCGGGATCGGGGCAGAGGGCGCGCGTCATTCCCGACCTCAGAACAGATAGTAGCGCTGGGCGAGGGGCAGGACCTCCGCCGGCTCGCAGGTGAGAAGCTCCCCGTCGGCGCGGACCTCGTAGGTCTCCGGGTCCACCTCGATCTTCGGCAGCGCGTCGTTGAGCTTCATGTCGGCCTTTGTCACGCGCCGGATCCCCGCCACCGCGAGCGCCTCCTTGGCGAGGCCGAGCCGGCCGCGCACGTCCTCCGCCTGCGCCGCCTGGGAGACGAAAACCGCCGAGGACGCCTCGAGCGAGCGGCCATAAGCGCCGAACATCGGCCGGTAATGCACCGGCTGCGGCGTCGGGATCGAGGCGTTGGGGTCGCCCATCAGGCTCATGGCGATGGTCCCCCCGATCAGCACCATCTCGGGCTTGGCGCCGAAGAAGGCCGGATCCCACAGGCAGAGATCGGCCCGCTTGCCGACCTCGACCGAGCCCGTATAGGCCGCGATGCCGTGCGCGATGGCCGGGTTGATGGTGTATTTCGCCACATAGCGGCGGGCGCGGAGATTGTCCGCCTGCCCCTGCTCGCCGTCGAGCCGGCCGCGCTGGACCTTCATCTTGTGCGCCGTCTGCC
>CAZNTX010000025.1:0-36007 GCA_964576075.1 uncultured Limibaculum sp. | reverse complement strand
CCAGGTGCGGGAGATCACCTCGCCGACGCGGCCCATCGCCTGGCTGTCCGACGCGATGATCGAGAAGGCGCCGATGTCGTGCAGGATGTCCTCCGCCGCGATGGTCTCGCGCCGGATGCGGGATTCGGCGAAGGCCACGTCCTCTGGGATCGCCTTGTCGAGGTGGTGGCAGACCATCAGCATGTCGAGATGCTCGTCGATGGTGTTCGCCGTGAAGGGCCGGGTCGGGTTGGTGGAGGAGGGGATGACGTTTGGCTCGCCGCAGACGCGGATGATGTCCGGCGCATGGCCCCCGCCCGCGCCCTCGGTGTGGAAGGCGTGGATCGTGCGCCCCTTCATCGCGGCGATGGAGGTCTCGACGAAGCCCGACTCGTTGAGCGTGTCGGTGTGGATCATCACCTGGATGTCCATCTGATCGGCGACCGAGAGGCAGCAGTCGATCGCGCCCGGCGTCGTCCCCCAATCTTCGTGGAGCTTGAGCGCGCAGGCGCCCGCCATGATCTGCTCGCGCAGCGCCGCCGGGGTGGAGGCGTTGCCCTTTCCGGCGAAGCCGAGATTCATCGCCAGCCCGTCGGCCGCCTGCAGCATGCGCTGGATGTGCCAGGGGCCCGGCGTGCAGGTGGTGGCGAGCGTGCCGTGGGCCGGCCCCGTGCCGCCGCCGATCATGGTGGTGATGCCGGAGGCGAGCGCCTCCTCCACCTGCTGCGGGCAGATGAAATGGATATGCGCGTCGATCCCCCCCGCGGTCAGGATCTTGCCCTCCCCCGCGATCGCCTCGGTGCCGGGGCCGACGACGATGTCGACGCCCGGCTGCGTGTCCGGGTTGCCCGCCTTGCCGATGCCGGTGATGCGCCCCGAGGTGATGCCGATATCCGCCTTGAAGATGCCGGTGTGGTCGAGCACCAGGGCATTGGTGACGACGGTGTCGACGGCCCCCTCGGCGCGCGTGGCCTGGGACTGGCCCATGCCGTCGCGGATCACCTTGCCGCCGCCGAACTTCACCTCCTCGCCATAGATCGTGTGGTCCGCCTCCACCTCGATCCAGAGGTCGGTGTCGGCGAGCCGCACCCGGTCTCCGGTGGTCGGGCCATACATCGCGGCATAGGCGGCGCGGGGGATGCGGGCGGGCATGGGCTCACTCCTCTGAGGCGTCGAAGGCGGGGTCGAGGGGGACGGCCAGCGCCGTGGCCAGCGCGTTGGTCTGCATCGCCATGGCGATGACGGCGTGGAGGTCCGAGAGCTGCGCCTCGGTCGCGCCCTTGGCGCGGGCCGCCGCGGTGTGGGAGTGCACGCAATAGCCGCAGCCGTTGACCGTCGAGACGGCGATGTAGACGAGCTCCTTGGTCAGCGGCTCGAGCCCGCCCTCGCGCGTCTCGCCCATCACCCGCTTCAGCCGGCCCCAGACCGCCTCGAGCGTCTCCGGATCGTGCGCCATCGCCCGCCAGAAATTGTTGACGTGGTCCGTGCCGCGGGTGGCGCGGATGTCGTCGAAGACGGCCCGCGCCCGGGGGCAGGCCGCCGCATCGTCGAGGAGCGGGCGCGTGGCCATCAGGCGAGCGCGAAGATGCGCGCGGGACCGCCGGTCCCGTCCTTCACCTTGGGCGCGCCGACGACGAGGGTCGCCCCCGTGGCCGGCAGCCGGTCGAGCCCCGCGATGCACTCGATCCCGTAGCGCCCGGCGGGCAGCCAGGCGTAATGGGTCGCGAAGTCCTGGCTCGGGCCGTGGTCGAGCGAGAGCGTGTCGACCGCCATGGCGAGCGCCGTGGTCTCCTCGAGCAGCATCTCGGTCGCCTCGATGTGGAAGCCGGGGAAATGCAGCGTCCCCGGACGCGCGCTGTCCGCGCCGCGGAACTCGAGGGTGCCGACCTTCTCCGCCCAGCCGGAATTCATCGCGACGCAGGCGCGCTCCGGGATCGGGCCGTGGGTCGCGATCCAGGCCTTCAAGTCGTCCGGCGTCACCTGCGCGTCGGGGTTGCCGGCGGCCTTCTCGCGGATGTCGACGATCGCGAGGGGAAGGACCAGGTCCTCCACCGGGATCTCCTCCACCGAAGCCCCGTCCGCCGAGAAATGGAGCGGCGCGTCGAGATGGGTGCCGGTGTGCTCGTTCACCGCGAGGACGTAGAGATTGTAGCCGTTCTCCGCGAAATCGAACTGCTTGTCGTAGGAGATGCCCGGCGAGCCGCCGAAGGTCGGGAACTCCGGGGAGAGCGTGTGGGTCATGTCCGTCACCCGGCTCGGCGTCTGGGCGAAAGCGGGCGCCGCGCCGACCGCCGCGGCGGCCGCACCCGCCGCCCCTGCCCGGAACAGCTGGCGGCGCGAGAGCATCCGCTGCTTCACCCCCTCGATCACGCAGAGATCGCACATCTTTCCGTCCTCCCTGTTATGCGGTCACAGGCTCCCCATGACCTTCTGGTTGAAGCCGAAGACCCGGCGCAGCCCGGCATAGGGCACGAGCCGCACCTCGCGCGACTGCCCCGGCTCGAAGCGCACCGCGGTCCCCGCCGGGATGTCGAGGCGCATGCCGCGGGCCCGCTCCCGGTCGAAGTCGAGCGCGGCGTTGGTCTCGTAGAAGTGGTAGTGGCTGCCGACCTGCACCGGGCGGTCCCCGGTGTTGGCCACATCGAGGGTCACGCTCTCGCGCCCCCGATTGATCTCGATCTCGCCCTCGGCCGTGACGATTTCTCCGGGGATCATCCGCGCCTCCGCTCTCCGCTCACTCGTCCGCCTCCGCGCCGAAGGCCCAGAGGATCGCCGCCCCCGCGAGGCTGCCCCCCGCGAGGAGCGCCGCCACGTCCAGCCCCTGCCCGCCCGCGAGGATCGCGAGCGCCAGGGCCCCGGCGAGCGGCAGGCCCACCGCGAGCTTCACCGCCCAATAGGCGAGGACCGGCAGCCCGGGGCGAAGCGCCCGCGCAGCCCCCTCCGCCCCCTCGATCGCGGCGAAGACCGCCGCCGCGCCGAGCAGCTGCCCCCAGAAGCCCACCGCCCCGTCTCAGCGCCGCGCCGCCCAGAGGAGGCCGAGCGCGAGCGCCCCCGCGGCGAGGGCGAGGAGCCCCTCGGCCCCGTGCGGATGGGCATGGGCGACCCCCGCCTCGTGCGCCCGCGCAGCGGCGGGGGCGAGAAGCAGGACCAGCGCAGCGGCTCTCGTCATGGCGGACCTCATCTGATCGGCTCGTGGACGGTGACGAGCTTCGTCCCGTCCGGAAAGGTGGCTTCGACCTGCACGTCGTGGATCATCTCGGGCACCCCCTCCATGCATTGCTCGCGGGTGAGCACCTTGGCGCCCGCCTCCATCAAGTCGGCGACCGAGCGCCCGTCGCGCGCGCCCTCGACGACGAAATCGGTGATCAGCGCGACCGCCTCGGGGTGATTGAGCTTGACGCCGCGGGCGAGGCGCTTGCGCGCGACCTCGGCCGCCATGGCGACCAGCAGCTTGTCCTTCTCGCGGGGGGTGAGCTTCATGGGACCTCTAGAACGACCAGACGGCAGGGAGCGGACGGAAGAGCCGGATCGCCCGGGCGAGGGCCGCGCGCAGCGCGCGCCCGCTCGGCGCGAGGAGCCTCGCGACGAGCGCGCCGGAGCGCAGCGACGCCCCCGCCCCCGCAGGCAGCGCCGCGCGCAGCGGCGCGAGCCGCGCCTCGGCGTCCGGCCCGACATAGAGAAGCGTCGCCGCCGCCCGCGCGCCGGCGAAGACGGCCGGCCCCTCCGCGATCCGCGCCACATCGCCAGAGAGCCTCAGCGCATCGGCGAAGACGAGCCGCCCGCCCCGGCGCACCCGCCAGCTGTCGACGAGATGGCCGCGCCGCACCGTCTCCCCCATCGCCGCCCGCCCGAGCACCACCGTCTCCAGCGCGAGCAGCGCCGCGTCCTCCGCGAGATCGGCCTCGAGGCTGCGCTCGAGCGCGCCCCCGTCGAACAGGATCGTCTCCTGCGGCAGCCAATAGAGCGCCGCGCCCGGCCCCACCTCGAGCCGCGTCTCGACGCGCCCCGCGCCGCCCGCGCTGCGATAGACCCGCTCGGCCGCCTGCGTGGTCAGCGTGAGCTCGGCGCCAGGCCCCGCCGCGCCCGCCCAGGCGAAGCGGTCGCCGCCGGTGATCCCGCCCGCCGTGTTGAGGATCACCGCCTCGGGATGGGGCGTCCCCCGCGGCAGCAGGATCTTGCCCGCCCCCTCGTGGCGCAGATCGGCGAGCCGGCTGCGCCCGTCGCGGAGCGCGACGCGCACCCGCCCCGCCCCCCGCGCCCGCGGCAGGACCGCGCCGTCAGACCGAGAGCCAGCGTCGAACATCATCCTCGACCATCTCGTCGCGCGTCCCCGCGAGCACCACCTCGCCCCGGTCCATCACCGCGAAGGCGTCGGCGAGGTCGCGGGCGAATTCGAAATACTGCTCGACCAGCAGGATGGCCATGTCGCCGCGCTCGCGCAAGCGGGCGATCGCCCGGCCGATCTGCTTGATCACCGAGGGCTGGATCCCCTCCGTCGGCTCGTCGAGCAACAGAAGCCGCGGGCGGGTGACGAGCGCCCGCCCGATCGCGAGCTGCTGCTGCTGCCCGCCGGAGAGATCGCCGCCCCGCCGCCCGAGCATCTCCGAGAGCACGGGGAAGAGCTCGAACACCTCCTCCGGCACCCGCCGCTCGGATTTCGGCAGCGGCGCGAAGCCCGTCCGCAGGTTCTCCTCGACGCTGAGGAGCGGGAAGATCTCGCGGCCCTGCGGCACGAGCGCGATGCCGGCCCGGGCGCGCTGCTCGGGGCGCAGCCGCGTGATCTCCGCCCCGTCCCAGAGGATCCGCCCCGCGGTGACCGGGTGCTGCCCCATGATCGCCCGGATGAGCGAGGTCTTGCCGACCCCGTTGCGCCCCATGAGCGCCGTCACCTGCCCCGGCCGCGCGGCGAGCGACACGCCCCGGAGCGCCTCCGCCGCCCCATAGGCGAGGCGCACCCCCTCGACCGAGAGCGCCGCCTCCTGCGTCACGCTAGCGTCCAAGATAGACCTCCACCACCTTGGGATCCGCGCTCACATGGTCGATCGAGCCCTCGGCGAGGACCGAGCCCTCGTGCAGCACCGTCACCTTCACCCCGAGGGCGCGCACGAAGGCCATGTCGTGCTCCACCACCACCACCGTGTGATCGCCCGCGATCTCGCGGAGCAGACGCGCGGTCTCCATGGTCTCGGCGTCGGTCATGCCCGCGGCGGGCTCGTCGACGAGCAGCACCTTGGGATCCTGCGCGAGCAGCATGCCGATCTCGAGCCACTGCTTCTGCCCGTGGCTGAGCGCGCCCGCGAGGGCGTCGCGCCGCGCCTCGAGACGCACCCTCGCGAGGAGCGCGTCGATCCGCGAGCGTTCCGCGAGCGTGAGACGTGCGAGGAGCGTCTCGACCACCCCGCGCTTGCCCGTCAGCGCGAGCAGCAGATTGTCCTCCACCGTCAGCGTCTCGAACACCGTCGGCTTCTGGAACTTCCGCCCGATCCCGAGCCGCGCGATCTCCGCCTCGTCGAGCCGGGTGAGGTCGTGCTGCCCGTCGAACAGCACGTCGCCGCGGTCGGGCCGGGTCTTGCCGGTGACGATGTCCATCATCGTCGTCTTGCCCGCCCCGTTCGGCCCGATGATCGCCCGCATCTCGCCGGGCGCGAGCACGAGGGAGAGCGAGTTGATCGCCTTGAACCCGTCGAAGGCGACGGAGACGTCGTCGAGATAGAGGATCGAGTTCGCGGCCTGGCGGATCATCGGCTCACTCCGCCGCCTGCCGCGCGGCGCGGCGCGCCTCCCGCCGGCGCTCGCGCCAACGGGCGAGCATCGCGCTCCACTCGCCGAGGATCCCGCGCGGCAGGAAGATCGTCACCAGGATGAAGAGCGCGCCGAGGGCGAAGAGCCAGGCCTCCGGCGCGAGGGTGGTGAACCAGGTCTCGAGCGCGTTGACGCCCACGCCGCCGAGCGCCGCGCCGACCAGCGTCCCCCGCCCGCCGACCGCGACCCAGATCACCGCCTCGATCGAGTTGGCCGGCGAGAACTCGCCCGGATTGATGATGCCGACCTGCGGCACGTAGAGCGCCCCCGCGACGCCCGCCATCATCGCCGAGACGGTCCAGACGAAGAGCTTGTAGCCCTCCACCCGGTAGCCGAGGAAACGCACCCGCGCCTCCGCATCGCGCACCGCGACGAGCACCCGCCCCGCCCGGCTCGCGGTGATGGCCCGCGCGATCACGAAGCCGAGCCCCAGCGCCACGGCGGAGGCGACGAAGAGCCCCGCCCGCGTCGCGTCCGCCTGCAGGTCGAAGCCGAGGATGTCCTTGAAATCCGTCAGCCCGTTGTTGCCGCCGAAGCCCATGTCGTTGCGGAAGAAGGCGAGCATCAGCGCATAGGTCATCGCCTGGGTGATGATCGAGAGATAGACCCCGGTCACGCGCGAGCGGAAGGCGAACCAGCCGAAGACGAAGGCGAGCAGCCCCGGCACCAGCAGCACCATCAGGCAGGCGAACCAGAACATGTCGAAGCCCCACCAGAACCAGGGCAGCGCGTCGTAGTTCAGGAACACCATGAAGTCCGGCAGCACCGGGTCGCCATAGACCCCGCGCGGCCCGATCTCGCGCATCAGATGCATCCCCATCGCATAGCCCCCGAGGGCGAAGAACGCCCCGTGCCCGAGCGAGAGGATGCCCGCATAGCCCCAGACCAGATCGACCGACAGCGCGAGCAGCGCGTAGCAGAGATACTTGCCGAGGAGCGACACGGCGAAGGAGGGCAGATGCGCCTCGTGTCCCGGCTCGAGCGCGAGATTGGCATAGGGCACCGCCACCGTCACCACGAAGAGGAGCCCGAGAAACACCCAGCCGCGCAGGCCGATCATGCGCATCTCAATTCTCCACGGCCCGGCCCTTGAGCGCGAACAGCCCGCGCGGGCGCTTCTGGATGAAGAGGATGATGAAGACGAGCACCAGCACCTTGGCGAGCACCGCGCCCGCGAAGGGCTCCAGGAACTTGTTGGCCACGCCGAGCGTGAAGGCCCCCGCCAGCACGCCCCAGAGATTGCCCACCCCGCCGAACACCACCACCATGAAGCTGTCGACGATGTAGGACTGCCCGAGATTGGGCGAGACGTTGCCGATCTGGGAGAGCGCCACCCCCGCGATCCCGGCGACGCCCGCGCCGAGGCCGAAGGTCATCGCATCCACCCAGCCGGTGCGCACGCCCATCGCCGCGGCCATCCGCCGGTTCTGCGTCACTGCGCGCATCTGCAGCCCCGCCGGCGTGCGCTTGAGCACGAGCAGCAGCACCGCGAAGACCGCGAGCGCGAAGAGCACGATCCAGAGCCGGTTGTAGGTGATCGTCATCTGCCCGAGCTCGAAGGCGCCGGACATCCAGTCCGGATTGCCGACCTCGCGGTTGTTGGGCCCGAAGATCGTGCGCACCGACTGTTGCAGGATCAGCGACACCCCCCAGGTGGCGAGCAGCGTCTCGAGCGGGCGCCCGTAGAGCCAGCGCACCACGCCGCGCTCGATCGCCACGCCGACGGCGCCCGAGACGAGGAAGGCGAGCGGCAACGCGATGAGAAGCGAAGCGTCGAAGAGCCCCGGCGCGTAGCTCCGGATCACCTCCTGCACGGCGAAGGTGGTGTAAGCCCCGAGCATCACGAGCTCGCCATGGGCCATGTTGATCACCCCCATCACCCCGAAGGTGATCGCGAGCCCGATGGCCGCGAGCATCAGCACCGAGCCGAGCGAGATGCCGTACCAGACGTTCTCCGCGATCCCCCACATCCGCTGCAGCCGCTCGATCTCGGCCACCGCGGCGGCCGCGGCCTCGGCGACGGGGGGCATCGGATGGTCGAGCGCGCTCGCGATGGTGCCGAGCTGGGCGACGCCGCCCTCTTCCGCGAGCGTCTGCACGGCGGCCACCTGCTCGGCCTCCGGACGGTCGGAGCCGAGGATCGCGGCGGCCCGGGCGAGGCGGAAGACGCGGGCGATCTCCGCATCCTCCTCCGCCTCGAGCGCCGCCTCGAGGGCCGGGATCTGCCCCGCATCCCGGCTTTCGAGCACCGCCCGCGCCGCGGCGAGGCGCTGCTCCGGGTCCGGCGCCTGCAGCCGCAGCGCGCCGAGGGTGGCGTCGATCTGCCGGCGCAGATTGTTGTTCATCTTGATCCGGCGGGTGTCGCGCCGGCCGAGCTCCTGGATTTCCGCGCCGGTGAGGGGGTCCATGGCGAACTCGTCGCGCCCGCGCTCCTCGACGCGCACCACCCGGCCGTCGGATTTGAGCTGCTCGAGATCGCCCTCGCCGAGCATCTCGAGGAGACCCGCCGCCCGCGGGTCGCCGCTCCGGGCGATCTCCTCGATCAGCCCCGCGCGGTCGTCGAAATTGCCGTCCGGAAGCCGCGCGACCAGCTCCTCGAGGCTCTGCGCCGCCGCAGGGGCCGCGAGGGCGATCAGGCAGGCGAGGGAGAGGAGGAGCGCGCGCATTCGGACCTCGGCGGTGTCGGGAAAAGCCCCCTCCCGCGGAGGGGAGGGGGAAAGGGCCGAGCGCGAGGCCCGGCCTCGGGAGGAACTCGGATCAGTTGGCCGCCCCGCCGCACTGGCCGGTCTCGACGTTGAAGTTCCCGCACTCCATCGGCTTGCGCCAATCGGCGATCAGCTTGGCGCTGTCGGGCAGGTAGTCGGACCAGGCATCGCCGACGACGAGACCGGGCGTCTCGTAGACGATGGAGAACTGCCCGTCGTCGAGGATCTCGCCGATCAGCACGGGCTTGGTGATGTGGTGGTTCGGCATCATCGCCGAATAGCCGCCGGAGAGGTTCGGCACCGAGACCCCGATGATCGAGTCGATCACCGCGTCCGGATCGGTGGTGCCCGCGGCCTCGACCGCCTTCACCCACATGTTGAACCCGATATAGTGGGCCTCCATCGGGTCGTTGGTCACCCGGTCCTCGTCGCCGGTGAACTCGATCCAGGCGTCGATGAACGCGTCGTTGGCGTCGGTCTCGACGCTCATGAAGTAGTTCCAGGCCGCCAGATGGCCGACCAGCGGCTCGGTGTCGAGGCCCGCGAGCTCTTCCTCGCCGACGGAGAAGGCCACGACGGGGATGTCCGTCGCCTCGATCCCCTGGCTCGCGAGCTCCTTGTAGAAGGGCACGTTGGCGTCGCCGTTGATCGTCGAGACCACCGCCGTCTTCTTGCCGGCCGAGCCGAACTCCTTGATGTCGGAGACGATCGTCTGCCAGTCGGAGTGGCCGAAGGGGGTGTAGTTGATCATGATGTCCTCGGCGGCGACGCCGGAGTCCATCAGGAACTGCTCGAGGATCTTGTTGGTCGTGCGCGGATAGACATAGTCGGTGCCGGCGAGCACCCAGCGCTCGACGCCCTGCTCCATCAGATACTCGACCGCCGGGATCGCCTGCTGGTTGGGCGCCGCGCCGGTGTAGAAGACGTTGCGCTGGCTCTCCTCGCCCTCGTATTGCACCGGGTAGAACAGGAGCCCGTTCAGCTCCTCGAAGACCGGCAGCACCGATTTGCGCGACACCGAGGTCCAGCAGCCGAAGACCGCGGCCACCTCGTGCACCTCGATCAGCTCGCGCGCCTTCTCGGCGAAGAGCGGCCAGTCGGAGGCGGGGTCCACCACCACCGGCTCGAGCTGCTTGCCGAGCAGCCCGCCCTTGGCGTTCTGCTGTTCGATCAGCATCAGCATGACGTCCTTGAGGGTCGTCTCGGAGATCGCCATCGTCCCCGAGAGCGAGTGCAGGATCCCGACCTTGATCGTGTCCTCCTGCGCCTTGGCGGCGCCGAGGCCGAGGGCTGTGGCGAGTGCTGCGGTGATGAGCGCGGTGCGGTTCATGGACTGCCTCCTCTGTCGCGGTCCTCCGGGAAGCAGCAAGCGCCGTGCCAAACTCGGAGGCGGCGGCGAGCGCTTTGAAACTCTTGGAAAACCCCGCCTGCCCCGCAACTCCGCCCAAAGTTTTCGCCCGTGCAGCTGGCAAACCTCAGGCAGTCGCACAAATTTTCGGCAGTCCTGCCCCGCAACCGCCCCCACGGAAAACGGCCCTCCCCGTCAGGAGAGGGCCGCGCGCCCGCCGCGACCGGGCGGGTGGGTGGGGGAGGCGGCGGGCGCGCGCGGCGCGCAGCGCCGCTCTCAGCCGCCGAGCGCCTTGTCGAGGGTCTCGTCCACCTTCTCGAGGAACCCCATGGTCGTCAGCCACCCCTGATCCGGCCCGACGAGAAGCGCGAGGTCCTTGGTCATGTGCCCCGCCTCGACCGTCTCCACCACGACCCGCTCGAGCGTCTCTGCGAACTCCAGAAGCTTCTCGTTGTGGTCGAGCTTGGCGCGGTGCTTGAGCCCGCCGGTCCAGGCATAGATCGAGGCGATCGAGTTGGTGGAGGTCTCCTGCCCGGCCTGGTGCTGGCGGTAGTGCCGCGTCACCGTCCCGTGCGCGGCCTCGGATTCCACCACCTGCCCGTCCGGCGTCATCAGCACCGAGCTCATCATGCCGAGCGAGCCGAAGCCCTGCGCCACCGTGTCGGACTGCACGTCCCCGTCGTAGTTCTTGCAGGCCCAGACATAGCCGCCGTTCCACTTCATCGCGCAGGCGACCATGTCGTCGATCAGCCGGTGCTCGTAGGTGATCCCCTTGGCCTTGAACTTCTCGGCGAACTCCGCCTCGTAGACCTCCTGGAACAGATCCTTGAACCGCCCGTCATAGGCCTTGAGGATCGTGTTCTTGGTCGAGAGATAGACGGGATAGCCGAGCGCGAGGCCGTAATTCATCGAGGCGCGGGCGAAGTCGATGATCGACTGGTCGAGATTGTACATCGCCATGGCGACGCCGGCGCCCGGCGCCTGGAACACCTCGTGCTCGATCACCTGCCCGTCCTCGCCCTCGAAGCGCACGGTCAGCTTGCCGGGCCCGGGGAAGCGGAAATCGGTCGCGCGATACTGGTCGCCGAAGGCGTGGCGGCCGACGACGATCGGCTTCGTCCAGCCCGGCACGAGGCGCGGCACGTTCTGGCAGATGATCGGCTGGCGGAAGATCACGCCGCCCAGGATGTTGCGGATCGTTCCGTTCGGCGAGCGATACATCCGCTTCAGCCCGAACTCCTCCACGCGCGCCTCGTCCGGGGTGATCGTCGCGCATTTGACGCCGACGCCGACCTCCTTGATCTTGTGTGCCGCGTCGACGGTGATCTGGTCGTCGGTCCGGTCGCGCTCCTCGATGCCGAGATCGTAGTAGAGGAGCTCGATGTCGAGATAGGGCAGGATCAGCTTGTCCTTGATGAACTGCCAAATGATCCGGGTCATCTCGTCGCCGTCGAGCTCGACGACGGGGTTGTCCACCTTGATTTTCGACATGGCGCGCGGTCTCCCAGGGTTGTGTTCGTTCCAGCCGGCGGCGACAGTATCCACGCGGCCGGGGGGCGGCAACGCGACGTTTCGGCGGCGCGGGAGTCTTGCGCGCGGGGTCTGGAGGCGGACATGGCGGCGATCGCGCTCCTCGGCGACAGCGTCATCGACAACGGGGCCTATGTCGGCCCGGGCGAGCCGGACATGCCGGCGCAACTCGCCGAGCGCCTGCCGGGATGGGAGGTGCTCGCCCGCGCCGTCGACGGGGCCCGCGCCGCCGACGCGCTCGCCGATCTGCGCGCCCGCCCCCTGCCGCCGGGCCTGCCCGTCTTTCTCTCCGCGGGGGGCAACGACGCGCTGCAGCATCTCGGCCTCCTGACCGACCCCGCGCCGATGCCGCTCGCCGCCGCGATGGTCCGCCTCGGCGAGATCCGCGCCGCCTTCCGCGCCGATTTCGCCGCGCTTCTCGACGCGCTCGCCGGGCACCGGGCGCTGGTGGCGACGATCTACGACCCGGCCTTCGCGGCCCATGGGGACGGCCCGGAGGCGATGCTGCAGGCCCCCGCCGAGGCCGCGCTCGCCGCCTATAACGACGCGATCCAGGCCGAGGCGCTCGCCCGCGGCCTGGAGGTGCTCGAGCTTCGCCGAATCTTCACCGCGCCCCAGCACTATGCCGACCCGATCGAGCCGAGCGCGGCCGGCGGCGCGCGGCTCGCCGAGGCGGTCGCGGCCTGGGCGCGGCGATGAGCCGGGCGCGCGGCGCGCTCCGGCGGTTCTGGATGGGCCTCTCGACGGTGCTGGGGGTGCGCCGGGGCTTCTTCTCCCCCTTCCGCTATGCCGCGGGGGTGCGGCCGACCGCTTATCCAGAGCTCGAAGCGGTCTTCGCGGAGGCGGAGCCGGAGATCGCTCGGGTCCTGGACCTGATCGACGCCGACGCCGACCGCCTCGTGGGCTTCGCGGGCCCCGCGCCGGAGCCGCGCTGGGACCAGAGCTGGTTTCCCCGCGCCGACGGGGCGGCGGCCTATGCGCTGGTGCGCGCGGGGCGGCCGAGGCGGATCGTCGAGGTTGGGTCTGGGCATTCGACGCGCTTTCTCGCCCGCGCCGCGGCGGATGCGGGGGGCGCGGAGATCCTCTGCATCGACCCCGAGCCGCGCGCGGCGCTCGACGGGCTGCCGATCACCCGCCGCCCGCGGCTCCTCGGCGAGGCGGATCTCGAGGAGTTCGCGGCGCTCGAGGCGGGGGACATGGCGGTTTTCGACAGCTCGCATCTGCTCTGGCCGGGCTCGGATGTCGACATCGCGCTCAACCGGGTGCTGCCGATGCTGGGCCGGGGCGTGCTGGTGCATCTGCACGACGTGTTCCTGCCCGATCCCTATCCGAAAAGCTGGGGCTGGCGGGGCTATACGGAGCAGCTCGGCCTCGGGGGGTGGATCGCGGGGGGCGCCTTCCGGATCCGCTTCGCCTCGCATTACGCGCTGACGCGGATGGGGGCGGCGGCGCGGCCGGGGCTCGCCCGGCTGCCCCTGCCAGAGGGGGCGATGGAGACGAGCCTGTGGCTCGAGCGGGCCTGAGCCGGGGCCGCCTCGGCCTCTGGCCCGCGCCGCCGGTCCGGGCGCACGCCCCGCCCGCCCACCCGCGCGCGCCCGGACCGGCGGCGCTCCCGCCCGGACGGCGGAGCCCCTGGCCGGCGGTATGAATCTTTCGCGACTGGGACAAATTGCGCTTGTGCGGTCGGCGGACTGGTGACACGATATTTTGGGGTCGACGAGAGAAAAGCCACGACCCTTGGCAATCCCTCGGTGAGTCCTGTGCTCACGTCGGTCAGGACCACCATCAAGAGTGGGACCTGAGGCAATGACCGTCATCGAGCACGACCACGTCCACGCCGACATCCACCCGATCGACATGGTCGAGACCCTCGCCGAGCAATCGGCCTGGGACTTCGACCGCGTGGGCGAGAACCAGATCGCCATGGCGATCGAAGGGGCCTGGCGCACCTATTCCCTCACCCTCGCCTGGTCGAACGCGGACGACATGCTGCGGCTCGTCTGCACCTTCGAGTTGAAGCCGGGGGAGGAGCGGCTGGCGGAGTTCCATGCGCTCCTCAACCGGATCAACGACCGGATCTGGGGCGGCGCCTTCAGCCATTGGGGGGAGCAGGATCTCCTCGCCTTCCGCTACGGGCTCGGCCTCGCAGGCGGCGCCGAGGCCACCCCGGAGCAGATCGAGGCGATGATCCTCAACGCGGTCGGGCTCACGGAGCGGTTCTACCCGGCCTTCCAGCTCGTCTGCTGGGGGGGCGAGGATGCCGGGACCGCCTGCGAGATGGCGATCGAGGCGCCCTACGGCACCGCCTGACGGCTTCCCCGTCCGCGCCCGGCTTTGCTAGCCTCCCGGAAAACGGGAGGACGAGATGGACGAGAGCCGAGATCTCGCCGGGGTGGGCCGCGTGCTCCTCCTCGGCTGCGGAAAGATGGGGGGCGCGATGCTCGAGGGCTGGCTCCGCGGGGGGCTCGCGCCCGCGCGGGTGCAGGTGATCGAGCCCGCGCCCTCGGAGCGGCTGCGCGCGCTCGCGGGCGAGGGGCTCTCGCTCAACCCCGAGGCGCCGGAGCGGCCCGACATCGCGGTGCTTGCCGTCAAGCCGCAGATGATGGCCGAGGCCGCGCCCTCGCTCGCGGGCTTCGGCGGCGGGGGGACGCTCGTGATCTCCATCGCGGCGGGCACGCCGATCGCCGCTTTCGAGCGCATCTTCGGGCCGGGGACGCCGGTGATCCGCGCCATGCCCAACACGCCCTGCGCCATCGGGCGGGGGATCTCGGCCTATGTGGGCAACGCGGCGGCGGGGGCGGCGGATCTCGCCCGGGCGGCGGCGCTTCTCGAGGCGATCGGGGCGGCGGTGGCGCTCGACTCGGAGGCGCAGATGGATGCGGTGACGGGGCTCTCGGGCTCGGGGCCTGCCTATGTCTTCCACATGATCGAGGCGATGGCGGCGGCGGGCGAGGCGGCGGGGCTCGGCCCCGATCTCGCGATGCGGCTGGCGCGGGAGACGGTGGCGGGGGCGGGCGCGCTCGTCGCCGCGGAGCCGGAGACGCCGCCTGCGACCCTGCGTCAGAACGTCACGAGCCCCGGGGGCACCACGGCCGCGGGCCTCGCCGTGCTGATGGAGGAGCTGCCCGATCTGATGACCCGCACGGTGGCGGCGGCGGCGGCGCGGGGGCGCGCGCTCTCGGAGGGCTGAGGGGCCCCGCGGTTCAGTTTCTGGACCGGATATTTTGTGCGGCGCACAAATTTCCCTTGACTCTTTGCTGCGCCGCAGCCAAATCGGAACGGAGCCGCACGCCGCCCCCTCAACACCAAAGGAGCGCCCGATGAACAACGCCAACTTCCCCTTCATGTTCGACGCCGATCAGATGAAGGACCTCTTCAAGATGCCCGAGTTCGACAAGATGTTCGACCAGGCCAAGATGCCCGGGATGGACATGCAGGCGATGATCGACGCGCATCAGAAGAACGTCGCCGCCCTGGTCGAGGCCAACAAGGCCGTGATGGCCGGCTATCAGGAGCTCTACAAGCGCCAGGTCGCGCTCGTCGAGCAGGGTCTGGCCCAGGCCAAGGACCAGATGATGGAGATGCAGAGCCAGCCGATGTCCGGCGACGCGATGCAGAAGCAGATGGAGTCGGTCAAGTCCTCGCTGGAGAAGCTCTCCACCGACATCAAGGAGCTGACCGAGCTCGCGCAGAAGGCCAACACCGACGCCTTCAACATCATCAAGTCCCGCTTCGAGGAGGCGATGGGCGAGTTCAAGACGCAGGCCGAGAAGGCCGCCGGCTGATATCGGCCGAGACCGTCGAGCAGGGAGGCCGTCCGCACCCGCGGGCGGCCTCTTGCGTTCGCGCGCCGCGCCGGCATGATCGCGCCCATGGACCAGACGCCCCCCCTCAGCTTCGAGGACTTCCTGAAGGTCGACATACGCTGCGGCCGGGTGATCGACGCCCAGCCCTTCCCCGAGGCGCGCAAGCCCGCCTTCAAGCTCTGGATCGATTTCGGCCCGGAGCTCGGCGTGAAGAAGAGCTCGGCGCAGATCACCGTGCACTACACCCCCGAGACGCTGATCGGGCGCCGGGTGATGGCGGTGGTCAACTTCCCGCCCCGGCAGATCGGGCCGTTCCGCTCCGAGGTGCTCACCCTCGGCTTCTCCGATGCCGACGGCGCCATCCGCCTCGCCGATCCGGGCCCCGAGACGCCCCTCGGCGCGCGGCTCCACTAGCCCGGCGAAAGGTGACTTGATCCCCCCATTCGCCCATACTGACCGTAGATTTGCGAGCAGGGGGCCCGCCGATGACCGACCAGACCGCAAGCCCGACTTTCTGGGATCTCGAGCGATACCGGGTGGGCAGCGCCGCCCCCGCCCCCGAGGAGGAGGGCCCGCAGAGCCGCCTCCGCCTCGGGTTCGACGGCGATTCGGCCAGGGTCTTTTGGGTCGCGCTCAAAGGCGTGGTGCTGACCATCCTCACCCTCGGCATCTACCGCTTCTGGATGCTGACCCGCATGCGCCGGCTCTATTGGTGCGCGATCCGGATCGACGGCGACGGCCTCGAATACACCGGCCGCGGCATCGAGAAGCTCCTCGGCTTCCTGCTCGCGCTCGTGGTGCTCGCGGCCTATCTGGGCGCGATCAATCTCGGGCTCACGTTCGTCGGCCTGTCCTTCGCGGCGAACGACCCGGTGGCGCTGCAGGCGACGCTCAACATCTCGCTCCTCGCCACCCTGCCCTTCGTCTTCTACGCGATCTATCGCGGCCACCGCTACATCCTGGCCCGCACCCGCTGGCGCGGCATCCGCTTCGGCCTCGCGCCGGGGGCCTGGGGCTATGTCTGGCGCGCCCTCGCGCTCAGCCTGCTCACCCTCGCGACGCTCGGCCTCGCCTATCCCTATCAGCAGTTCAAGCTCGCCAAATACGTCACCGACCGCGCCCATTTCGGCGATCTGCGCTTCGCGCAGCACGGCTCCTGGGGCGAGCTCTTCGCGCAGTGGATCTGGATCTACGTCGTCGGCGGCTTCGCCGCGCTGGTGATCTGGGGGATGGCGGGCGCCCAGCCCGCCGGCGGCGCGGCGATGCTCGCCTCGCTGGTCGTCATGGCGCTCGCGGTCGGCTTCTTCGTCGCCTTCTATCGCTACCAGATCGCCGCCTTCCGCATCCTCTGGAGCAACCGCAGCCTCGGCGAGGCGCGCTTCGAGAACGACCTCTCGCCCGGGCGCGTGCTCGGCATCTACGTGGGCGGGGGGATCGGCGTCGCGGTCTGCACGGGGCTCGTCGGCGCGATCCTCGGCACCGCCCTCTTCGCCGCCGTCGGACAGATGATGGGCCCCGAGGCGATGGCCGTCCTCGCCCAGCCGGCCGGGCCGGACGGGCCGAGCCGGGAGCAGCTCTTGGCCGCCTGGCCGGTGCTCGGCGCGGGCGCGCTCACCTATCTGCTGATCTTCGGCATCGCCTTCGCCTTCACGCAGATCTTCATCACCCTGCGCGTGCTGCGCGCCAAGACCGAGGGGATGATCCTGGTCGGCGCAGAGGCGCTCGAGGCCGCCCGCCAGCGCGCCCATGACAGCGCCGAGGAGGCCGGCGGCTTCGCCGACGCGCTCGGCGTCGACATCGGCGCAGGCCTCTGAGGCCGATGACCGCGCTCGCCGAATACGCCCGCCTCGAGGCCCCCGCGCGCTATTTCGACGGCGTGTCGGGGCGCCCGGTCGAGGTGATGGTGAGCTTCGGCGAGCGCTCCCTCGTCATCATGGGCTTCGACGGGCAGGCGGTCGCCCATTGGCCCCTCGCCACGCTGAAGGCCATGAGCGAGCCGGGCGAGCCCACGCTGCGCCTCGCCCCCGATCTCGACAGCGACGAGCGCCTCGCCATCGCCGATGCCGAGATGGCCCGCGCGATCGAGGCGGTCTCTCCGGGGCTGCGCAAGCGCCCGGGCGATCGGCGCGGCATCGGCCGCGCGCTCGCCTGGTCGGGGGCGGCGATCGGGGCGGTGCTGCTCCTCGTCTTCGTGATCCTGCCGGGGCTCGCCGGCCAGCTCCCCACCCTGATCCCGCCGGAGCGCGAGCGCCAGCTCGGCGACGCGCTCGTGATGCAGATGCGCGATCTCCTCTCCCTCGGCGAGCGCGAGGTGCAGTTCTGCCAGGAGCGCGAGGGGATCGCGGCCCTCGAGCGCATGGCCGCCCGCCTCGATGGCGCCGTCGATCTGCCGACCGGGCTCCGCGTCTCGGTGATCGACCACCCGATGGTCAACGCCCTCGCCGCCCCCGGCGGGCGCGTGCTCCTCTTCCGCGGGCTGATCGAGGACGCCGCCTCGCCGGAGGAGGTCGCCGGCGTGCTCGCCCACGAGATGGGCCATGTGCTCCACCGCGACCCGACCGTCGGCGTCCTGCGCTCCGCCGGGACGGCGGGCATCCTCGGGCTGATGGTGGGAGACGTCTTCGGCGCCGCCATCGTCGTGGCCGGGAGCGAGGCGCTCCTCAATGCGAGCTACCAGCGCGAGGTGGAGGCCCGGGCGGACCGCACCGCGGTGGCGATCCTGCGCGATGCCGGGCTCCCGGCGACCCCCTTCGCCGGCTTCTTCCGCCGCCTCGCCGAGCGCTACGGGGCGAGCCAGGGCGTGCTCGACTATCTCGCCTCCCACCCGGCCCTCGACTCTCGCGCCGAGGCGGCTGCAGCGGGCGACACGCTGGGCGGCGGCGCCTTCGAGCCGGCGCTCGACGATGCCGGCTGGCTCGCGCTCCGCGAGATCTGCGCCGAGCGGTCCCCACGCCTGCGCGACTGACCGGCCTCCGGACCCGGTTTCGCGCGGTCGGGACCGCACAGGGTGCGGCCCCTCCCTTCCGACCGCGCCCACCCCCGCCCCCGCCGCCGCCCCGCGGGCTCGCGCCCGCGCGCCGCCGGCGCGGTCGGAGGCGGGACGGGAGGCGGCGCCGCGGCCGAGGCCTGGGGGGAAGGCCACCGGTCGGCCTTGGTGCGGCGGTGGCCGGGGTGGGTGGGGCCTCGGCCGCGGCGCCGCCGGTGGTGGGGCTCGCGCGGCGGCCGAGGGACGCGCAGACCCCGGACACGGGTCTCAG
The DNA here is from genome assembly GCA_964576075.1 of uncultured Limibaculum sp. Lineage (GTDB taxonomy): Bacteria > Pseudomonadota > Alphaproteobacteria > Rhodobacterales > Rhodobacteraceae > Thermohalobaculum. Next base: position 17,580 of record CAZNTX010000025.1, on the reverse strand, counting down.
GCGAGGGCGAAGCGCGTGTCCGGGCCGACCGGCCCCTCCGCACGCACCCGCCCCGCCGCCATCTGCCAGAGGAGCGTGGCGAGGAGGTTGCGCATCGCCGCCGGGTGCAGCGCGGGGGCCGTGTCGGCATAGATCCGCGGCGTCAGCTCCGCGGCCGACGCGGGCCCCGCGGCGAGGGCGTCGAGCACCTGCGCCGCCCGCGCCTCGCGATGGGCGATCTGCGCGTCGAGGAGCGCCGCCGGGTCCTCGGCCGGATCGCCGTGCCCCGGCAGATAGCGCCGGTCGTCCCGCGCCCTGAGCCGCGCGAGCGTCGCCATGAAGGCCGCCATGTCCCCCTCCGGCGGGGAGACCAGCGTGCTCGACCACGCCATGACCGTATCCCCCGTGAAGACGATCCCCTCCCCCTCGAGCGCGAAAGAGAGATGGTTGGAGAGGTGCCCCGGCGTGTGCAGCGCGCAGACGACCCGGCCGCCGAGATCGAGCCTCTCGCCATCGGCGAGCGCGCGGTCGGGCACGAAGCCGCGGTCGGCGCCCTCGCCGCCGCCGAGGGGCGCCCGGGCGGCGAGGGCGCGCATCGTCTCCGACATCCCCGCCCCGTGCGGCCCGAAGGCCATGACCGGCGCGCCAGTGGCCCCCGCGAGCGCCGCCGCGCCCGCGCTGTGGTCGCGGTGGCTGTGGGTGACGAGGATCGCCTCCGGCCCCCGCCCGCCGAGCGCCGCGAGGATCGCCGCCCGGTGCGCCGCGTCCTCCGGCCCCGGGTCGATCACCGCCGCGACGCGCCCGTCGCGGCTCTCGACGAGATAGGTCTCCGTCCCCGCCGCGGTCATCGGCCCCGGATTGGCGCAGGTGATCCGGCGCACCCCCGGCGCCACCTCCGCCGCCTCGCCATAGGCGCGCGCCTCGGCCATCTTGCCGCCCTCCGAGCCTCGGTCTAGCCTCCGGCCATGGCAAATCCGGGCGGACTCTTCAAACGCTATCTGCCGAAGAGCCTGTTCTGGCGGGCTTGCCTCATCCTCGTCATCCCGATCGTCGCGCTGCAGGTCGTCGTGGCCTTCGTCTTCGTGCGCCGCCACTACGATGCAGTGACCGAGCAGATGGCCGGCTCCGTCGCCCGCGAGATCGCCGCAGCGCTCGACGTGGTCTCCACCGCCGCCGGGCCGGCCGAGGCGAATGCCGGGATTCGCGCCCTCACCCGCCCGCTCGAGATCGAGATCCGCTATCTGCCGGGCCGGCGCGTCGCCCCTGCCGAGCGCCGCGAGATCTACGACTTCACCGCCGCGGTGATCGGCAAGACCCTGAGGCGGATCCTGCGCCGGCCCATGGAGCTCGACTTCGTCGCGGTGCGCAAGCAGGTGGTGATGCGGATCGCCGCACGCGAGGGGCTGATCGAGGTCGCCGTGCCGCGCGGACGGATGAACCCCTCGAACCCGCATCTCCTGCTGGTCTGGATGACGACGACGGCGCTCGGGCTGACCGTCGTCGCGGTGATCTTCCTGAGAAACCAGGTGCGCCCGATCCGCGAGCTCGCCCGGGCGGCGACGGAGTTCGGCCGCGGCCGGCCCGCGCCGTTCCGTCCCCGCGGGGCCGAGGAGGTGCGCCGCGCGGGCCATGCCTTCATCGACATGCGCCGGCGGATCGAGCGCCAGATCGGGCACCGCACGCTGCTCCTCTCCGGCGTCTCCCACGATCTGCGCACCCCGCTCACCCGGATGAAGCTCGCCCTCGCCGTCGCCGAGCCGAGCCCGGAGACCGAGGAGCTCTCCCGCGACGTCACCGAAATGGAGCGGATGATCGAGAGCTTCCTCGACTATGTCCGCGGCGAGGGGCTCGGGCAGGCCGAACCCGTGGACCCGGCCGTCCTGGCCGACGAGGTGGCCGAGGACGCCCGGCGCCGCGGCGGCACGGTCGCGCGCGAGGACCGGGTGGAGACGCCGGAGGCCCGCGAGGTGCCGCTCCGCCGCGCGGCGATGAAGCGCTGCCTGACCAATCTCGTCGACAACGCGCTGCGCCACGGGGCGCGCGTGCGGCTCTCGGTGCGGCTCGGGCGCAAGGGGCTCGAATTTCTCGTGGAGGACGACGGGCCGGGCATCCCGCCGGAGCGCCGCGAGGAGGTGCTCCGCCCCTTCACCCAGCTCGACGAGAGCCGCAACCAGGACCACGGCTCTGGCGTCGGCCTCGGCCTCGCCATCGCGAGCGACATCGCCCGCGGCCATGGCGGCGCGCTCCTCCTCGACGACAGCCCCGATCTCGGCGGCCTCCGCGCGGCCGTGGTGCTGCCCCGCTGAGGCACGCTTGCCCGCGCCCGGTCCCGCCGCCGGAGCCGGGGCGCAGACTGCGCCCTGCCCCGCGCTTCGGCGAAGGAGCGGGGACCGAGCGCCCCTCCCATGCAGCCCGGGCCCGCGACCGCAGCGCGGCCCGGGCCAGGGCCGAGGGGCCGCCCGACGCCTTCGCGCGGCCGGCGCGCGCTCGGGCCGGGCCGGGTGCGGGCGCCTCGCCCTGGCCGGCGGCGGGGGAGGCCGGCGGTGCGTCAGGCGGCGGCCGGGATCGGGGGAAGCGCCACCGGCCCAGCCGGCGCCGCGCGCCCGGGCCTGCGATCCTCGGCCGGGCCCGAGGCGGGGGCCGCGCTCTGCACCACTGCCTCGAGCGTCTCGACCTGCTCGGCGAGGCGCTCGACCGCGGCGGCGGCCTCGCGCGCCGTGGTGACGCTTTCGCCGATCTGCGCCTCGAGGGCGCGGACCGAGCCCATCATCTGCTCCGTGCCCATCGCCTGCTCGCGCATCGCCGCGGCGATCTCGGCGACGAGGTCCGAGGTGCGCTTGATCTCCTCGACCATCGCCGCGAGGATCTCGGTCGCCTGGCCCGAAACGGTCTGCGCGTCGGCGGAGAGCTGGGAGATCTCCTGCGCCGCGGTCTGGCTGCGCTCGGCGAGCTTTCGGACCTCCGAGGCGACGACGGCGAAACCCTTGCCGTGCTCGCCCGCGCGGGCGGCCTCCACCGCGGCGTTGAGGGCGAGCAGATCGGTCTGCCGGGCGATCTCCTGGACGATGGTGATCCGCTCGGCGATGCGGCGGAGCGAGCCGCTCGCCCGCGTCACCGTCTCGCCGCAGGCATCGGCGCGGCCGGCGGCGCTTTTGGCGACCTCCTCGGTCTGGCGGGCGTTCTCGGCGCATTGGCGGACGGAGGCGGCCATCTCCTCGGCGGCGGCGGAGGCGGTCTCGACCGCGCGGGCCTGCTCGGCGCTGCCGCTCGCGATGCGTTGCGAGGCGCCGCCGAGGCGCTCGCAACTCTGGTTGACGATCTGCGCGCTCTCGCTCGCCCGGCCGAGCACGTCGCCGAGGGTCTCGAGGCTGCGCTCGGCCGCGTCGCGGGCGGTGCGGGCCTCCTCGGCAGCGGCGCGGGCGGCGGCGGAGCCCTGCTCGAGCGCGCGGTCCTGCCGCTGGCGGGCGGCGACCATCCAGACGAGCCCCGCCGTCTCCACCACCACGATCGCCGCGTGCAGCAGGGTGCGCGAGAGATCGGACCCGCCGGGATAGAGGAATTCCGGCAGCGCCCAGTTGAGCGAGAGGTGATGCGCCGCGATGACGGCCGCGCCCGTCAGGATCGGCCCGATCAGGCCGAGCATCGGCAGCAGCGCGAGCGCGGCGAAGAAATACATGTGCATGTCCACCTGCCAGGGATGGCCGGCGAACGCCGCCACCAGGAGCGCCGGCTGCGCGACGACGGCGATGGCCAGGGTGTAGCGCCCGCGCGCGGGGCTCAGCCGCAGATCGAGCGCGGCGAGGCCGGTGAGCGCGGCGCTCGCCAGCGCGATCCAGAGCCCCGATTGGCCGAAGGCGAAGGCGACGCCCACGAGGAGCGGCAGGTTGAGCGCGCAAGAGAGGAGGAGCGCGCGCTCCGGGCTGAGACGGGCGAGATCGGGCATGGGATGATCCCTATGGGGGGCTGCAAAGATATGAAGAGAGATCGGCAGCGAACAGAATGGCGGGCCCCGCCTGCGCGAGGCGGGCGGGGAAGGCGGGATCGCGCGCGGCGACGAGGGCGACGGCAGCCACGCGCCCCGGCAGGAGCACGCGGGCCCCGGCGGCCGCAGCGCGCTCCGCCGCCCGCTCCCACGGCGGGACGACGAGGACGGCGGGGCGCCCGGGCTCCGGCCGCGCGGCGGCCAGCGCGAGCGCCGCCGGCGCCCCGAGCGTCAGGGCGAGCGCGAGCGCCAGCGGCAGATATGCGAGGGTGGACCGCATGACGCTGGGGTAATCCGACAGCCTTGCGATCCGGTTAACGGCGCGGCGTAGTCAGAGCACGTAGCGGCTGACATCCACCGATTTCGCGAGGTCGCCGAGGGAGCGCTCGACCGTCTCGGCGTCGATCGTCACGCTCTCGCCGGCGCGGTCGGGGGCGGTGTAGGACAGCTCCTCGAACACCTTCTCCATCACCGTGTAGAGCCGCCGCGCGCCGATGTTCTCGACCTGTGCGTTGACCTCCGCCGCGATCCGCGCGAGCGCCGCGACCCCGTCCTCGGAGAAGGCGACCGTCACCCCCTCGGTGGCCATCAGCGCGGTGTATTGGCGGGTGAGGGCGTTGTCCGGCTCGGTCAGGATGGCGCGGAAATCGGCCTCTGAGAGGGCGCCGAGCTCGACCCGGATCGGCAGGCGGCCCTGCAGCTCTGGCAAGAGATCGGAGGGCTTGGCGATGTGGAAGGCGCCGGAGGCGATGAACAGGATGTGGTCGGTCTTCACCGCGCCGTGCTTGGTGGCGACGGTGGTCCCCTCGATCAGCGGCAGAAGGTCGCGCTGCACGCCCTCGCGGGAGACGTCGGCGCCGCGGGCGTCCGAGCGGGCGCAGACCTTGTCGATCTCGTCGACGAACACGATCCCGTTCTGCTCCACCGCCTCGACGGCGGCGCGGGTGATCTCCTCCTGGTCGATCATCTTGTCCGCCTCCTCGGCGATCAGGACGTCGTAGCTCTCGGAGACCGTCATGCGCCGCTTGCGGGTGCGCCCGGAGAAGGCCTTGCCGAAGATGTCGCCGAGATTGGCCATGCCGGCCTGCCCCTGCATGCCCGGCAGGTCGAGGAAGGGGAGCTGGGGCCCGTGATCGGCGACCTCGACCTCGATCTCGGTGTCGTCGAGCTCGCCCGAGCGGAGCTTGCGGCGGAAGGCGGTGCGGGTCGTCTCGCCGGCCTTGTCGCCGACGAGGGCGGTGATCACCCGCTCCTCCGCCGCGCCATGGGCCTTCGATTCGAGCTCGGCGCGCTTGCTCGCGCGGACCATGACGATCGCCTGCTCGACGAGATCGCGCACGATCTGCTCCACGTCGCGCCCGACATAGCCGACCTCGGTGAACTTGGTCGCCTCCACCTTGAGGAACGGCGCCTGGGCGAGCTTGGCGAGGCGGCGGGAGATCTCGGTCTTGCCGACGCCGGTGGGGCCGATCATCAGGATGTTCTTCGGGGAGACCTCCTCGCGCAGCCCGGGCTCGAGCTGCTGGCGCCGCCAGCGGTTCCTCAGCGCCACCGCGACGGCGCGCTTGGCTGCCGCCTGTCCGATGATGAAGCGGTCGAGCTCGGAGACGATCTCGCGGGGGGTGAGCTGGGTCATGGGGCCTCTCGGGGGGTGCGATGCCCCGGGGACATAAGCCATCGCCGGGGCGCGCGGAAGGGCGGGGCTCAGCCGGCGCCGGCCCCGGAGCCCGCCCGGCGGGCGGCGCGGCGGGCCCGGCGGGCGGCGCGCTCCTCGGCCCAGGCGTCGAGCTTCTCCTCGGTGGCATAGGGCCAATAGCGCCAGATCCAGCCGGGGCGGTCCAGCGGGGGCTTGATCCCGCCCGGGCCGAGCGTCCAGTCGAGCCGGCGCGAGAGGCGGTGGAGCGGCAGCCAGAGAAGGAGGTCGAGGACGAGGATCGCGAGCAGGAGCCACGTCCAGTCCCACACGTCGAGCCCGATCCCGAGGCGCCCCGTCACCGCGAGGACCAGCGGCTTGACCATCGCGAAATGGGCGGCGAAGAGCACCGCGATGCGGTTGATCCTGAGCGCCCAGGCCCAGGCCAGGAGCCAGGCGAGGCAGAGCAGCACGAGGTCCCACGCCCCCGGCGCGAGCGCCAGGGCCCGCCCCGCCACCAGCGCCACGATCCCGCCGCCGACGAGATGGAGCGGGCGCGCCGCGGCGAGGCCGAAATTGTCCCCCTTGAGATCGAGCCGGCGCGCCAGCACCGCCCCCGCGAGCGCCGCGAGCCCGAAGGCCGCCGCCGCCCGCGGGTCGTTCATCAGCGCCGCCACGATCCCGCGCGGCGAGAACCCCTCGAGCTGGCGGATCCGGCTCATATCCGCGCCGTAGAGGCTGAGGAAGAGCCCGACGAGCAGGAAGGTGATGATCGGCGAGACGAGCCCCGGCAGGCGGAAGCGCCAGAGAAACGGGATCATCCCGAGCCCCGCCACCCCCGAAACGATGGCGAGGCGGGCGAGATGGGGCCCCGTGCGCAGCTCCGGCGTCGAGAGCGCGACCGCGAAGCCGAGCGAGAGCGGGCCGAGCACCCCGAGCGCTGAGGCCGGCCAGATCAGCTGCTTGCGCCCGGCGACGATCTCCGCCCCCCACCAGCAGACCGCGCAGAGCCCGGCGAGCGCGAGCGTCGGCCAGGCGACGTCGTCGGCCCGGTCGCGCCCCATCAGCGCGAAGAGCCCGCCCATCAGGAAGATCCAGAGGAACACGAGCCCGAGCGCGAAGGCCGCCTCGAAGCCCGCATTCTTGAGCGGGCGGCCGGAGGGGTCGATCTCGAAGCGCCCCGCGCTCACTCGGCGATCTCCTCGAGCGTCACGCAGGCATTGGTGTAGACGCAAATCCCCGCCGCGATGGCGAGCGATTCGCGGGCGATCTTGGCCGCGTCCCAGTCGGTGTTGAGCAGCGCACGGGCGGCGGCGAGCGCATAGGACCCGCCGGAGCCGATCGCCGCGACCCCCTGTTCGGGCTCGAGCACGTCGCCCGCGCCGGTGATGACGAGAAGCTCCTTACCGTCGGTCACCACGAGCATCGCCTCGAGCTTCTGCAGGTATTTGTCGGTGCGCCAGTCCTTGGCGAGCTCGACCGAGGCGCGCAGGAGCTGCCCCGGCGCCGCCTCGAGCTTCGATTCGAGCCGTTCGAGAAGGGCGAAGGCGTCCGCCGTCGCGCCTGCGAAGCCCGCCACCACCTCGTAGCCCCCCGGCGAGAGGCGGCGGACCTTGCGCGCATTGCCCTTCACGATGGTCTTGTCGAGGCTCACCTGCCCGTCGCCGGCGACCGCGACGCGGCCCCCCCGGCGCACGCCGACGATGGTGGTCCCGTGCCAGCCTGGCCCGGCCGCGCGGCTCTCCGTCATGGCGTCCTCCCGCTTCCCGTGGGTCCCATATATCCGCGCGAGGGGCGAAGGCCAAACCCGCGCTCGCCCGACGGTTGCGCGACACGCGCCACGGGCGGCGATTTCGCGGTGGCCTTCGCCCGCCCTCTCCCGCATTCTTGCGCCCCGACCGGGGGGCCGCACCCGCCCCGGCGCCGTGCGACAGGACAGGAGGGGACGGCATGGTGTGTTTCTGTCACATCCCGGCGACGACGCAGATGCCGAATTACGCCGCGATGAAGTTCAACTTCTCGACGCCGCAGATCCCGATCCAGATGAAGGCGGCGCTCGCCCTCGGCCTGCCCGGGGACACGGCGCGGCTCGACCTCAAAGTCGCCGCGCTGCTCGGCTCGGTGAAGATGCCGAACGTCAAGCTGAGCGCCGGCCCGCTCCTGCAGATCAAGCTGGCGATGGGCACCTTCGACCTGCTCGACCTGCCAAAGCTGCAGATGCAGCTCGCCGTCGCGATGAACAGCTTCGCCGCGCATTATTGGCCGAAGCTCGCCTTCCTCGCGCGGCTCAACATGACGCCGATCCTGCAGCTCGCCATGGTGGCCCGGCTGAAGCTCGCCCTCGACGCGATCAAGTTCAACCCCGCCGCAGGCGCCATGCCCGCCCGCAGTTCCTTCACCGCGGTGCCGAAATTCGCGCTCAAGATGCCGCAGATCCATATGGGGCAGACGATGCTCGCGATCCCGGTCGCGCTGCAGCTGCAGGAGACCTTCGGCAGCTTCGCCAAGGCGCACTCCCATTTCGCCGCCATGGCGCGGATGCCGATGCCGACGCTCGCCGCCGGGCTCACCCTGCCGATGATGCTGAAGATCGCCGCGATTCTCGATGCGCTCGCCGTGATCCAGGAGGCCTTCGGGGTCAACGCCATGACGCCGGGCGGGCTCAGCCAGATCGCCGGGCTCCTCAAGCTCTATGCCGGGCTGCCGATGCCGAGCCCGCTGCCGCCGATCGAGCTCGTGGAGAAGCTGCCCTCGATCGCCCCCTTCGAGAATCTGAGCGCGACGACGGGTGCGCTCGCCGGCGCCTCCGGGCTCAAATTCCAGCTTCCGGGCATCCCGGTCATGGCCGCGATCAACGCAGCCCTCGCCCTCAAGGCGACGCTCGGGCTCCCGGTGAACGCCTGCGGCGCCGGCGCCTGCCCCTTCGGCGCCGTCTGAGCCGCGCACCGCGGGGGGCTGGCCAAGCCGGCCGGTTCGCGCCATGAAGGCGGGCCGGGGAAACCTGCGCCCGAGACAGACGAGAAGGACGGAGACGCCCGATGAAGGACATCCTCGAACAGCTCGAAGCCCGCCGCGCCGAGGCCCGCGCCGGCGGCGGCGCCCGCCGCGTCGACGCGCAGCACGCCAAGGGCAAGTTGACGGCGCGCGAGCGCATCGAGGTGCTGCTCGACGAGGGCAGCTTCGAGGAATACGACATGTTCGTCGCCCATCGCTGCACCGAGTTCGGCATGGGCGAGACCCGGATCTACGGCGACGGGGTGGTGACCGGCTGGGGCACGATCAACGGCCGTCAGGTCTATGTGTTCTCCCAGGACTTCACCGTCTTCGGCGGCTCGCTCTCCGAATCCCATGCCGAGAAGATCTGCAAGATCATGGACATGGCGGTGCGCAACGGCGCCCCGGTGATCGGCATCAACGATTCGGGCGGCGCGCGCATCCAGGAGGGCGTCGCCTCCCTCGCCGGCTATGCCGAGGTGTTCCAGCGCAACATCATGGCCTCGGGCGTCGTCCCGCAGATCTCGCTCATCATGGGGCCGTGCGCGGGCGGCGCGGTCTATTCCCCCGCGATGACGGACTTCATCTTCATGGTCCGCGATTCCTCCTACATGTTCGTCACCGGGCCGGACGTGGTGAAGACCGTCACCGGCGAGATCGTCACCGCCGAGGAGCTCGGGGGCGCGAAGACCCACACCTCGAAGAGCTCGGTGGCGGATGCGGCCTTCGAGAACGACGTCGAGGCGCTCGCCGAGGTGCGCCGGCTCGTCGATCTGCTGCCGCTCAACAACCGCGAGGGGGCGCCGGAGCGGCCCTTCTTCGACCCGCCCGACCGGCTGGAGATGGCGCTCGACAGCCTCGTCCCCGAGAACCCGAATCAGCCCTACGACATGAAGGAGCTGATCCTGAAGGTGGCCGACGAGAACGATTTCTACGAGATCCAGCCCGATTTCGCGAAGAACATCATCACCGGCTTCATCCGGCTCGAGGGGCGGACCGTCGGCGTGGTGGCGAACCAGCCGATGGTGCTCGCCGGCGTGCTCGACATCGACAGCGCGCGCAAGGCGGCGCGCTTCGTGCGCTTCTGCGACGCCTTCGAGATCCCGATCCTCACTTTCGTCGACGTGCCCGGCTTCCTTCCGGGCACCGGGCAGGAGCATGACGGGGTGATCAAGCACGGCGCCAAGCTCCTCTTCGCCTATGGCGAGGCGACGGTGCCGAAGGTGACCGTGATCACCCGCAAGGCCTATGGCGGGGCCTATGTGGTCATGGCCTCGAAGCATCTGCGCGGCGACGTGAACTATGCCTGGCCGACGGCGGAGGTCGCGGTGATGGGCGCGAAGGGGGCGACGGAGATCCTCTACCGCTCCGAGCTCGACGACCCGGAGAAGATCGCCGGGCGCACCGCCGAATACGAGGCGCGCTTCGCCAACCCCTTCGTCGCCGCGGAGCGGGGCTTCATCGACGAGGTGATCATGCCCCATTCGACCCGCCGGCGCGTCGCCCGCGCCTTCGCCGCGCTGCGGGGGAAGAAGCTGCAGAACCCCTGGAAGAAGCACGACAACATCCCGCTCTGACGGCACCGGGCGCGGCACTCCCGGGCCCCACCCACCCCGGCGACCGGACCGCCCAGCCGAACCGGTCGCCTTCCCCCCAGGCCCGGGAGCGCCGCGCCCGGTGCCCCGACGGCCTGCGAGAGGAGGCGACGATGGCGGAGTTCCACATGATCCCGGGCGGGCCGCGGCCGGTGGCGCCGTTCTCCCATGCGGTGGAGCAGGACGGGTGGGTTATCCTGACCGGGCAGATGCCGACGGACCCCGAGGCGCCGGACGCGCCCCTGCCCGCGGGGATCGCGGCGCAGACCGCCCGCGTGCTCGCCAATCTCGAGATCGTGCTCCGCGGCGTGGGGCTCGACCGCTCCCACATCCTGCAATGCCGCTGCTATCTGACCGAGTTCGAGCGGGACTATGCCGAGTTCAACCGGGCCTATCTCGCGTTCTTCCCCGCCGACCGGCTGCCCGCGCGCACGACCGTGGGCGTGACGGCGCTCGCCGTGGGCGCGCTCGTCGAGATCGACTGCCTCGCGCGGCGGCCCTGAAAAAAAGTTCGCTCCCCGCGACGGATCGGCGCCCTGGCCGCGTTAGGATGGGGCCAAGGAATTCCGGGGAGATGCCGTGATGAAGATCATGACCACGGGCGTCGCGCTCGTCCTGATGCTGGGCTTGAGCGGCTGCTATCACTACGGGCCGGGCCGGGTGCTCGGCGGGGCCGCGGTCGGCGCGGCGGCCGGGGCCGTGGGCGGCGCGATCGTCGGCGCGCCCGGCGTCGGGGCTGCGGCTGGCGCTGCGGCCGGCGCGATCATCGGGGGGGCGAGCCGGCCCTACGGCTATTACGGCTACGGTCCTCGCTACGGCTACTACGCGCCGCGCCCGCGCTATCGGGGCTATCGCCACTGGCGCCGGCGCTGTTATCGCTGCTGGTGATCGGCCCGCGGGGGGTTGGACTCCGGCGCCCGGCGGGTCATCTATTGGGGCGAGAGACGATGGAGGCCCCATGACCGATCGCCCGCCGCAGAAGCACGATCCGAATCGCCTCGCGCGCTATGTCGGCATGGCCGCGCTCGAGGGGGTCATGGCCGGATGGGCTTGCTTGCTCGCGCTGCTCTGGCTCGATGTCGGAGGGTTCGGGACGCTGGTGCACAGCTCCGAGGACGCGGTGATGGCGCTGGTCATCCTGCTGATGTCGTTCGGGGTGACCTTCGGCTTCGTCGGCATCGCCTGGAAGGTGATGGTGATGCTGCCGGATCAGGAGTGAGCCGATGGCAGACCCGGGGCCGATGACGCTAGCCGATCTCCTCGCCGTCCGCCCCCACGGCAAGCGGCGGATGCCGACCGGGGAGCGCATGGTGCAGTTCCGCTGGGCCGAGCGCGACGGCTCGGTCTGGCTCTTCCCGGCGGCGCTTCTCGGGCAGAGCGGGGGGCTCGGGCTCCTGCGGGCCGGCGGGCGCTGGCGGACCGGGGAACGGCCCGTCGGCACGCAATTCGCCTACTGGCTGGCGGTCGCGGCGCGGCAGGACGTCTGGCGCTCGCTGCGGGGCGTGCCGGGGCTGATGCCCGCCGTTCGGGTGACGCCGGCGGAGGACAGGCTCGGCGTGCTGGTCGATCTCGGCGCCGTTCTGCCGGCGCGGCGGGCCTCCCCCGCCATCGTGTCCGCGCTCGACGACATGTTCCAGCCCCGCCGCCTCGGCGCCTGGACCGAGTTCGCCCATTCCAAGGCGGAGCGCGCCACCGCCTGAGGCGGTCACAGACCCGCTTTGATCTGCTGGATCAGGAAGTAATACTTCTCGCGCAGGGCGGACGCCGCCGCCGTGTTCTCCTCGATCTTCGCCTTGATCGCCTCGGCGGCGCGGTCGTGCACGGCGATCTGCTTCTCCAACGCCTTCTTGCGCTTGGCGTCGCTGGCCGATTTCAGCTCGGCCTGCAGCGCGATGATCTCGTCGGCCTTTGCGTGCCAGGCCGCGTAGAGCTGTCCGTCGGCGCGCTTGTGCTCGCGGAAGGCCCGCAGCGTCTGCTGGCACTTGCCCTTCAACGTCTCGACCGGGCCGACCCAGGACTGGATGTCCGCCTCGCTCTTTTGCCAGAGCGTGGCCTGCGTCTTCTGGAAGGCGGTCGCCTTGCTCTTCGCGCTCTTGTAGTCCTTGACCATCGCCGCGCCCGGTCGCTGATGCGTCTTGCGAAACTACCCCGATACGGCGGGGGACGAAAGCGGTTGCGCGGTGCCTCTCGCCCTCGCCGGAGATTTCCGCTATCGCAACTCGGATCGAGGTCGATCGCTACGGAATAGCAGGGACAGGGGACGGGATGTTCAGCAAGATCCTCATCGCGAACCGGGGAGAAATCGCCTGCCGCGTGATCAAGACGGCGCGGCGCATGGGGATCGGGACGGTCGCGGTCCATTCGGACGCGGACAAGGACGCGCTCCATGTGCGCATGGCCGACGAGGCGGTCGCGATCGGGGCGGCGCCGGCCGCGGAGAGCTATCTCGTGATCGAGCGCATCGTCGAGGCGGCCAAGGCCACGGGTGCGGAGGCGATCCATCCGGGCTACGGCTTCCTCTCCGAGAACCCGCGCTTCGCCAAGGCGCTCGAGGCGGCCGGGATCGTGCTGATCGGCCCGCCGGCCTCGGCGATGGAGGCGATGGGCGACAAGATCATCTCCAAGAAGCTCGCGAAGGAGGCCGGCGTCAGCACCGTCCCCGGCCATATGGGGCTCATCGACAGCGCCGAGGAGGCGGTGCGCATCGCCTCCGAGATCGGCTTCCCGGTGATGATCAAGGCCTCCGCCGGGGGCGGCGGCAAGGGGATGCGCATCGCCTGGGGGCCGGAGGAGGTCGCCGAGGGCTTCCAGTCCTCCAAGAACGAGGCGGCGTCCTCTTTCGGCGACGACCGGATCTTCATCGAGAAATTCGTCACCCAGCCGCGGCATATCGAGATCCAGGTGCTCGCCGATGCGCATGGGCGCTGCGTGCATCTCGGCGAGCGGGAGTGTTCGATCCAGCGGCGCAACCAGAAGGTGATCGAGGAGGCCCCCTCGCCCTTCCTCGACGCCGAGACCCGGGCCGCCATGGGGGCGCAGGCCTGCGCGCTCGCCGCCGCGGTGGGCTACCGCTCGGCCGGCACGGTGGAGTTCATCGTCGACGGCGCGCGGAACTTCTACTTCCTGGAGATGAACACGCGGCTGCAGGTGGAGCATCCCGTCACCGAGCTCGTCACCGGGATCGACCTCGTGGAGCAGATGATCCGGGTGGCCGCCGGCGAGCCGCTCGCCTTCTCGCAGGACGACATCCGCCTCGAGGGCTGGGCGCTCGAGAGCCGCATCTACGCCGAGGACCCCTATCGCAACTTCCTCCCCTCGATCGGCCGGCTCACCCGCTATCGCCCGCCCGAGGAGCGGCGCGAGGCGGAGGCGGTGGTGCGCAACGACACCGGCGTCTACGAGGGGGGCGAGATCTCCCGCTTCTACGACCCGATGATCGCCAAGCTCTGCTCCTGGGGCCCGGACCGCGCGGCGGCGCTCGAGGTGATGCGCGGCGCGCTCGACGCCTTCGAGCTCGAGGGGATCGGGCACAACATCCCCTTCCTCTCCGCGGTGATGGACCATCCCCGCTTCGTCTCGGGCGAGATCACCACGGCCTTCATCGCCGAGGAGTTCCCGGACGGCTTCTCCGGCGTCGAGCTGGCGCGGGGGACGCTGAAGCGCATCGCCGAGGTCGCCGCCGCCATGATGAGCGAGCGTGCGGCCCGGGCCGAGCGGGTCTCCGGGCGCCTGCGCCCCGCCCCGCCGATCCACCGGCGGAGCTGGGTCGTTTCGCTCGGCGGCCATGCCTACGCCGTCGAGACCGACACCCACCCGGTGATGCTCGAGCCCGGCTACAACAACCGCGGCGGGCGGGACTACGACGTGATGGCGGCGCCCGAGGGCGTCGAGCCCGCAGAGGGGGAGAAGGCGACCTTCGAGCTCTTCTGGGACCCCGGCCAGCCGATCGCACGCGTCCATCCCGAGCGCTATTACGGCCATGAGCCGATCGAGAGCTACGAGGCGCGGACCATGGGCTTCCAGGAGATGGTGCTGCGCGTCGAGGAGCGGGCGGAGGGCTTCCGCATCCGCTATCGCGGCGCCGATCTCGCGGTGTGGGTGCGCCCGCGCCACGTCGCGCGCCTCGCCGAGCTCATGCCCGAGAAGGCCCCGCCGGACACCTCGAAATGGCTGCTCTGCCCGATGCCGGGGGTCGTGGTCTCCATCGCCGTCGCCGAGGGGGAGGAGGTGCAGGAGGGCCAGGCGCTCTGCACCGTCGAGGCGATGAAGATGGAGAACGTGCTGCGCGCCGAGCGCCGGGCCGTGGTGAAAGCGATCAAGGCGGGGCCGGGGCAGTCGCTCTCGGTCGACGACGTGATCCTCGAGTTCGACTGAGCGATGGCGGAGCGCCCCCTCGCGCCGGGAGACCGGGTCCGCGCCGCGGGCGGGCTGACGGGGCGGGTGGTGTTCAACCTCGATGCCCGCCTCTTCCCGCCGGAGATCGCCCCGGAGGACTGGGCGCATCTCCTCCACGGGGTGATGGTCGAGACCGAGGAGGCCGGCTGGGTGCACTATCCCGAGACCTTCGGGATCGACCGGGTGCCGCTCGCGCCCGAGACCGAGGCCGCCCTCCGCGCCCGCTTCGGGACCACGGCGGGGGCCGAGGACGGGGGGCTCGACGCCCCCGCCCGCGCCGGGCTCCACCGCCTGATCGACCGGCGCGCCTGCCGGCGATACCGCGCGGAGCCGGTGCCCGAGGGGCTGTTGCGGCTCGTGCTCGCGGCGGGGCTCTCCGCGCCCTCGAAATCCGATCTGCAGCAGGCCGACATCCTCCGGGTCCGCGACCCGGCGCTCCGCGCGGAGGTGAGCCGGGGCTGCGGCGACTGGGTGGCGGCGCTGCCCGCCGAGGCCGAGCTTCTCGTGGTGCTCGCCGACGGACGCCGCCTCCGCCGGCTCTTCGGCGAGACCTGGGAGAACGACCATTTCGACGCGCTGTTCAACGCGACCGGCGACGCGGCGCTGCTGCTCGGACAGATCGTCGCGGCGGCGACGCTCGCGGGGCTCGGCGCCTGCCCGATCTCGGTGATGCGCAACCGCGCCGAGGCGGTCTCCGCAGCGCTCGCCCTGCCGGAGCGGGTGGTCCCCTTCGCCGGCCTCGCCCTCGGCTGGCCCGAGACGCCCGAGGCCCGCCTCTCTCCCCGCCTCGGGCCCGAGGCGACGCTGCACACGGACCGCTTCGACGCCGACGGCCAGGACGCCGCCGTCGCCGCCTACGACGCGCGCCGCGCGGCGACGGCGCCCTACGCACGGCAGCGCGCGCCCGAGCGCTGGGGGGAGGCCGCGCTCTACGGCTGGTCGGAGGACAAGCGCCGGCAATACGCCGAGCCGCAGCGCACGGGATGGGGCGCGTTCCTGCGCGCGAAAGGCTTCGTCTTCGACTGAGCTGCGCTGCTCTTCGAGGCCCTTCGGCCTCTCATCGCGAACCGCGAGATGTGCCGCGTCGCGATGAGAGGCCGAAGGGCCTCGAAGAGCCCGTCTCAGCGGTCGTCGCCGCCTTGGGTGCGCATCTCGCGCCGGCGCATCGGCATGCGGTCGATCAGCGCATGCAGGTCCGCGGGCTCTACGAGCCCGTCGCGGCGGAACTTCTCGCCGCCGTCCTTGCCGACGAGGATGACGGTGAAGACCCCCGGCGCGAAGCGGCGGCGGAGCGCGCTTCCCTCCCGCGTGTCGACGATCACGAGATTGTCCCGGTCCTCGAGCGCAGCCCGATCGGCCCGGAAGCGCGCGAGCTGTTCGGCGAAGCGCGGGTCTCCGGGCTCGGCGAAGACGAGGATCGGCCGGCGCTCCCAGCGATGCGCGTCGAGATCGGTCGCCGGCGTCGCCTCGACGACGAGCCCGGCGGCCAGAGCGAGCATGGCGAGCATGGTGGCGCCTCCTTCCGTTCTCCCTCCGAGAGGTAGCGCCGGCCGGCGCGGGGCAAGGCCCCGGGGCTCACTCCGCCGGCACCCCGCTCGGCGCGCGGGGGGCGGCCCGCCGGTCATGGGTCAGGAGCACCGCGGCGAGCGCGCCGGCGATGGCGAGGGCGTGCACCCCCACCGCGAGCGCCGCGAGGGCCGCGATCTCCGCCCCTGCGAGCACCCCCGCGCCGCCGAGCGCGAGCGCCGAGGCCCAGCCCCCGGTGGAGAGCCCGGCGAAGACCGCCATCCAGCATTTGCGCCGGAGCGGCAGGTCGAGCAGCGCGCGCCCCGGCGCCTCGGCGAGCACCGGCAGCACCCAGGCGCGCATGGCCAGCGCCGTCGCCGTGAGCGCCCCCACCACGGCCAGCTTGACCGCGAGCTTGGCGAGCGGCGCGGGCTCCGGCGCCGTCAGCGCGAGCGCCGCGAGGCCGAGCCCGCTCGCCCAGAGCACCGAGAGCGCGCGGGCGATCTGCACATGCGTGCGGCAGAGCGAGGCGATTCGCCGGAGCCCGAGCGGCGCGCCCATGCGCCGCAGCACCCAGAGATCGGTGGCGATCACGAGGCCGAGCCCCGCCGCCATGGCGGCGAGATGCAGGAGCGCGAGCGCGTCGTGCAGGAGCGCGCGCGCCGGCGCATCGGCAAGCGTCGCGGCGAGGGCGGGGAGCGCATCGGCGATGGCGGCGGTCTCTGGGGGCATCTGGGCGGGCCTCCGGGCTGTCTGGCGGGACTTGGGAGCGCCTTCTGGCCGGGGGGCGGCTGCGGCGGCATGGCCCGGCTCCGGACCCTGCCTGCCCCCGTGATCATCGCAGCCCATCCGTGTATGAACGGTAACGCCGAGACGGGAAGGAGGATGCCATGACCGACGAGACGGACCCGATCGCACGCTGGCGCGCCCTGGCCGAAAAGGAGCTGAAGGGCAAGAGCCCCGACGATCTCGTCTGGCGCACCCCCGAGGGCATCGACGTCAAGCCGCTCTACACCGAGGCGGACATGGCGGGCCTCTCCCATCTCGGCGGTCTGCCGGGCGTCGCCCCCTACACCCGCGGCGTGCGCGCGACGATGTATGCCGGGCGGCCCTGGACGATCCGCCAATATGCCGGCTTCTCCACCGCCGAGGAATCGAACGCCTTCTACCGCAAGGCGCTCGCCGCCGGGCAGCAGGGCTGCTCCGTCGCCTTCGACCTCGCCACCCACAGGGGCTACGACAGCGACCATCCCCGGGTGCTCGGCGATGTCGGCAAGGCGGGGGTCGCGATCGATTCGGTCGAGGACATGAAGATCCTCTTCGACGGCATCCCGCTCGAGAAGGTTTCGGTCTCCATGACCATGAACGGCGCGGTGATCCCCGTGCTCGCGAGCTTCATCGTGGCGGGCGAGGAGCAGGGGGTGGCGCGCCGCGACCTCTCCGGGACCATCCAGAACGACATCCTCAAGGAGTTCATGGTCCGCAACACCTATATC
>CAZNTX010000024.1:0-45484 GCA_964576075.1 uncultured Limibaculum sp. | reverse complement strand
CCGACGAGGCGCTCGCCGTCCTCGGTGAAGGCGACCATCGAGGGCGTGGTCCGGGCGCCCTCGGCATTCTCCACGACCTTGGCCTGGCTGCCGTCCATGATGGCGACGCAGCTGTTGGTGGTTCCGAGGTCGATCCCGATGACTTTCGACATGAGTGGCTCCTTTTGGCGATTTCTGGCCCGGGTCCGGTCGCGGCCCCCGGACGGCAATCCCACGTCCTGGAGGGGATATCGGAGCCGGATATAGGCGGGCGGCCCGGGCCCCGCAAGCGAGCCCGCCGAAATGGGGGCCGCCGGGAGGCCCGGATCGGGCGCCGGATCAGGCGGGGGCGGCCAGCGCCTCGGCGATCGCGGGGCGGCCGAGAAGCTCGGCGAAGAGCCGCGCGGCCTCCTCCCGTGCGATCCGGCCCTTCTGCTCGTCGAGGATGACGGTGCCCTCCACGGCGCGGCTCCCGCGGCTCGTCTCCTCGGCGAGCACCTGTCCCTCGCGGTCGTAGACCCGCACCGCGAGATCCCAGCGCACGGAGACCTCGATCAGCGTGTCGGTCTGCCACTCGGCCATCTCGAGGAGGAGGAACCGGTCGCTCGGGCTCTGCAGGAACCCGGCGAAGGCGGCGTCGGCGTCGTCGCGGGGGCCGAGGGGGACGACCCAGACCTCGGTCCCCTGATCGTCGAAGGCGCCGGCGAGGACGCGCGCGAACTCCTCCGCGAGCGGCCGGCCCGAGCGCGTCAGCACGTCGAGCGGCTCGCCGACCCCGATCTGCTGGACGCCGACGAAATTCGGCGGGCGGCGGCCCGAGACCACCGCCGGGCGCAGATCGATCACCGAGATCGCCACCGGGCCGGAGGCGCGCGGCACCTCGGTCCGGATCGTCTCGAGATCGTAGGCGCTGGTGCAGGCGGCGAGCCCCAGAAGGCTCGCCAAAGCGGCGCGGCGCGACATCTGAAACCGCATGAGCGACTCTCCCCCCGACGATACGCGGCGGCCCGCGGCGCCGCCGGAGCCCAGCCTGATCGCCGGGGCCCCCGGCGGCAAGTGGGAACTCGCCCCGGGCGCCACGGTGCATCCCGGCGCGCTCGACCGGGCGGCGCAGGCGGCGCTCCTCGCCGATCTGCGCGGGCTCGTCGCGGAGGCGCCGCTGCTGCGCCCGGTCACCCGCTGGGGCAAGCCGATGTCGGTGCGGATGACCTCCGCCGGCCGCCTCGGCTGGGTGATCGACCGCGGGCGCTACCGCTACCGCGCCGAACATCCCGAGACCGGCCGCCCCTGGCCCGCCATCCCCGAGCGCGTGCTCGCCATCTGGCGCGCCGTCTCCGGCTGGCCCGATCCCCCCGATTGCTGCCTGATCAACTGGTATGGGGAGGGTGCGCGCATGGGGATGCACCGCGACGCCGACGAGGGCGAGGCCGCCTTCGCCGCCCCCGTGGTCTCCGTCTCCCTGGGCGACCCGGCGCGCTTCCGCATCGGCGGCCCCGAGCGCGGCGGCCCGACCCGCGCGACCTGGCTCCGCTCCGGCGACGTCCTCGTCATGGGCGGCCCCTCCCGCCTCGCCTATCACGGCGTCGACCGCGTGGACTTCGGCGCGGGCGACCTCCTGCCCGACGGCGGGCGCCTCAACCTCACCCTCCGCGTCGTCCGCCTCTGAGCGCCCCGCCCCGGCCAACGCCGTCCTCGCCACCCGGCCGGGGGGGGGACCCCCGCGCACCCCGAACTCCGGATCAACAGCCCGATCTCTGCGGGCCGCGGCCCCGGCGACGACACGTATGTCTCCGGGAGCGAGACCGACGGCGTGGACACCATCGCCGACAGCGGCGGCGCGGAGACCGATCGCATCGAGCCGTTCGACGCCACCCGGGACGCCTTCGGCGCCCGACGAATCGGCAACGACCTCCAGCTCGGCCTTCTGCCCGCCAACGGCGCGCGGGGCGGATTTCTTCCTGATCTAGGAGGGCAACCGCCCCATCACCGAGATCGAGTTCGCAGATGGGAGCGTGCCGGGGCTGACCGATGCCAATCTCGCCGCGCTCGGCGTCCAGGTGCCGCTGCCCGCGACGCTCGTGCCGACGCTCGGCGCGCTCGGCGCCGTCGCGGCGGGGCGGCGGCCGCCCTGACGCAAGCGGACCGCCCGTGGCGCGGCCCGGCCGGCGCCCCCGCGGGTGGCGATCGAGGACCGCTCGGCACGCCCCCGCAGACCCGCCCGGGGGCGGACTGTTAGGCTCTCCTCTCGCAGCAACGCCCGAAAGGAGGCCGCGATGGCAGACGCCGATTTCCCCGCCGCGCCCGAGGGCCGCATCTGGATGACCGAAGGCGGGACCGAGACCGAGATTCTCTACCGCCACGGCCACGACCTGCCGGAATTCGCCATGTTCCCGCTGCTCGACGCGCCCGACGCCGCGGCCGATCTGCGCGCCATGCTCGCCAACATGCTCGACGCCGCCGCGGCCCTCGAGCAGCCGGTCCTGCTCGGCGGGACCGACTATCGCGCGAGCCCCGACTGGGGCGCGAAGCTCGGCTACTCCCGGGAGGCGCTCGCCGAGGCGATCCTGCACAACCTCGCCTTCCTGCGCGAAGTCTCCGTCCCCTACGAGGGCCAGATCCCCGAGATCCGTCTCGCCGGCCTCGTCGGCCCCCGCGGCGACGCCTATGGCACCGGCGGCGAGATCACCGCGGAGGAGGCGGAGGACTACCACACGCCCCAGCTCGAGACCCTCGCCCGCGGCGGCGCGGACCTCGCCGAGGCGATGACCTTCACCAACATCCCCGAGGCGGTCGGCCTCGCCCGCGCGGCGCGCGCCGCGGGGATCCCGCTGGCCATCCTCTTCACCCTCTCCTCGGAGGGGCGGCTGCGCTCCGGGCCGACGCTGCGCGAGGCGGTGGAGACGGTCGACCGGGAGACCGACGCCGCCCCCGCCTTCTACGGGATCAACTGCGCCCATCCGGAGGAGTTCGCCCCGGCGCTCGACGGCGGCGACTGGACGGCGCGGCTGCGCTGCCTCCGCCCCAACGCCGCGAAGATGGACAAGATCGCCCTCTGCAAGCTCGGCCATATCGAGGAGGGCGACCCGGACGACCTCGCCGCCCGCCTCGCCGATCTCGCCCGGCGCTATCCGGCCATGGATGTCTGGGGCGGCTGCTGCGGCACCTCGGGCCCCCATCTCGAAAAGATCGGCCGCGCGGTGCTCGCGGCCCGGCGCGAGGCGGCCCGCGCCTGAGCGCCCGCCCATTGCGCCGGGACCCGGCCGTGCCTAGCTCCCATAACGAAACCCACCGAGGAGGCCCGACCATGAAATGTCCCGTCTGCCGCGACGCCACGCTCATCATGACCGACCGCCAGGGGGTCGAGATCGACTATTGCCCGGAGTGCCGCGGCGTCTGGCTCGACCGGGGCGAGCTCGACAAGATCATCGAGCGCAGCGCCGGCCCCGCGGCCACCCCAGAGCCCCGGCGGGAGGCGCATCGCGAGACCCGCGAGGCCAAGCCGAAGCGCCGAGAGAGCCTTCTCTCCGAGCTCTTCGACTTCTGATCCGGGCTCCGGAGAGCCCCGGGGGCGGCGGGCTCAGAGCCCCGCCGCCCCGATCGCCGCCCCAGCCCCGGCCATCGCGATCACCACCGCCCAGACCGGCGCCCCCCAGCGCGTGAGCGCGAAGAAGGCCGCCGCGGCGAGCGCGAAATCGAGCGGATCCGCGATCCCTGCGGTGAAGACCGGGTCGTAGAGCGCCGCGGCAAGGACGCCGACCACCGCCGCATTGACCCCCGCGAGCGCCGCCCGCGCCCGCCCGGAGCCGCGCAGCGCCGCCCACCAGGGCAACGTGCCGGCCACGAGCAGGATCCCCGGCAGGAAGATCGCCCCGAGCGCCAGCGCCGCCCCCGCGACGCCGTTCGGCGCCGGCTCCCCCGCCGCGCCGAGATAGGCGGCGAAGGTGAAGAGCGGGCCCGGCACCGCCTGCGCCGCGCCGTATCCCGCGAGGAAGGCGTCCTCAGTCACCCAGCCCGCGGCCACCACCGTGTCCTCGAGCAGCGGCAGCACCACATGCCCGCCCCCGAAGACCAGCGCGCCGGCGCGGTAGAACGCCTCGAGGAGCGCCACCGTCTGCCCCCCTGCGCCGACCGCGACGAGCGCTGGAAGCAGCGCGAGGAGCGCGAGCGCCGCGCCGATCAGCGCGAGCCCCGTGCGCCGCCCGGGCAAGCGTCCGGAGAAGCCCGCGCCCGGCTCATCGGGCGCCGCCGCCCCGAGCGACAGCGCGAGCCCCGCCACGGCGCCGAGGAGGATCGCCACCACCTGCCCCGCCGGCCCCGGCCAGAGCGCGAGCAGCGCCACCGCCGCGAGCGCCACCGCGAGGCGCGGATTGTCCGGGCAGAGCCCCTTGCCCATGCCGAGCACCGCCTGCGCCACCACCGCGACCGCCAGGATCTTCAGTCCGGAGATCGCCCCCTGGGAGACCGGATCGGTGAGCGCGGAGGCGCCGTAGGCGAAGAGCACGAGCGCGATCGCCGAGGGCAGCGTGAACCCCGCCCAGGCCGCCGCCGCGCCGCTCCACCCCCCGCGCAGGAGCCCGACCGCGAATCCCACCTGGCTCGAGGCCGGCCCCGGCAGGAACTGGCAGAGCGCCACGAGATCGGCATAGGCCGCGTCCGACATCCAGCGCCGCCGCTCGACGAACTCCGTGCGGAAATAGCCGATATGCGCGATCGGCCCGCCGAAGGAGGTGAGCCCGAGCCTCAGGAACACGAGGAAAACGGCGAGCGGCCCCGCCGCCGCGCTCCCCTCCGCGGCGCCCCGTTCGTTCGTGTCCGCCATGGCGTCCCCCCTCGCCGTCTGCGACAATCCGCAGCGCCCGGCCGCGCCGCGCTGCAGGCACTCTCGGGGATACCTAGACCGCCGGGCCGGGATGTCGCCACCCCCGGCGCCGCCATTTCGAGACGGAGACGACGATGCGCCGCCCATGCCTCGCCGCCGCCCTCGCGCTCCTCGCAAGCCCTGCGGGCGCGGCCGACATCTCGCCCGAGACCTACCGCCCCTGCCTGGGCCAGCCGCGCTGCGCGATCGGCGCGGCGACCCTGACCGCCGAGGCCGCCGGGCCCGCCGTCTTCGCCGAGCAGATCGACAGCGCCCGCGGCTCGGTCCCCGGCCTCGGCGTGATGCACGACCCCGGCAACGGCTTCAACGAGCCCGAACTGCAAGGCCCCGTGGGCGAGGGGGCGGACCGGCGCGGCGGCGAGCGCATCGTCGTCGACTTCGCCCCGCCCCAGGTCGTCGCGGTCATCGTCGTGGCGCATCTCTTCAACCCGGACGACGTGCCCGGCGACGCCGCGGAGGAGGCGCTGATCGAGGGCTTCGCGGGCGGGCAGAGCCTCGGCACCATCGCCCTCGCGAGCCTCTCGGCGACGACCATGCGCCTGCGCGGTCCCGTGGGCGAGATGAGCGAGGTGAGCGCGGAGGCCGGCGAGACCATGCTGATCGCCCCCTTCATGGGCCAGGCGGTGGACCGGATCGTCTTCTCCTCCGCTCCGGTCGCGGCGGGCGACACCTCGGACTACTCGATCCACCGCATCATCGCCCGCCCGCCGGGCTGAGCCCGCCCCGCGTCAGGGCCCGGCGTGGCGCGCGAAGAAGGCGTCCCACCCGCCCACGGGCTCGGCCACGTCGCTACAGACGCCATAGGCGATCTCGTCTTGCCCCAGGGGGAGGACGAGCGTGAGCGGCTCCGCCGGATCGAGCGGCCAGGAAACGTCGCACCGGGTGAGATCGGCGGTGACGACGGCGACCACCTCGGGCAGGGCGACCGCCTCCATGGGCTCCACCCGGTAGATCCGGACGGCCATGGTCGGCGGCGCGCCCGAGACCGGACGGCAGTCGGCCCGCTGCCCGGCGCCGTGCCAGGGCGAGGCGGCGTTGTCCCTGTTCCAGCGGACAAAGCGGCGGAATTTCAGGCTCGGATACCACACCCCGTCCGGCCCGCGGCATTCCCGATCTTCCCATACCAACAGTGGTGGGAGCGGGCGCGTCTCCTCGCGCGTCTCCACGATGCGGCCGCGGAGGATGGCCTTGCCCTCGGCGAGCACCTCTTCGGCCGAGGGTGCGGGCCGGCAACTGCACCCCGCCGCCTCCCCGGCGGCGAGGGCGAGGGCGGCGGCCAGCGCCGCCGCGCGCATCAGGCGGTCGCCTTCGCCGGGTTGTCGGAGAGCGGGTAGGTGAGGCGCGAGACCATCTCCTTCGGGCAGATCTGGCGGAACTTCGGCAGCGCCTCGTCCCAGACCCGGAGGATGTCGGCGGCCTTGGCGCTCCCGGTCTGCGCGCGGTGCTCGCTGACGAGCCCGTGCAGGAACTCCGCCCAGAACCGGCTGTCGAGGCGCTGCACGACGAGGCTCTCGGGGTTCACGCGCCGGTCGAACTCGTCCGCCTCGTCATAGACGAAGGCCATGCCGCCGGTCATGCCCGCCCCGAAATTGTCGCCCACCGGGCCGAGGATCACCGCGACCCCGCCGGTCATGTATTCGCAGCCGTTGGAGCCGCAGCCCTCGACCACCACCGTCGCGCCGGAGTTGCGCACGCAGAAGCGCTCGCCCGCCTGGCCCGCGGCGAAGAGCTTGCCCGCCGTCGCGCCGTAGAGGACGGTGTTGCCGATGATCGTGTTCTCCGCAGCCACGAGCGGGGAGGCGAGCGGCGGGCGCAGGGTGATGACACCCCCCGAAAGCCCCTTGCCGACATAGTCGTTGGCGTCGCCTACCACCTCGATCTTGAGCCCGGGGGCGGCGAAGGCGCCGAGGGACTGCCCGGCCGAGCCCTCGAGGCGGACCGTCAGATGCCCCTCGTTCAGCCCGTTGTTCATCCCGAAGCGGCGCACGATGTGGGACGAGACCCGGGTGCCGACGGTGCGCTGCGTGTTCTCGACCGTGTAGTCGAGGCGCATCTTCTCGCCGTCCTTGAAGAAGGGCTCGGCGTCCTTGACGATCTGCGCATCCAGCGTGTCCGGCACCGGGGTGCGCGGGCGGTCGAGCCGGTAGGAGATCGCCCGGCCCTCGTCGACGCGGACCAGCATCGGGTTGAGGTCGAGATCGTCGAGATGCGCCGCGCCGCGGGAGACCTGGGCGAGCAGATCGGTCCGCCCGATGATCTCCTCGAGCGAGCGCGCCCCGATCGAGGCCAGGATCTCGCGGATCTCCTGCGCCATCAGGGTGAAGAGGTTGACCACCTTGTCCGCCGTGCCGGTGAACTTCTCGCGGAGCGCCGGGTCCTGCGTGCAGACGCCGACGGGGCAGGTGTTGGACTGGCACTGGCGGACCATGATGCAGCCCATCGCGATCAGCGCCGCGGTGCCGATGCCGTATTCCTCCGCCCCCATCATCGCGGCGATGACGATGTCGCGGCCGGTGCGCAGCCCGCCGTCGGTGCGCAGCGTGATGCGCTCGCGCAGGTTGTTCAGCGACAGCACCTGATGCGCCTCGGTCAGCCCCATCTCCCAGGGCAGGCCGGCGTATTTGATCGAGGTCTGCGGGCTCGCCCCGGTGCCGCCGTTGTGCCCCGAGATCAGGATCACGTCGGCCTTTGCCTTGGCCACGCCCGCCGCGATGGTGCCGACCCCGGTGGAGGAGACGAGCTTCACCGTGACCTTCGCCGCCGGGTTGATCTGCTTCAGATCGTAGATGAGCTGGGCGAGGTCCTCGATCGAGTAGATGTCGTGGTGCGGCGGCGGCGAGATCAGCGTGACGCCCGGCGTCGAGTGCCGGAGCTTCGCGATGGTCTCGGTCACCTTGAAGCCGGGGAGCTGGCCGCCCTCCCCGGGCTTCGCGCCCTGCGCCACCTTGATCTCGAGCTCGGCGCACTGGTTGAGGTATTCCGCCGTGACGCCGAAGCGCCCCGAGGCCACCTGCTTGATCTTGGCCGACGGGTTGTCGCCGTTCGGCTCGGGGTGGAAGTGCTTCGGGTCCTCGCCGCCCTCGCCGGAGTCGGACTTCGCGCCGATCCGGTTCATCGCGACGTTGAGCGTCTTGTGCGCCTCGGGGGAGAGCGCGCCGAGCGACATGCCCGGGGTGACGAAGCGCTTGCGGATCGAGGTGATGCTCTCCACCTCCTCGAGCGGCAGCGGCTTGCCCATCGGCTTGAAGGCGACGAGGTCGCGCAGATGGATCGGCGGCTGCTTCGCCATCCCCTCGGAATACTTCTTCCAGGTCTCGTAGGAGTTCTGCCCGACGGCGGCCTGCATCATGTGCATGAGGTTCGCGCCCCAGGCATGAACCTCGCCCTTGCGCCGGGCCTTGTAGAGCCCGCCGATGGGCAGAACGTCCGGCCCCCGGAAGGCCTGGGCGTGGACCGAGCGCAGCTTCGCCTCGATGCCCGCCATGCCGATCCCGGAGATGCGCGACGGCATGCCGGGGAAGAACTCGGCGCAGAGCGCGCGGGAGAGGCCCACCGCCTCGAAATTGCACCCGCCGCGATAGGAGGAGACCACCGAGATCCCCATCTTCGACATGATCTTGCGCAGGCCCCAGTCCACCGCCGAGCGGAAGCGCGCGATCGCCTGCTCCGCCGGGCCGTCGAGGAGGTCGCGCTCCACCCGGTCGATCAGGCTCGCCTCGGCGAGATAGGCATTGACCGTGGTGGCGCCGACGCCGATCAGCACCGCGAAGTAATGCGGGTCGATGCACTCGGCGGAGCGCACGTTGAGCGAGCAGAAGGTGCGCAGGCCCTGCTTGGTCAGCCAGGTCTGCACCGCGGAGGTGGCGAGGATCATCGGCAGCGCGATGCGCTCGGGGCCGACCCCCTCGTCGGTCAGCACGAGATGGCCCGCGCCGGCGCGGACCGCCTCCTCCGCCTCGGTCCGGATCCGGTCGAGCGCGGCGCGGAGCGCGCCCGGGCCCTCCTCGGCGGCGAAGGTGCAGTCGATCCGGCGGTATTCCTCGCCGAAGGCCGCCACCATGGCGGCGAACTGACCGTTGGAGACCACGGGGCTCTCGAGCGTCAGGATCTCGGTCTGCGAGCTGTCCTGGCCGAGCACGTTCTTCAGGTTCCCGAACCGGGTCTTGAGCGACATTACCCGGTGCTCGCGAAGCGAGTCGATCGGCGGATTGGTCACCTGGGAGAAGTTCTGCCGGAAGAAGTGGCTGAGCGGGCGGTAGCGGTCGGAGAGGACCGCCGCCGGCGTGTCGTCGCCCATCGAGCCGACGGCCTCCTTGCCCTCCTCGCCCATCGGATGGAGGATCGTCTCGAGCTCCTCCATGGTGTAGCCGGCTGCGATCTGACGGCGGCGGAGCTCGGCCTTGTCGAAGGGCGCGCTCTCCGGCAGCCCCTCGAGGCGGGAGGTCAGGTCGGTCACGAGGCCGGTCCAGTCGGAATAGGGCTGCGCGCGGCTGAGCTCGTCCTTGATCTCGGCGTCGTGCAGCAGCCGGCCCTCGGCGAGGTCGATCGCGAGAAGCTGGCCCGGGCCGAGCCGGCCCTTCTCGCGCACGCGCGTCTCGTCGACCGGGACCATGCCGATCTCGCTGCCCGCGATCACCAGCCCGTCGCCGGTCACGACGAAGCGCATCGGGCGCAGGCCGTTGCGGTCCATGCCGGCGCAGACCCAGCGCCCGTCGGTCATGGCGAGCGCGGCGGGGCCGTCCCAGGGCTCCATCACGGCGTTGGAATAGGCATACATCGCCCGCCAGGCCTCGGGCATATGCGCGTCGTTCGACCAGGCCTCGGGGACCAGCATCGTCTTGGCCATCGGCACGTTGCGCCCGGCGCGCACCATCACCTCGAACACCGCGTCGAGCGCCGCCGAATCGGAGGCGCCGTTGGCCACGATCGGCTTGATGTCCTCCGCGAGGTCGCCGAATTCGTCCGACGCCATGCGGATCTCGTGGCTCTTCATCCAGTTGAGATTGCCCTTCAGCGTGTTGATCTCGCCGTTATGGGCGAGCATGCGGAAGGGCTGCGCCAGCCACCATTGCGGGAAGGTGTTGGTCGAATAGCGCTGGTGATAGATCGCGAAGGCCGAGACGAAGCGCTCGTCCTTGAGGTCGGGGTAGAACTCCGCCACCTGCTCGGCGAGCATCATCCCCTTGTAGATGATCGAGCGGCAGGACAGCGAGCAGATGTAGAACCCGGCGATCTGCGCCTGCGCGACGGCCTTCTCGATCCGCCGGCGCACGACGTAAAGCTCGCGCTCGAAGGTCTCCTCGTCCGCGCCCTTGGTGTTGGCGAGCAGGATCTGCTCGATCTCCGGGCGCGTCGCGTTGGCCTTCTCGCCGAGCACCTGGATGTTCACCGGCACCTGGCGCCACCCGTAGATGGTGTAGCCGAGGCGGAGGATCTCGGTCTCGACGATGGTCCGCGCCGTCTCCTGCGCGCCGGAATCGGTGCGCGGCAGGAAGACCTGGCCGACGGCGAGCAGCCCTTCCTTCGGCTCGTGCCCGGTGCGGCGGATCTGGTCGTGGAAGAAGCCCGTGGGGATCTGCAGGTGGATGCCCGCGCCGTCGCCGGTCTTGCCGTCGGCATCCACGGCGCCGCGGTGCCACACCGCCTTGAGCGCGGTGATCCCGTGCTCCACCACCTCGCGCCGCGGCTCGCCGTCGATCGCGGCGACGAGGCCGACGCCGCAGGAGGCGTGCTCCTCCTCGGCGAGATACATCCCCTCGGCGGCGAGGCGGTCGCGGGCGGCCTCGTAGGCGGCGGGGTCGAAATCCTTGGTCATGTCGCTCTCCCTGGCGCGCGCGGCGCGCGGCGCTCCCTGTCTCTGTCGGCTCACTCGGCGGCGATGGCGGCGGCGGCGCCGAGGCGCTCGGCGATGGCGTCGGCCGCCTCCCGCCCGTCGCGGATCGCCCAGACGACGAGCGAGGCCCCCCGCACGATGTCGCCCGCGGCGTAGACCCCGGGCAGCGAGGTCTCGTGGGTGCGGAAATCGGCCTTGATGGTGCCCCAGCGGGTGACCTCGAGCCCCTCGACGCCCCAAAGCCGCACGATCTCCTCCGGCTCGAAGCCGAGCGCCTCGACGACGAGGTCGGCCTCCTCGGTGAAGTCGGAGCCCGGCACCTCCTCCGGCGCCTGCCGCCCGGTCGCGTCCGGCGCGCCGAGGCGCATGCGCACGCCCTTGACCGCGCTCACCCGGTTCTCGCCGAGGAAGGCCTTGGGCGCGGTCAGCCACTCGAAGACGACGCCCTCCTCCTCGGCATTCGCCACCTCGCGCTGGGAGCCCGGCATGTTGGCCCGGTCGCGGCGGTAGAGGCATTTGACGCTCTCCGCGCCCTGGCGGATCGCGGTGCGCACGCAGTCCATCGCCGTGTCGCCCCCGCCGATCACGACGACCTTCTTGCCCTCGGCGTTCAGCGTCCCGTCGGCGAAGGCCGGCACATGGTCGCCGAAGCCGATGCGGTTGGAGGCGGTGAGATAGTCGAGCGCGGGCACGATGCCGTTGAGCCCCGAGCCCGGCGCCTGCAGCGCGCGCGCCTTGTAGACGCCGGTGGCGATCAGCAGCGCGTCATGGGTGTCGCGCAGATAGGCGAAGGGCACGTCGCGGCCCACGTCGCAGTCGAGCCGGAAGCGCACGCCGGCCGCCTCGATCTGGCCGTTGCGCCGCTCGACGACCTCCTTCTCCAGCTTGAAGCCCGGGATGCCGTAGGTCAGGAGCCCGCCCGCCCGGTCGTAGCGGTCGTAGATCGTGACCTGGAAGCCCATGCGGCGCAGCCGGTCGGCGGCGGCGAGCCCCGCGGGCCCCGCGCCGATGATGCCGACCGATTCGGCGCGCTCCTCGGCGGGGCGGATCGGCTCGACCCAGCCCTCCTCCCAGGCGGTGTCGGTGATGTATTTCTCGATGGCGCCGATGGTCACGGTTCCGTGGCCGGACTGCTCGATGACGCAGGAGCCCTCGCAGAGCCGGTCCTGCGGGCAGATGCGCCCGCAAATTTCAGGGAAGGTGTTGGTGGCCTGGGAGACCTCGTAGGCCTCGCGCAGCCGCCCCTCGGCGGTGAGCTTCAGCCAGTCCGGGATGTTGTTGTGCAGCGGGCAGTGGGTCTGGCAGAAAGGCACGCCGCACTGGCTGCAGCGCGCGGCCTGCACCGCGGCCTTCTGATCGGCGTATTCGCGGTAGATCTCGTGGAAGTCGTGCGCGCGCTCCTCCGCGGTGCGCTTCTCGGGCATCTCGCGCTCGACCGAGATGAATTTCAGCATCTTTTGCGCCATGACCGCCTCCCATCGTCAGCCCGCGCGCCGACGCTCCGCCGACCCGCTCCAGCGTGGGGAGATACAGGAAGCCTGGGCGGAAATAAAGGCAAAAATGCTGACCTATCTGTCGCGGCATTCCGTCCGCAAGGGCCGGATCCACCGCTGCTGCGGCGCAGCGAGCGGATTATATGGCAGCATTGCTGACATATAGGCGCGCTCTTCCCCTCCGCGCGGCAAGCGGCTAGCACTCTGGCGCGCAGCCGCCCCGGGGGTCCCCATGCCGCTCTTCGATCTCGTCGTCCTGGCCGTGATCCAGGGGATCACCGAGTTCCTGCCGATCTCCTCCTCGGGCCATCTCGCGCTCTGGCCGCTGCTCACGGGGCGCGCGGACCAGGGGGTGACGATCGACGTCGCGGTCCATCTCGGCACGCTCGTCGCCGTCTGTCTGTATTTCAGGCGCGACGTCGCGCGGGTCTTCGCGGGTGCGGCCGACATCCTGCGCGGGCGCTGGCGCACCGAGGAGGCCGCGCTCGCCTGGCTCCTGGCGCTCGCCACCCTGCCCGCCGTCGCCCTCGGCCTCGCCCTCAAGCTCTCTGGCGCGATGGAGGGGCTGCGCGCCGTCGCGGTGATCGGCTGGGCGACGCTCCTCGGCGGCATCGTCCTCTGGATCGCCGACCGGTGGGGCGGGAGCGCGCGCGAGGGCGCCGACTGGGGCTGGCGCGACGCGCTGCTGATGGGCGCGGCGCAGGCGCTCGCCCTCGTCCCCGGCACCTCGCGCTCCGGCGCCTGCATGACCATGGCCCGCGCCCTCGGCTTCCGCCGCGACGAGGCGGCGCGGCTCGCGCTCCTGATGGCGGTGCCCACGATCCTCGCCGCCGGGGCGGTGGAGACGGCGGGGCTCCTGGCCGCGGGCGACCTCTCCCTCGGGGCGGATTTCGCCCTCGGCGCCGTCCTCGCCTGCCTCGCGGCGCTCCTGGCGCTCCGGGTGATGATGGGGATGTTCCGCGCCGATTGGACGATGACGCCCTTCGTCCTCTACCGCCTCGCCCTCGGCGCCGGGCTCCTCGCCCTCGCCTACGCCTGAGCGGCGCGCGGAAAAATTCGTCGAAACGTCATAGCGGCGCCCCGGGTCCGCCCCTTACGTAAGGGAGTGGCAACGAAAGGAGGGCCCGAATGGCACTCGAACAGATCGCCGTCATCCTCGTCTTCGGCCTCGTCGTCGGCTGGCTCGCGAGCCTGATCGTCGGGGGCGGGAGCCTGGTGAAATACATCGTCTGGGGCCTGCTCGGCGCCGTGGTCGGCGGGCTGCTGGTCCCGGCGCTCGGGCTGAACCCGGATCTCGGCCACCCGCTCGTCACCTCCATCGCCGTCGCGACCGGCGGCGCGGTGGTGCTCGTCCTGGTGGCCCGGATGATCGGCTGAGCGAAAGGAGCGCGCGATGAACACCAAGATCGACATCCAGCAGATCCTCACCGTCCTCGTCTTCGGGCTCGTCGTCGGCTGGCTGGCGAGCCTCGTCGTCGGCGGCGGGAGCCTGATCACCTATATCGTCTGGGGCATCCTCGGCGCGGCGCTCGCGGGGGTCGCGGTGCCGGCGCTCGGGGTGAAGGTGGATCTCGGCCACCCGATCCTGACGAACGTGGTGCTCGCGACCGCGGGCGCGATCGTCGTCGTGATCCTCGGGCGGGCGATCTTCTGAGGCGTCAGTCCTCCGCCCGGCGGCCCTCGGTGAGCGAGGCATATTGGCCGTAGGGGCGGTAGGCGTAGAGATAGCTGTCGATGATCCCCTCGGGCGCCTCGGGCTCGATGCCGAGCTCGGCGAAGCCGCGCGCGCCGGGGGAGACGACGTTGTCCCGCTCGAGCATGCGCACCTGGTCGAGCGTGATCGGCGGGTTCGGCAGGGCCCCGAGCACCCGGCCCTGGAGCCGCGCCGCCCAGAAGGGGATGTCGAGCACGAGGCGCTTGCGCCGGATCGTGCGCAGCATCATCTCGATCAGCTCGCGGAAGGTGTAGATATTCGGCCCGCCGAGCTCGTAGACCCCGCCCGGCGCCTTGCCGGTGGCACAGACGACGGTGGCGTCGGCCACGTCCTGCACCCAGACCGGCTGGAACCGCGTCGCCCCGCCGACCACCGGGATCACCGGCGACATCCGGGCCATGGAGGCGAAGCGGTTGAAGAAGGCGTCCTCGGTGCCGAAGACGATGGAGGGCCGCAGGATCGCCGCCCCCGGGAAGGCCTCGGCCACCGCCGCCTCGCCGGCGGCCTTGGTGCGGGCATAGGCGGCGGGGCTCGCGGCGTCCGCCCCGATCGCGGAGATCTGCACGAAGCGCGACGCCCCGGCCTCGCGGGCGAGGCGGGCGGCGCGGGCGGCGCCCTCGGCCTGGGTCGCGTCGAAGCTGTTCTTGCCGCTCTCGAAGAGGATCCCGACGCAGTTGACCACCGCCTGCGCGCCCTCGATCACGCGCGCCGTCGAGGCGTCGTCGCGGATGTTGCACTGGACGGGCTCGACCTGACCGACGACGCCGTAGGGCCGCACGAAATGCGCCTCGTGGGGCCGGCGGCAGGCGACGCGCACGCGCCAGCCCTCCCGCGCCATGGCCTGCGCGATGTAGCGCCCGACGAAGCCCGAACCCCCGATCACGGTCACGAGCGGCGCATCCGTCCTCGCCATCGGCATCGGCGTCTCCCATTTTTGTCCCCGAAATGTGACTAAGCGCCTCGCCAAGGCTCGGCAAGGGCAAATGCCCCGCGCGGCGCGCACGGGCCATCGCCCGTTGACAGGGCTGGGGCGGGGGCGTAAGTCCCGTCACGCGCCGCGAGGCGCGCAGTTCCGTGCCCAGGTGGCGGAATTGGTAGACGCGCTAGCTTCAGGTGCTAGTGCCCGTATGGGCGTGGAAGTTCGAGTCTTCTCCTGGGCACCATTCGCCGCCGCGGCTCCAGTTGCTCGGGGCCGACAACCGGGGCGCAGGATCGCATGACAGTCACGTTGCACGAAGGGGATCTGCCGGAGGGGCTCGATCTCGGCCCCGCGGTCGCGATCGACACGGAGACGATGGGCCTCGTGCCCCAGCGCGACCGGCTCTGCCTCGTCCAGCTCTCCGCCGGAGACGGCACGGCGCATCTCGTGCGCATCGCCCGGGGGCAAACGGAGGCGCCGCGCCTCGCCGCCATGCTGGCCGACCCGGAGACGCTCAAGCTCTTCCATTTCGGCCGATTCGACATCGCGGTGCTCGCCCATGCCTTCGGCGTGGTGGCCCGGCCGGTCTACTGCACCAAGATCGCCTCCAAGCTCGTGCGCACCTTCACCGACCGGCACGGGCTGCGCAATCTCTGCACCGAGCTCCTCGCCGTCGACATCTCCAAGCAGCAGCAGAGCTCGGACTGGGGCGCGGAGACGCTCAGCCAGGCGCAGCTCGACTATGCCGCCTCCGACGTCCTCTATCTGCACCGCCTGCGCGAGGAGCTCGACCGGCGCCTCGCCCGCGAGGGGCGGAGCGAGATCGCCGCCGCCTGCTTCGCCTTCCTGCCGGACCGTGCGAGGCTCGACCTCGCCGGCTGGCCGGACCAGGACATCTTCGAGCATTGAGGGGCGGGGTGAGCGCGGAGACCGAGCAGCGAGAGGAGACCGAGGCCGAGCGCGCGCTCGCGGCCGGGCGCCGCGTGCTCGAGACCGAGGCCGCCGCGCTCGCGGCCCAGGCCGCGGCCCTCGATCCCACCTTCGCCGAGGCCGTGGCGCTGATGCGGGCCGCGCGGGGTCGGGTGATCGTCTCGGGCATGGGCAAGTCGGGCCATGTGGCGCGCAAGATCGCCGCCACCCTGGCCTCGACGGGCACGCCCGCGCAATTCGTCCACCCCGCCGAGGCGAGCCACGGCGATCTCGGCATGATCACGCGGGACGACGTGCTCCTCGTGCTCTCCAATTCCGGCGAGACGCGCGAGCTCGCCGATCTGATCGCGCATAGCCGGCGCTTCTCGATCCCGCTCGTCGGCGTCGCCGGGCGGGCGGGCTCGACGCTGCTGACCGCCGCCGATGTCGCGCTCCTCCTCGCCCCGGCCGAGGAGGCCTGCCCCAACCGCCTCGCGCCCACCACCTCGACGACGCTCACCCTGGCGCTCGGCGACGCGCTGGCCGTCGCGCTGATGGAGCACCGGGAGTTCACGCGGGAGCATTACGCGCTGCTGCATCCCGGCGGAACGCTGGGGGCGAAGCTGCTGACGGTCGCCGATCTCATGCATTCGGGCGCCGAGCTGCCGCTGATCGCCGAGGAGACCTCGATGCGCGAGGCGCTCGTCGAGATGTCGGCCAAGGGCTTCGGCATCGCCGGCGTGACGGATGCGGCCGGCCGGCTCGTCGGCGTCATCACCGACGGGGATCTGCGGCGCAAGATGGAGGGGCTGCTCGAGCGGCGCGCCGGCGAGGTCGCGACCCGCAGCCCCAAGACGATCGGCTCGGACGCGCTCGCCTCCGAGGCGCTCGCGGTGATGAACGCGCCGCGGCGCGCGCTCTGCCTCTTCGTGCTCGCGCCGGGGGCGGCGGTGCCGGCGCGGCCCGTGGGGCTCATCCACATCCACGACTGCCTGCGCGCCGGGGTCGATGCCGGGGCGGAGGGGCGGTGAGCATGGCCGACGGCGCCGACCGCCCGGGTCCCCGCCCCGTCCCCCGCCGCGGCCCGGTCTTCGGCGGCGCCGAGCGCGCGGCGGTCGACCGCTACACCCGCCGCGTGCGCTGGATGAAGCGGCTGCTCCCGGTCGCCGCCGCGGCGCTCGTCGGCGCGATCTTCGTCGCCGGGCGCGGGCCGGAGGAGCCGGTGGGCCTCCTCTCGGCGGAGGAGATGGCGCGGCTCTCCGCGGGGCTCCGGCTCGACAATCCGCGCATCGCGGGGCGGACGGACGGGGGCGAGCCCTATTTCCTCGCCGCCCGCACCGCGGCGCCCGACGGCCCGGTGCCCGACCGCATCGCCCTCGACGCCCCGGCGGGCGAGATCACCCTCTCCGACGGCCGCCTCCTCGAGGGCCGGGCCGAGAGCGGGCTGCTCTTGCGCGAGGCGGGGCGGATGACCTTCGAGGGCTCGGTGGTGATCGAAAGCTCGGACGGCTACCGCTTCCGCTCCGAACGCCTGGAGGTGCTGCTGAAGAGCCGCGAGGCGGAGAGCCCGGGCCCGGTGGCGGGCGACGGGCCGCGCGGCTCGATCGAGGCGGGGCGGATGGAGGTGCTCTCCGACCCGGCCGCGGCGGGCGCGAGCCGAATCCTCTTCCACGACGGGGTGCGCGTGGTATTCATCCCCGAGGGGGCGGCCGAACGCGGCGATCCGCGCGCCGCGGGGCCGAGCGTGGAGGACGAGCGGTGATGGCGAGAGCGATCTGCCTGGGGGCGGCGGCACTGGCCCTGTCCCTCGGCCTGGCGACGGCGCAGGAGTCCCGCCCCTTCGGCGGCTTCAAGCACGACAGCAGCGAGCCGATCGAGGTCACCTCCGAGACGCTCGAGGTGCGCGAGGCCGAGAGCATCGCGATCTTCACCGGCAGCGTGAAGGCTGGCCAGGGGACGCTGCGCCTCGAGGCCGACCGGGTGGTCGTCGCCTTCGACCAGGACGCGCGCGACAGCGAGACCGGCGCGATCCGCAACATGAAGGCCGAGGGCGACGTCTTCCTCTCCAACGGCGCCGAGACCGCCGAGGGCCGCTTCGCCGAATACGACGTCGAGACGGGCAAGATGTTCATGCGCGGCGACGTGGTCCTGACCCAGGGCGCCAACGTGATCGCCGGCGAGGTGCTCGAGATCGACCTCAACACCGGGGTGGCCAACATGGTCGGCCAGCGCACCGCCGCCGCGGAGGCGGAGGACGGCGGCGAGGGCCGGGTGCGGATGCGCTTCGTGCCGGCCGCCCGCGGCGAGGGCGAGTGAAGCGTTCGCTCGCGCACATGCTCCGCCCGGTGCAGGCGGGGCTCCAGGTCGAGGGGATCGGCAAGGCCTACAAGCGCCGGCCCGTGGTCCGCAACGTCTCGCTCACGCTCACCCGGGGCGAGGCGGTCGGCCTCCTCGGCCCCAACGGCGCGGGCAAGACCACCTGCTTCTACATGATCGTCGGCCTCGTGCCCTGCGATTCGGGGAAGATCCATCTCGACGGGATCGAGGTCTCCGGCCTGCCGATGTATCGCCGGGCGCGGCTCGGGCTCGGCTATCTGCCGCAGGAGGCGTCGATCTTCCGGGGGCTGACGGTCGAGGACAACCTGCGCGCCGTGCTCGAGATCGAGGAGCCGGACCGCCGGGTGCGCGCGCGCCGGATCGACGAATTGCTCGGCGAGTTCTCGATCACCCATCTGCGCCGGGCGCCCGCCTCCTCGCTCTCGGGCGGCGAGCGCCGGCGCGTGGAGATCGCCCGCTGCCTCGCCACGAATCCCGCCTATGTGCTGCTCGACGAGCCCTTCGCCGGCATCGACCCGATCGCGGTGAACGACATTCGCGACCTCGTGGGCCACCTCAAGGAGCGCGACATCGGGGTGCTGATCACCGACCACAATGTGCGCGAGACGCTGGAGATCATTGACCGGGCATACATCTTGCATGATGGTAGCGTCCTGATGAGCGGCACCCCGGACCAGGTGGTGCGCGACGCCAATGTGCGGCGCGTCTATCTCGGCGAGGGGTTTCGGATTTAGCAATCGTTCGGATGCGAGGCTCTGGGCGCCGCGCGGCGCCGGCCGGCGTGCGTGCCCCGGGTCGAGGAGCGTGATGGGAGCGGGACTGAGGCTGGAGCTGCGGCAGAGCCAGCAGCTCGTCATGACCCCCCAGCTGCAGCAGGCGATCAAGCTCCTGCAGATGTCGAGCGTGGAGCTCGGCGCCTTCGTCGCCGAGGAGGTGGAGCGCAACCCCCTGCTGACCACGGAGCCGCGCGAGGGCGGGGAGGGCGAGCCCGAGCCCCCCGCCGAGCCGCGCGCCGCCGAGGCCGGGGCGGACACGCGCGTCACCGCCGAGGGCGACATGTCCCTCGTCTCCGAGACCTTCGACACCGGCGCCGAGAACCTCTACGACCAAAGCCCCGGCGAGGGTGGAGAGGCCGCGCGCGGCGCCCTCGCCCCCGGGGCCCCGCGCACCGCCGGGCCCGCGCCCGAGGGCGAGGAGGGCTTCGAGAGCCGCCTCACCCGCCCGGCCACGCTGCGCGAGCATCTGCGCGCGCAGATCGGGCTGATGCGCGCGGAGGCCGCGGTCCGGGGCCTCGCCCTCGCCCTCGTCGAAGAGCTCGACGGCGACGGCTATCTGCGCACGCCCCTGGCCGAGCTCGCGCCCCGCCTCGGCGCCGAGGGGCCCGAGATCGAGGCGGCGCTCGCGCTCCTGCAACGCTGCGAGCCCACGGGCGTCGGCGCGCGGGACCTGGCCGAATGCCTCGCGCTCCAGCTCGCCGAGCGCGACCGGCTCGACCCCGCGATCGCCCGCGTCCTCGGCCATCTCGACCTCCTCGCCGCCGGCAAGCTCGACCGGCTCTGCAAGCTCTGCGAGGTGGCGCCGGAGGACGTCTCCGACATGCTCGCCGATATCCGCCGGCTCGACCCCCATCCCGGCCGCGGCTTCGGCGAGCCGGAGCCCGAGAGCCTCGTGCCCGACATCTTCGTGCGCCCCGCCCGCTTCGGCGGCTGGCAGGTGGAGCTCAACGCCGACGCGCTGCCCACCGTGCTCATCGACCAGCGCTACGCCGCCGAGCTCGCCCGCGGCGGCGCGGCGACGCGGGAGTTCCTGAGCGACTGCCGCGAGACCGCCAACTGGCTGATCAAGAGCCTCGACCAGCGCGCCCGCACCATCCTGAAGGTGGCGACGGAAGTCGTCCGCCAGCAGGAGGGCTTCCTGGCCGAAGGCCCGCGCGCGCTCCGCCCGCTCTCCCTCAAGAAGGTGGCGGAGGCGATCGGGATGCACGAATCGACCGTCTCCCGCGTCACCTCCAACAAATACATGGCGACGGAGCGGGGGGTGTTCGAGCTCAAGTTCTTCTTCTCCAACGCCGTCGGCGCGGGCGGGGGCGGCGGGCAGGAGACCTCGGCCGAGGCGGTGCGCACCCGCGTGCGCGACCTGATCGCCGCCGAGCCGCCCGACGGGGTGCTCTCCGACGACCGGATCGTCGAGATCCTGCAGGGCGAGGGGATCGAGATCGCCCGACGCACCGTCGCGAAATACCGCACGAGCCTCGGCATCCCCTCCTCGGTGGCGCGCCGGCGCCGCCACGCGCTCGGCGGCTGAGGCCCCGCGCCGAAGCGGCTTCCCAGGCGCGCGGCGCTTCTGCTACCTTGACGCCTTATCACGCCCGCCATAGAGCGAGGCCCTCCCAAACGGCCCCTTTCCGGGGCCCGGCGGACAGACCAAGGTCGCGACAAGCGAGGAGGGTGGATGCACACCAAGATCTCAGGCAAGCACATCGACATCGGCGACGCGCTGCGCACCCATGTCGAGGAGCGGCTGACCGACTCGGTCACCAAGTATTTCGACCGTCCGGTCGATTCCTCGGTGGTCTTCTCGCGCGACGGGCACGGCTACAAGTGCGACACCTCGGTCCATCTGCCGACCGGGCTGCACGCCACCGCCCATGCCACCCATGCCGACATCTACGGCGCCTTCGAGCAGTCGACCGACCGGCTGGAGAAACAGATCCGCCGCTACAAGCGTCGCCTGAAGGACCACCACGCGCGCCGCGAGAGCGGGGTGGAAGCCGTGCCCGCCCAGGCCTATGTCATCGCGCCACACGAGGACGAGAAGGCCGACGCGACTCCCGACACCGGCGCCGAGAACGGCTTCCAGCCGGTGATCGTCGCGGAGATGAAGCACGACATCAAAACCCTGAGCGTGGGCGAGGCGGTGATGCAGATGGAGCTTGCGCATGCGCCCTTC
Organism: uncultured Limibaculum sp.; assembly: GCA_964576075.1. Classification (GTDB taxonomy): domain Bacteria; phylum Pseudomonadota; class Alphaproteobacteria; order Rhodobacterales; family Rhodobacteraceae; genus Thermohalobaculum. Next base: position 24,472 of record CAZNTX010000024.1, on the reverse strand, counting down.
TTGATGTTCAAGAACGACGCGAACGGGCGCTTGAACATCGTTTTCCAGCGTGACGACGGCAACATCGGGTGGGTAGACCCGGCCATCGTCTCGGACAACTGACCCGCGGCGCCGCGAGCGGGCGCAACAGGACGGACAGCATGGAACTCGCCGATCTGGTCGCGAAATCCGCGATTCTGCCCGCCTTGAAGGTGAGCAGCAAGAAGCAGCTCTTCCAGGAGATCGCCAACCGGGCGGCCGACGCCTACGGGCTGTCCGCGCGCGAGGTGATGGCCGGCCTCACCGCGCGCGAGCAGCTCGGCTCGACGGCGATGCTCGACGGCGTGGCGATCCCGCATGCCCGGATCGCCGGGCTCGAGCACATCGTCGGCCTCTTCGCCCGGCTCGAGAAGCCGGTCGATTTCGAGGCGATGGACGGGCGGGGGGTGGATCTCGTCTTCGTGCTGCTCGCCCCCGAAAGCTCGGGGGCGGACCATCTGCGGGCGCTCGCCCGCGTCTCGCGCCTCCTGCGCTCGGCCGAGCTTCGCGAGAAGCTCCGCGAGACGCAGAAGGGCGATGCGCTCTACGCGCTCGTCACCGAGCCGCTCGCCTCCCGCGCCGCCTGAGAGGGCGGGGCGGGGGGCGCCTCCTCTCGGCCCCCCTCCCTCAATGCACGCTGAGCGGCTGCAGGTCGTTGCGCCAGGCGAGCGCGAAGGCGTGCCGGCGGTCGGGGGCGAGGGCGATCTGCTGCCCGGTCATGTCGTGCAGCGCGTAGATCTTGCCGGGGGCGTTCTTCAGCTCGTCCGGCAGGCTCGCGCGGTCCGCCTCGCGGACATAGACGATCGGGCGGGCCTGCGGGGTGGTTTCGGTCGTGTTGCTCATATCTCGTGCCTTTCCTGCTGGGGGCTCAGCCGGCCGTCTCGATCTTGATGCGCGCCACATGCGGGTCGGCCGCGCGGCGCTCGAGATCGACATGGAGAAGCCCCGTCTCCAGATGGGCGCCGGTCACCTCGAGGCGCTCGGCCAGAACGAAGCTGCGGCGGAAGGCGCGCTCGCCGATCCCGCGATGGAGGAACTCCCGCTCCTCGGCGCGCTCCGGCCGGGTGCCGGCGACGACGAGGGTCGTGTCTTCCACGGTGACGGACAGGTTCTCCGGCGCGAAACCCGCCACCGCGAGGGTGATCCGGTAGCGGTCGGCGCCGTATTGGGCGATGTTGTAGGGCGGGTAGCCGTCTCCCCCGGCCCGCGCGGCGCGCTCGACCAACTCGTCGAGCCGGTCGAACCCGAGCAGGAAGGGGTGCGAGGCAAGCGATATGCGTGACATGCCGTGACAGTCCTCCAAAGAAGCGACGTCGATGCGCGCGGGCCCGCCATCCGCGGCGCCCACCCTTGGGATATGGGCGGGGGGCGCGCGCCGAGCAAGTGGCCGGCCGGGCGGGCGCGGTGAGCGGCGCGCTCGGCACGGCCCTCGGCGGGCTCGCCGCGCTCGCGGCGGCGATGGGGATCGGGCGCTTCCTGCTCACTCCGGCGCTGCCGATGATGGCGGAGGGGACGGGGCTGTCTCCGAGCGCCGCGGGGCTCGTCGCGGCGGCGAATTTCGCGGGCTATCTGGCGGGGGCGCTGGCGCTCGGCTGGGTGGCGCCGGGGATCTGGGCGCGGGGCGTGCTGGCGCTCTCGCTCGCGGCGAGCGCGGCGAGCACGGCGGCGATGGCGGCGACGGCCGATCCGCTCGCCTGGGCGGCGCTGCGGGCGCTCGGGGGGGCGGCCTCGGCGGCGGCGCTGGTGACGGCGACGACGCTGGTGCTCGGCCGGCTCGGCGCGGCGGGGCGGCCGGGGCTCGCGGCGGTCCATTTCGGCGGCGTCGGCGCGGGGATCGCGCTCTCGGCCTTGCTCGCCGCGCCCGGCCTCGCAGCCGCGGACGGCTGGCGGCAGGTCTGGGCGACGGGGGGCGCCGCGGCGCTCGCGCTCGCGGTGCCGGCGCTCCTGCTCGCGCCGCGGCCGGCGCCGGCGCCCCCGGTGCCCGCGGGCGGGGGACGGGCGCCCTGGCGGCTCGTCGCGGCCTATGGCTGCCTCGGCTTCGGCTATGTGGTGCTCGCGACCTTCCTGGTCACGATCCTGCGGGAGGGGGGCGCGGGGCGGGCGGCGGAGACGGCGCTCTGGCTCGCGGTCGGTCTCGCCGCGGCGCCGTCGGTGGCGCTCTGGAGCTTCGTGGGGCGGCGGCTCGGGGCGGTCCAGGCGTTCCGGCTCGCCATGTGGGTGCAGGCGGCGGGCGTCGCGATCGGCGTGCTCGGCGGGGGGACGGCGGCGCTCGCGGTCGCGGCGGTGACGCTCGGGGGGACCTTCATGGGGCTGACGGCGCTCGGCCTCGCCGAGGCGGCCCGGCGCGCGGGGCCGGGGGCCGCGCGTGCGCTCGGGCTGATGACCGCGAGCTTCGGGGCGGGGCAGATGGCAGGCCCCGCGGTCGCCGGGGCGCTCCGCGAGGCGACAGGCGGCTTCGCCGCCGCGGGCCTCCTCGCCGCGGCCCTGCTGATCGCAGGGGCCGGGCTCCTCGGCCCGCTCCGGCGCGAGGGGGGCTTCAAATCCGGCGCTCCCCGGTCTATATCTTGAGGCGTCCCGCAAGGGACTATGGTGATAAACGCGCTCGTAATAAGCGGATCGGACCCGGGGGCGGTACCCGGCGGCTCCACCATATGCCCTCCGGGGCGCCATGGGGCCGAAACAGGATCGACGGACGTGTAAAGGAGTGGCTTTCACCCGGTGAGGTACCACCGTTATCGGTCCGAAAAGTACAGTTGCCAATGACAACCGTGCTCCGGTGGCCGTCGCCGCGTAATGCGGTGACCAAACCGAAACTGAAGCCCTGAGGCTTAGCCGCTTCAGGCGGGGCTCGCAGGCGCCTGGCAACAGAAGCCTGCACTCTCCCCCCAGGATTGATGCGCCTCAAAGACTCGGGCGGCCGGCGCGCCGACCCTACCCGCGGGTGCATTGGCGGAGGGAGAGGCTGCATGATCCGCAGTTTGATTTGCGCGGCGTTGGTTTGCGCGGGGTTGCCCGCGGGGGCGCTCGAGATTCGGGTGCTGGCGGGGCCCGAGGGGAGCGTCGAACACGCGCGGATCGCGCCGAAGATCGCCGAGGTGATCCGCCCGGTCGCCGAGGGCCATCCCTTCGACATCCACACCGTCCGGATCGAGGCGACCTCCGGCTCGCGGGAGACGCTGGCCGCCTGCGGGGCGGAGACGGGGACGCTCTGCCTCGGCATCGTGCGGGCGGGGGTGCCGGTCGACCTGCCGCCGGAGCGGCGGCCGATCATCCTGCGCTCCGATCTCGACCGGGCCTGTCCGGTTTTCATCACCCCGGAGGCGCGCTACTGGAATTGGCGGGATCTGCGGGACGGGGCGCGGGAGGCGAGCTTCGTCGCGCCCCGGGGGTCGGACGCGGCGGCGCTCGTCAGGACGGTGTTCGAGATCGACCCGGGCCTCGCGGGGGTCGCGCCGCGGGTCGTGGAGACGCCGACGCGCTGGCCCTCCGACATTCTCGGCCGCATCGGGCGCGCCTCCGGCGGCGTCGGGGTCTTCTACGGCTATCCCGAGCGGGAGGCGGGGCTCCTCCCGCGCGCGGTCGAAACCGGCTCTACCGTGTTCGGGCTGCGCTCCGCCCCCCTCGCCGCGCGGTTCCCGGCCTTCGAGGACCGCACCCTCTCGGTCGGGTCGGCCCGGATCGACACGCTCTGCGCGCCGATGCTGCTGGTGGCGAGCGACCCTGCGCGCTTCGCCCAGCCGCATTGGGACGAGGACACCGAGTGGCACCGCCGGCAGGATCTCCGCGCCATGATCGACGCGCTCGATTTCGCGCTCGCGAGCGAGCTCCAGGTCGGGCCGCCGCCGGAGCCCGATCGCTGGCGCGGCCTTTGCGAGCGGATCGCCGGGGGCGTCGCCACCGCGGAGGGGGCGCAGCAACTCGGACAGCTGCTCCGCGACGTCGGGATCCGCGCCGTGCGCCATTCGAGCGGGAAGTGGATCGTCACCTCCGGCGGGGCCTATGTCGCGGGGACGATCGGGGGGCTCGGCACCACGGTCGCCGTGCTGACCGGTCCAGCGGTCCTCGCGGCGGGGACCGCGGTGGCGCTCGTCGGCGCGGGCGTGGAGATCAGCTGCCGGCTTCGCGGGTGACGGAAGGGCGGCTCGCCTTCGTTGAAGCGGGGGCTGCGGATCGGCTATGCTGCCGGCGCCGAGACGGCGGGGCTCGCCGCCGCAGACAGGACCGTTCCCCATTTCGGAAAGGACGCCGCAATGACCGCTCTTCTTCGCAGCGCAGCGCTCACCCTCGCGCTCGCCGCCGTCGCCGCGCCGGCTTCGGCGACGGATATCGTGATCTACACGGGCGGCGCGCCCACGGGCGAAGGCTCGACCTACCACAACGGGATGGGCCAGGGCCTCATGGAGGTGCTCGAGGAGCTCTCCGAGCCCTATGGCTACGTCGTGCGGCGCATCCCGTCGGCGGGTGCCGTGGCCAATGCGCAGGCCTGCGCCGAGGAGACCGAGAACATCTGCTTCGGCATCGGCCAGGGCGGGCTGACCTATGCCCCCGTCGAGGCGGGGCAGACCCAGATCGTGCGCAACGACCTGCCGGGCGAATGCGCCCTCGCCTACACCAAGGAGCCGCGGCTGCCGAACTGGAAATCGGTGATCGAGAACGCCGCGCGCGTGACCTTCGTCGTCGCCGAGAACTCGGGCACCGAGGCCTTCATCAAGAAGGTGTTCGAGACCGAGCCGGAGCTGCAGGGCATCTCGCCCCAGTTCGACTACGTCTCCGGCATGGAGAACCAGCTCGCGGCGGTGGCGGGCAAGCGCGGTGCGGTCGGCGTCTTCTACGCCTATCCGAACCCGACCGAGGGGCTGATCAACGAGGCGGCGGACGAGGACTTCACCATCATGGGCATCCTCGCACCCAATGTCGCCCGCTCGGACCCGGCCTACTACCTCAACCGCAAGGCGCCCTACGAGCTCTCCTGGCTCGGCTTCGGCACCACCAAGACGGTCCCGGCGATGTGCTCGAAGGCGCTGCTCTTCGCGGGCAACCCGGCCAATGTCGCCGACGAATGGGCGCGCGGGGATTTCGAGGACATGCTCGCCAAGCTGAAGCAGCTCCCCGCCTCGGCCTTCGTGCCGGAGGGCGGTCCCCTCTCCAAGCTGATGAGCACGGTGGAGGGCCTCTCCGAGGAATACGGCGTCAACGAGATGGTGGACGATCTCGAGAAGCAGGTCAGCGAGAACCTCTGACGGGGCAGCCCCCCGCCCGGGGCGCGCCGCGGCGATGCGGCGCGCCCCTTGCCCCGCCCGCGCGGCGCCCGCCCGCGCGCTTCACGTCGGGACGCCCCTTTCCAGACGGACCGAATCGGCTATGGTCCGGGATCGGAAGGGAGCGCCCATGCCGGACAGCGACAGGCTCGATTACGGACGATTGATGCAGAAGGCCCTGAGGGGCCTGATGGCCGAGGTGCTCGGCCAGGTCGCCGAGCATGGGCTGCCCGGCGAGCACCACTTCTATATCGGGATCGACACCACCCATCCCGGGGTGGACATGCCGCCCTGGCTGCGGGCGCGCTACCCCAAGGAGATGACCATCGTCCTGCAGGACTGGTTCGAGGATCTCGCGGTGCTCGGCGACCGCTTCCAGGTGACGCTCAACTTCTCGAACCAGCCGCAGACCCTCGTGGTGCCCTTCGCCGCGGTGCAGACCTTCATCGACCCCTCGGTGAAGTTCGGCCTCAAATTCGACGAGGACGAGGACGGGCCGGAGGACGCGGAGGAGACCGCGCCCATCGGCGAGGCCGACCCCGAGGACGGGGACGACGGCGACGGCCCGGGCGACGGCGGCGGCGGGCCGACGGCCGACGTCGTCAGCCTCGACAAGTTCCGCCGCCCCTGATCCGCCCGCCTCAGGGCTTGCGGAACCAGCGCCCGGTCCAGTCGATCTCCTCGAGGTCCACCCGCTCGCCTCGGGCCTCGAGAAACTCCGTCACCGCCGCGGCGCAGGCCGGCACCGCGCCGTAGTCGTCGACGATGACGAAGCCGCCAGGGCTCACCCGGTCGTAGAGCGCCTCGAGCGCCTCCCAGGTGGAGGAATACATGTCCCCGTCGAGGCGCAGGAGCGCGAGCCGCTCGATCGGCGCCCCGGGCAGGGTCTCCGAGAACCAGCCCTCGAGGAAGCGGACCTGCCCGTCCAGGAGCCCGTAGCGGCGGAAATTCTCCTCCACCTCGGCGCGCGAGATCGCGAGGGCGGCGTTCTCGTGGTGCTTGTCGCCCCGGTCCTTCGGATAGGCGGCGTCCGGCGGGGGCAGGCCGCGGAAGCTGTCCGCCACCCAGACCGTCCGGTCCGCCACCCCATGCGCCGCGAGGATCGCGCGCAGATAGATGCAGGCCCCGCCCCGCCAGACGCCGGTCTCCGCGAAATCCCCCGGCACCCCCTCGGCGATCGCCCGCTCGGCGAGGACTCGGAGATTGCGCATCCGCGCCTTGCCGATCATCGAATGGGCCTGGGAGGGCAGATCGCGCCCGATCCGCCGGTCGGTCTCGCCGAAGAGGCGCGCGCGCCAGCGCCGGCCCTGCTGCGGCGGATCGCGATAGATCAGGTTGAGGAGGACGTCCTCCATCAGATCGAGATAGAGCGCGCGGAGCCGGGCGGTCTCGGCATCGGCGGGGGCGGGCGCGGGCGGCGCATCGGTCATCGGCGGCAGGCTCCGGGGTCTCAGGGCGCGCCCCTCCATGCCCCGCCGCGCGCGCCCGCGCAAGCGACCCCCTGCGCCATTGGCCCGGCCGCGGCGGCGCTGTATCACCGGAGCCGACGCCCGGCCGAAGCGAGCCGCGGCCAAGCCTGGGAGAGCGAGATGACCGACACGCGCACCGAGACCGACAGCTTCGGACCCCTCGAGGTCCCCGCCGACCGCTATTGGGGCGCGCAGACCCAGCGCTCCATCGGCAATTTCCCGATCGGCTGGGAGCGCCAGCCGGTGGCCGTCGTCCGCGGCCTCGGCGTCGTCAAGCAGGCCGCCGCCGAGGCGAACATGGCCCTCGGCACCCTCGAGCCAGAGCTCGGCCGCGCCATCGTCCAGGCCGCCTCCGAGGTCGCCGAGGGCAAGCTCGACGACCATTTCCCGCTCGTCGTCTGGCAAACCGGCTCCGGCACCCAGTCCAACATGAACGCCAACGAGGTGATCGCCAACCGCGCCATCGAGATCCTCGGCGGCGAGATCGGCTCGAAGTCCCCGGTCCACCCGAACGACCACGTCAACCGCTCGCAGAGCTCGAACGACACCTTCCCGACCGCCATGCACATCGCGGCAGCGATGACCGCGCAGCGGGTTCTGATCCCCGGCCTCCAGACGCTCCACGCGGCCCTCGACGAGAAGGCGAAGGCCTTCGAGGAGATCATCAAGATCGGCCGCACCCACACCCAGGACGCGACCCCCCTCACCCTCGGCCAGGAATTCTCCGGCTACGCCCACCAGGTCGCCCAGGGGATCATGCGCATCGACCGCGCGCTCGCCGAGATCTACCAGCTCGCGCAAGGCGGCACCGCCGTCGGCACCGGCCTCAACACCAAGCCGGGCTTCGCGGAGAAGGTGGCCGAGGAGATCGCGAGGATCACCGGCCTGCCCTTCGAGACCGCGCCCAACAAGTTCGAGGCCCTCGCCGCCCATGACGCGATCGTGGAGATGTCGGGCGCCTGCCGCACGGTGGCCGCCTCGCTCTTCAAGATCGCCAACGACATCCGCTTCCTCGGCTCCGGCCCGCGCTGCGGCCTCGGCGAGCTCAAGCTGCCGGAGAACGAGCCCGGCTCCTCGATCATGCCCGGCAAGGTGAACCCCACCCAGTGCGAGGCGCTCACGCAAGTCTGCGCCCATGTGATGGGCAACGACGCCGCCATCGGCTTCGCCGGCTCCCAGGGCCATTTCGAGCTCAACGTCTACAAGCCGATGATGATCTACAACCTCCTGCAGTCGATGCAGCTTTTGGGTGACGCCGCGGTCGCCTTCACCGACAAGTGCGTCGCCGGGATCGAGGCGGACGAGGCGCGGATCGACAAGCTGATGCGCGAGAGCCTGATGCTCGTCACCGCCCTCGCCCCCGAGATCGGCTACGACCGCGCGACCGAGGTGGCCAAGGCCGCGCACAAGAACGGGACGACCCTGAAGGAGGAGGCGATCCGCCTCGGCTATGTCGATGCGGAGACCTTCGACCGCGTGGTCGTGCCCGCAGAGATGATCGGCCCGAAATGAGGGCCTGAGGGAGGACACCGGCGATGAAGTGGCGGGGACGGCGGGGGAGCGAGAACGTCGAGGACAGGCGCGGCCGCGGCGCCCGCATGTCCCGCACCGGCGGGGGGATCGGGCTCGTCGGCATCCTGATCCTGCTCGCGGGGATGTATTTCGGGGTCGACCTCTCGCCCTTGCTCGGCGCGATGCAGGGCGGCCCGGTCGCCTCCGCGCCCGCCCCCTCGGGCGAGGCGCCGCGGGACGAGGCGGGCGATTTCGTCTCCGTCGTCCTCGCCGACACAGAGGAAATCTGGTCGGCCGAATTCGCCCGCCGCGGCGCGGACTATCCCGAGCCCACCCTCGTCCTCTTCTCCGGCCAGGTGCGCTCGGCCTGCGGCTTCGCCTCCGCCGCGACGGGGCCGTTCTACTGCCCGGCCGACTCGCGCGTGTATCTCGACACCGCGTTCTTCGACACGCTCGAGCGCCAGCTCGGCGCCCGGGGCGATTTCGCCCGCGCCTATGTCGTGGCGCACGAGGTCGCCCACCATGTGCAGAACCTCCTCGGCATCATGGAGGAGACCGCGCGCCTGCGCGGTCGGCTCTCCGAGGCCGAGCGCAACGCCCTCTCGGTCCGCGTGGAGCTGCAGGCGGACTGCCTCGCCGGGCTCTGGGCGCAGCGCGCCGCCCGCCGCTTCGGCTCGCTCGAGCCCGGCGACATCGAGGAGGCCCTCGGCGCCGCCGCCCGGATCGGCGACGACGCGCTGCAGCGCCGCGCCCAGGGCGTCGTGGTGCCGGACAGCTTCACCCACGGCACCTCCGAGCAGCGCGTGCGCTGGTTCACCCAGGGCTACCGGGGCGCCGGCCTCGAGGCCTGCGACACCTTCTCCGCCGAGCGCCTCTGACCCCGGCTCAGCCGAACCGTCGCAGCCCGGCGAGCATACCGAGCGCGCCCACCAGCAGCGCGAAGCTCGCCGGCACGGGCACCGGCGTCGCATCCGCGGTGAGGATGAACCGCTCCCAGTTGGTGCCGAACGAGGTAGTCTCGCCGGAGCGATAGCCGAAGCTGATCTCCTGAGCGGCTTGAAGCGGAGACCGCCCGGACACCCCGATATTGGTGTGCCAACTCATCCGCTGGTCGGAGTTGATGTCGAAGATGGTATCCGCACTGAACTGATTGACCGGATCGCCCGCGAGGGCGAAGCCGAGCGACCAGCCGTTCTTGTACCATTCAGACCCGTTCTGCAGGACCGTCTCGTCCTCGGCGGTCTGCAGCGGCACGAAGAAGCTCGACTCGACCACGGCCAGCAGGTCGTACTCGCTCGACCCGACCGGCCGCGCGGCGAGCATCACGTAATCCCCGAGCTGGTCGAAGATCGGCGCGAGCGGGACGTTTCTGGAGTCGTAGGTGCCGGCCCAGACCTCCGTCCAGCCCCCGGCCGCGACCGTGGCGACCGGAACGTCGTTTTGCGGGCCGACGGGCAGATAGCTAACGGCGGAGGCCGCGGTGGCCGGCAGGGAAAGAAAGACTCCCAGAACCAGGGCGGGGCGAATGCGCATCGGTAAGCTCCCTCATCAATACATAAACCGTTGTAATTATAGCGATCGAAAATCCGAACAGCAAGCCGCTCCGACCCTGCGTCGAACGGCACGGTTCGTTGCACCGGACGCCCGCTTGCCCCATTCTCGACGCGGACGGTCCGTCTGGAAGGGAGTGCGAGCGAAATGCGACAGCGCCAGGACGGCGCGGATGCCGTCAGGCCGGCGCGCGCCGCGGACGCGCCCCGCCTCGCCGAGATCGCGCGGGCGGCCTATGCGCCCTATGTCGCCGCCATCGGCCGGGAGCCCCCGCCGATGCTGCAGGACTTCCCCGCCGCCATCGCCGCGGGCCGGGTCTGGGTCGCAGGCGCGCCGGACGGCTTCGTCCTGGCCTATGCTCAGGGCGCCGACTGGCATGTGGAGAACCTCGCGGTCGACCCCGCAGCCCAGGGCCGGGGGCTCGGCCCCGCCCTCCTCGCCGCCGCCGAGGCGGAGGGGCGCGCCCGCGGCCATCCGCGGGTCACGCTCTACACCAACGCCGCCATGGCCGGAGCCCTCGCCCTCTATCCCCGCCTCGGCTATACCGAGACCGACCGGCGGGTGGAGCACGGCCTCTCCCGCGTCCATTTCGCCAAGGATCTCCGCGCGATGGCCGACCGTCCGATCAATCTCCGCCGCGCCCGCAAGGCCCGCGCCCGCGACGCCGCCCGCGCCGAGGCCGACGCCAACGCCGCGCGCCACGGGCAGGCCAAGCCGGTCCGCCGGCTCGCCGAGGCCCGCGCCGAGCGCGAGGCCCGCGCCCACGAGGCCCACCGCCGCGAGCGCCCCGCCGAAACGCCGCCCGAGGACGATGGCTGAGCCGCCCGACCGCCCCGACCGTCCGGTCAAGCGCTCGCTCACCCTGCACGGCCACCGCACCTCGGTAAGCCTCGAGCGCGCCTTCTGGGACGCCTTCCGCGAGATCGCTGCGGCCCGCGGGCTCTCGGTCAACGCCCTCGCCGCGGAGATCGACGCCGCGCGAACGCCGCCGGCCTCCCTGGCCTCGGCGATCCGCGTGCACGTGCTCGAAACCCTCCGCCGAGCCCCCGGCACCCGCCCCGCGCCCTGACAGCCGGCCCAACGGCCGCGAAGCCAGGCCCCATGCCGCACCTCTGCGCCGCTCTCCCGCGGGCCGCGGCGGAGCGATGCCCTCCCGCCCAACGCGCCGGCCCGCCGCCCTCTCGGACGCCGCCGACAGCCGGTCGCTCCGGGCCGCACGCTCCCGCGCCCGAAGCGCGCCCATCCCGGCCGACGCCCGGCCCCGGCAACCGGCCGGCCCCTCCGGCGCCCGCGTGCACAGCCGCCGCGGCGCCCGACCCCGGCGCAGCGCAGCGCCCCCACGCCCGCCACGGAGCCACGCCGGCGGCCTCTCCCGGAAGCGACGCGCCCCACCCCCGACCCACGCGCCCGTCGTCCCGGCGGACGATCGATCGACCCCACAGGCGCGAGACGGGCCACGGCCCGGATCGGGCCGCCGCGACCCCTCGATGGGGTCGGGGCGGCCTCCCCCCTGTCCGTTGATGTGGCGGCAAGCTTGCCGTTGCGGAAGAGCACCCCCGAGGCCGCGCGCCGCGCCTGGCCGAGCGGCGGGCGATCGGGGTCTCGCGGCCCACCCGCACCTCGTCGGCGAACAGGATTCGCTTCGGGTTTCCAGCGGGTTCGCGCTGCGCGATCGGCGTCGGCGCGGGGGGGAAGCCGTTTCGCGCGTCCCGAGGCGTCGGGGGTCCCGCGCGGGGTGGCGCGGCCGGGCGGAGAGCTTGCGCTCGCCCGAGGCCCGCAGCGCGCGGCGTCGCGCGACGGCGGCGAAACCGGGGCGGAGCGGACGCGGTCCGACCGTCGCCCCCCTCCGTCCGGCCGCTATGGCGGTCCCCGCCCGCGCCGCTCGGGGCCTCCCCCGCATGCGCCACGCCCGACGGGAGTTGGTCTCAGTCCCCGGTTCCGAGACCCGAGAGATAGGCGACGAGGTTCTCGATCTCGCCGGCCGTGAGCCAGGGACCGCCGTGCAGCGGATCCTCCGCCCCGCGCCGTTGCCCGGCGGCATGGTAGGCCGGCATCGGGGTGCCAGGGGCGAGCACCTGCGGCGCCACGAGCCAGAGCCGGATCTCGCCCGGTGCGAGCCGCGCGCCCACCCGGTCGAGCCGCGGGCCCCGCACCGCATCGCGCTCGGCCAGATCGACCGGCGTGCCCGCAGCGCTCGCACCGGGACCGGGTCCCGTGCCGTCTTCGCCCGCCTCGGAGGGCGCATCGCGGAGGCCGGCGTCTGCGTCCGGCGTTGGCGTCGGGCCTTCGGCGACGGCCGCGCCCGGCAGAGCTCGGGCAGGCGGCAGCGGGGCGACCGCGGGGGCCGGCCCGTCCGCCTGCGCTGGCTCTGCAGCGGTCTCGGGATCGGCCGGCGGGGCCTCGGGCGCACCCGCCAGGCCGGTTCCGGGTCCTGGATCCGCCTCGGCTCCCGGGGGCTCCGCGTCCTCCGCCGAGCGGCCGCCGGGCATCGCCGCGCCATCCCCGACATCCGCCTCGGCGTGTGGATCGCGGCGCACGGCCTCTCCCGCCTCGCCCCGGCGCACGGCGTCGCCGTCCCCGGCGTTCCCGGGCGCGCTGGACGGCGGCGCGTCGGGGGCGATCTCGGCAGCGGGGGGGCGCACGGCCGCATCCCGTGCCCCCGGCGCCTCGGAGGCGACGCCCCCCGGGCCGCGCCCATCGGCGGCACGGTCGCCGTCCGCCACCGCAGGGAGGAACGGGCGCCCGCCGTCGCCGGCGGCCTGTCCGGGCGGAGCCGCCGAGCCGGGCCCCTCGGCCGGCCCCGGGGCGGGCACGGGCGCGCCATGGCAGAGGGCGCAGGCGGCCCGCGCGCGGTCGGCATAGAGCCGGGCGCCGCGGAGGGGATCGCCCGGCGCGCCCGTCAGGCTCTCCTCGATCCGGGCCGCGTCGACGATCACATAGGCCGCGACGGCCGGCCCCGGCGCATCGGCGAGCGCCGGCGCGGCGAGGAGGGCCTTGAGCGCCGCCGCCCGCCCCGCTAGCTGAAGGGCATGGACGAGACCCTTCCCCCGCCGGCCCCGGAGGCCGAGCTCGACGCCCGCGGCCTGCTCTGCCCGCTGCCGGTGCTCAAGACCCGCAAGCGGCTGCAGGGGCTCGGCCCCGGCGCCGTGCTCCGCGTCGTCGCCGACGATCCGGCGGCGCGGATCGACATCCCGCATTTCTGCACCGAACAGGGCCACGCGCTCCTCGCCGAGAGCGAGGAGGCGGACGGCGCGCTCGTCTTCCTCCTGCGCAAGGGCGGCTGAGGCGCGCCCGGCGCTCACCGGAAGGCCGCGCAGGGGTCCGGCCGCTCCGCCGGGGGCGAGAACCAGACGAAATCGTAGGGCAGCGCGCCGTCCGGATAGTCGGCGAGCGCCGGGCGGGCGGGGTCGACCTCCACCTGCCCCAGCGAGAGCACCTGCGCGCCCGGCACGCTGGCGGCGAGATAGGCGGGGACGCCCCGGTCGGTCCGCGCATGGCCGTTGCCGGTGACGAGGACCGCCTGCCCGCCGCCGCCCGCCGCCGCGGCCCGGCGCACCGCATGGGCGAATCGCGCGTCGCGCAGGCGCTGGGCCTCGACCATGCCGGGGGCGGCCTCCGCGGGGAGGGCGTCGCAATGGGAGGCGATCATCTCCGCCTCCGCCGCGGCTTGCTGCGCGGGCGTGAGCGGTTGGCCGAGGCCGTAGGCTGCGAAGCCGGGCCCGAAGCCCGCCCCGGCGCCCGCGGCCATGGCGAGCGACAGACGCTCGCGGTCCACCCCGCCGCCGGCGATATAGGCCTCGCCCACCGCCTCGAAGACCGGGCGGTAGAACGCCCAGTCCGGCCAGCCGAGCCGCTCCCAGCCGATCGCCGGGCCGATCTCGCCGAGCGCACCCCCTTGGCCGCGGAAGACGGCGATGCCCTCCTCGCTCGCCTCCGGCACCATCTCGAAGGCGACGCCGGCGGGCTCCAAGGCCGCGATCAGGTCGGCTTGGCGGCGGTGGTGGAGCGCGTTGTCGTGGATCTCGCCGAGGATCGCCACATCGGCGCGGGAGAGCGCGTCGACGAGGGCGTCCTCGTCGATCTCGCGGCCGGCGGCGACATCCCAGATCACGCCCTCGAGCGGGTGGCCCGTGGGGGCGGGCCCCGCCGTCGAGGCGGCGCAGGCGGCGAGGAGGCCGAGAATGGCGAGGCTCAAGGCGCGCATGGGGGATCTCCCGGGGTTCGGATGCCCGGGTGAGGCTAGGCCGCGGGCCGGCGCTTGCAAGCCGGGGCTCACCAGCGGGCCTCGGCGGTCATCGCGAGGCGGCCGTCGGCGCCGCGGACCCAGAGCGCGAGCCCATGCGCCTCGGCCCGGGCGCAGGTCTCGAAGCGCTCGCGGGCGAAGACCGGGGCCGTCGCGCGGAAGGCGAAGCGCCGCGGCGGGCCGGCGAGGCCGGTGGCGAGCTCGAGCAACAGCGTCGCCAGCAAGGGCCCGTGCACCACGAGCCCCGGATAGCCCTCGGTCTCGCGCGCATGGGCCAGGTCGTAGTGGATGCGGTGGCCGTTGAAGGTGAGGGCGGAGTAGCGGAACAGAACGGTCTCGTCGCAGTCCCAGGCGGCCCGCGCGGTCTCGTCGGTCGGCGCAGGCTTGGGCGCGGGCGGCGGTGCGGCGGGGTCGGGGTCCGCCCGATAGACGATGTCCTGCTCCTCGACGACGGCGAGGCCCGCGGCGCCGGCGATCTCGTGGCGCAGCGTGACGAAGGTGAGCGGCCCCGAGCGGCCGGTCTTCTCGGCGACGTCGAGGATCGTCGAGACCCGCTCCGCCGGGCGCCCGAGGGGCAGATCGCCATGGCGGACGAGCCGTCCGCCCGCCCACATCCGCCGCGGCTCGGCCACCGGCGGCAGGAAGCCGCCGAGCGCCGGATGCCCGTCCGGCCCGAGGGCCGAGCGCGGCGCGGCTTCCTTGAAATGCATCCAGTGCCAGAAGAGCGGCAGCGGGTCCCCCGCGCCCGGGACCGGGCGGTCGAGCTCCAGGGTGGCGATCAGCGCGGCGGCGGGCCAGGGGTCCATCGGGTCCGCACGGCGCTCGGTGCGGCCGATCCAGTCGACCGGGCGGGGCGCCTCCGCCGCCTCGGGACCTGCCGTCATCGCGCGCCTCCCTCGCCGCTTGCGCCCGCGGGCGCCCGGGGCTAGCCATATCCCATGGCCCCGCCCGCGATCCAGAGCCTCGACCATCTCGTGCTCACCGTGTCGGACATCGACCGGACGGTGGCCTTCTACACCCGCCATCTCGGCATGACGGAGGTGCGCTTCGGCGAGGGGCGGCGCGCGCTGGCCTTCGGCTCCCAGAAGATCAACCTCCACCGGGCGGGCCGAGAATACGAGCCCCATGCCAAGGCGCCGATGCCGGGCTCGGCCGATCTCTGCTTCCTCACCCTCGAGCCGGTGGAGGACCTCGCCCGCCGGCTCGAAGCGGAGTGGATCGAGATCGAGGAGGGCCCGGTCGCCAAGACGGGCGCCACGGGCCCGCTCCGCTCCATCTATATCCGCGACCCGGACGGCAATCTGATCGAACTCTCCAACCCCGCCTGAGCGCTCAGCCGCCGAACGCCTTGGCGATCTTGGCGGCGACGGTGGCGGTCTCCCGCGCCATGTCGAGCGCGTCCTTGCGCGACTTGGCCGCCGCGACGATGGCTGCCCGGTCTCCCCTCAGCGCGGCCTGCAGCGCCTTCTCCGCCGCCTTCAGCTCCGCGAGCGCCGCCGCGGCCGGCCCGGGGTCGAGCTCCGCCGCCCGGTCGGCCTGGGCGACGCGCTCCGCCGCCGCCTTGCGCAAGCTCGCCGCGAAGCCCTCCGCCGCGGCCTTCTCCCCGCCGGTGAGGTCGCGCGCGGCGCGCTCGGCCTCCGCCCCCTCCTGGCGCAGCGTCTCGGCATCCGCCCTGGCCGCCACCGCCTCGGTCCGGGCCGCATCCGCCGCCCGGCCCATGGTCTCGACCCGCCGGCCCATCGCAGCGAGCGCGTCGGCGAGCGTCTTGAGATCGGCCTCCACCGCCTTGTGCTCGAGCGCGAGCTGGTTGAGCGCCTTCTCCCGCGACTCCACCTGCTTCATCCGCGCCGCCACCGTCTTGCCGATCGCCGCGAGCGCCGAGAGCACCCCGGCAGGCCCGGTCACCGGCGTCGTCGCAAGGCTCGCCGCCGCCGCGGCATAGGAGAAATAGGGGACCTTGGTGATCTTCTCCCGCGCCTTCTTCTCCGCCGCCTGAACCGCCGCATCGTGCTCGCCGCGCCGCTCCTTCAGCGCGGCCTCGAGCGCCTTCTTGCGGGCCTTGGCGAAGAGGGAGCCGGTCCATTTGTCCCACATCGCGCAGATCTGCGCGCTCTCCTCCTCGAGAAAGGCGCCGAGATCGCCCTCCGAGGCGATCCGCCCCGCCTTCACCTGCCCCGCCACCACCCGGTCGAGCGCCTCGGTCTGGCGCGCCAGGTCGGCGAGCCCGCGGCACTCCTCGGCGAGCTTCTTCTCGTAGGTCTTGGCGAAGCGCTTGGCCCAGTCGGTCTTTGCCACAGGGCCGAGATCGAACTCGAACTCGAAGCGCGCGCCCTCGAAGACCACGACCTTCCCGGCCGAGCGGGGCATCTCGAACACGCAAGCGAGCTTGCTCCCGGCGACGTTGCAGTCGAACATTCCCCCTCCCCGGGGACGCCCGCCCCCGCTCAGATCGAGATGTCGCCCCGCCCGCCATGCGCGGCGGACCAGGCCAGCGGATCGGCGAGGAACGCCCCCACCTGATCCAGCACGGGCTCGGGGAAGGCCCCCCGCGCCCGCGCCTCCTCCAGCACCTCGGCCCAGCTCGCGAGATGGTGGAGCCGGATGCCCTCGGCGCCGAGCTTCTCCCGCACGCCGGCGAACACGTCGTAGTAGAACAATACGAGCGTGTGGCCGCATTCCGCGCCGGCCTCGCGCAGCGCCTCGACGAAGGAGACCTTGGAGCCCCCGTCCGTCGTCAGATCCTCCACGAGCAGCACCCGCGCGCCCTCCGGCAGATGCCCCTCGATCCGCGCATCCCGGCCGAAGCCTTTCGGCTTCTTGCGGACATAGAGCATCGGCAAGCCGAGCCGCTCCGCGATCCAGGCGGCGAAGGGGATGCCCGCGGTCTCCCCCCCCGCCACCGCGTCGAAGCGCTCGTAGCCCGCCTCGCGCAGCACGAGCGAGCAGGCGAAGTCCATCGCCGTCGCCCGGAGCCGCGGATAGGAGATCAGCTTGCGGCAGTCGATATAGACCGGCGAGGCGAGCCCGGAGGTCAGCGTATAGGGCGGGTCGGGGCGGAAATGCACCGCCTCCACCTCGAGCAGCATCCGCGCGACCTCCCGCGCCATGGTCTCCCGATCGGCGAAGGGCAGGCTCATGGGTGGACCTCGTGCCAGTGCAGCGGGAAGCCCGGGTCGAAGACCGTCACCGGCCCCGCCCCGGTCTCGATCTTGTCGAGCCGCGGCAGCGGCTCGGCGCTGCGGACGAGCCGGACCCGACCCTCGTTCGGCGCCCGCCCGTAGAACGCCGCGCCATGGAGCGCGACGAAGCCCTCGAGCCGGTCGAGCGCGCCCGCCGCCTCGAACACATGGGCGAGGATCGGCAGCGACACCGGCGCGGTGAAGCACCCCGCGCAGCCGCAGGCGCTCTCCTTGGCGTCGTCCGCATGGGGCGCGCTGTCCGTTCCCGAGAAGAAACGGCCCTCGCCGGAGGTCGCGGCCTCGACGAGCGCCAGGCGGTGCCGCTCGCGCTTGGCCACCGGCAGGCAGTAGTAATGCGGCCGGATCCCGCCTGCGAGGATGTGGTTGCGGTTGATCACCAGATGATGGGTGGTGATCGTGCCCCCCGTCAGGGGGGTCTCGCGCACATAGGCGACCCCCTCCGCCGTCGTCACATGCTCGAGCACCACCTTGAGCCCCGGGACGAGCGCCCGCAGGGGCGCGAGGACCCGCTCGAGGAACACGGCCTCGCGGTCGAAGATGTCGACCTCCGGGTCCGTCACCTCGCCATGCACGCAGAGCGGCAGCCCGATCTCCGCCATCCGCTCGAGCACCGGCACCACGCGGTCGAAGTCGCGCACGCCAGAGGCCGAATTCGTCGTCGCCCCCGCCGGATAGAGCTTCACCGCCGCGACGAGCCCCGAGGCCGCAGCGGCGGCCACGTCCTCCGGATCGGTCTCCTCGGTGAGATAAAGGGTCATCAGCGGCTCGAAGGCCGCCCCCTCCGGCAGCGCCGCCAGGATGCGGCCGCGATAGGCCGCAGCCTCCGCCCCGGTCACCACCGGCGGCACGAGATTGGGCATCACGATCGCGCGCCCCACCCGCGCGGCCGATTGCGGCAGCACGCCCTCGAGCATCGGCCCGTCGCGCAGATGCAGATGCCAGTCGTCCGGACGGCGGATCTCGATTGCCTCGCTCACGCGGCTCCCCTCCTCAGGCTCGCGCGCCTCATACCCGCCCCGGCCCGGCCTCGCAACGGACTTGCCCGCCGACCCCTGCCCGCGGCACCGCCAGGATGCCCTCCCCTCGCTCGCCGCGAATCCATCTCTCGACGATGCGTCGACCGGGTGCCCCCCCCCCCCGCAGCCATGGACGGGAGGCGACCGGGCAGATCGGCCGGCCCCTCCCCCGCGGGAGCGTGACCATCGCGGCCGGGGGAGAGGGCGCGCTCCCCTTCGCGCCGGGCGGCGACCGGGCTCATGTCGCAGCCCCTGCGGAGGGCGACGGGAGCTTCTCCAGAGACGAGCCCCCGCGCACCGCCCGGACGCGGGCCGTCTCAGCCGAGCTCGGGAAAGAAGGTGCCGGCAGGCGAAAGGGTGAAGATCTCGACCCCGTCCTCGGTCACCCCGACGGAATGCTCGAACTGCGCGGAGAGGGACTTGTCGCGGGTCACCGCCGTCCAGTTGTCGGCGAGCGTCTTGGTCTGCGGGCCGCCGAGATTGATCATCGGCTCGATGGTGAAGATCATGCCGGGGCGCAGCTCCGCCCCCTCGCCGGGGCGGCCGTAATGGAGCACGTTGGGCGCGTCGTGGAACACCCGCCCGAGCCCGTGGCCGCAGAAATTGCGCACCACCGAGCAGCGCTCCGCCTCCGCATAGGACTGGATCGCATGGCCGATATCGCCGAAATGCTTGCCGGGCGCGACCTCGGCGATGCCGCGCATCAGGCATTCGTGCGTCACCTCGATCAGCCGCGCCGCCTTCCGGTTGGCCCGGCCCGCGACGAACATCCGCGAGGTGTCGCCATACCAGCCGTCGAGGATCACGGTGACGTCGATATTGATGATGTCCCCGTCCTTCAGCGCCTTCGGCCCGGGAATGCCATGGCAGACGACGTGGTTGATCGAGGTGCAGATGGATTTCGGGAAGCCGCGATAGCCGAGGGGGGCGGGCCGCGCGCCGTGGGCGGTGATGAACTCGTGGCAGAGCTCGTCGAGCCGCTCGGTGGTGACGCCGGGCTCCACATGGGGGCCGATCATGTCGAGGCAGTCCGCGGCGAGACGGCCGGCGCGGCGCATCCCCTCGAACTCCTCGAGGGGGAACAGGCGGATGCCCTCCGCGGTCCGGGTCTCGGCCGGCTGGCCCTGCAAGCTCTCGTCCATCGTCATCGCTCCCCTAATCGTCCGCGATCGGCAGGGGCCGATCAAGAAGGATTTCCTCCCGCGAGAGGCGGCAGGCCCAGGCCAGCGCCTCCACCCCCGCCGCGCGCGCCCGGGCAAAGGCCCGAGCATAAGCCGGGTCGATGTCCTCCGCGAGCCGCATCCGCGCGCAATCGTCGCGCTGGACGCAGAACAGCATCACCGCCCGGTGCCCCGCTTGCGCCATCGCGGCGAGCTCGTCCAGATGCTTCGCGCCGCGGGCGGTGACGCTGTCGGGAAACTCCGCCCAATCGCCCTCGCGCCGCAGATGGACGTTCTTCACCTCGATATAGGCATCCGGCAGGCCCGCTCCCACCGCGAGAAAGTCCACCCGGCTGGCCTCGCCGTAGCGCACCTCGGCGCGGATCTCCCCGTAGGCCTCAAGCTCCGGCACCCTGCCCGCGCGGAGCGCCTCGCCGACCACGCGGTTGGGCACGGCCGTGTCGATCCCCGCCCAATGCCCGCCGGGCAGTTCCAAGAGCCGCCAGGAGTAGCGGAGCTTGCGCTTGGGGTCCGCGGCCGGCTCGAGCCAGACGCGGGCGCCGGGGTCGGAGACGCCGAGCATCGCGCCCGGATTGGCGCAATGGGCGGTGACGGTCTCGCCCGTGTCGAGCTCGACATCGGCGAGGAACCGCTTGTAGCGCCGGAGGAGCCGGCCGGGGAGGAGGGCTTGCGCGAACCGCATGGGCGCTTCCTTATGCGCTCGGACAGCCCGAGGGAAGGAGCCCGCGATGAGCCGAGAGACGCAGCCCAGCGCCGCGATGCTGGTGATCGGGGACGAGATCCTCTCCGGCCGCACGCGGGAGGCCAACGCGCATCGCCTCGCCGGGGTGCTCGCCGAGATCGGGATCCGCCTCGTCGAGATCCGGGTGGTGGAGGACAGGCGGGAGGCGATCGTCGCCGCGGTGCGCGCCCTCGCCCCGGCGGTCGACCATCTGTTCACCTCGGGCGGCATCGGGCCGACCCATGACGACATCACGGCGGATGCGGTCGCCGAGGCGATGGGCGCCGCGATCGACGTGCGCGAGGACGCCCGCGCAATCCTCGAAGCCTATTACGGCGCGGAGGGGCTCAACCCGGCGCGGCTGCGCATGGCGCGGATCCCGGAGGGGGCGCGGCTGATCGAGAACCCGCTCAGCCAGGCGCCGGGCTTCGTGCTCGGCAACGTCCATGTGATGGCCGGCGTGCCGGCGATCTTCGTCGAGATGCTCGAGACCCTGCGCCCGGGGCTCCAGGGCGGCGCGCCGCTCGTGGCGCACGCCTTCCGGGTCGCGGTGCCGGAGGGCGATCTCGCGGAGGATCTGCGCAGCTTCGCCGCGGCGCATGGGGAGGTCGCGATCGGCTGCTATCCGTTCTTCCGGGGCGGGCTCGGCTGCACGATCATCCTGCGGAGCGCGGACCGGGCGGCGCTCGAACGGGCGGCCGAGGCGCTGCGCCCCGTGCTCGCGGGGCATACCGGCGAGATCGCCGAGACCCCGCCCGTTTGAGCCCGGCGGCGGGGGAGGCGGTCCGCCCCGACGCCCCACCCACCCCGGCTGCCGTCGCGCCGCTTGGGCGGCGGCAGCCTTCCCCCCAGGCGTCGGGGCGGACCGCCTCCCCCGCCGCAGGTCAGACCATCCTGGCGAGCGCGAGCCGGACCGAGAGTCGCGCGGTGATCCAGGCGATCGCGGCGGTGGCGAGCGGCACGGCGACGGCGAGGACGATGAGCGCGCGCCCGCCGGGCAGGAGCGTCTCGCCGAGCCCGCCGACGCCGGAGCCCGGCAGCGTGGTGAGCGCGAGGAGCGCGACCCCGGCCCCGGCCATGCCCCCCGCGAGACCGCGCAGCGCGAGGCGGCGGACGAAGGCCCCGGCGATATAGCGGTCCTCCCCCCCGATCAGCCGGATCACGCGGACGATCTCGAGATTCGCCGCGAGAGTCGCGCGGGCGGCGAGGGCGACCATGCCGCAGGCGGCGAGCATCACGAGCGCCGTCGCCGCCCATGCGAGGCGGCCGACGGCGCGGGCGGCCTCGCTCAAGGGGCCGCGCCAGAGCGCGTGGTCGTCGTAGAGCGCGCCGGGCGCGTCGCGGTCGAGGCGGGCCTGCAGACGGTCGGCATCCGGCCCCTCGCCCTCCAGCGTGATCTCGATCAGCCGCGGCGCGGGGAGGTCGTCGATCTCGGCGAGCCCGCCGATCCAGGGCTCGAGGAGGGCCCGGTGTTCGGCCTCGCCGAGCGCCCGCGCCGAGGCCACCCCGGGGGCCGTGCGCGCCACCTCGAGCGCCCGGGCGAGGCGCGCCTCGAGGGCTGCGGGCTCGGCGCTCACCCGGATCGTCGCGAAGCCGCGGATGTCCTCCGTCCAGTCCCGCGCCACCCGGTCGGCCGCGAGGCCTGCCGCGAGCGCGAGCACGGCGAGGAAGCTCATCGCCGCCGCGGCGAGCGTCGTCAGCGGCGCCGACCAGCCGCTCATCGGCACGATCGGGGGGGCCTCCTGGCGGCGGGCGTATCGCGAGATCCGCTCGATCACAGATCCGCCGCCCCGAGCGTCAGCCGCCCGTCCGCGAGGCGCAGGATCCGCGCCGAGACCGCGCCGCGGGCCGACCGGATCAGCCCGAGATCGTGCGTCGCGATCAGCACCGTCTTGCCGAGCCGGTTGAGCTCGATCAGAAGCCGCAGGATGCGCGCGCCCATCTCCGGATCGACATTTCCGG
Source organism: uncultured Limibaculum sp. (assembly GCA_964576075.1). Classification (GTDB taxonomy): domain Bacteria; phylum Pseudomonadota; class Alphaproteobacteria; order Rhodobacterales; family Rhodobacteraceae; genus Thermohalobaculum. Next base: position 2,341 of record CAZNTX010000024.1, on the reverse strand, counting down.
TCGGCTCGTCGGCGAGGATGAGGTCCGGCGAGTTGATCACCGCCCGCGCGATCGCCGCGCGCTGCTTCTCGCCCGCGGAGAGCTCGCGGGGATAGGCCTCCACCCGCGCCTTGAGCCCGACCCATTTGACGAGCTCCATGACGTCGGTCTGGTAATCGTCGAGCCGGTGGCCGGCGACGCGCAAGGGCAGCGCGATGTTCTGCACCACCGTCATGTGATCGAGCAGGCGGAACTCCTGGAACACCACGCCGATCCGCCGCCGGAGTCGCGGGATGTCGGCGCGGTCGAGCTCGGCCGGGTTCTGCCCGAAGAGGCGGATCCGCCCGCGCTTCGGCAGATGGTCGAGATAGAGGAGCTTGAGGAAGGTCGTCTTGCCCGCGCCCGACGGCCCGGTCAGGAAATGGAACGAGCCCGGCGCCACGTCGATCGAGACCTCGCGCAGCGTGTCGCGGCCGTCATACCCGAAACTCACCCGTTCCAGCGAAATCATCCGCGCCGCCGCCCCGTTGCAGACACCGAAACTGCCGATTTCCCCGCGGTTTGACAACCGGAGAAGACGCGGCGCGCTTGGCGCGGGCCGCGGGCCCGTCTATAAAACTCAAGTCGGCTGGTCGAGGAAGAGCGGTGATGGTCGAGATCGAATGCCCCAATTGCAACGCGCGCTATCAGGTGCCGGCCCAGGCGGTCGGCCCGAACGGGCGCGACGTGACCTGCTCCTCCTGCGGCAATGTCTGGCATGCGGTGCCGATCGGGGCCGATCAGCCCCCGATCGAGACCGCGGCCATCGGCACGCAGGTCAGCGGCCCCTCCCGCGGGCCCGATCGCGGCAATCTCCGCGATATGCTCGACGAGGTGCAGAACGCCGAGGCCCGCCGCGCCGTGCCCCCCGCGCCGGATGACGGCGGCACCCGAGGCTGGGGGGTCACTGCCGATCCCCTCGCCCCCCCGTCCCCGCGCGCGGATGTCCGCGAGGCCGTCTTCGGCCAGGCCCAGCGCCCCCGCGACATCGACGAGGACGAGGACGACGACATGCTGCGCGCCCGCCTCGGCGGCGCGGGCGGGCAGTCGGCCCGGATGCGCTCGGTGCGCCACAAGGAGGCGGCCGACGCAGGGGGCTCGCGCCGCCGTCTGATGCAGAAGCACCGCCGCCGGACGCGCAAGTTCGAATCGGAGAAGCGCCGCGGCACCGGCGCGGGGCTCACCGGCTTCATGCTGGTCTTGATCGTCGGGGGCACGCTCTTCGGCCTCTACCGCCTCGCCGACCCCATCAAGGCGGTCCATCCGGAAAGCGCGCCCGTGCTCGACAACTACGTGGCCGCCGTCGACGGGATGCGCCTCGGCCTGCAGGAGCGCTTCGGCGCCCTCCGCGGCGCGATCGACGAGCGCCTCGAGGAGGCGAGCTCCGAGGAAGGCTGATCCGCCAGGGCAGCGCTGCCGGTCGCAGCCGCCCGGCGCCCTCTGCCGATCGGATTTAAGCGACGAGGTGAGGATGTCGGCGCGATTGCCGGCTCGGCGCCGTCCCCCATCGGCGAGGGCGGGCAGCGCACCATCGTCGAACGTCGGCTGAGAAGACGGCGGACCCTCCCAGCGCGCGCAACGGACGGGGCCTCTCGCTCGCCATCCCGAAGCGATGGCCTGACCGTCAAGGCCTTCTTCCCGGTCCCGGCAGGCATGCGGCCAAGCTCGGCAACCCTTGTTCCAACGTCGCCGCCAAGCGACCTCGACGCCGCCGGTCTGGCAGAGAACGGGGCCGCCGGAGAGGGTGTGTCTCGCGCCTGGATCACCTGACTCTCGGGCCCCATCGCCCCGATATCGAAGTGGGGCCGTCCCCCGTGCCGTCATCGCCGCATCGAGCTTGGGACAGGCGATCTCCAAGTCGACCACCGCCGAACAGCCCTCGACCCGACCGGCGATGTGCCTCAGCCGACGGAGCCGCTGCTCCATGTCGGACAGTCCCGGCGACCTCCGCATCCGCTTCCGGCCCCATGGCCGAGTGGATCACCGGACGGGCCGAGACGCGCAGTGGACCGAGGCGTCAGGCTGCCGCAGTCTACCCCCGCCACCCCACGGAACCGCGCAGGCGCTGGCGGCCCCGGGGCATCCGGCGCGGCGTTGCCGCCTGCCGAGCCATCCCTGGACCACCGCGCCAAGCGCGACCTTTCGATCGGTCGCAGGTCGGCACCCGGCAAAATGGGAAGCGACCGGCCAGGCCGGCCCCAGAGAGCCCGAAACACCCCGCCGCGCCGGCGCCCCGATGCACTCCGCGGCCAAACCCTGCGCCACCCCCGAGAGTCGGGCCATTCCCGCATCGTCTTCGCGCGCGCGGGGCGCGCGTGGGTGG
>CAZNTX010000023.1:0-46016 GCA_964576075.1 uncultured Limibaculum sp. | reverse complement strand
GCCGCCGAAGGCGAAGATCACCGCCGAGGTGTGCAGCGGCCGCAGCCGGCCGAAGCTCGTGAAGCTGAGGCCCCAGTTGAGCTCGGGGAAGGCGAGCTGGAAGGCGATATAGACACCCACCAGGAAGCCCACCACGCCCCAGAGCGCGGTCGCGATCACGCCGGCGCGGACCACGTCGTCCATATAGCCTTCCGCGGGCGCGGGCCCGCCGTTCGGCATCGGCCGCAGGTTCCAGGACCGGATCGTCCAGATGAAGAAGCCCGCCGCGATGGCGAGCACGACGAGCGCGTTGACCAGATAGGCCGTGTCGCGCGCGAAATTCGCCGCCATCGCCGCGAAGACCGCGACGGCGCCGAATGCGATCAGCTTGAGTATGTTACCCATCACTTTCCCCAGGTCATTCCCAGTTCGACCGGAGACGGGACTCCGATCCTCGTGCGGTAATGGGGGAGGGCGGAAGGGGCGCCCTTGATCTGCGTCAACGGAGGTGAACGGTGGACTGCGGCAATCCCGCCGCCCCGGAGCCGGGCGCGATCAGAAGCCCGAGCTCTCCGGGAAATAGCGGTTGATCGCGGCCGTGTCGCCGCCGGCGGCGGCCAGGCCGTTGATGAAGGCGCGGCAGGCGCCGGTGATGTCGGAATTCAGGCCGTAGCCCTCGGCCGTCGTGCCCCAGTCGCAGCCGGGGACGTTGTCGATCGGCGGCACGGGAGAGATGTAGCGCGCCTCGTCGACCGCGAGGATCGGCAGGGTCTCGGCGAACTCGTAGTCGCCCGCATCGTTGCGGAAGAAGCCGTGGAAGAAGGCCAGGAGGCCGAGATCGAGCTGCACCACGGCGCGGACCTTCACGACATAGAACGGCCGGGTGGCGAGGCTGTTGGGGTCGAGCGGATCGGCGGTGAGGTTCTCGGAGATGCGCGCCTCGAACAGGAGCGAGGTCTCCCGATTCACGGTGTCGCCCTTGATCGCGATCCGCTCGGGCTCCTGCAGCGAGAGCCGCTCGGCGACCAGATCCTCGGCCCGGTCGACGAAGACCTGTTGGAGCACCGGGGGCGCGTCGATCCCGTCGTTCTCGGTGTCGTCCCAGCCGGGCAGGGCGGGGGCGGCGGCGAGGAACTGGGTGGCGTCGGCGAGCGCGCTGTCGAGCTGTTCGCGGACCGTCAGGGCGTTGCCGTATTCGGCGGTGATCAGCAACGGGCCGAGCAGCAGCGGGAGGGTCACGACGAACTCCATGCTCGCCGTGCCTCGCTCGTCGCGCAGGAAGCGCGTCAAAGAGCGGATCGCCGTGACTCGCATCTCCTCACCCTTCCCATATCCCCACATCCGCCCGCGGCGGACCTGCGGCGCGGCGGCTGCGGCATAACGGGCACCCATCTCACAAATGAGATGTATGCGCTCACGAGGGGAATTAACAGGTTTTGCCTGATCTTGCCAGCGGAATGCAACTTGCGCGTGTGGCCTGCGCGGCACGCTTTCGCAGTCGGCGCTCCCGGGCGGGGGCGCGCTCAGGCGATCAGGCCGCCGTCGCTGTCCTCGCCCGCGGCGTCGAGCAGGACGGCGAAGTCGGGGATTCGCAGGTGGCGGGCGTCGACGAGCTCGACGATGCCGGCCTTCCGCAGCCCGGTGAGCTGGCGGCTGACGGTCTCGATGGTGAGGCCCAGATAGTCCCCGATCGACTCGCGCGTGATCGGCAGCTCGACGACCATGGCGGATCCCGCGGCGGCGCCGTTGGCCTTGGCGCGGCGGGCGAGGATCACGAGGAAGGTGGCGATCTTCTCCTGTGCCGTCTTGCGCCCGAGGAGCAGCATCCAGTCCCGCGCGGCGTCGAGCTCGTCGAGCGTGATCTCGAGGAGCCGCCGCTCGAGCGCCGGGGTCTCGACGAGGAGCCGCTCGAAGCGCTGGCGGGAGAACAGGCAGAGCGTGACCTCCGTCACCGCCACCGCGTCGAAGGGGGCGACGGGGATGTTGGGCCGCCCGATGAAGTCCGACGGGAACATCAGCCCGACCATCTGCCGCCGCCCGTCCGCCATGGTCTTGGAGAGGCTCACGACCCCCTCGACCACCGAGCCGATCGCCGCGCTCTCCTCCCCGGCCGCGACGATCTCCTGCCCGGCGCCATAGGTGCGGTAATATTTGACCGCGTTCAGCCGTTCGAGCCCCGCGGACTCGACATAGGAGCAGACGGCCCGGTTGCGGATCGGGCAGTCGGCGCAATGCTGTTGCGGCGTGGTGGCTGGTTTGGTCATCGCTGGTGTCTCGTCTGATTGACCCTTGCAGCATGGTATACCGGTTGACTTGGGTCAATGCGGCCCCCGCGTCGCACGGGCAGGGCTGGAGGCATGAAACCCCAAGCGGCCCCCTCCCCGTTCGACCCCGACGCTCTGGAGCGCGCCGTCCCGCGCTACACGAGCTACCCGACCCAGCCGCATTTCGCCGAGGCGGTCGGCCCGCGCGACTATCGCCGATGGCTCGGCGAGATCGAGGCGGAACGGGCGCTCAGGCTCTATATCCACGTCCCGTTCTGCCGGAGCCTCTGCTGGTATTGCGCCTGCCGCACCCAGGGCGTGGGGCGCTATGCCGCGGTCGGCCGCTATGTCGATGCGCTGGCCGCCGAAGCCGCCCGCGTGGCCGAGGCGTTGGGACCGCCGCGGCGGATGGTGGAGGTCGCTTTCGGCGGCGGATCGCCGACCACGCTTTCGCCGGGCGATCTGCGCCGGCTCCACCGGGCGCTCGGCGCCGCCTTTGCCGGGATGGAGGAGGCCGCCTTCCGCGCCGAGATCGACCCGCGCGATCTGAGCGAGCCGCTCCTCGACGCGCTCGCCGAATGCGGGGTCTCGGAGGTCTCGATCGGGGTGCAGGACGTGGACCCCCGGGTGCAGGCGGCGATCGGACGGAGGCAGGATCATGCGGCAACGTGCCGCGCCGTCGAGCTGCTGCGCGGTCGCGGGGTGCGCCGGCTCACCATGGACATCCTCTACGGCCTGCCGGAGCAGAGCCTCGACACGCTGTCGCGCACGGTGGAGGCGGTCGTCGCCCTCGCGCCCGAGCGGATCGCGCTCTACGGCTACGCCCATGTCCCCTGGCTCGCCCGCCGCCAGACCATGATCGACGAATCGGCGCTGCCACAGGGCGAGGTGCGCCGCGCCCAGGCCGCCCATGCGCGGGCGCTGATTCTCGCGGCCGGCTACGAGGCGGTGGGGATCGACCATTTCGTCCGCCCCGGCGACCCGCTCCACGGCGCGTGTCGCGCCGGGCGGCTCGAGCGCGGCTTCGAGGGTTACCGGGTGGCCGACGGCGCGGCGCTGATCGGGCTCGGCGCCTCGGCGATCGGCGCGCTGCCGCAGGGTTATGTGCAGAACGAGCCGGGCACCGCCCCCTATCTGCGCCAGATCGAGGCCGGCGGCCTCGCGACGCGGCGCGGCCATGCGCTCAGCCTCGACGACCGGATCCGCCGCGCGGCGGTGTTCCAGATCCTCTGCGCCGGCGCGCTCGATCTCGACGCCCTCACCCAGCGCTTCGGCGATTTCGTGAAGCCGATCTCCGAGGCCGCCCGCCGGCTCACGGCCCGCGCGCCCGCGGGTAGCCTCGTTCCCTGGCGCGGCGGCTTCCGCGTCGCGCCCGACTGGATCGGCCATGCGAGGCTCATCGCCGCCGAGTTCGACGCCTATCTCGCCAAGGGCGGCGCCCGCCATTCGCTCGTCATCTGAGCCGGCGGGCGCGCGCGGCTCAGCCGTAGACCGCCTCCTTGCCGAAATGCTTGGTCAGCAGATAGTAGACGACCGCGCGATACTTGTTGCGGTTGGACTTGCCGTAGGTCTCGAACACCGCGTCGAGCGCCTGGTCGAGCTCGGGCCCGTCGGCGAGGCCGAGCTTGCCGACGAGGAAGCTCTTCTTCACGGTCGCCACCTCGTCCGGATCGGTCGCCGAGACGGTCGAGCTGTCGGCGTTGTAGATCGTCGGGCCGCAGCCGATGGTGACCTTGCGCAGGAGCTCCATATCCGGCTCCATCCCGCATTTGGACTTGATGTCGGCGGCGTATTTCTCGATCAGCTCGTCGCGCTGGTTCACGGTGTCCCTCCTGGTCTGGCCGTCGCTCGGCCCCGGGCGGGGTGCCCGGGCGGCAGGGATGATGTCGCATCGGACCGGCCAATGCAGCAATTTTCGCCGCCCCGCGCGGCGCGTCATGCGAGGGAGGAGGGGCGATGCGCGTCATCGTGCTCGGCGCCGGGATCACCGGGGTGGCGACGGCCGAGTGGCTGCGCCGCGACGGCCACGAGGTCACCCTCGTCGACCGCGTGGCTCCCGGCGATCCGGCGCAGACGAGCTATGGCAACGCCGGGGTGATCGCGAGCGCGGGCGTGGTGCCGATCCCGGTGCCGGGGCTCCTCGCCAAGGCGCCGGGGATGCTGTTCGACCCGGACGGGGGGCTGTTCCTGCGCTGGCCCTATCTGCCGCGGCTCCTGCCCTGGCTCGCGCGGTTTCTCGCCACGGGGCGGATGGCGGAGGTGCGGCGGATCTCCGCGGCGCTCGCCACCCTCGTCGGCGACGCGGCGGAGCAGCACCGCCTGCTCGCCGAGGGCACCCCGGCCGCGCGCCATATCGGCCCCGGGCGCTACACCCATCTCTTCCGCGACCGCGCCGAGTGGGAGGCGGACCGCTTGGGCCATGCGCTGCGCGAGGCGGCAGGGGTGCGCTTCGAGGAGCACGACCGCGCCGCGCTGCTCGCCCGCGACCCCGAACTCGGCCCCGATTTCGGCTTCGGCGCGACGTTTCACGGGACCGGCCACGTCACCGATCCGGGGGCCTATACCGCGGCGCTCGCGGCGCATTTCGTCGCCGAGGGGGGGCGGTTCCTGAAGGGCGAGATCGAGGAGGTCCGCCCCGAGGGCGCGGAGGGCGAGCGCGTGGCGGTGCGCCTCTCGGGGCAGCGGCTCGAGGCGGAGCGCGCGGTGATCGCCATGGGCGCCTGGTCGGGCCGGCTCGCCGAGCGGCTCGGGCACCGGGCGCGGCTCGAGAGCGAGCGCGGCTATCATCTGGTGCTCGAGGGCGCCTCGCATCTGCCGCCCGAGCCCTGCATGATCGCCTCGGCGAAATCCGTCGCCTCGCCGATGGCCGACGGGCTCAGGATCGCGGGGCTCGTGGAGTTCGGCGGGCTGGAGGCGGGCCCCTCGGAGGGGCCGACGAAGCTGCAGCGCCGGCTCGTGCACAGGCTCTATCCGCGGCTCGAATGGGAGGGGGAGCGGGTCTGGATGGGGCACCGGCCCTCCACCGTCGACAGCCTGCCGCTGATCGGGCCCGCGCCCAAGGCGCCTGCGGTGCTCTTCGCCTTCGGCGCGCAGCATCTGGGGCTGACGGCGGCGCCGAAGACCGGGCGCTGGATCGCCGACATGATCGCGGGGCGGCGCAGCAATGCCGATCTCGCGCCCTACCGGGTGGGGCGGTTCGACGGATGAGGGCCGGGGCGGGGCTCGCTCTGCTCGCGGGCCTCGCCTGGCTCGGCGGGCGGGCTCGCTGGGCGCTCGCGGGCGGGGTCGTCGCTGCGCTCCTCCTGCCGGGTCTCTCGGAGGGGCTGCGCCCGCTCCTGCCGGGGCTCGTGGTGCTGGTCTTCGCGGTGGCGGTCGCGCGGCTCGACATCCTGGGCGCGCTCGGCGCGGGGCTCGGGGGGCGCGGGGCGTTGCGGGTCGGGGCGCTGACGCTCGGGCTCCTGGTGGCGACGCCGGCGCTCCTCTGGGGGGCGGGGCGGGCCGTGGGGCTCTCCGAGGCGCATCTGGCGGCGCTGGTCTATACGGGCGCCGCGCCGCCGATCACCTCGGCTGCGGGGATGTGCCTGCTGATGGGGCTCGACGGGCTCGCCGCGCTCGGGCTGACGGTCTCGGCCTCGCTCGCGGTGCCGCTGCTCGGGCCGGTGGTGATCGAGCTGCTCATCGGGGGGGCGGTGCCGGTCGACCCGCTGGCGCTCGCGCTCCGGATCGGGGCGATGATCGCGGCGGGGACGGCGCTCGGCCTCGCGGCGCGGCGGGCGATCGGGCCTGCGCGGATCGCGGCGGAGGCGCGGGCCTTCGACGGGGTGGCGACGCTCGCGCTCCTCCTGTTCGTCGTGCCGCTCTTCGACGGGGTGGGGGCGCTGGTGGCCGCCGATCCCGGGCTCGCGCTCGGGACCTTCGCGCTCGCGGTCGCGGCGAATTACGGGATGCAGGGGGCGGTGGCGCTCGCTGCGCGGCGGGTGGCGGCGGCGCCCGTGGCCGGCGCGGTGGCGCTCGCCTGGGGCAACCGGACGGTGGCGCTCTATGTCGCCGCGCTGCCGCCGGACCCGGTCTTCGGGCTCTATGTGGCGCTCTACCAGATCCCGATGCTGTTCACGCCGCTTCTCATGGCCGGGTTGCTCGGCGCGGTGCCGCCCGGGCGGGCGAGACCGGATTGATACCAATTCCCGGCGGCCGGGACATCGTTCCGATACACGGGCTCCTTAGATGCCTCCCTGCGCCGGGCGACGACCCGGCGCCAATCGCAGTCGGGAGAGTAAGGATGGCCACCGCTTACAAGGTGAGGAAGGGCGATACGCTGATCGGCATCGCCAAGAAGCACAAGCACAAGTCCTACAAGACGATCTGGGACGATCCGCTGAACCGCGCGCTCAAGGGCAAGCGCAAGAAGCCCGAGGCGATCCAGCCGGGGGATATCGTGAAGATCCCGCCGACGCCGGAGGAGATCAAGGCGCGGCGGGAATTCGCCAAGAAATGCGCCGAGGCCGCGCGCGAGCACGAGATCCTGCGCGACGAGCTGCGCTGGAAGGCGGCCGAGAACCGCCGCCTCGCCGAGCGGCTCGAGGCCGACATCGCGGCGCAGGAGCAGTTCTTCGCGGAGATCCAGCGCGATCTCGGCAAGATCAACGCGGATGTGAAGAACCTCTCCGGCAAGGTCGACACGATCTACCAGATCGCGACGATCCTCGTGAGCATGCGCAGCCTCGCCAAGCGCCACAAGACCTTCCAGAACAAGACCAAGGGCTCGCTCAAGGAGTATGACAAGGCGCTGAAAGAGCACAATTTCGCCATGATGACGGATGTCGCCTGGTTCGTCGGCAATCCGATGGCGAGCGCCTTCGAGAAGGTGATCGCCGTCAACCTGCCGAAGAACGCGACGCCGGGCGGGGTCAAGGACTTCGTCGGCTCGCTGTCGGCCTGGCACAACGACACCATCTCCCCGTCCTTCTGGTTCAAGGCGGCGGCGCGGTTTCTCGAGGTCAGGAAGGCGAAGAACGTCTCCAACTGGGACGCCTACATCCAGGCGATGCGCTACGACTACGAGACCGACGTCAACAACAAGATCTACAAGGCGAGCAAGGAGCTGAACGCGATCCGGGCGAAGAAGCGCAAGGCGATCGCGGAGGCGCTCAAGAAGGCCGAGGAGTGCGAGGCCTCGGCGAAGGAGGCGGACCGGGCGGCGCGGATCTTCCGGGACGCGTCGATGGCGCTGCGCTGAGCGCTCAGCCCCAGCCCTCGATCTCGCCCGAGGCCCAGGCGGAGAGGACGACGCGGGCCACCGCGCTCGCCCTCGGGGCCGCGAATTGCTGGTGCTTGCCGGCGAGGATGTCGGGGATGTCGGAGCGGGCGACCCAGGTCGCGTCCTCGAGCTCCTCCATGTCGATGGCGATCTCGGTGGTGAGCGCCTCCGCCGCGCAGGCGAGCATCAGCGAGGAGGGGAAGGGCCAGGGCTGGCAGGTGAGGAAGCGCACGCGGCCGACCTCGATCCCCGCCTCCTCCAGCGTCTCGCGGCGGACGGCGTCCTCGATGGTCTCGCCGGGCTCCATATAGCCCGCGAGGAGGGAGTAGAGCCGCTCGGGCCAGCCGTCCTGCCGGCCGAGGAGGACCTTCTCGCCGCGGGTGACGAGCATGATCACCACCGGGTCGATGCGGGGGAAGTGCTTGCCCCCGCAGGCGGCGCAGCCCCGGCGCCAGCCGCCGTCCTCGGGCTCGGTGTCGGCGCCGCAGCGGGCGCAGAAGCGGTGCGTCTCGTGCCAGCCGAGGACGCCCTTGGCAGTGGCCGCCACGGTGGCCTCGCCCGCAGAGATCTCGCCGGCCATGCTGCGCAGATCCATCAGCTTGGCGCCGGCGACGAACATCCGCTCGAGCCGCTCGTCCGGCACCGGCGCGAAGTCCCCGGCGAAGACCGGGGTCTCCTCGTGCAGCCCGAGAAAGACCGGCGGCTCTGCGAGATGGCGCAGCGTCTCCTTGGTGGGGGTGACGAAGGCGAGCCGGCGCCAGCCGTCGCCGCCTTGCAGGATCAGCACCCGGCCGGCGCGATAGGGCAGGAGCTGCGCGTCCGGCGCGCGCAGGAGCCGCCCGGTGGCGCGGCGCAGATGGGTCGCGCGGTCGAGCTTGCGGCCGCCGGTGGCGAAGGTGACGGGAACGGTCAGGCTCATGGGGGTCCTTCGGAGCGTCGGCGCCTCTCAATGCCTCAAGGCCGGGGCGACCGCAATGGGTGGCCCCGGGCGCGGCGCGGCACGGGTTGTGTCGCCCCGCCCGCGCCGCTAGATACGACAATGAGAGGTTGGCGCGGGCAGGCGCCTCGCCAACCCGGTCAGGTCCGGAAGGAAGCAGCCGTAACGAGCCCCGCTTGGGTCGCGGTCCAGCCTCTCACCCAGCCAGCCCCGGCCCCCGGCGGCCCGGAGGCATCCGGGATCGGGGGCAGATGCGGGCGGTTGCGGAGTATCTCTCGGGACTGTTGGGCGGTGCGGCGCTGGGCATCGGGCTTCTCGCCATGCTCGCCGTCTTCGTGCCGGTCGAGCCGCGCGCCCCCGCCCCGCCCGGCGCCTTCGAGCGCGGCGCGCGGGAGGCGCCGCGCCCGGGCACGGGCTATGCCGTCTCCCGGGTGCGCTGGCCGGGGCCGGTCGCGGGCGCTCCCCCCTCTGTGGAGGCCGGGCTGCGCCGCGGTGTCGTGGTGCATGAGGGGCGGCGCTGGCGCTACCGTCTGCTCGCCTCGCGCCGGGCCTGGTCGGGGGTGGCGAGCCCGGTCGTCGTGCTCCTGCACGGCACGGGGCGCGGGGGAGACGCCGCGAGCCTCCTCGCCGCCTGGCGCGACACGGCGGAGGGCGCGGGGCTCCTCGTGGTCGCCCCCGAGGCTGCGGGCGGGGTCTGGCGCGGGCGCCGGGAGGGGCCCGGCTTCGCCCATGCCCTCCTCGCCGAGATCGCCGCGGGATTCCGGATCGACCCGGCGCGGATCTACCTCTTCGGCCATGACGACGGCGCGCAGCAGGCGCTGGCGCTCGCCAATGCGGCGCCGGCGCTCTGGGCTGCGGCGGCGGTCCATGGCGGGGCGCTCCCGCCGGGGCAGGTGCGCGCGGTGCGGGGCCGCGTCCCGGATCTCGCGCTCTTCATCGGCACCGAGGACCGGGTGTTCCCCCTCGATGCCGTGCACCGCAGCGCCGCCGCGCTCGCAGGCGCCGGCCATGCGGTGACGGTCACCGAGATCGCCGGCCACGCCCATGGCTATGGCGAGGCGTGGCGCTTCCTGACCGACCGGGTCTGGGGCTTCTTCCGCACCCGCTGACGGATCAGCGCGCGGAGGCGTTGAGCCGCACCATCCCCCAGGCCAGCGCGATCGCCACGACCCCCGCGGCCACGATGGTCGCCGGCGCGGCCTCGAGCCGCTCGAACCACTGCGTGTAGAAATGGATCGCGCCGAAGGCGACCGCGGCGTTGAGCGCCGAGCGCCGCCCCGTCGCCCCCGCCCAGGCCGCGACGCCGAGGATGAGCGCGGCCCAGCCGAGCGCGAAGGCCCAGTCCGGGATCTCCGGCACCCGCGCCTCCCAGGCTTGCCGGGCCTCCGCATAGGCGCCCGGGCTCTCGAAGGCGCCCGGGGAGGGCCCCAGGAGCCGGCTGCCCGGCCGGTCCCCCCAGAGCGAGCCGATCCAGAAGGCGAGATTGATCCAGACGAGCGCCATCAGCGCCCCGATCCGCCCGTGCCGCGCCCAGCGCTCCGAGAGCCCGACGCTCGCCCAAAGCCCCACGCCCGCCGCCGCGCCGAGCAGCAGGATCGCGAGCGTCGGCTCGTGGATCGCGAGGAAATAGGTGGCATGGCCGTAGCCGGTCGAGGCCAGCGTCCCGGCGAGCGCGACCACGGCGAGGGCGGTCGCGAGGCGGATGTCGAGGGCGAGCCCGAGCAGCAGACAGAGCGCCGTGGCGTCGAGCGAGAGCACCCAGGGCCGCGCCGTCTCGGTCTCCAGAGCGGCCAGCCCGGCGATATGGGCCGCCGCGCCGAGGACCGCCGTCCAGGCGGCGGCGACCCGGAGCGTCGTCGGCCCCCGGGCGCGGAGGGCGAGGCCGAGGCCGAGCGCCGCGAGCCCGCCCCAGATCGCCGGCGCAGGCCCGCCCACCGCCTCGGCCGCGAGCGCGAGCCCTCCGGCCCCGGCGCAGGCGATGCCGACCACCGCCGCCGCATTGGCCGGCAGGCGCAGCCGGTCGCCGCCGGCGAGGAGCCCGGCCAGCCCCGCCGCGGCGACCGCCGCGCCCGAGGCGGCGAGCCCGGCCGGCGTCGGAACCAGCGCGACCATCCCCGCCATCACGGCCAGGATGCCGCCGACGAGCAGGATGTTGACGGCGAGGGCCGCGGCATCGGCCCGCGCGCGGGCGCGCAGCGTGTCGCCTTGGCCGCGGGTCAGGATCCCGTCGGCGACACGGGCCTCGATGTCGACCAGCCAGTGCATGCCCCGCGCCTCCGCCGCCGTCCCCGGTCAGTCTAGCCGAGCGGGGCGGCGGGGGCGAGGGTCAGCGGCGCTCGCCGCTCTCGCCGCGCAGGCGGTCCATCGCCTCGCTGACCCCGCGCCCGACGGCGTCCATCGCCATGATCGAGCGGTGGCGCACCTCGGCCCAGCTCTCGTCGGAGCGCTGCCGCGCCTCCTCGAGCTTGTCCGACGCCTCCGCGCGCAGTCCTTCGAGCTCGTCCACCCGCTTGGCGTATTCGCGCTTCGCGCTCTCCGAGGCGTCGGCCAGATTTCGCTTGGCTTCGTCGATGTTGCGGTCGAGATCGTCGAGGCGCTTCTGTGCGTCTTCGATGAATTTACGGCGATCGGACATGGGTCTCGTGCCTCCTTTTCGCTGCGATTACTATTCGTCACGTGGGTCCGAGCGGGGCCGCACGCAAGGGGCCTTGCCGGCGCCGGGCCGGCGCCTTAGGCTCGCGCCAGAGCGGAGGCAGCCCGTCCATGTCCGAGAGCCCCGAGCCTCAGCGCGCGCCCTACGAGGTCCTCGCGCGCAAATACCGGCCGCAGAACTTCCGCGACCTGATCGGCCAGGACGCGATGGTGCGCACCCTGCGAAACGCCTTCGCCACGGGGCGGATCGCCCATGCCTTCATCCTCACCGGGGTGCGCGGCGTCGGCAAGACGACGACGGCGCGGATCATCGCCAAGGGGCTCAACTGCGAGGCGGGCGAGGGCCCGACGATCGAGCCCTGCGGGGCCTGCGAGGCCTGCGTCTCGATCGCGGCCGGGCGCAACACCGACGTGCTCGAGATGGACGCGGCCTCCAACACCGGCGTCGACGACGTGCGCGAGATCATCGAGAGCGTGCGCTACCGCGCGAGCCGCTCGCGCTACAAGGTCTATGTCGTGGACGAGGTCCACATGCTCTCGACCAACGCCTTCAACGCGCTGCTCAAGACCCTCGAGGAGCCCCCGGAGCATGTGAAATTCGTCTTCGCCACCACCGAGATCCGCAAGGTGCCGGTGACCGTGCTCTCCCGCTGCCAGCGCTTCGATCTGCGCCGGATCGAGCCGGAGGCGATGATGGCCCATCTCGCGAAGATCGCCGCGGCGGAAGGGGCGGAGGTCGAGGAGGGCGCGCTCGCCCTCGTCACCCGCGCCGCCGAGGGTTCTGTGCGCGACGCGCTGTCGCTCCTCGATCAGGCGCTCGCGCAGGGGCAGGGGCCGGCGACCGCGGAGACGGTGCGCGCCATGCTCGGCCTCGCCGACCGCGCCCGGGTGATCGAGCTCTTCGAGGCGGTGATGCGGGGCGAGGCCAAGGCCGCGCTCGCCGAGCTCGCCGCGCAGTATGCCGAGGGGGCGGAGCCGGGCGCGGTGCTGCGCGATCTCGCCGAGCTCACCCATTGGATCTCGGTCCTCAAGGTCTCGCCGGAGCTCGCCGAGGATCCGACCGTGCCCCCCGAGGAGCGCCGGCGCGGCACCGAGCTTGCCGAGCGGCTCTCGATGCGCGCCCTCGGCCGGGCCTGGCAGGTGCTGCTCAAGGGGCTCGAGGAGACGGCGGTGGCGCCGAACGCGATGATGGCGGCAGAGATGGTGCTGATCCGGCTCACCCATCTCGCCGACCTCCCCCCGCCCGAGGAGCTCGTCAAACGCATCCTCGCCGCCGAGAGCGGAGCCCCGGCGCCCGCGCCGGCGGGCTCCGGGGGCGGCGGCGGGTCCAGCGCGCGGGCCGAGCCGCCGCCCCGGCCCGTGCCGTCCGAGGCTCCTCCGGGAGAAGGTCCGGCCCCGAGGCTCCAGGCCCTGGCCGGCGGACGGGCGGAGGCCGTGCCCGCCCGCGCCGCGCCTGCGGCCGAGATGCGGCCGGAGCTCGCCGGCTATGCCCGCTTCGAGGATGTCTGCGAGGCGCTCTCCGCGGCGCGCGAGCTCCGCCTGCTCGACGCGGTGGAGCACCATCTCGAACTCGTCGCCTACGCCCCCGGCCGGATCGAGTTCCACCCCGCCGCCGGGGCGCCCGCCGATCTCGCCGGACGGCTCTCCGAGGCGCTGCGCGAGATCACCGGCGCGCGCTGGTCCGTCGCCGTGACCGAGGCGCCCGGCGCGCCGACCATCGCCGCCGCCCGCGCCGCGGCGGCCGAGGCCGCGAAGGGCCGCGCGGCCGCGCATCCCCTCGTCGCGCGCGCGCTCGAGGTCTTCCCCGGCGCCGAGATCCGCGATATTCGCCCCCTGACGCCCGAGGCCGCGCCCGCCGCGCCCGCCGACGGGGACTATCTCGCCGCGCCGCCCGAGGACGGCGAGGAGGACGACGGCGCCGACGCGGCGCTCGTGGAGTGGGACGACCCGTTCGAGGAGGGCTGAGATGCTCAAGGGACTTGGCGACATGGGCAAGCTGATGAAGCAGGCCCAGGAGATGCAGCAGAAGATGGCCGAGGCGCAGGAGCGCATCGCCGAGATCGAGGCCGAGGGCTCGTCGGGCGCCGGCATGGTCACCGCCGCCGCCGGCGCGGACGGGACGCTGAAGCGCCTCTCGGTGGACCCCTCGCTCCTCTCGGGCGCCGAGGACAAGGAGGTGCTCGAGGATCTGATCGTCGCGGCGGTGAACGACGCCGTCGGCCGCGCCCGCGAGCTCGGCCAGCAGGAGATGGCGAAGGCGACCGAGGGCCTGCCGCTCCCGCCCGGCATGAAGCTCCCCTTCGGCTGAGGCGGAGATGATCGCCGAAGGCGAGGATGCCGCGGAGGAGGCGCCGGAGGGCGCCGAGGACGCGCCCGCCGCGGGCCCGGGCGCCGCGGCCTATGGCGGCGCCGGCTGGTCGCCGCGCGAGGCCACCCATCGCGAGGAGATCGGGACGCTCTGGGCCCCCTGCGGCCTCGTGAACGAATGGGCCCCGCTCCGCCGCGTCCTCCTCGCCCCCCCGGGCGCGGCGCTCTCGGCGGTCGAGGACGCCAATGCCGCGCAGCTCCTCGCCCCCCTCGATCTCGCCCGCGCCCGCGAGGAGCACGCGGCGCTCGCCGAGGCCTATCGCGCCGCCGGGGTCGAGGTGCTGGAGATGGCGCCCTCGGACACCCATCCGAACGCGATGTTCTGCGCCGATCTCCTCGCCATGACGGCGGAGGGCGCGATCCTCGCCCGCCCCGCCTCCACCGTGCGCGCGGGCGAGGAGGTCGCCGTCGCCACGGCCCTCGCCGCCGCTCGGATCCCGATCCTCGCCACGCTGACCGCGGGGGCGGTGTTCGAAGGGGCGGATCTGATGTGGCTCGACGAGGAGACCGCCCTCGTCGCCCGCGGCCTGCGCACCAACGACGACGCCATCGACCAGATCGAGCGGGTGCTCGACAACCTGGATGCCACCGTCACCCCCGTCGATCTCCCCGTGGGCTGCATGCATCTGATGGGGGTGCTGCGCATCCTCGCCCCCGATCTCGCGGTGGCCTGGCCGAAGCGCACCCCCCACCGCGCCGTCGCCCTTCTGGAGGAGGTCGGCTACCGCGTCGCCTATCCCCCCGAGGAGGTGCCCGAGCGCGAGATCGGCACCGGGCTCAACGCCGTCACCCTCGGGCCGCGCCGGGTGCTGATGCCTGCCGGCTGTCCGGGCATGCGCGCCTTCTACGAGGGGCTCGGGGTCGAGGCGCTCGAGACGCCGGTGGACGAGTTGCGCAAGGCCGCCGGCGCCGTGGGCTGCCTGACGGCCGTCCTCGCCCGCGGCTGAGGGCGGGCGGTGGCCAAGGGCGGCGGCGAGATCGAGGCGCTGATCGAGCTCATGGCGAAGCTGCCGGGGCTCGGTCCCCGCTCCGCCCGCCGCGCCGCCCTCGCCCTCGTCAAGCGGCGCGAGGGGCTGCTCCTGCCGCTCTCCCAGGCGATGGCGGTGGTCGCGCAGAGCGTCCGCCCCTGCTCTGTCTGCGGCAATGTCGCGACCGGCGAGCTCTGCGAGATCTGCGCCGACGAGGCGCGGGACCGGCGCACGATCTGCATCGTCGCCGAGGTGCAGGATCTCTGGGCGCTCGAGCGTGCCGGCGCCTTCCGCGGGCGGTATCACGTGCTCGGCGGCCTCCTCTCCGCGCTCGACGGGGTGACGCCGGAGACCCTGCGCCTGCCCGAGCTCGCCGCCCGCGTCGCCGCCGAGGAGGTCGAGGAGGCGATTCTCGCGCTCCCGGCCACCATCGACGGGCAGACCACCGCCCATGTCGTCGCCGACCATCTCGCCGAGACCGGCGCGCGGCTCACGGTCCTCGCCCGCGGGGTGCCCGTGGGCGGCGAGCTCGACTATCTCGACGAGGGCACGCTCTCGGCCGCCCTCGCCGCGCGGCAGGCGCTCTGATGCCCGGCTGGGAGGGCCGCGCCGCACCGAGCCTCGCCGAGATCGCCGCCCTCGCCGAGGGGGCGGCGTCCGCGCTCCCCGAGCCCTTCGCCCGGGCCGCCCGCGGCGTCTCGATCCGCGTCGCCGACCTCGCCGACGACGAGACCCTCTCCGAGATGGGCCTCGAGGACCCCTTCGAGCTCACCGGCCTCTATCGCGGCGTCGCGCTCACCGAGCGCTCGGTGGAGGATTGGGGCGGGCTGCCCGACGAGATCTGGCTCTACCGCCGCGCGATCCTCGACGAATGGGCCGAGCGCGGCGACGTCCCCCTCGACCGTCTCGTCGCCCATATCCTGGTCCACGAACTCGCCCACCATCTCGGCTGGTCCGACGACGACATCGCCGCCGTCGACGACTGGCGCCTCTGAGCCCCACCGCCAAGCCCACCGCCGCGCTCGGACCGGCTCCCCGAGCGCAGTCGTCGGCCCGGAAACCGCCATCGGAGATCGACCTGCCGGCGGCTCCGGAGCGCCGGCCTGGCCGCAGCCCCTCTCGCGCGAAGCCGGTCGACTGACAGACAGGTTTCGCTTACACTGCCGGTGTCAAGGCAAGGAAACGCTCATGTCGCTCGTCCAGATCGCCTATGCCTCGCGCCCCTTCGGCTTCGATGCCGGGACGTTGAACGGGATCCTCTTCGAGGCCCGCGAGAACAATGCCCGCGACGGGATCACCGGCGTGCTGATCTGCCGGGCGGATCTCTATCTGCAGCTTCTCGAGGGGCCCGAGCACGCGGTGATGTCCTGCTACGGCCGCATCACGCGCGACGACCGCCATGTCGACGTGATCCCGCTCCTCCGCCGCAACGCCCCCGCGCGGCTCTTCGGGGCCTGGGCGATGCGCGACGACGCCGCCCGCTCCTGGATGTGGACCCGACGCGAGGTCGCCGAGGGGGCGGTCGAGCGCGCGAGCCCGCCGGAGGTCCTCGCGATCTTCGAGCGTCTCGCCGCAGAGCGCCAAGTCCCCGCCGCCCAGCCCGCCTGACCGCCGCCCGCGCCGCCCCGCGCCACGCACCGAACGCCCTGAGGCCAGCGGAGGAACGGATTTCGCGCGGCGCTGCCCCGGCTTGCGCCGGGACCCCGCCTTCCGACCCGGCCCGCCCCCACCCCCGCCGCCTCCCGACGCGCAAAGCGCGTCGGGAGGCGGCGGGGGTGGGGGCGGGCGCGAACGGGCGCGGGGCGGGGCGGCGACAGCCGTCCTGCCCCGGTCCGGAAGATCTCCCATCGCCGGTCCCGAGCGCGGCCGGCCCCGGCTCCGGGCGCCCGGCCCGCCGACCGTGGGGCTCGCGCTGTCGGGCCTCGGGCGGACCGACAGGGCGGCCGCGGCGCCGGGCTCAGCCGAGTATCCCGGGCAGGTCGAGGCCGTGCGCCCGCGCGCAGGCGATCGCCGTCTCGTAGCCGGCATCGGCGTGGCGCATCACCCCGCTCGCCGGGTCGTTCCAGAGCACGCGGGCGAGGCGGCGGGCGGCGGCCTCGGTCCCGTCGGCCACGATCACCTGCCCCGCATGCTGCGAATAGCCCATGCCGACGCCCCCGCCATGGTGGATCGAGACCCAGGTCGCCCCGCTCGCGCAATTGAGGAGCGCGTTGAGGAGCGGCCAGTCGGAGACCGCGTCGGAGCCGTCCGCCATCGCCTCGGTCTCCCGGTTGGGGCTCGCGACGCTCCCTGAATCGAGATGGTCGCGGCCGATGACCACCGGAGCCGAAAGCTCCCCCGACGCGACCATCTCGTTGAAGGCGAGGCCGAGGCGGTGGCGGTCGCCGAGCCCGACCCAGGCGATCCGCGCCGGCAGCCCCTGGAAGGCGATCCGCTCGGCCGCCATGTCGAGCCAGCGATGGAGATGGGCGTCCTCGGGCATCAGCTCGCGCACCCGCGCATCGGTGCGGGCGATGTCCTCGGGGTCCCCGGAGAGCGCCGCCCAGCGGAACGGCCCGACGCCACGGCAGAACAGCGGGCGGATATAGGCCGGCACGAAGCCCGGGAAGGCGAAGGCGTCGGCGAGCCCCGCGTCCTTCGCGACCTGGCGGATGTTGTTGCCGTAGTCGAGCGTCGGCACGCCCGCGCGGTGGAAGGCGAGCATCGCCTCGACATGGGTGCGCATCGAGGCCCGCGCCGCCGCCTCCACCGCGGCCGGGTCGCTCTCGCGCCGGGCGCGCCACTCGGCGAGGCTCCAGCCCGCGGGGAGATAGCCGTTCAGCGGATCGTGGGCGGAGGTCTGGTCGGTGACGATGTCGGGCCGCGGCCCGGTGCCCTCGGCCATGCGCCGGGCGATCTCGGGGAAGATCTCGGCGGCGTTGCCGAGCAGGCCGACCGAGCGCGCCTCGCCCCGCGCGGTCCACTCCCCGATCATGGCCAGCGCCTCGTCGAGGCTCTCGGTCGCGGCGTCGAGATAGCGGGTGCGCCGGCGCATCTCGATGCGGTCGGGGTCGCACTCCACCGCGAGGCAGGCGGCGCCGGCGAAGACCGCGGCGAGCGGCTGCGCGCCCCCCATGCCGCCGAGCCCCGCGGTGAGGATCCAGCGCCCCGCGAGGCGGCCGTCGTAGTGCTGCCGTCCGGCTTCGGCGAAGGTCTCGTAGGTGCCCTGCACGATCCCCTGCGAGCCGATATAGATCCAGCTCCCCGCGGTCATCTGACCGTACATCATGAGCCCCTTGCGGTCGAGCTCGTGGAAATGCGCCCATGTGGCCCATTCCGGGACCAGATTGGAGTTGGCGATCAGCACCCTGGGCGCGTCCGCTTGGGTCTCGAAGACGCCGACGGGCTTGCCGGACTGCACGCAGAGCGTCTGGGTCTCCCCGAGCCGGCGGAGCGCGGCGCAGATCCGGTCGAAATCCTCCCAGGAGCGCGCCGCCCGCCCGATCCCGCCATAGACGACGAGCTCCGAGGGGGTCTCCGCCACCTCAGGGTCGAGATTGTTCATCAGCATCCGGTAGGGCGCCTCCGCCGCCCAGGACCGGCAGGCGAGCTCCGGTCCCCGCGGAGCGCGGACCGGGCGGGCATTGTGGCGGCGGTCGATCATGGCTCCCCCTGCGGCGGCCGGACACGGGAAAGCGTGGGCCGCCCCGCCCCGGGGGTCAAGCGCGGCGCCCGGTTTCGTCGCGGCCCCGTCCGTGCTGACATGGAACCGGTTTCCGAAACGGGAGGGCGTGGGATGCGGTGGAGTCCCCTCTTCGGTGCGGCGCTGGCGGCCGGGCTCCTCGCGAGCGGGGCCGAGGCCGTGACCTACGAGTTCGATCTCGAGGCGACGGATTTCGTGACGACCGGGGTCGGCGGCTCGCCCCCGACCCCGACGGTCAGTCTCCGCCTCGCCGCGAGCTTCGACGTCGCGGGCGAGCCCACGGCGGCGCTGACGGGCCTCGCTCTCCTCGACGACACGCTCGGCCTCGATCCGGACCCGACGGAGATCTTCGCCGCCTACGACGGCTCGACCGCGCGGCTCACGGTCTATGGTCCCGGCGGGCTCCCGGTGGGAGGGACGACGCGGGTCTATCTGCAGATCGACGAGCCCAACGGCCCGGACCCGGAGCTCGTGCGCCTGTTCTATTCGCAGGTCGGCGCGAGCCAGCTCTACGAGGCGGGGAGCTTCGAGACGGTGCGGCGCACGGCGCCCGTGCCGCTGCCGGGGGCCGGGTGGATGGCGCTCGCCGGGCTCCTTGCCCTCGGCGCCGCGAGGCGCCGGGCCGGCGCCGGCTGAGCGGGCTCAGGCCCTCTCGAGGGCGGGGAAGCGCGCCTCCCCGCAGGCCGCCGGGATCGCGCCCGCCCGGATGAGCGCCGTCGCCGCCTCGATGTCCGGGCTCATCGGCCGGTCGTGGCGGAGGGGCTCGACGTCGAGGCGCAGCCTGGCGACGAGCCGCGCGAGCGGCGAGGAGGTGCGGAGCGGGGCGCGCAGGCCGACCCCCTGCGCCGCGGCGAGAAGCTCGATCCCGAGGATATGCGCGAGATTTCCTGTCATCTCGGTCAGCCGCCGCGCGGCATGGGCGGCCATGCTCACATGGTCCTCCTGATCCGCCGAGGTCGGGGTCGAATCGATCGAGCGCGGGGTCGCGAGCGCCTTGTTCTCCGACATCAGCGCCGCCGAGGTCACCTCCGCCACCATGAAGCCGGAATTGAGCCCGGGTTCCGGCGAAAGGAAGGCGGGCAGCCCGTGGCTCAGCGTGGGGTCGACGAGGAGCGCGATCCGGCGCTGGGCGAGCGCCCCGATCTCGGCGATGGCGAGCGCGATCTGGTCGGCGGCGAAGGCGACCGGCTGGGCGTGGAAGTTGCCCCCCGAGAGGATCTCGCCCCCCGCGACGACGAGCGGATTGTCGGTCACCGCGTTGGCCTCGGTCTCGAGCGTCGCCGCCGCCTGGCGCATCAGATCGAGGCAGGCGCCCATCACCTGGGGCTGGCAGCGGATGCAATAGGGGTCCTGCACCCGGTGGTCGCCCTCGCGATGGCTCTCGCGGATCTCCGAGCCCTCGAGGAGCGCGCGCAGGCAGTCCGCCGCCTCGGCCTGCCCGAGATGGCCGCGCAGCGCCTGGATCTCGGCGCGGAACGGCCCCGGCGAGCCCATGGTGGCGTCGGTCGAGAGCGCGCCCGTGCCGAGCGCCGCCGCGCCGAGCGCCCAGGCCTCGAAGAGCCCGGCGAGGGCGAGCGCGGTCGAGACCTGCGTTCCGTTGATCATCGCGAGCCCCTCCTTGGGGCCGAGGATCGCCGGGCGCAGCCCCTCGGCCTGGAGCGCGTCGGCCGCGGGGACCTTGTGGCCGCGGTGATAGACCTCCCCCTCGCCGAGGATCGCCGCCGTCAGATGCGCGAGGGGCGCGAGATCGCCCGAGGCGCCGACCGAGCCCTTGGCCGGGATCGCCGGCAGGATGTCGCGCTCGAGGAGCGCCTCGAGCGCCTCGACGAGCGCCCAGCGCACCCCCGAGGCCCCGCGCCCGAGCGAGAGGAGCTTGAGCGCGATCACGAGGCGCACGATCTCCCGGGGCAGGTCGGGGCCCACGCCTGCGGCATGGCTGCGGATCAGGTTGCGCTGGAGCGCCGCGGTCTCCGAGGGCTGGATGCGCAGCGTCGCGAGCTTGCCGAAGCCCGTGTTGACCCCGTAGACCGGCGCCTCCCCGCCTGCGGCCTCGGCGATGCGTCCGGCCGCGGCCTCGACCGCCCCGCGCGCCGCCCGGTCGAGCCGGAGAGGGCCCTCCCCGCGCCAGACCTCGGCGAGCGTCGAGAGAGTGGCGGCGCCGGGGGTGAGGGTGAGCGTCATGCCCGGCCTCCGAAGAGCCGCAGATGCAGGGGCCGCGTGCCGATCGCATAGGCGAGCTCGGCCGGCTCCTCCACGTCCCAGATCGCGATATCGGCGGCGAGCCCCGGCACCAGCCGCCCGGTCTCGCCCGCGAGCCCGAGCGCGCGCGCGGCCTCCCGCGTCGCCCCGGCGAGCGCCTCGTCCGGGGTGAGGCGGAAGAGCGTGCAGGCCATGTTGAGCGCGGTCAGCAGCGAGACGAGCGGCGAGGAGCCGGGATTGCAGTCCGTCGCCACGGCCATCGCCACCCCGGCCGCGCGCAGCGCCGCCACCGGGGGCTCCCGGCTCTCGCGGAGCGTGTAGAAGGCGCCCGGCAGGAGCACCGCCACCGTCCCCGCCCGCGCCATCGCCGCGACCCCGTCGGCGGAGAGGTATTCGAGATGGTCGGCCGAGAGCGCGCCATGGGCCGCGGCGAGCGCCCCGCCGCCGGTGTCGGAGAGCTGGTCGGCATGGAGCTTCACCGGCAGGCCGAGCCCGCGGGCGGCGTGGAAGACGCGCACCGTCTCCTCGGGCGAGAAGGCGATCCCCTCGCAGAAGGCGTCGACCGCGTCGGCGAGCCCCTCGGCCGCGGCGGCGGGCAGGATCTCGTCGCAGACGAGGTGGAGATAGTCCTCCCGCCGCCCCTCGAACTCCGGCGGCAAGGCGTGCGCGGCGAGGCAGCTGGTCACCACCCGCACCCCGCGCGCCGCGCCGAGCGCCCGGGCGGTGCGCAGCATCCGCAGCTCCGTCTCGAGGTCGAGCCCGTAGCCGGACTTGACCTCGAGCGTCGCCACCCCCTCCGCGATCAGCCGGTCGAGCCGGGCGAGCGCCGAGGCGAGGAGCGCGCCGTCCGAGGCGCCCCGGGTCGCCGCGACGGTCGAGCGGATGCCCCCGCCCGCGCGCGCGATCTCCTCGTAGCTCGCCCCTTCGAGCCGCCGGGCGAACTCGGCCGCGCGCGTTCCGCCATGGACGATGTGGGTGTGGCAGTCGATCAGCGCGGGCGTCGCGAGGCGGCCGGCGAAGTCCTCCCGCGGCCAGCGCGCCATCGCGGGCGGCAGCGCGTCCGCCGGCCCCGCATAGGCGATGCGCCCGGCCTCGATGGCGATCGCACCCTGCGCGACCGGGCGGGCCCCCGGCTCGGCCATGGTGGCGAGCCTCAGCCCCGAGAGCACGCGTCCGCCGCCCATGCGATTCTCCTCTGCACGCCGCCCCCCGCGGGCCTAGACTAGCCGAAGGCGGGGCCCGGACGGGAGGGGGAGATGGCCGAGACGACGATCCTGGCTGAGACGGCGCTCCTGCCCGAAGGCTGGGCGGGGCCGGTGCGTGTGAGCCTCTCCGAGGGGAGAATCGCGGCCGTGGAGCCTGGCGCGGGGCCGGCGGAGCACCGCGCGGACATTCTCCTCCCCGCGCCGGGCAATCTCCATTCCCACGCCTTCCAGCGGGCGATGGCCGGCCTCGCCGAGCGCCGCGGGACGGGGGCGGACAGCTTCTGGACCTGGCGCGACCTGATGTATCGCTTCGTCGACCGGCTCACCCCGGAGGATGTCGAGGCCATCGCCGCGCAGGTCTTCGTGGAGACGCTGGAGGCGGGCTATGCCGCCATCGGCGAGTTCCACTATCTGCACAACGCGCCCGACGGGCGGGCCTATGACGACCCCGCCGAGATCGCCCGGCGCATCGCCGCCGCCGCCGGGGAGACCGGGATCGGCCTCGCCCTCCTGCCCGTCCTCTACATGCAGGGGGGCACGGACGGGCGCCCGCTAGAGGGCGGGCAGCGCCGCTTCGCGCTCGACCCCGACGGGGCGGCGCGGCTCCTCGCGGCGCTCGACGGCGGCCTGGCCCATGGGGACGACCGGCTCGGCCTCGCCCCCCACAGCCTGCGCGCCGTGCCGCCCGAGGCGCTCGCGGCGGCGGCGGCGCTCCGTCCGGGCGGGCCGCTCCACATCCACGCCGCCGAGCAGGAGCGCGAGGTGGCCGAGATCTCGGCGGCGCTCGGCGCGCGGCCGGTGGCGTGGCTTCTCGAGCGCGCCGGGCTCGACGGGCGCTGGTGCGTGATCCACGCCACCTGGACGACGCCGGCCGAGACCCGGGCGCTCGCGGCCTCCGGCGCGGTGGCCGGCCTCTGCCCGGTGACGGAGGCCAATCTCGGCGACGGGGTGTTCGACGGCGCCCGCTTCCTCGCGGCCGGCGGGCGCTTCGGGGTCGGCACCGACAGCAATCTGCGGATCGGTCTCGGCGAGGAGTTGCGCCAGCTCGAGCATTCCCAGCGGCTGCGCGACCGGGCGCGGGCGGTGCTCGCCGAGCCCGGCGGTTCGGTGGGGCGGCGGCTCTTCGAGGGGGCCGCCTCGGGCGCGGCGCGGGCGCTCGGCCGGGGGACCGGGCGCATCGCCCCCGGCGAGACGGCCGATCTCCTGGCCCTCGACGCCGCGGCGCTCTGCCTCGCCGGCCGGCGGGGCGACGCGCTTCTCGACGGGTGGATCTTCGCGGGCGAGGACCGCGGTGTGGTTCGCGACCTGTGGTCGGCCGGGCGGCATGCGGTGCGAGACGGCGCCCATCCGGCCCGCGGCCCGGTCGAGGCCCGCTTCCGCGCGACCCTCTCCCGCCTCCTCGACGCCGCGCCCTGAGCGCGCCGGGGCGGCCTGGCCCTGCGCCGGCGCGAGCGAGCCGGCGCAGAGGCCGGCCGGCCCTCGCCGCGCCGCCTCGCGACGGCTGGTGATCGCGGAGCGCGCCCCGGGCGGGCCGGCGCGGGGGCCGGCTGCCCGAGGGCGGTCGAGGACGGTCGGGCGGCGCGCCGGGGCGGCGGGCGCGCGCCGCGATCACCAGCCGTCGCAGTCGCAGGGGTCGCGGGGGCGCGGGGCGGGGCCGGTCCGCCAGCGGCCGTCGCGCCAGCCGTCCGGATGCCAGTTGCCGTGGCGGTCGTAATAGCCCTGGGCGCGGCCGGCGCGGTGCCAGCGGCCCTGGGAGAAGTAGTGGTAGGTCCGCGTCTCCGGGTCGTAGCGCCATCCCCGGATCGGGCCCTCGGGGAAGCGGTCGCTGTCGTCGAGCCGGTCGCGGGCGGCGGAGAGCCGGGCGTCGAGATCGCCGCGCTCGAAGACGCCGGGGCGGTCGCAGAAGACGCCCGGGTGGCAGACGACGAGATCGTTGCGGTCGACCCATTTGACGGTCGGGCGCATGCGCATGTCGAGGCTGCGCTCGCCGTTCTCGGCCTCGGCCTCCGGCGCGGCGGCCTCCTCGGCGTCGGCTTCGGGACCGGCGCCGGGGGCGGGCTGGTCGGGCGCGCCGGCCTCCGGGTTGGCCTGGGCGAGCAGGAACTCCGCCTCCGCCATCTCGGCGACGAATTCGGGGTGCCCCGCCCCTGCGAACTGCGCCCAGACGCCGTCGAGCACGCCGGCGGTCCCGGCTTGGGCCGGGGCGGTCGCGGCGAGCCCGAGCGCGATCAGCGCGGCCGGGAGGGTAAGAATGCGGTTGGACATGACTGCCTCCGGTGGTGAGTGTCTCGATCGGCGCTCTCTGGCCTGTGCGGGGGACGATGCGCGCGCCAGAGGGGGTTTCGCCACACGAGCGGAAATTCCTTCCACCCTAGCAGAGGATCGGGCGCCGTGGGCCGTTCCATCCGCCGCAGGCCGGCGGGCCGCCCGGGCCCCGGATTTGAAATCGCGCCCCGAATTTCGTAGTCTAGACAGATCACCATCGCGGCGAGACGGGAGGCGGCCATGACCCCGGAGATATACAAGGTCAGGAAGGGCGACACACTGTCCGGCATCGCCAAGCGGTTCAAGCACAAGGATTGGAAGACGATCTGGCTGTTCGAGCACAAGCTCAACAAGGCGGTGCGCAAGGCGCGAAAGGTGCCGGAGAAGATCGAGCCCGGCGACGAACTGGCGATCCCGCCGACGGCGGCGGAGAAGAAGGCGGCTGCCGCGGCGCAGGCCAACGAGACCGCGCTCGCCGAGGAGCTGAACGCGCTCCATGCGCTCCTCCTGCAGACGGCGACCGAGATCCGCCGCGCCATGACCGAGGAGGCCCGCGCGGGCAAGGATCTCGCCGGTTTCGTCAAGACCTGCCAGGGGCGGGTGGGCAAGCTCCCGCCGGCGATGCTGGGGGCCGAGCTCGGCGCCCTTTCGGCGCAGATCCAGGCGCGGGCCGGCACCGTCCTCGCCCAGCTCGCCCCGGTCCTGCGCGCCGCCGAGCTCTCCGAGAAGCGGGCGCTCGGCCTCGGCAAGGGGATCGCGATCGACCGCAAGAACAAGGACCAGGCCAAGGGCTGCGAGACGCTCGGCGCCTCCTGGAAGCCGATCGCCGACATGCGCGACGCTCTGCGGGCGCTCGGGGGGGCCTGGTCGGAGATCGCCGACATGGCGACCGGCGGACCCCTCAGGACGGCGCTGAAGGCGGCGCGGATCGGCGGCGAGGCGGCGCGCCCGCCCGCCATCGCCGCCTGCGCCGCGCTCCTCGCAGCCCTCGAGGGCAAATGCGCGAAGCTGAGGGGCAAGCTCGACGCGGCGGCCTCCGGCGCCGACGCCGCGCTCAAGAAGATCAAGGCGGCGCGCTCGGCCGCGATCAAGCGGGCCCGCGAGATGCCGGTGCCCTGACGCGCGCCCCGCCCCGGCCCCTCGCCGCGAAACCCGGCCTGCGCCGCCCTTCGACGCTCGGGACGCGGGGCCGCGCAGCCGGGTGTTGGCGGCAAAATCCCCGATGGGCTATGGTTTCGCCGATTCCCGGAACGCGGCGACGGCAAGGGGCAGCTTCATGATCCGCTTCCAGACGGCCAGGCGGGCGATCCTGGGAACGGCGCTCGCCGCGGGGCTCTCCGCCGCGGCGGCCGCCGACACCGCCTCCCGCGACATGGGCGACGCGCTCGGCGCGGTGCGCGCGATCTTCTACCACGAGCTCGGCCATGCGCTGATCGACGTGCTCGATCTCGACGTGGTGGGCTCGGAGGAGACGGCGGTGGACGAGTTCTCCACCATGCTGCTCATCCTGCAGGGCCGGCGCGATCCGCGTCATATCGAGGCGCTGCTCGCCGCCGCCCGGTTCTGGTATCTCGTGGGCGACCCCACGGAGGAGGCGCGCCGCTTCTGGAGCGCGCACGACTTCAGCGCCCGGCGCGGCTTCGCGATCGTCTGCCTGCTGCACGGCTCGGACCCCGCGCGCTTCCGCTCGGTGATGCGCGAGCTCGGCGTCGGCGCCGATGTGCGCGACAAATGCGAGCGCGCCTATGCCGAGAAGGCGGAGAACTGGATCAACCTGCTGAGCCCCCATGCCGTGCCGAACGCGCCGGAGGACCGCGACGGCGCCCTGGTCGTCGACTACGGGCCCGCGCGCACGGAGGCGACGGACGGGGTGCGCCGGGTCTGGCGCCAGGCGGGCTTTCTCGAGGGGCTCGCGCGGGAAGCCGGGGAGATCTTCCCGCTGCCCGGCGATCTGCCGGTCACCGCCCGCGACTGCGGCGAGGCCAACGCCTTCTGGGACGGCACCTCGGTGATCTTGTGCTACGAATTGCAGGACATGATCGTCGGGCTCTTCGCGGCGGCACGCGACGGGGAGGCGGCGCCGGCCGCGTCCGCGCCCGGGCGGGACGGCGCGGCGGAGGCCGTCGCGCAGCCGCCCGCCGGGCAAGGCGCGCGGAACATCGGCGGCATGCTGGGGGGCGAGTGATCCGCCCCGGCCGGTCCGGCCGCGGCGGAAGACGGGGAGCGTGATGGGTGTGATGGCGAGCATGATCGGACGGCGGACGCGCCGGGCCCTAGGCGCGGTCGCGGTCGCCGTTGCGGCGGCGCTCTGCGCGCCCGCCGGGGCCGAGCCGATCCTGCCGGCGCCCGGCGAGCGCTGCCGGGGCTGCTATGCGGTGGTGGTCGATCTCGCACAGACGCCGGGGCTGACCAGCGCCGAGCGCCGCGCCGAGGCGCTCGCCGCCCGCGGCTTCGACGTGGTTCGCCTCGACCGCCCGTCGGCGCACCGGCTGATCCACCATGCGCTGAAGCTCTTCCGCGAACGCGGGGCGGAGCGGGACGCCCGGCTGGTCTTCTGGTATTCCGGCCCCGTGGAGGGCGGCGCCGAGGACGGGCTCGCGCTTCTGCTGCCGGCGGCCCCGGACGCGGGCGGTGCGCCGCTGGGGTCGGGCGTGCCCGGGCTCGATCTGCGCCGGCTGCTCGCGCTCGCCGGGGAGAGCGCCGCGGCCGAGGCGCTGCTGCTGCTCGACGCGCCGATCCCTGCCGAGGCGCCCCTGCCGCTCGCCGAGAGCCCGGAGGCGGGGGCGGGGCCGCGGCTCCTGCTCACCCGCGCCTCCGGCGGGCCGCTCGCGCCGCTCCTCGACACCGCGCTCTCGGCCGATGGGGCGATCGAGCTCGCCGGCCTCGCGGAGAGGCTGTCCGGCCTCGCCCGCCTCGGCTATCTCGGGGAGGGCGACGGCGCGGGCCGGCAGGCCCCCGCGGCCCGGCCCGACCCGGCGCTCCCCCTCGGCGCGGCGCGCGAGATCGAGATCCCCACGGACTTCGACACCGCGGGCCTTGCCGCCCCCGCGCCCCGGCTCGAGGACCAGGCCCGGCTCTGCGACCGGCTCGCCGCCGATCCGGAGGCGCCGGAGACCCGCGGCCGGGGCCGCCCGCTCGAGCGGGTCGACGGGACGGCCGCGCTCGAGGCCTGCCGCGCCGCCATGCTCGCCGAGCCGGAGACGCTGCGCTTCGCCTATCAATACGCCCGCGCGCTGATCGCCCTCGGCCGCGCCGGGGAGGCCGTGCCCTGGCTCGAGCGCGCCGCCCGGCTCGGCCATCTGCCCTCGCAATTCGCCTATGGCGCGGCGCTCTTCGACGGGCGCGGCACGAGGCAGGACCAGCGCGCCGGCCTCGGCTTCATCGAGCGCGCCGCCGAGCAGGGCTATGCCCCGGCCGTGCGCCGCCTCGCCGAGATCGCCATGCGCCCCGAAGGCCGGTTCATCGACCGGACCAAGCTGCGCGACCTCCTGCGCCAGGCCGCGCGCGAGGATCCGGCCTCCGCGCTCGCCCTCGGCGAGCTGATCGAGCGCAGCCCGGACCGGACCGAGCGGATGGAGCGCGAGGCGTTGCGCTACTTCGAGGACGCCGAGGCCGCGGGCCTCGCGGCCGGACGCGCCGGGGCGGACCGCATGCGCGAGGCGATCCGCAACCGCCAGCGCGAGGACGTCGCCGCCGCCTGCGCCCGCCTCCTCGATTTCGACGTGATGGCGATCGAGAGCATGCTCGGCCTCGATCCGGACGGCGAGGGCTGGCAGACGGTCGTCTCGCGCCGGGCGGAGCGCGCGCTCGCCAGGGTCGACGGCGGCCGCGCCGTGCGCGACTGCGCCAAGCTCCTCGAGGTCGAGGGCGCCGATCCCGCGCTCCTCGCGAAGCTCGGCTATCTCCTGTTCCGCGCCGATATGGCCGGCGCGCCCAAGGCGCTGCCCACGCCCGAGCGGCAGAACGTCTTCGACGTCATCGGCATCGCCGCCGAGCGCCGGGACCCGACCGGGCTCTATCTGCAGGGCTATCTGCGCCTCGTGCTCACCTTCCAGGCGCTGCGCTCGCAGGACGAGTGGGAGGCCGGCAAGCGCGCCAGCCTCGCCTCGGAGAACCTGCTCGCGGCCTATGAGTCGGGTGTGGCGCAGGCCGGCTATTTCTACGGGCTGCTGAATCTCCAGGGGCTCTTCGCCGAGCTGCCCGGCTTCCGCGCCGATCCCGGGCGCGCGAAGGCGATCCTCGAGCGCCTCGAGCCGCGCTCGCCGATGGCCCGGCGCATTCTCGTGAAGCTCTACGGCGGCGCGGAGGGCTACCGCCATCTGCCCGCCTTCCGCGATCCGGAGGGGCTGCGCCGGCTCCAGTTCCGCTGAGGCCGCATCGGCGCGGAGAGAGGAAAGGGAGAGCGATGGTGCGAGATCCGATCCGATCGGGCGGCGCGGCCGCGGTCCTCGCGGCGCTCGTCCTCGCGCTCGGCGCGGCGCCGGCGGGGGCGCAGTCCGGCGGGTTCGGCGCGGCCCTGACCGGCGGCGCGGACGAGGCGGACGCCGGGGAGCCAGAGGCCGGGGCGCCCGCCCAGCCGGAGGCTCCGGGCCTCGACCCCATCGGCGCCATCGCGCCCCCTGCCTCCGGAGATCCGCTCGGCGACGGTCTCGACTGCGCCGACCTGCCCGAAGACGAGGCCCGCAAGATCGGCTGCGACCCCGAGGCCGTCCCCGCGCCGGAGCCAGAGCCGGACGCGACCCCGGAGCCGGCCGCGAGCGGCCTCGGACGCATCCTCGGCGGGCCCGCCGCCGATCCGGACGAGCCGGCTCCCGCGACCCCCGAGCCGCCCGCCGAGGAGGGCGCCGCGCCGGAAGCGCCCGAGCCGCGCAGCGAGGCGCCGGCTGCCGAGCCTCAGGCGCCCCCGCCCCAGTCCGGCAGCGCGCCGTCCTCCGGCGAGCGCGCCCCGGACCCGGAGGACGCCCGATCCCCGGCCGCCGACCCCGCCGGCATCGGCGCCGCCCTCGGCCGGGCAGCGCCGGAGGCGCCCGAGGCCGCCGAGGACCCGGCCGACCCCGCCGGCATCGGCGCCGCCCTCGGCCGGGCAGCGCCCGAGGCGCCCGAGGCCGCCGAGGACCCGGCCGACCCTGCCGGCATCGGCGCGGCGCTCGGCCGGGCAGCGCCGGAGGGTCCGGACGGGGCCGAGGCGCCGGAGGATGCCGCGCCCGCCGGCATCGGGGCCGCGCTCGGGCGGGCGGGCGTCGGGGGCGATGCGGGCAGCGGCGGGGCCGGGGCCCTCCCCCCGATCCCCGGCGAGCAGCCCTTGAAGCGCGCCGACATTCCCGCCCTCGACCGCCGGGTGCTGACGCTCCCGGGCGCGGTCCTCGCCGTCGACCCCATCGCCGGGGGAGACGCGCCGCTGCCCGCCTTCTCGGTCTTCTACGTCTATGGCGAGCACGAGGAGGCCGGCACCCGCTGGCTGCAGATCGGCCGCTCGGCGGCGGGGCGGATCGACGGCTGGGTCCGCGCCGAGGACACCGAGGCCTGGAAGACCATGCTCGTCATGGACTACGCCCCCAAGGGCGGGCGCGACCGGGTGCTGTTCTTCAAGCGGCGCGAGGATCTGGTGCGCTTCGTGCGCGACCCGCATGTGGGCGAGGAGGCCGCCTATGCGCGGCAGGCGATCGAGGAGGGCGCCTATCGCGGGGACTTCTTCGTCGCCATCGAGCCCGCCGCGGAGGTCGACCCGAACCGGCCCTATCTGATGCCGATCCTCGACCATGCCGAGGACATGTTCGACAGCCTCGAGGAGGTGACGCTCGTCGAGGTCGCGGGCCTCAATCTCGAGGGCCGCGCTGCGCAGGGCGACGTCTCGGAGGGGGCGACCGCCCCGGCCGCGCAGCGGAGCGCTGCCTTCGAGGACTTCCGCTACGGCATCGTCTTCGCCATCGACACCACCTCCTCGATGGGCCGCTATATCGACCACACCCGCGGCGCGGTGTTCTCGGTGATGGACGCCTTCGCGCGGGCGGGGCTCGCCGACAAGGTGGATTTCGGCCTCGTCGGATACCGCGACAACACCCGCCCGAACCCGGCCATCGAGTATGTGACCCGCATCTACCAGCCGCTCTCCCCGGGCGCGGAGATCGCCGAGGTGCTCGCGAATTTCGAGCGGATGGCGCCCGTCGGCGTCTCGACGCAGGGCTTCGACGAGGACGCCTTCGCCGGGCTCGACGCCGCGATCAACGGCATGCGGTGGGACGGCTACGGCTTCCGCATGGTGGTGCTGATCACCGATGCGGGCGCACGGCCCGGCACCGACCCGCTTGTCGCCAATCCGGGCTACGACGCGCTCAACGTGGTGGAAAACGCCGAGCGGCGGGGCGTCGCGCTGTCCGTGCTCCATCTCCTGACGCCGGAGGGCCGGCGGGCCGGCAACATCGCGCCGGCGGCCTCGGTCTATTCCCGCATCTCCGCCACCGGCGACCGGGCGACGCGGAAATACTTCCCCGTCGACAC
Organism: uncultured Limibaculum sp.; assembly: GCA_964576075.1. Taxonomy (GTDB): domain Bacteria; phylum Pseudomonadota; class Alphaproteobacteria; order Rhodobacterales; family Rhodobacteraceae; genus Thermohalobaculum. Next base: position 15,743 of record CAZNTX010000023.1, on the reverse strand, counting down.
CACGCGGCCGGACGCCTTCGTCGCCGCGATCCGCAGCTTCTCCGAGGGGCTCGTCGGCGCGGTCGCGGCGAGCGCAGAGGGCGCCCGGGTGGCGCGGCGCGCGGAGGTCGAGACGGTGGGCGATGCGCTCGTCAACGAGGTGTTCCGCGCCCAGCTCGAATATCTCGGCGCGGCCGAGGGCCAGGCGGCGCCGCGCTTCTACCGCGCCTGGGCGGCGGACCGGGATTTCGCCGATCCCCGCCTCGCGGCGCTCGAGGTCAAGGTCTTTCTCACCCGCCAGCAGCTCTCGGCGATGATGGAGGGGGCGGAGGCGATCCTCGCCGCTTATGAGCGCCAGGAGACGGGCGGGCGGGACTTCTTCGCCGAGATGCGCGCGTTCTCCGCTCAGAGCGCGGTCGAAGGGGCGGGCTCGCGGGCGATGGCGGAGGCGGGGGCGCTGTTCCCGGCCTTCCTCGCGGCCCTCCCCTACCGGTCGGATTTCCTGGAGCTCACGCCGGAGAGCTGGGCCGCGGGCGGCCCCTCGCGCCAGCGCGAGCTGACCGAGGCGCTCCGCAACAAGCTCCGCGCCTATCGCGACATCGCGGCCTCGGAGGTCGGCTGGATCGATCTCGGGGCGGGGAGCCGGGCGGAGGACGTCTACGCCGTCGGGCTCGGGCTCCTGCCGTGAGCGCGGCGCCCCCGGTCCTCGAGGTCGCGGGGCTCACCTTCGCCCGCGGGCCGGGGCCGGAGGACTTCCGCCTCTCGCTCCCGGCGCTCGCGCTCCGCGCGGGCGAGGTGGTGGCCCTCCTCGGCGAGAGCGGGTCCGGCAAGTCGACGCTCCTCGACCTCCTCGGTCTCGTCGCGGCTCCTGGCGCCATCGCCCGCTACCGGCTGGCGGGGGAGGACCTGACCGCGGCGCTCCGCGCGGGCGATCTCGAAGCGGTGGCGCCGGCGCGGCGGGCGCGGCTCGGCTATGTGCTGCAGGAGGGGGGGCTGCTGCCCTTCCTCACGGTGGCGGAGAACATCGCGCTGACGCGGCCCGTCGGCCGGCCGGCGCCGATGGCGCTCGCCACGCTCGCCGAGCGGCTCGGGCTCGCGGGCGTGCTCGGGCGCAAGCCGGACGCGATCTCCGTCGGCCAGCGGCAGCGCGCGGCGATCGCGCGGGCGGCGATGGGGGACCCGGCCGTCATCCTCGCCGACGAGCCGACCGCCGCCCTCGACCCGCCGACGGCGCGGGCCACGCTCGCCCTCCTCGTCGAGCTCGCCGCGGAGCGGGGGACGGCGGTGCTGATCGCCACCCATTCCTGGGCGCTCGCGGCGGAGTTCGCGCTGCCCGCGGTGGTGGCCCGGGCGGGGGAGGGGGCGGAGGTGGTCTTCGCCCCGGCACCCGTCCCCGGCCCCGCCGCATGAGCGGGGGCGGGCGCATGGCGGTCCCGGTCTGGCGGCTCGCGCTCGCCGATCTGCGGCACGACCTCGCCGGCTCGGGGCTCGGCGCGCTCTCGGTGACGGTGGCGCTCGCCCCCCTCCTCCTCCTCTTCGGCCTCTGGTTCGGGGTGGTGGAGACGCTGCGGGGCGAGCTCGCCGCCTCGCCGGCCACGCGCGAGATCCGCCACGGCGCGCTGCCGGCGCTGCCGGAGGGGTTCTTCGAGGCGGTGCGGGCGCGCCCCGAGACGGGCTTCGTCCTGCCGCGGACGCGCTACGTCAACCTTCAGGTCGATCTTCTCCGCCGGGGCGAGACCGGGCTCAGGCGCTCGGCGACGCTCCTCGCGCCGACGGGGCCCGGCGACCCGGTGCTCGCCCGGGCCGGCCTCGCCGCGCCCGAGGGGGACCGCCTCGTCCTCGGCGCCCGCGCGGCCGAGGCGCTCGGCGCGCGCCCGGGCGACCGGCTGAGCCTCGTGCTCTCCCGCCTCCGCGCGGAGGGGGGGACGGAGCGGGTGGCGCTCGCGCTCGAGGTCGCCGGCGTCCTGCCCGCTGAGGTCGAGGCCGGGCGGCGGGCCTATGCGCCGCTGCCGGTGCTGCTCGACATCCAGAGCTACCAGGAATGGGTCGCCGTCCCCGCCCGCGGCTGGGAGGGGGAGCCGCCGCGGGGCGATGCCTGGGGCGGCTTCCGGCTCTATGCCCGCACGATCGACGATGTGGAGCCGCTGCGCGCCTGGCTCGCGGGGCAGGGGCTCGAGGTGCGCTCGGACGCCGAGCGGATCGCCTTCGTCGCCCGGGTGGACCGCAATCTCGGCACCTTCTTCCTGGTGATCTTCGCGCTCACGCTCGCGGGCTATGCGCTCTCGGTCGGGCTCGCGCAGGTGGCCGGCGTCGCGCGCAAGCGGCGCTCGCTCGCGGTGCTGCGCCTTCTCGGCTACCGCGCGCGCGGGGTGGCGGCGATCCCGGTGATCCAGGGGGCGGGGCTCGCCTTCGTCGGTGCGTCGGTCGCGGTTTTGGTCTATCATGCCTGCCAGCCGCTGATCTCGGCGCTCTTTCGCGACATCCTGCCGGGCGAGGGGGCGCCGATGCGCCTGCCGCCCGTCCATGCCGCGGGGGCCGTGCTCGGCAGCGTGGGGGTCGCGGCGCTCGCGAGCCTCGCGGCCGCGCGCCGCGCCCTGAGGATAACGCCGGCGGAGATGGTGAGAGATGCCTGAGACGCCCCGGAGAGCGCCGCTCCTCCCCGCGCTCGCGGCCCTCGTGCTCGCCGGCGCCGCCGGGGCGGAGGAGCGCCCGCCGCCCTGCGCCTTCGACGACCCGGCCCGCGCCGTCGCCGCCCGGGCCGATGGCGCGCCCCTCGCCTGCGTCGCGATGGACCGCGCGGCGGACCGCCCGGAGCGGCTCGTGCTGCCGATGCCCTGCGGGCATGTGATGCTGTTCCGCCGGGTGGACGTGCCCGTCGACCATGTGCTCGACCATGCCCCGGCGCGCTTCGGCGACCCCAATGCCGCGAGCGGGGACGGCGCGCAGGCGGCCGTCGTCGCGCCCTGGTATGCGGTGCTCTCCGGCGCCTTCTCGGTGCGCGACGGGGCCGGGCGGATCACCGACCGGGCCTACTATCTCGCCACCTACGAGATCACCAAGCCGCAGTGGAACCTGCTCGCCACCGGCGCCTTCGAGGCGGGCCCCGCCTCCTACGACGCGCGCTCGGCGGCCTGCGCCGAGCACCGCGCCTGGATGGCCGCCGCCTCCCCCCGCGACGGCTACGGGCGGGCGGACATGGTGCTGCCCGCCACCGGCCTCTCCTGGTTCGAGGCTGTGGAGTTCTCGCGGGCCTACACCACCTGGCTGCTGGCGATCGACCGGATCCTCGTCGAGCAGGGGGACCGTCCGGTGCTCCCCTGGGAGCAGGGCTCCTCCGGTTTCGTGCGTCTGCCGACGGAGGCCGAGTGGGAATACGCCGCGCGCGCCGGCGAGATCGGGCCGGACGCGCAGAACCGCCGGCTCCACCGCATCCGCGCCGAGGACGGGGAGATCGTCGCGCCCCCCCTCGCCGCCATCGCGCAGACCGAGGGCTGGGCGGGGCACCCGGTCTCTGGCACGGGCCGCCTCGCGCCCAATCTGCTCGGGCTCTACGACATGCTCGGCAATGCGGAGGAATACACCCTCGACCTCTTCCGCGCGACGCGGCCGGACGGGCTGCACGGCCAGCGCGGGGGGGCGGTGCTGCGCGGCGGCTCGCCGGAGACGCTCCCGGCCGACACCATCTCCCTCGGCTATCGCCGGGAGGCCGCGCTCTTCGGCTATGACGGCCCGGGGCGGGCGCCGACGGCGGGGGCGCGCATGGCCGTCTCCGCCCCCTTCTTCGTCTATGGCGCGCCGGAGGGGGCGCCCTTCCAGTTCGACCAGCTCGCCAACCGCCCGCTCGAGGAGGCGCTCGCCGAGAGCCGGGCGCGGCTCGTCTCGCGCATCGGCGAGGTGAGCGACATCGAGTCCCTCGTCGCCCGCATCGAGGAGGGCGGCGCGACGACGCCCGACGAGGCCCGCCGCCTGCTCGAGACCGGCCTCGCGCTGCTGGAGAAATCCTCCGCCGAGAGCGCCACCGCCGCGCGCGAGGCGCTCGCCCAGCGCTTCATCTCGGGGGCCGCGCTCTCCGCCTCGATCTTCCGCACCGGCGCCAATGTCTTCGACGGCTGGGTCCGCTTCGCCGAGATCCGCGACAAGGTGCTCGGCAACCCGGCCTTCACCGGCGCGGCCCGCGAGCAGGCGCTCGCCCGGATCGAGGCGGCGGCCGAGGAGCTCGAGCGGCGCGAGCGCGAGATCGAGGAGATCTACGCGACCTATCTCGAGAACCTCGCCGCCCTCGCCGCCGAGCCCGATGCCGGCCTCCTCGCCCGCGTCGAGGCGGAGACGGCCGAGCGCTTCGCCTCCCCCGCCCTCGCCCAGCTCGAGGCCGCGCATCGCCGCCAGTCCGCCCATCTCGCCGAATGGCGCCAGCGCGGGGCGCGCGATGCGCAGATGGCCGAGCGCTGGCTGAACGAGATCGACGAATACCGCGCAGAGCGCGCTGAGCAGAGAGAGAACTGATGGCGCCCCACAAGAGCCTCCCCGCCTGCCTCGCGGCCTGCCTCCTGGCCTTCGCCGCAGCCCCCGCCCCGGCCCAGCAGAGCCAGGCGCTCACCGCCGACCAGGCGATCCTCGCGCTCGAGGAGGCGGAGCTGCGCGAGCGGCTCGTCACCGCGCTCGCCGTCGCCGAGAGCATCCGCCTGCGCGGGCGCACGATCCTGGTGGCGATGAGCGAGATCGGCCGGGTGCGCCGGCGGGTGCAGCGGATCGACCCGGCCTCAGAGCGGCGCGCCGAGTTCGAGGCGCGGCTGCGCCGGCTCGAGGAGCGCCGCATCGAGCTGGACGCCGAGGTGGACGAGGAGTTCCGCACCTATCTCGTGCTCGTCTCAGAGATCGCCGGCAGCCTCTGGACGCGGGTCGACCGGGTCGGCCAGGGTCTCTCCGAGAGCCTCGCCGAGCGCCGCCTCTCCCGGCTTCACGAGCTCTATCCCGTGGTGCGCAGCCATGTGCAGGAATTCGCCAGCGCCGAGACCGTCACCCGTGCGGCGACCGACCGCTGGCGCCGCGAGATCGACGACACCTACGACATGCGTCAGGAGCGCCTCAGCCGAGCCCGGCGCGCGGAGCCCGACGTGACCAATCAGGACGACAGCGAGGAGGATATCTGATGATCGGGGGAGTTTTTGCGAAGGGGGGCGCGTCGCTCGCTTTCCTTGCGGACAAGGCGTGGCGTGGGGTTCTGGTGCTCCTGCTCGCGGGGTCGATGACGCTGCAGGGCTGCACGATCCCGGCCGCCGGGGTGGATGCGGACGATTTCTGCTCGCGCAACCGCCAGCCGCTTCTGGACGAGATCCAGCGCTTCAACGACACCATCGCGATCGGCGCCCTCGGCGGCGCGCTCGCAGGCGCCGCGGCGGGGGCGGCGGCGACGGGCGACATCGCGGGCGTGCTCGTCGGCGCGGCGATCGGGGCCACGGCGGGCGGCATCGGCGGCTATCTCGTCGCCAAGCGGCGCCAGGCGCAGCAGGCGGGCTCGGTCGTGCAGGCGATCAACCAGGACGTCCGCGCGACGCGCGGTTGGGTCACCAAGGTCTCCGAGGGCGTGCGCCGGCTCAACACCTGCCGCGCCAACGAGGTGAACGATCTGCGCCGGCGCATCCAGTCGGGGCAGATCTCCGGCGAGGCGGCCCGGGCCGAGCTCGCCCTCCTACGCGAGCGCATCGCCGCCGACCGCCGGCTCGTCAACCAGGTGATCGGCGCGGTTGACGAGAACCAGGGCACCTTCACCGCGGCGCTCGCCGAGACCCAGGGGGTGGAGCGCGACCTCGTGGTGTCGAGCTCGGTGCGCAGCTACCAGCCGCGCGTCGTCGGCGGCTCCTCGGGCGGGGGCGGCGGCGGGATCGTCCGCGGCATGTCGAGCCCCGGCGGAGAGACCCGCTACGCGACCGCGGGCGTGAATGTCCGCGCTGGCCCGGGGACGAACTTCTCCCGCATCGGCACCTTCGGCGAGGGCCAGCGCGTCGGCTTCCTCGGCGATGCCGGCGGGGGCTGGTCGCGCGTCGCGGCCGGCAGCGGCGAGGGCTTCGTCGCGAGCCGCTTCCTCTCCGCCTCGCGCCCGAGCGCGGGCGGGGGCACGGCGGCGGCGTCCGGCGGCGAGTTCACCGTGCCGAAGGCCGAGACGCCCCGCGGCGTGCGCGCCAACAGCGAGCTCGAGGGCCTCTATATCGAGGCGGCCAATCTCGAGGCGGAGGACGAGGCCTTCGCCGCGGAGGTCGATCAGGAGCTCGCCGCCCTCGAGGCGCTCTCGCGCTGAGCCGAGGGCCCCGGCTCCCTGCGGGCCGGGGCCCCGCGCGCGATGCGGAGGGAGAGGCGATGACCCGCACGCTGCCCATGGCCGCCCTCGCCGCGCTCCTCGTGGCGGGCTGCGCCGGCCCAGAGGCCCCGGACGCCGCCGACCGGCAGGCCGAGATCGCCGCCGCGCGGGAGGAACTGGCGCGGCTGCGCGCCGAGATCGCCCGGCTCGAGGCCGAGGACCGCACCGCCCGTGCGGCCCTCGAGGACGATCTCGCCCGCCTCGAGGCCGAGATCGCCGCCGCCGAGGACATCTGAGGCCCGCGCCTCCGACCGTGAAGGAGACCGCCCATGGCAGACCGCCCAGCGCCCCGCCTCAAGATCGCGCTCGCCCTCGGGCTTCTCGCGGCCCTCGCCGCTGGGCTCGCCGTCTGGCTTCTGAGCGGAGACGAGAGGCCGGGCGATCTCGACTCGCAAGCGCTCGAGGAGGAGATCGAGCGCGAGCTGCCCGATATCGAGGCGCTCACCCGCTGAGCCCCGCGAGACCGGCCCTCGGCGCGCCATCGCCCGGTGCAGACACCGCCGCCAGGGAGCGCGCCATGACCCGTTTCGCCTCGACCCCCCGCCTGTGCGCCGCCGCCGCCCTCGGCGCCGCCGCGGCCCTCGCCCTCGCCTTCGGCCTCCAGGTCGCGCCGCAGTCCGAGCTCGCGGCGCTTTATGTGGAGGCCGCCGACATCCAGGCCGAGGACGCGGCCTACGAGGCGGACGTCTCCGCCGAGCTCGAGGCGCTCGAGACCCTCGCCGAGTGAGCCGGCCGGGCGGCGCCGCGCCGCGGCGTCCCTTCTCCGGGGGGCCCTTTCCGAGCGATGGGCGCGGCGCTATAGAGGCCGGACCGATTCCGGAGGGCCTCCATGGCGCGCATCCTCGTCACCTCGGCGCTGCCCTATATCAACGGCGTCAAGCATCTCGGCAATCTCGTCGGCTCACAGCTCCCGGCCGATGCCTATGCCCGCTACATGCGCGCCCGCGGCCACGAGGTCCTGCTGATCTGCGCGACCGACGAGCACGGCACCCCGGCCGAGCTCGCCGCCGCCAAGGCCGGGCAGCCGGTGGCGGAGTATTGCGCCGAGATGTGGGCGGTGCAGAAGGGCCTCGCCGAGGGCTTCCGCCTCTCCTTCGACTGGTTCGGCCGGTCCTCCTCGGAGCGCAACCACCGCCTCACCCAGCACTTCGCCAAGCGTCTCGACGAGGCCGGGCTGATCGAGGAGGTGACCGAGCGCCATGTCTATTCCGTGGCCGACGGCCGCTTCCTGCCGGACCGCTATATCGAGGGCACCTGCCCGAATTGCGGCTACGAGCGCGCCCGGGGCGACCAGTGCGAGAACTGCACCAAGCAGCTCGACCCGGTGGACCTGATAAACCCCCGCTCGGCAATCTCCGGGGCGACCGAGCTCGAGATCCGCGAGACCAAGCATCTGCGGCTCCGCCAATCCGCCATGCGCGAGAAGCTCGACGCCTGGATCTCGTCCAAGACCGACTGGCCTCTGCTCACCACCTCCATCGCCAAGAAATGGCTCAACGACGGCGAGGGCCTGCAGGACCGCGGCATCACCCGCGATCTCGACTGGGGGATCCCGGTGCGGCGCGGCGATGCGCCCTGGCCGGGCATGGAGGGCAAGGTCTTCTATGTCTGGTTCGACGCGCCGATCGAATACATCGCCGCCACCGCCGAATGGGCCGATGCGGGCGGCCTCGGCGAGGAGGCCTGGCTGCGCTGGTGGCGCGACGATCACGGTGCGTCGGAGGTCCGCTACGTCCAGGTGATGGGCAAGGACAACGTGCCCTTCCACACCCTCGGCTTTCCCGCGACCCTGATGGGCGCCAACTATGACGGCACCGAGCCCTGGCATCTGGTGGACTACATCAAGTCCACCAACTGGCTGAATTACGAGGGGGGCAAGTTCTCGACCTCTCAGGGCCGCGGCGTATTCATGGATCAGGCGCTGGATATCCTGCCGTCGGACTATTGGCGCTGGTGGCTGCTGGCGAATGCGCCGGAAAGCGCGGATAGCGACTTCACCTGGGAGGGGTTCCAGACCCAGGTCAACAAGGACCTCGCCGACGTGCTCGGCAATTTCGTGTCCCGAGTGACCAAGTTCTGCCGCTCCAAGTTCGGCGAGGCGGTGCCGGAAGGGGGCGAGACGGGGCCCGCGGAGGCGGAGGTCGCGGCGGCGATCGCCCGGCGCCTCGCCGCGCTGGAGGGGCATTGGGAGGGGTTCGAGCTCCGCAAGGCCGCGGCCGAGACCCGGGCGATCTGGGTCGAGGGCAACGAGTATCTCCAGCGCGCCGAACCTTGGGCGGTGGTCAAGACCGACCCGGCGCGGGCCGCGGCCATCGTCCGCTTCGCGCTCAACCTCGTGCGCCTCTACGCGATTCTCTCCCGCCCCTTCCTGCCCGACGCCTCGGACGCGATTCTCAGGGCGCTCGGCCGCGAGGAGGACGCCCTCGCCTGGCCCGAGAGCGCGGAGGCGGCCCTGTCGGCGCTCCCGCCGGGCCACGCCTTCTCCGTCCCCGATAACCTTTTCTCAAAGATATCCGACGAGGATCGGGAAACCATGGCGGCGCGGTTCGCGGGCCATGGCGCCTGAACGCAAGATGGCAAGGCGAGACGTGATCGGCCGCCGTCTTGACCGGGTAGAGCAAATCTCATACCGACAAGCCGACGCCAGCCGGAACGCGGGCGACCGCGCTCCGGGCAGTTCCAGATAGGCACCAGATGCGCGGTGACCGGGTCACGAGATGACCCATAGGCGCCTCCACACCCGCCCGTCGCCGGCAATAAAAGGACCCTGACCATGCGCTTCATCCCAGTTACGACAGTCGAGGATGTAGTCGACGGAAGTCTTGATGAAATCTCCCTCCGCGAGGCGATCGCGATCGCGGATGAAGACGCGGTCAGAGACGTGATCGTTTTTGATCTTGTCGGCGAAGAACAGTTTTCCGATATAATCCTCAACAGCGTCATCGAGATCGAAGAGTCGGTCCTGATCTTTGGCGGATTTCAGAGTTCAATCGTCGCGGCCGACGGTGCGCGGATCTTCGAATTCACCGATCCCGATGGGACGTTGGAACTCGACGACATCAATTTGTCGGGCGGGAGCAGTGTCACGGGCGGCGGTGCAGTGTTCTCGAGAGGCGATCTGGTCCTGCGCAACGTCGAGATCACGGGTGCGCAAAGCTCCGGGCCAGAGGCGAAGGGCGGCGCGGTTTACACCTTGGGTTCCCTCACCATCGAGAACGGAACCTACTCGAACAACACGGTGGACGGCGTCGGCGCCCGCGGCGGTGCGGTCTACTCCGTCGGGCCGATCGTGTTCGAGGACGAGGGCACGACCTTCCGCAACAACTCCACGCTCGGCCCGAACGGCGAAGGCGGCGCGATCTTCTCCGAATCGACCGTCAGCATCACCGGCGCCCTGTTCGACGGGAACTTCACCGCGGAAACGGGCTCCCGCGGCGGCGCGGTCTATGCGGCCAACAACATCGACATCGTCGATACGATCTTCACCGGGAACTACACCCTCGGCGCTTCGGCCCCCGGCGGGGCGGTCTTCGGGGCGGATCTGGTCAGCATCGAGGGCGGCCGCTTCGAAGCGAATCGCACCGAGGGGGACGATTCGCGCGGCGGCGCCGTGAGCGGCAACGCGGTGATCGTCGCCGCCTCGATGCGGGGCACGCCGAACGAGCAACCGGCCGTCTTCATCGGCAACAGCACGGCCGGCGACCGCGCGACCGGCGGGGCGATCGACTCGAACACCACCGCCGAGATCACCCGCGCGATCTTCACCGGCAACAGCACCGCGGGCGAGGACGCCCTCGGCGGCGCCGTCCATGGCGCGGAGGTCGATATCGGGATCGACCCGGACCCCGCGAGCGAGGCGGCGCCGGTCTCGGGCAACTTCACCACCGGTCCGGGGGCTCACGGCGGCGCTTTCGCCGCGGAGACGCGGCTCGATGTCGACGGCCTGCGCGTCGAGATGAACGAGGCCCGCGGCATCGGCGCGCAGGGCGGCGCGTTCTACTCCGGGGGCTCCGCCGACATCGCCAACTCCGTCGTCTCCAACAACCGCGCCATCACGGACGACGGCGGCGCGCTGGCGGCCGTCGGGGCGGTGGACATCGACAACAGCACCTTCTCCGACAACGCCGCTTCCGAGACCGCGGGCCGGGGCGGCGCGATCTTCTCCGGCGAGACGGTGCGCCTGTCCAACCGGGCCAATGTCAGCGGCAACGAGGCCGGCGGGCCCGGCGGCGGCGTCGCGGCGGAGGGCGACGTGTTCGTCCTGGACAGCACCGTCGCGGGCAACGCCTCGGGCGAGCGCGGCGGGGGCGTCTACACCGAGGGCGCGCTCTACGTCCTCGCCGGCACGATCTCCGGGAACGCGGCTGCGGGGCGCGGCGGCGGCGCCTACGCCACGGAGAGCGCGACCCTCGCCAACGCGACCGTCGCCTCCAACGAGACCTCCGGCGCCACCTCTGCGGGCGGCGGGCTGTTCTCCGCCGGCGATGCGACGGTCCTCAAATCGACCTTCACGGGCAACCTGACGACGGGCAGCTCGGCGCCCGGCGGCGGGCTCTTCTACGAGGGCGCCGGCACGCTCGGCGGCTCGCTCCTGATCGGCAACGTCGCCGCGGGGACATCGGGCGACGACGACATCGGGCTGGGCGCATCGGCGACCGACGCGGACCGCCGCGGCGCCGTGCTGACGACGGCCGATGCGAGCGCGCAGGAGGTCTTCGCCAATACCAGCCTCGTGGGCGACACCGGCATCCGCGCGGGCGTCGTGGCCGCCGACGAGGGGGTCGGCATCTCCACCGTCGCGCTCCTGCCGCAGAGCGGCAATCCGGCGCTCGATTCGGGGCCGGTCGGCCTGCTCGACGAGAACGCCCTCGCGATCGATCTGAACGGCGACGGCGATCTCCTCGACGAGATCACGACCGACGGCCGGGGCGAGGGCTTCGCCCGCGACGTGGACCTCCAAGGCCTCGGCAACGACGGCACCGCGTTCGGCGATCTCGGCGCGGTGGAGGCGGCGGACGCCAATCTCGTGCCCGTGCTCGACCCGCTCTCCGGCACCGTCGGGGAGGAGGGCGCGCCGATCTCCTTCGACGTGCTGACCGGGCTCGTGGACCCGGAGGGCGACCCCCTCTCCCTCCTCGGTCTGCTCGAGGAGGTCACGCGGGGCGAGGCGACGGCCGACACGGGCGCCGGCACCGTCAGCTTCTCGCCGAACGGGGAGTTCGACTCCCTCGCCGCCGGCGCGAGCGAGACGGTCGAGATCTCCTACCAGATCACCGACGGCAACGGCACCGCGACCGGCACCATCGTCGTCACCGTCACCGGGGAGAACGACGCCCCCGTCGCGGTGACCGACACGCGCCAGATCCTCGCCGGGGCGGATGCGGCGACCTATGCGCTGGTCAACGACAGCGTCACCGATGTCGACGAGGGCGACGACGTGCGCATCGTCGAGATCGGCACGCCGACGGTCGACGACGATCCGGACCGCACCGAGTTCGGCAGCTTCACCATCAACGCCAACGGCGCGGTCCTGATCTACGATCCCGAGACTGCGTTCGACGATCTCGGCGAGGGCAGCGACCGGACGCTGCGCACCACCTATACCGTGGAGGACTCCGCCGGCGCCCGCTCGACCGCGGATCTGGTGATCGAGATCGTCGGGCAGGACATCCCCAATTTCGACCCGGTCGCCAACCCCGACAGCCTGGAGATCGACGCCGGCGCCACCGCGCAGCTGATCGACGCCCTGGAGAACGACACCGACGAGAACGGCGATCCGCTGACCATCGACACCGTCGGGGAGCTCCGGCAGGTCGGCGGGCCGACCCAATCCGCGCTCGGCACGATCGGCATCGTCACGGTCGGCGGCGGGGGGGACGCGCCGGAGACGACGCAGCTCTCCTACGACCCGATGGGCGCCTTCGCCGCGCTCGAGACCGGCGAGACCGTGACCCTGGAGGCGGATTACGACATCTCCGACGGGGCGGGCGGGACGGCCACGGGCGTCGTGACCATCACGGTCAACGGGACCGCGGAGGCGCTGCTCGACCCCGTCGTCGCCAACGACACGCTCCCGGGCCCCGTCGAGCAGGGCGAGAGCGTCCTGATCGACGTGCTCGCCAACGACACCGACGAGGACGGCGCGCCGCTCTCGCTCGAGGACGTGGTCCTGCGCATCTCGGAGCCCCCGGCCACCGGCACCGGGTCCGCCGCGCTGACCGAGGACGGGCAGATCGTCTTCCGAGGCGGCGGCGATTTCGTCGGCACCACGACGCTGTTCTACGAGGTCTTCGACAAGAACGACGACCCGGAGACCCCGGTCTCCGCTGCGACGGGGCAGGTGACCGTGACGGTCGCCGAGCCGCAGGAGAACGCGCAGGGCATCTCGCAGGGCGAGGCGCAGTACGTCGCCTATCTCTACGAGGTGGCGCTCGACCGCGACGGCGTGATCGACAGCGACGGCATCAGCTTCTGGATCTCGCAGCTCGCCGCCGGGCTGAGCCGGGAGGAGCTCGCCGAGGCTTTCGTCGCGTCGACGGAATACGAGGCGCTGAAGGAGAGCTATCGCGCGGGGCTCGACCCGATGCCGGAGGAGCTGGCGGGGACGGATCTCGTGGACTTCTACTACGAGAACGCGCTCGGCCGCGAAGGCGACGATTTCGGCCGCGGCTTCTGGACCGGGCTGCTGCAGGCGGGCGCGGCCGACGGCTTCGAGTTCGGCGAGGCGGATCTGCTGGAGGCTTTCTCGCTCTCGACGGAGAATCTGGGCGCGCTTCCGGTGGTCACCGAGCTCGAGGAGATCGAGCCCGGCGTCTGGGGCATCCCGGAGGACATGGACATGATGATGGGCTGAGGCCTGCGCTCTTGGCCGGCGGCGCGGGGCCGGCCACGCTCCCGCCCACCCACCCCGCGCGGCCGGCCCCGCGCCGCCGATGGCGGCGGGGCGCGGCCGCGCCGGGCCTGGGGCCGCCGGCTGTCTCGGCCGGCGGCGCCCACTCTTGGGGGACCCGGGGCTGCGCGGCGCGGTGGGGGCGCCGCCGATCCCGGGTCCGTCTCTCACACACTCGCGGCCAAACCGAACACGCCGGTCATGCACCCGACCGTCTCCATCGAAAAACACGCGATGGCCGCACGTAACGCATGCCGAGAACTTGCAGTTCGACACGGTTTTTCGCAAGCGGGGCAGGCTCGCTTTCGGGTTTCGCCCGGGTTTCTCTTGTATCAGTCGAGTATCCCGCGGCGGCGGCAGCGGCTGCGCTCGCCGGAGGTCCAGGCGATGCCGATCAGCGCGGCGGCGACCGGGATCGCGAGCAGCAGGCTCGCCGGGTCGAGGCTGCCCGGGTCGACCGCGGCGAGGCGCTCGAACAGGGAGGGCTCGTGGCCCGGGGCATAGGCGTGGCCGACGCCGAGACGCTCGAAGCCGAAGGAACTCATCGCACCGTCCTCACAGAATTGGATCGCACTTGCCCGGAGGATCGCAAGCCCCGTGCCAAAGGCGCGCGGGAGCGATCCGAAGGGATAGGGGCGGTCTCGACGGGGGGATCCGGGCGTCCGGCCGAGACGAGGCCGGGCCGCGGGCGCCCGGGACGGGATGCGCCGTCTCGGCCGTCCTGGAACGGGACGCCGGCCTCGGGGGCCGGCGCGCGCGGTCAGACGAGCGTTTCCTTGGTGGCGGAGAGGGTCAGGTCCGGCCAGTCGCGCGCCACCCGGTCGATGTCCCACTGCAGGCGGGTCATGTAGACCGGGTCGCCGTCGTGGTCGGTCGCCATATGGCCCTTGTTGGAGGCGGCGAAGCGCTCCAGCGTCTCCTTCGGCCCGGAGACCCAGCGCGCGGAGGTGAACTGCGTCGCCTCGAAGCGCACCGGCAGGCCGTATTCGAGCTCGATCCGGGAGGCGAGCACGTCGAATTGCAGCGCACCGACGACGCCGACGATCCAGGCCCCGCCGATCGCCGGCTTGAAGAGCTTGGCCGCCCCCTCCTCGGCGAACTGGGTCAGCGCCTTGTCGAGATGCTTGGCCTTCATCGGGTCGCCCGCGCGGACCTGCTGGAGCAACTCCGGCGCGAAGGCGGGGATGCCGGAGAAGCGGAGATCCTCGCCCTCGGTCAGCGCGTCGCCGATGCGGAGCTGGCCGTGATTGGGGATGCCGATGATGTCGCCCGCCCAGGCGTCCTCGGCGGTCTCGCGCTCGGCGGCCATGAAGAGGACGGGGTTGGAGACGGTCATCTGCTTGGCCGAGCGGACATGGCGGAGCTTCATCCCGCGGGTGAAATGGCCGGAGCAGAGGCGCAGGAAGGCCACCCGGTCGCGGTGCTTGGGGTCCATATTGGCCTGGACCTTGAAGACGAAGCCCGAGACCTTGGACTCGTCCGCCGTCACCTGGCGCGAGACGGCCCGGCGGGGCTGGGGCGGGGGCGCGAGGCGGCCGATGCCGCGCAGCAGCTCCTGCACGCCGAAGGAGTTGATCGCCGAGCCGAACCAGATGGGCGTCATGTGCCCCTCGAGCACCGCCTGCGGGTCGAGCGGGGGCAGCAGGCCGCGGGCCATCTCCACCTCCTCGCGCAGGGTCTCGAGCCGGTCTTCGGGGAGATGTTCGGCGAGGGCGGGGTCCTCGAGGCCTGCGATCTTCAGGCTCTCGGCCTTCTTGTTGCGGTCGGCGCGCGACATCAGCTCGAGCCGGTCGTCGAGGAGATCGTAGGCGCCGAGGAAGTCGCGCCCCATCCCGATCGGCCAGGAGGCGGGGGTGACGTCGAGCGCCAGCGTCTCCTGGATCTCGTCGACGATCTCGAAGGTGTCGCGGCTCTCCCGGTCCATCTTGTTGCAGAAGGTGAGGATCGGCAGGTCGCGGAGGCGACAGACCTCGAAGAGCTTGCGGGTCTGGCTCTCGACGCCCTTGGCGCCGTCGATCACCATGATCGCGGCGTCGACGGCGGTGAGCGTGCGGTAGGTGTCCTCGGAGAAGTCCTCGTGGCCCGGCGTGTCGACGAGGTTGAGCCAGAAGCCGCCCCATTCGAAGGACATGGCCGAGGCCGAGACCGAGATGCCGCGGTCCTGCTCCATCTTCATGAAGTCCGAGCGCGTGCGCCGCGCCTCGCCCTTGGCGCGCACCTGCCCGGCCATCGAGATCGCGCCCCCGTAAAGGAGGAGCTTCTCGGTGAGCGTGGTCTTGCCCGCATCCGGATGCGAGATGATCGCGAAGGTCCGCCGACGCGCGATCTCCGGAGGCAGCGGGGGGACGTTGTGGCCTTTGTCGAGCATGGCCGGGGGTGTAGCTCAAACCCCGCCGTCTGGCCAGTCGGCAGGGGCCGGGGTTTGGCTTGAGCGCGCGGCGAAGGAGAGGGCGGCCGCGGCGCTCCGAGCCCGCCGGCATCCGGGTGGGTGGGCGGGGGATGGCGGCGGGCTCGGAGCGG
>CAZNTX010000022.1:0-46876 GCA_964576075.1 uncultured Limibaculum sp. | reverse complement strand
GGGGAAGGCCACCGGTGCCGCCTGGCGCTCCGGTCGCCGGGGTGGGTGGGGCGAGGGCGGGCGCGCGCCCCGGCCCCCACGGGCTCAGCCGTCGACGCGGATCGCGGCGTTCGTCGGATCGTAAGGGCTCTCGGCGCAGATCGTCGCCGGGTAGAGCTCGCGGAACATCCGCACCCCGAGCTTTTGCCCCTCCTTCGCGACATCCGGCTCCACATAGCCGATGCCGATCTGCTTGCCGAAGGCGACCGAATACCCCCCGGAGGTCAGCCGCCCGACCTTGCGCCCGCCATTGCCGTCGTCGAGCACCAGCGCCTCGCGGCCCCAGGGGTCTGCATCCGCGGGCCCGTCGATCAGGAGCGTGACGCAGGAGGCGCGGATGCCCGTCTGCTGCATCGCGAACTTGCCCTTGAAGTCCTTGCCCATCGCCACGAACCGGTCGAGGCCGGATTCGAGCGGCGTCGCGTCGCGCCCGAGATCGGAGCCGAAGGCGCGGTAGGACTTCTCCTGGCGCAGCCAGTTCTGCGCCCGCGCGCCGCAGAGCTTGAGGCCGACCGCCTCGCCCGCCGCCATCAGCTTGTCGAAGAGGTAATTCAGCATCTCGATGGGGTGGTGGATCTCCCAGCCGAGCTCGCCCGTATAGGCGACGCGCACCGCCATCGTGCGGCACATCCCGAGATCCAGATCGCGCATGGAGAGCCAGGGGAAGCGCTTGTTGGAGAGCGCGCTCGCGGGGTCCGCGTCCACCACCAGAGGGCGCAGGAGCTCGCGGCTCTTCGGCCCCGCGATGGCGAAGACGCCGAACTGGGTCGTGCAGTCCCACACCTCGATCCAGCCGAATTCCGAGCGCTTCGCCTCGGCCATCTTGTGCAGATAGTCGCTGTCGTAGCCCTGCGCGGCGCCGGCGGAGACGAGGTAATAGCTGTCCTCGCCGAGGCGCACGATGGTGAACTCGGTGCGCACGGTGCCGGCCTCGGTCAGCGCGTAGGTCAGGTTGATGCGGCCGACCTTGGGCAGCTTGTTGCAGGTGAGCCAGTCGAGGAAGGCGGTCGCGCCCGGGCCCTGCACGCGGTGCTTGGTGAAGGCGGTGGCGTCGAACAGACCGACGCCGTTGCGCACCGCCTCGGCCTCGGCGCGGGCATACTCCCACCAGCCGCCGCGGCGGAAGGAGCGGGCATCGTGGTCGAAGCTCTCGGGCGCGTCCACCGGGCCGAAATAGTTGGGCCGCTCCCAGCCGTTCACCTGGCCGAACTGCGCGCCGCGGGCCTTCATCCGGTCATAGGCGGGCGCGGTGCGCAGCGGCCGGGCGGCGGGGCGCTCCTCGTCCGGGTGGTGGAGGATGTAGACGTGCTCGTAGGCCTCCTCGTTCTTCCGCGCCGCATAGTCGCGGTTGACCCAGCGGCCGAAGCGGCGCGGGTCGAGCGACCACATGTCGATCTCCGCCTCGCCCTCGGTGATGAGCTGCGCGAGGTAATGCCCGGTGCCCCCCGCCGCGGTGATGCCGAAGGAGAAGCCCTCCGCGAAATAGAAGTTCGGCACGCCCGGCGCGGGGCCGACGAGCGGATTGCCGTCGGGGGTGTAGCAGATGGGGCCGTTGTAGTCGTCCTTGAGCCCGCACTGCTCGGAGGAGGGGATGCGGTGGAGCATCGAGGCGTATTCCTCCTCGATCCGCTCGAGATCGAGCTGCAGGAGGTCCGCCCGGAAGCCCTCCGGCACGCCGTGCACCGCCCAGGCCGGGGCGCCGCGCTCGTAGGGGCCGAGGATCCAGCCGCCGCGCTCCTCGCGGACATACCATTTGGCATCGGCGTCGCGCAGCACCGGGTGCTCCGGGTTCTCCTTGCGCCACTCGACGAGCGCGGGGTCGGGCTCGGTCACGATATACTGGTGCTCGACCGGGATCGCCGGGAGATAGCAGCCCACCATCGCCGCGGTGCGCTGGGCGTGGTTGCCGGTCGCGGTCACCACCACCTCGCAGCGGATCTCGAAAGGCTCGGCGGCGACGAGATTGCCCCCCTTCTCCGCCATCCGGGTGCCGCGCACGATCCACTCCCCGCCCTCGCGGTGGAAGCTGTCGACCTGGGTCTTGCGGTGGATCTCGACGCCGCGAATCCGCGCGCCCTTGGCCATCGCCTGGGAGACGTCGGCCGGGTTGATGTAGCCGTCGGTCGGGTGGAAGATCGCGCCGACGAGGTCCTCGGTGCGCAGGAGCGGATAGCGCGCCTTGATCTCGTCGGGCGAGAGCCACTCGTAGGGGATGCCGACCGTCTCCGCGGTGGAGGCGTAGAGCATGTATTCGTCCATGCGCTCCCTGGTCTGCGCCATGCGCAGATTGCCGACCACCGAGAAGCCGGCATTGAGCCCGGTCTCCGCCTCGAGCTCCTTGTAGAGCTTCACCGAGCGGTCGTGGATGTGGGAGACCGCATAGGACATGTTGAAGAGCGGCAGGAGGCCCGCGGCGTGCCAGGTGCTCCCGGCGGTCAGCTCGTCGCGCTCGAGGAGGACCGTGTCGGTCCAGCCGGCCTTGGCGAGGTGGTAGGCGATGGAGCAGCCGACGGCACCGCCGCCGACCACGACTGCACGGGCATGGGTCTTCATAGGGCGCTCTCCAGGACGCGAGGGGTCTCTCCAGCCCTCTATGCGCCCCAGCCCCGCGGGCTTCACGGAGCCTTGCGACCGAGTGCGTGCGCTTCGCGACATACCTCGCCGCTTCCGAGCGCGCGGGCGCTTCCCTCTCCGGTTGCTGAGTGTTAATGTTCCCGCTGGGGGGAGCGATTCTGGCGGCCCGACTCCGGGCGCTGACCTTTTATTTCGTGCTGTCTCCCCTTGGCCCGGGCGCGTCGGCCCCGGCCCTACGTGCGTTTCGTTCCACCGAATGACACGAGCCGGAGAGACAGAATGCCCAGCCGATCCGAGACCCAGTCCGTCCCGCAGACCGTCACCGCGAGCTTCGGGGCCGCGCTCGCGGGCCTCGCCTTCGCCCCCGCGGCCGAGGCCGCCGTCGCCGACCTCGCCTTCACCCCCGCCACCGTCTCCTTCGGCGTCGGCGTTCCGCCCGCCACCATCCTGGCGAGCGGGGGCGGCTTCGCCGGGAGCTTCTACGCCTCGAATACGGCATCCTACCAGGTTTTCGGGGTGAACCCGAGTTATCCAGGCAGCGGCTTCGTCGGCTTCCGCCCCGCGACCGCGACCCCGACGATCAGCCCGGGCGACGGGTTCACTGGCCTGATCTACGGCCCCGGCACGCTCGTCGGCACTTTCGACATCGGCTTCCTCACGACGGGCGGCGCGGTCGGCTGGCTGCGCGTCGCCTTCGCCGGGATCGACGGGCCCGTCACCTTCCTCGACGGGGCGATCGAGACGGCGGCCGGCACGCCGATCACCGTGGGCGACAGCGCGGTGGTGCCGCTGCCGGCCACGCTCCCGCTCGCGGGGCTCGCCCTCGGCGCCGTCGGGCTCCGGCGCAAGCGCGCGGCCTGAGCCGGCTTGGCGGGGGGCCCCGGGCCCCCTACCTCCCGGGCAAGCCACCGGGGAGAGAGCCCATGCCCTTCGACCGCGCCCGCCGCCGCCTGATCGGCCTTCTCGGCCTCGCCGGGATCGCCGCCCCCGCCGCCGCAGAGGCCCGCCGCCTCGCCGCGACGCCCGCGCAGATGGCGGGGCCGTTCTACCCCGCCCCCGCCGATCGCAAGGCGGACACCGACTGGGATCTCGTCAAGATCGAGGGGTCCGTGCGCGAGGCGGGCGGCGAGGTGCTGCATCTCTCTGGGCGCGTGCTCGGGCGCGACGGGGCGCCGCGCGCGGGCGCCGAGATCGAGATCTGGCAATGCGACGCGACGGGCCGCTACCACCACCCGCGCGACCGCGCCGAGGGGCGCGACCCCGCCTTCCAGGGCTTCGGCCGCACCAGGACCGACGCGGACGGCCGCTACCGCTTCCGCACCATCCGCCCGGTCCCCTATCCCGGCCGCACGCCCCATATCCACGCCCGCATCCGCCGGCCGGACGGCTCCTGGCTCACCACGCAGATCTATGTGGCGGGGGACCGGCGCAACGCCGCGGACTGGATCTTCCGCAGCCTCGGCGCGCGCGGGCAGGCGGCGGCGAGCCTCGCCCTCGCCCGCCGCGCTGACGGGGACTGGGACGGCGCCTTCGACGTCGTCGTCTGAGCCTCAGATATAGAAGAGCCCGGCCTCGAGCTCCTGCTCGTAGGCGGCGACGTTCTCGGGGCTTTCCGAAAAGATCAGCAGCATGTCCTCCTGCTCGAGCGGACCGGCGAGCTGATCGAGCCAGAAGTCCCGCCCGGCGTCGTCGGCCTCGCGGCCGAAGACGTTCTCGTAGAGCGCGTCGATCAGCTCGGCATCGGTGTTGCCGGTGCCGTAGCGGTCCTCGTATTCCGGGCTGTCGACGAAGGCGGCGGCGACCTCCTCCTCGGAGAGCCCGTCGGCCATCCGGTCGACCCAGAAATCGAGCCCCTCGTCGGCAGGGCGGTCGTAGACCGCTTGGTAGAGGCGGTAGACGAAGCCCTCCTCCTCGGTCGCGGCGCCGATCGAGAAGATGCCGTCGGTGAACTCGGCGAACTCCATGAAGTCGAGCCGGTCGCGGCTGCCGTCGGGCAGGTCGATCAGGATGGTGTCGGGGCCGGTGCGCCGGACCTCCACCCGGTCGAAGGAAAGCTCGTAGACGGCGGTGTCGATATTGGCGCCGCCGTCGAGGGTGTCGTCGCCGGCATCGCCCCAGAGCGTGTCGTCGCCATTGCCGCCGACGAGGGTGTCGCGGCCGTCGTTGCCGAGCAGGAAATCCGCATTGCCGTCGCCGCCGAGGAGATCGTCCCCGGAGCCGCCATAGAGGGTGTCGGTGCCCTGCCCGCCGCCGACGACGTCGTTGCCGGGGCCGCCGTCGAGATAGTCGCGCCCGTCGCCGCCGGTGACGGTGTCCCAGCCGAACTCGCCATAGACCTCGTCGCGCCCGTCATTGCCGGCCAGCGTGTCGTCGCCGTCCCAGCCATAGATCGTGTCGTCGCCGTCGCGGCCGCTGATGCGGTCGTTGTAGCGGGTGCCGTCGATGAAGTCGTCGAAGATGGTGCCGTTGTAGTCGATCCCGCCATACCACCAGGCGGCGGGCTCGGTGCTCGCCTCGGCCTCGAGCCCGCCCGCCTCGGCGAACCGGCCGGTTCGGATCGCGAAACTCCAGGACATGCGCGCCTCCTTGCTCGGCGGGCCGCCCGGGGGCGGCGGGACAACTCATCGTCGGCCGCGAGACGGGCCTCGGCCCGTCAGGCGAAGGCGTCCGCGCCCTCGAAGAACACGCCGCCGTCGAGCGCCTCGGCGCTCGCCGCGACGTTCTCGTCGCTCTCGGTGAAATAGGCCAGCATCTCGGCGCGCGAGGTGCCCTCCTGAAACGCGGAGAGCCAGAAGTCGAAGCCGTCCTGCTCCGCCGCGCGGCCGAAGACGTTCCAATAGAGCGCGTCGATGAAGCCCTCGTCGTCGGGCGCGTCGTAGAGCGCGTCGAACTCGGCGCTCGACACGAAGGCCTCGGCGACCTCGAGCCGGGTCATGCCGTCGGCGAGCCCGTCCTGCCAGAAGAGCACCCCCGCATCGGCCTCGCGCCCGAAGGCGGCGGTGTAGAGGCGGTAGACAAAGCCGAACTCCGAGCCCGGCGCGTCGAGGGCGAGGACGCCGTCGTCGAAGGCGAGGCGCTCGACGCCCGTCACCGTGTCGACCCGGTTGTCCGAGCCGCGCACGAGGATGCGGTCCTCGCCGAGGGTGAGCCGCAGCGGGGTGTAGGTGCCCGAGAAGACCGCCGTGTCGAGCCCGGTCCAGCCCTCGAGCACGTCGCCGCCGCGCCCGCCGACGAGGAGGTCGTTGCCGGCGCCGCCGTCGAGGGTGTCGTCCCCCGCCTCGCCGCGCAGCGTGTCGTCGCCCGCATCGGCGAAGAGCGCGTTGTCCTCGCCGTTCCCCACGATCTCGTAGGGCTCGAGGAAGGCCGCCGGCGCGCCGTCCTCGAAGCGGCCGGGCAGATCGACGGGGGGGACGACGATCGCCTCGTCCTGCGCGCCATAGACCGACTGGATGCGATTGATGTCGTCGGCCTGCAACGTCGTCGGCGTCAGGAAGTTGCCCGCCGCCATCACCGCGGTGAAGACCGGGGTGTGGACGAGGCCGAGGGAATGGCCGATCTCGTGGATCGCGATGGCGAGATACATCTCTTCGGCACTCTCGGCCTCGAAATTGACGATCTCTTCGTCGTAGTCGATGTCGAGCACCAGGTCGCCGTTCTGCGGGAAGAAGGCGTAGCCGAGCGTGCCGGTCGCCTCGAGATCGGCGTGGGCGATGCGGATATCCGCCGCGCTGCCGCCGCCGCCGAAGGGGGCGCCGTCGTCGGGCACCCGCTCGAACTCGATATCCGCCGCGGCCGACCATTGCGCGAAGGCGTTCTCGAGGAGCGGCACCACGTCGAAGTCGTAGACCGACTCGACGTCGACGCTCGGCCCGGTGGTGAGCCCGGTGAGCGGGAGCCCGCCGCCGACGATGCTCCAGCTGACGGTGCCGCCCGGGGTGCCCGGCGCATCGGGCCCCCATTTGCCGATCGGCGGTTCGGGATCGGCGTCGAGCGGACGGTCGCCGAGCCCGCCCGGGGGCAGGCGCACGAGCGTGCCGGAGAAGTCGGCATAGCCCCCCTCGTCGAGCGGCGCGAACACCGTCTCGATCTCGCGGACCGCCCCGGCGACGGGGTCGAAGTCGCATTGCCCGGCATACATGGAGCAGAAGAAGCACATCGGCGGAAATCCCTCGGCTGGCTGGCGCTCTTCCTCACGGACCCGGCGCGCCCGGGGCTCCGGACGCGGCGCAGGCTGTCGGTCGCACGGGGCGGGCCGCCCACCCCAGAGCGCCGACGGGCGAAACCGGACACACTGGCGGCCCTTCTCGAACTCACGGTGACTTTACCACGGGTTTCCCGCGCAAGCCACTCGGGCGCGGGCGGAAACCGCGCCTCAGGCGCGCGCGCGCGTCGCGATCGGCTCGCCGGCGTTGTTGACCCGCTCGGCATAGCGCGCCTCCGCCTCGGCGAGGACGTCGGGGGGCGCATGCTCGCGGATGAGCGCCATGGTCGCGCCCTCGATCCGGGTCTCGACCTCCTCGAGGAAGGTCTCGAAGTCGAGCCCCGGCCGGATCGGCTCGAGGAACTCGATCGCGCCGGTGACGCCGACCCGCTTCTTCCAGCGCCGCTGCGGCCAGATGACGCCGAGGGAGACCGCGACCGGCACCGCGGTGACGTCGAGATTGGCGTAGAGATGCGCCGCGCCCTTGCGGTAGCGCTCCCGCGCGCCGAGGGCCATCAGCTCGCCCTCCGGATAGATCGCCATCGGCCGCCCCGCCTCGATGACCTTCCGGCTGCCCTCGATCACCTGCCGCGTGCGCCCCTGCGGCCCCGAATCGACCGCGACCATCACCGCGCCGAGCTTCTCGAGGATCGGCCCGAAGAACGGATAGCGGCGCAGCTCCGCCATCGCCACCGCCGAGGCGTCGGGGAAGAGGGCGGCGAGGAGCACGATGTCGAGCTCGCTCTGATGCTTGGAGACGAGGAGGCGCACCCCCTCCGCCGGCAGCCGCTCCTGCCCGCGGATCTCGATCCGGGAGCCGAGGAGCGTGCCGACCGCCCCCATCACCGTCCGCCCCCAGACGCGCACGAGCCGCTGCATCCGCGCCTGCGTCGAGGTCTTGGCCAGCACCCAGAGCCCGAAGGCGGTGCCGAAGGTGAAGGAATAGAAGAAGAGGTTGAAGGCGAGGATCCTGAGCCCGGTCATGGCGTGTCCTCCCAAGGGGCGCCGCGCCCGGCGAGGGCGGCGCGGGCCTCCTCCGAATCGCGGTCCATCTGCGCGATCAGCGCCTCGGCGCTCTCGAAGCGCTCCTCCCCGCGCAGGAAGGCGACGAGGGCGGCCGAGATCTCCGCGCCGTAGAGATCCCCGGCGAAATCGAAGAGATGGACCTCGAAATTGGGGGCGTTGACGCCGAAGGTCGGCCGCTCCCCGATGCTCGCGACCCCCTCCCATATCCCCCGATGCGGCCCTTCGTGGACCTCGACGAGCGCGGCATAGACCCCGAAGCGCGGCACGAGCTGATCGCCGAAGGCGAGATTGGCCGTGGGGTAGCCGAGCTCGCGCCCGCGCCGGTCGCCCTGCTCCACCGGGCCCGCCACCGCATGCCACCGACCGAGCTGCGCCGCGGCGTCGCGCATGCGCCCCTCGCGGAGCGCGGCGCGGATGGCGGTGGAGGAGAAGGCGCCGGCCGGCCCCTCCCGCATCGGCTCGACGCGCACCTCGTAGCCGCAATCGGGACCGATCTCCGCGAGGAGCGCCGCCGTCCCCCGCCGCCCGCGGCCGAAGCGGAAATCCTGCCCCACGACGAGATGGGAGAGGCCGAGCCCCGCCCCGAGCACCTCGCGGGCGAAGACCTCCGCCTCCATCGCGGCGAGATCCGCGTCGAAGCGGAGCTCGTGCAGCCGGTCGACCCCGAGGGCGCGCAGCACGCGCACCCGCTCGGCCGGCGAGGTGAGGCGGAAGGGCGGCGCGTCGGGCTGGAAATGGCGGCGGGGATGGGGCTCGAAGCTGACCAGGGCGAGCGGACGGTCGGGCCGGGCGGCACGGGCCGCCGCGATCAGCGCGCGGTGGCCGCGATGCACGCCGTCGAAATTGCCGAGCGTCGCCGTCGCGCCCTTGGCCGCCGGATCGAGCCCGTGCCAGCCGCGGATGACCTCCATCCCTGCCCCCCCGCCGAAGCGCCGGCAGGGAAGGACGCCCCCGCTCGGACCGGTGTCAGTTCTCGGCTCGCGACGGCGCGAGGACGACCGCCTCGCCGCGGAGCACCGCTTTCTCGCGCACGGTCGCGACGCAATCAAGGGTGACGCGCTTGTGGCGCATGTCGATGGCGGTGACCTTCACGGTCGCGGTCACGCAGTCGTCCGGACGGACGGGGCGGACGAATTTGAGCGTCTGCTCGAGATAGATCGTGCCGTGGCCCGGCAGCTGCTCGCCGATCACCGCGGAGAAGAGCGCCGCGGTCAACATCCCGTGCGCCACGCGCCCGCCGAAGATCGTCCCCTCGGCATACTCGTCGCAGAGATGCACGGGGTTCGCGTCGGAGGACACCTCGGCGAAGAGCTGGATGTCGTGGTCGGTGATCGTCTTGGTCAGCTCGCGCGTCGTGCCGATCTCGAGATCCTCGAGGAAGATGGTGCCGCGCTGGATCGTCGTGTCGAACATGGGGGCCTCTTGGCTCGCTGTGTCGGACACCTTCTTATCGCTGCAGCGCGGCAAGCGCAATATCCGTGCGCAACAAAATTTCTTAACGGTCCCGCGACCATGTGCCTTGTTGCGCCCGGATCACGCTGCGCGGGGGCGTGGGGAGCGCTCCACGACGGACGCCTCAGCGCAGGCGCGCGATGGCATAGCGCGGGCGGCGGCCCTCGCGCGCGAGGAAGGCGGGAAGGCGGGCGGGGTCGGGCGCCTCCGGGTCCGCACCGAACTCGGCCGCCGCGATCCCGCCGGTGACGAAGAGCGCGTCGATCCCCGCCGCCTCGGCGCCCGCGATGTCGGTCTGGATGCCGTCGCCGACCGCGAGGATCTCCGACCGCGCGAGCGGCCCCCCCGCGATCTCCGCGAGCCGGGCGAGCGCCGCGTCGTAGACCGGAGGGTGCGGCTTGCCGAAATAGACCACCTCGCCGCCCGCGCGCGCATAGGCCGCGGCAAGGGCGCCGGCGCAGAAGAGCCGCTCGGCCCCGCGGTCGACCACGATATCCGGATTGGCGCAGAGCATCGGCAGGCGGCGCGCCGCCCAGTCCGCCACCGCGCCGGCATAGCTCTCGGGCGTCTCCGTCGCATCGTCGACGAGCCCGGTGCAGAGCAGCGCCTCGGCCCCGTCGAGAGCCACGGGCGCGAGCCCCGCGGCCTCCAGGATCATGAGATCCCGCTCCGGGCCGACATAATGGAACGCCCGGCCATGGGCGCCGGAGCGGATCGCGTCGAGACAGACCTCGCCCGAAGAGAGCACGCCGTCGTAGCTGTCCTCCGGCGCGCCGATCTTCTCGAGGAAGCGGTGGACGCCCGCGACCGGGCGCGGCGCGTTGGTCAGGAGCAGCACGACCCCGCCGCGGGCCCGGAAGGCCCGAAGCGCGGCGACCGCCTCGGGGAAGGGCCGCAGCCCGTCATGATAGCACCCCCAGAGATCGCAGAGGAGCGCGCGATAGCCGCCCGCCACATCCTCGAACCGCTCGATCAGATCGGTCATGCGTCGCCCTTCCCTCAGCCCCGGCTGCGATAGCGGCTCGGGCGGGCGAATGCCAGGGGGCGGCGCGTGGGGCGGGCGCGGTCCGGGTCCGCCGCCACCCCCACCCACCCACCCGGCGGCGGCGGACCCGGACCGCGCCCTCATGCCACGGCAGGCCCTGCACCCCCGTTGCGCGCGCACGGGAGCCGCCGGACGCGCCCCGCGGCCTGTGGGGGGCCTCGACGCCGCAACCAGCCCCGACGCCTGCCCGGGTGGGTGGGGCCGCGGGGCGCGTCCGGCGGCGTCAGCCCGCGCCGACCTCCGCGGCGAGGGGCCGCGCCGGCCGCGAGATCCGGTAGCGCGTGACCCAGCGGATGCGGTGCTCGGCGCGGGTGATCGCCACATAGGCGAGGCGGGTCCAGAGCGCCTGCCCCGCCTCCACCGCGCCCGCCCGCGCCGCCGCGAAGAGATCGGGCGCGAAAACCTGCACCTCGGCCCATTGCGAGCCCTGCGCCTTGTGGATCGTGCAGGCCGCGCCGTGGACGAAGAGCGCCCCCATCCGCGCCGCCGAGAGGAGCCGGGGCTCCGCCTCGTCGACCGCCTCGAGCTGGATGATCGCGGCGACGCCGATGCCCCCTTCCTCGGTCCCTGCGACGTCGACGCGGGCGAAGCCCGGCTTGCCCCCGGGGCCGAGATAGCGCGCCTGGGCCCCCTTGATGAGCCCCCGCGCCTCGAGCTCCACCCGCCGCTTGCGGTGCTTGAGCGGCAGTTCGAGCCCGTCGCAGATCAGCGGCTCGCCCGGCAGGAGCGCGTCCGGCGGACAGCCATGGGCGGCGCGGAACCCGCCGATCAGCCGCACCCGGGTCTTGTTGCGCCAGACGAGGACCGGGCTCTCGCGCATCATATCGGCATCCGCACGCTCGGCCACCTGCACCCGGTCGTCCTCGGCCGCCGCCCGCTCGACCGCCCGCTCGAACGCCTCGAAGCCGAGCCCGGGCTCGCCGAGGCGGTGGGCGAGATCGAGGATCGGGCTGTCGGCCCCCTGCCGGTGCACCCGCGCGAGGCGTAGCACCGAGGGCGCGGGCAGCGCGTCGAACACCATCCCCCCATTGGCCTGGACAGGGGGAAGCTGCGCCGGATCGCCGAAGAGCACGATCAGCCCGAAGAGCGCGCGCAGATCGTCGAGCTGGCGCGCCTCGAGCATCGAGGCCTCGTCGAGGAGCGCGATGTCGAGCGGGTCCTTGCGCCGCGTCCAGCCGGTGATGAAATCCGCGCCCCGCACCCCGGCGGCGGCGAGCGCGCCGGGAACCGAGCCGTGCTCGCGAAAGGCGGCGCGGGCGCGCTCGAGCGCCTCTGCGGGGAGGACGTCGGTCTCCGGGCGCGCCTTCGCCTCGTCCTCGAGCCATTCGGCGATCTTCTCGAATTCCGGGTCGTAGACCGGGGTGTAGAGGATGCGGTGGAGCGTCGTCGCCGGGACCCCCTTGGCGCGGAGCACGGAGGCGGCCTTGTTGGTCGGCGCGAGGACGGCGAAGGAGCGGCGGGTGCGGTAGCGCCGGCTCTCCCAGTCGGGCGTGACGGCGACGGCGCCTGCGGCCTCGAGCGCATGGGCGAGGCCCGCGAGGAGCACCGTCTTGCCAGAGCCCGCCTTGCCGGCGACGGCGAGCAGCTCGGCATCTGCCGGGCGGCCGTCGAGCTTCTCCGCCGTGCCCGCCTCGAGGTCGATCCCCTGCGCGGCGAGCCGGCCCGCGATCGCCATCCAGGCCGCGCGCTGCTCCTCCGAGAGCGGGGGCAACGCCGCGGCGCGCGCGCCCGGAGGCGGGAAGAGATCGCCCCCGCCCTCGGCCGCCGGGGCGCGGCAGCGCTCGGGGCGGGGCGGCGGGGCTGGGCTGAGGGCGCGGCGGACTGACATGGGCGCCACTCTGGCACGCCCGCCCCTTGCGGGCCAGCGGGGAGCCGCCCCCATGACGTTTCGGTTGACTTTTCATGACAAAACGATGACGCTTTCCGCATGAGCCGCTGGGAGACCGCCGCCGCCATCGCCGTCGCGCTCCTCCTCGCCCTGCCCCGGGCCGAGGCGCGGGAGGCGGGTGCGGGCCACGGTGCGGCGCTGCGCTGCGACCGGCTCGCCGCCTCGAACGACGGCTCGGCCGAGGCGCCCCCGGTCCGGCTCGCGGAGATGGACGCCCCCGCCGCGCTCCGCGCCTGCCGCAGCGCGCTCGCCTCGGCGGATGCCGCGCCGCGCCACCATCTCCAGATCGCCCGCGCACTCATCAAGCTCGGCCGCCATGGGGAGGCGCGGGCCCATCTCGTCACCGCTGCGGCGCAGGACAACGCCGCCGCGCTCTACGTCCTCGGGCAGCTTCACCACACCGGGCGGGGCGTGCCCGAGACGGACAAGGCGCGGGCCTTCGCGCTCTACCGCGCGGCCCTCGAGAAAGGCTATCGCGAGGCGGCGCTCGGGCTGCTGATCCTCTACGAGGACCCGGCGAGCCCGCATTACGACCCGCTCCGCGCCGAGGCGACGCGCCTCCTCCTCGCGCCGCCGGGCGCGCTCTGACCCCTCCCCTCCCGTCCGCGTCCAGAATGTGGTAAATTGTCGCAAAGCGGGCGCGGAGAGCCCGCCGACCGATGGGAGGACCCTCGATGACACCGGCAAGCACCACGACCGAGTTCGCCGGCGCCCCGCTCGCCGCCGCGGGCGCGGACGAGGCCCGGATCGCGCGGATCGGCCTCGGCGACATCGCCGCGGCGCTCCGCGCGGGCTGGACCGATTTCCTGGAGACGCGGACGCATTACGCCTTCCTCTTCCTGCTCTACCCCGCCATCGGGGCGGTGGTGACCTATGCGGCCTTCGACTACGACCTGATGCCGCTCGTCTTCCCGCTGATCGCGGGCTTCGCCCTGGTCGCGCCGATCGCGGCGGTGGGGCTCTACGAGATCAGCCGCCGGCGCGAGGCCGGGCTCTCGGCGAGCGTCGCGGATATGGGCGCGATCCTCGCCCACCCCTCGCGGGGCGGCATCCTCGCGGTGGCGCTGCTGCTGCTCGGGCTCTTCGTCGTCTGGGTGGTGGCGGCGCAGCAGATCGTCCACGCCACCCTCGGGCGCGACACCCCGGCGGGGCTCGCCGAATTCGCGACCCGCGTGGCGACGACGCCGGAGGGCTGGACGATGTTCCTGCTCGGCAACGGGATCGGGGCGCTCTTCGCCGTGGCCGCGGCGGCGGTCAGCGTGCTGTCGCTGCCGATGCTGGTGGACGGGGAGCCGCGGGCCTCGGCGGCGGTGGCGACCTCGCTCGCGGCGATCGCGCGCAATCCGGTCGCCTTCCTGGCCTGGGGGATCGTGGTGGCCGGGCTGCTCGTGATCGCCATGCTGCCGCTCTTCGCGGGGCTTCTGGTGGCGCTGCCCTGGCTCGGGCATGCGACCTGGCATCTCTATCGCCGCACCGTCCGGCGCGCCTGACGCGAGGGTTGCGCCGCCCGGGGCTGGGGACCACCTCCGCCGCAATCGAGTGCAACCCACGAACCGAAAGGCCCCGCGATGAAGATCCTGATCGCCCTCACCTCCAACGACCGGATGGGGGGCACGGGGCGGCCGACCGGCCTCTGGCTCGAGGAGCTGGCCGCACCCTATCTCCGCTTCCGCGCCGCCGGCGCGACCGTCACCCTCGCCTCGCCCGCGGGCGGGCGGCCGCCGGTCGACCCGGTGAGCGAGCTCGCCGATGCGCAGACCGACGAGACCCGCCGCTTCTCCGCCGACGCGGAGGCGCAGGCCGCGCGCGAGGCCACCCGCCCGCTCGCCGAGGTCTCGGCCGACGCCCATGACGCGCTGTTCCTGCCGGGCGGGCACGGGCCGCTCTGGGACCTCGCCGAGGACCCCGCCTGCCGCCGCCTCGTGGAGGCCTTCCTGCGCCTCGGCAAGCCGGTGGCAGCCCTCTGCCACGGCCCGGCGGCGCTTCTGCGCGCGCAGGGGCCGGACGACGCGCCCGTGCTCCGCGGCCGCCGGGTCACCGGTTTCTCGGACCGGGAGGAGGCGGCGGTCGGGCTCGACCAGGTGGTGCCTCTCTCGATCGAGCGGGAGTGCCGCGCGCTCGGCGCCCATTACGAGGCGGCGCCCCCGTTCGAGAGCCTCGTCGTCGCCGACGGACTTCTGATCACCGGGCAGAACCCGGCGAGCTCTGTGGAGACGGCGGACCGCCTTCTCGACAAACTCCGCACCGCGCCGACGGCGACCGCCCGGAAGGCGGCCGAGTCCTACCCCTCCTGAGGGGGCGCCGCGGCCTGGGAGACGCGATGCGGGAGGGGGTTCAGCGCCCCCAGGCCTCGCGCGCGTCCTCGACGGTCCGGAGCCCCGTCGTCGGCGCGGAGACGAGCACCGCCATGTTCCCCGGCTTGTGCTCGTTGCGCAGCATCTTCATGTGCGCGTCGGGAATGTCGGCCCAGGGGAACACCTCCGACATGCAGGGGTCGAGCCGGCGCTCGATCATCAGCTTGTTGGCCGCGCTGGCCTGCTTGAGATTGGCGAAATGGCTGCCCTGCAGGCGCTTCTGGTGCGACCACATGTGGCGCACGTCGAAGGTGCAGTTGAACCCGGTGGTGCCGGCGCAGATCACCACCATCCCGCCGCGCTTGCAGACGAAGGTCGAGACCGGGAAGGTCGCCTCGCCGGGGTGCTCGAACACGATGTCGACATTGTTGCCCTTGCCGGTGATCTCCCAGATCGCCTTGCCGAACTTGCGGACCTCGCCGAACCACGCCTTGTATTCGGGGCTGTTCACCGTCGGCAGCGCGCCCCAGCAGGCGAAGTCCTTGCGGTTGATGACGCCCTTCGCGCCCATCTCGAGCACGAAGTCGCGCTTCGACTCGTCCGAGATCACGCCGATGGCGTTGGCGCCGGCGGTGTTGCAGAGCTGGATCGCGAAGGAGCCGAGCCCGCCGGAGGCGCCCCAGACCAGCACGTTGTCGCCCGGCTTGAGGATATGCGGGCGGTGGCCGAAGAGCATGCGGTAGGCGGTGGCGAGCGTCAGCGTGTAGCAGGCCGACTCCTCCCAGGTCAGGTGCTGCGGGCGCGCCATGAGCTGCTGCGCCTGCACCCGGGTGAACTGCGCGAAAGAGCCGTCCGGCGTCTCGTAGCCCCAGATCCGCTGGGAGGGGGAGAACATCGGGTCGCCCCCGTTGCACTCCTCGTCGTCGCCGTCGTCCTGGTTGCAGTGGATCACCACCTCGTCGCCGACCTTCCAGCGCGTGACCTTGTCGCCGACCTTCCAGACGATGCCGGCGGCATCCGAGCCGATCACCGCCCAGGGCGCCTTGTGCCCGTCGAACACCGAGACCGGCTGGCCGAGGCAGGCCCAGACGCCGTTGTAGTTGACGCCGGCGGCCATCACGAGGACGAGCACCTCGTGGCTGTCGATCTCCGGCGTGTCGACGACCTCGATCTCGAGTGCCGTCTCCGGCTCGCCATGGCGCTCCCGGCGGAGCACCCAGGCATGCATCTGCTTCGGCACATGGCCGAGCGGCGGGATCTCGCCGACCTCGTAGAGATCCTTGACCGGGGCATCCGTTGCGCCGTCCATCTGCGTCTCCAAGCTCTGCGCGCGGGAGTGCCGCGCAAGATAAGTTCACCCAAGGGCCTAGGGCGTTCCTGACATTTCAAAGCCGCCAGCGCAAGGGCTTTTGGTGCAGCGCAGAATTCCCGCCGCCCACCGCGCGCAGGATGCGTCTCGACCGCGGCGCCGGCATCGACTAACACTCGCGCGCGCGTCAGGCCGCCGGGGTCCCGAGATGAAACAGCTCGCCAAGAAATTCGCCGCCCGCTTCGGCTACGACATCCGCAAACGCGGCACCGATCTCGACGGGCGGGTGCTGCTCCGGCTCTACGATTCGGTCTGCCGGGTGCTGCTCGGCCGGGTCGAGCGCGCGGCGATCGCCCAAGTCGGCGCCAACGACGGCAAGATCAACGATCCGCTCTACGGTCTGATCCGCGCCCATGCCGAGCGCACCCGGGTGCTGCACATCGAGCCGCAGGCCGCGCTCGTGCCCGTCATCCGGGAAAACTTCGCCTTCCACCCGGCCCATGACGTCCATCAGGGGGCCGTCGGCGCACCGGGCAGGCTGACGCTCCACGCCGTCGCGGAACGGGTCTGGCCGAAGCTCGTCGTCCCCTATGCCGCGGGCTGGCCGGCCTATCGCGCGCCGACGGGGGTGACATCCAGCAACCGCGCCCAGGTCGAGGCCTGGGTGGCGGCGCATCTGCCGGACCCGGCGGCGCGGGAGGGCGCGGTCGAGGCCTTCGAGGTCGCCTCGCAGCCCCTCGACGCGATCCTCGCCACGGTGTGGGAGGACGTGGCCCTCGACATCCTGCAGGTCGACGTCGAGGGCGCGGACGACACGGTCCTCTACCACGCGGCGCTCGAGCGCACGGCGCCGGCCATCGTCTGCTTCGAATCGAAGTTCCTCGACGCGGGGCGCATGGCGCGGCTCACGGCCCATCTCGAGGGGCTCGGCTACGCCGTCTTCCGCTCGCCGGAGAACTCGATCGCGCTGAAGGGCTAGCCGGCCGGGCGCGCCTCCGGCTCGATCCCGTGCCGCGCGCACATCTCCGCGACGAAGGAGCCCTCGGGCGGCGGCGCGGCCTTCAGGTCCTTGATCTGCTCGTTCCAGAGATGCACGCCGAGGGTGTCCGCGCCGATCCGCCCCTCGAGCCGGTCGCCCGGCGCGAAGAGCCGGCGCGCCTCGTCATAGGCGACGGGGTAGAACACCGAGGGCGGCTGGGCGCGCTCCATCAGCCCGTGCGCCGTCAGGAACCAGGTCAGCGCCTTGGGGCCGAACGTCCCCCAATGGAAGTCCTCGGGCCGCCGGTCCCACCCGACGAGGCGGAGCGCGCGCTGCGCGAGGCGCTTGGCCGGCGGCGCCCAGGGCGGGAGCGTCGGGCGCTCGGTCATCAGCCGGACAAGGTCCACGAGCACGGGCGAAGCCGGCGGGAAGGCCATCACCGCGTTGTTCACCACCCCTGGCGCCTGCAGCCCGAAGATGTGCTCCCCCGGAAGCTCCACGGGGCGGAGCATCAGCATGTCGACATCGAGCCAGAGCCCCGGCTCGCGCTGCAGCAGCATGTAGCGGAAGAGATTGGCGCCGAGGGCGTAGCTGCCGGAACCGCGATAGCGGATCAGCCTGTCCATCGGCATGATCTCGGCCGCCTCGCGCGGCACCGCGCCCTCGGGCACGCCGGAGAGCGGCTCGTAGGAGAAGAGATGCACCTCGTGGCCCTGGGCGAGCATAGAGCTCACGCAAAGCCGCTCGATATAGCCGAGGCGCCCGCGCACCCAGAGGCAGTTGATCCGGATCATCTCGCTCTCCGTTCCTTGGGCCGCCCGCTCAGAGATCGTAGCGCTCCGCCTCGAGAAGGCGGGCCACCTGGAGGAGGCGCTGGCGCCGCCAGAACCCGTCGTCCGAGCCCGAGGAGACCGCCTCGATCCGCGCCAGCACCTCCGGGTCGATCTTCGCGAGCCCCTCGGCGACGACCCGGCCCTGCACCGCGTGGCTCTGCCAGGGCTCGTCGGACCACTCCCGGTCGAACAGCCGCGCGATCCGGGTGCCGACCGCGAAGATCCCGTAATTCGCGACCGTCGCCGCGAGATTGGCCACCGGCGGGAGCGAGGGCACCTCGCCGCCCGAGCGCGGCAGATACCCCGCCGCCCCGAGCGCCGCGCGGAAGGCCGGGCGGAACAGCGCGTCGTTCAGCTTCGCGACCTCGGAGATCCCGCGCACCGCGTCGAGCGCGTTGCCGTAGAGATAGGGGGCCGCGGTGCGCCGCATCATCGTGTTGCCGAAGAGAAAGCCCGAGTGGATATGGTCCGACATCGGCCAGCCGAGCGCCCAGCAGCGCGCGTCGATCGGATCCTCGCGCACCTCCTCGAGCAGCGCGAGCTTGGCCCGCCGGCGCGCGCGATAGGTGCGCGGGACGTGATCGTAGAACGGCCGGTCGAGATCGGCGCGGAAGGGGGTGACCGGCACCGGCCCGATCTTCGGCCGGCGCACCGGGAGATTGAGGCTCTTGTAGTAAACGCCCGTGCCGAGGCCGTCGACGAAGATCGTCCCGTCCTCCGGCCCGATGAGATGCAGCCCGTGGGCGTGCACCGCATCCACCCCGGGGCCGACGCCCTCCTCGATCAGCTCGATCTGCCGGGAGAGCACGTCCGGCGGCCGCGGCACGAGTTCGAGGTCGAGCCCGAGAACGCGCGCCGCGGCCGAGGCGAGGAGATACTCCCGGTTGCGCGCATCCAGCATGATGAGCCCGCGCAGGCGGGTGTCGCGCGCGCCGTGCGCATCGAGCCAGCGCCGGGCGAGGGCGGCGAGCACCCGGCTGTCCGCCCCCCCCGAGAAGAGCAACGCCTTCGGCTCGGGCCGCGCCCAGAGATCGGCGATGTTGCGCTCCATGGCCGCCCGCAGCGCCTCCGCCGCGGCGGGGATGTCGCGGATCGCGCCCTCGGTGCCGGGCATCCAGTAGGGCAGCGTCTCGGGCTCTCCGGCCGGGCGCAGCGGGCAGGTGACGGCCCCCGGGCGGAGCTGCCGGACGCCCTCCAGGATCGTGTGCGGCCAGGTGAGGACGCCCTCGTGGATGAACTCCTCGACCGACACCGGATCGAGCCGGCGGAGCCCCGCGGCGCGCGCCACATCCTCGATCGCGGTGCCGAAGACCTGCGCGCCCGGGCGCCCCGGCGGCTCCGCGGCATAGATCGGCCGCGTGGCGAGATGGTCGGTGACGAAGGCGAGCCGGTCTTCGGCGAGCGCGACCCCGCCCCAGTTGCCGGCCCAGCCGGAGGCGAGCTCCCCGGCCATCGCCGCCGGGCGCTCCGCCAGCCCCGCGAGGAGCCGGTCCGCGGGCCGGGCCTCGGCGACGATGCCGAGCACCGCCCCCCAGCGCGCGGGCGCCGCCTCGGGCGTGGCTCCCCGGGGCGGCTCGGCCTCGGCGGTCTCGACGTCGCGCGGATCGCCCCGCAGATGGATGGCCGCCCGTGCGCCGCCGATCCGCCCTGCGGCGACGAGGCGATAGCCCGCGGCGGCGGCATCCGGCCCCGGCGGCGCACCCTCCCCTGGGGCGGGCTCGACCGTGACGAACACGTCGCCCTTCCGATAGGTGCCGGCCATGGGCGGCCTCCCCGTGACTGAGGGGTCCCGGACCCCGGCGCCGCGCCGCGGCACGCCGCCCCCCGCGCGCGCCTTCATCGACGCCGCCCCCAGCCCTGTCAACCCGAGCCCTTGCACCGGGGCAGAGCGCGCGCTCCGGCCGGGGCGGACGGCGACGCTCCCCTCGCCTCGGCGCAAGCGGTGCCGGCCCGCGCCGCCGGCGTGGCATAGACTGCGGTCGCGCCGCCCACGGCGGCGTCCGTCCCCGGCGCGGGATCGAGGGCTGCGGAGGCGGGCCGACCGCCTCGGTCGACCGCACCCGCGCCGAGCTACGGAGCCCCCGCAGTCCGCCTCGCACTCCCGAAGCCGCGCGAGCCCCCTCCCCGCGCATGACGGATGTCCGCGGGGTCTCGGAGGCGCGGGGGCGCCTGCTCGGGCCGCGGGGCACGCCAGGGCGCGCGGGGACGCATCGCGGCGGGGAGCGGGGAGCATGGGTCGGGCGCAGGGGCCGCTCACCGTCGGGCGGGCGCGAGGGCGAGGGCGATGGCGCCGATCACCAGCGCGAGCGCCCCGAGCCGGGCCGCCGTCAGGGTCTCGCCGAGGATCCAGCCCGCCGAGAGCACGCCCACCACCGGGACCAACAACGTGCCAAGGGTCGCCACCGCCACCGGACGGCGCGCGACGAGCAGCACCCAGGCCGCATGGCAGAGCGTCATCGGGCCGAGCAGATAGAAGACGAAGAGCCAGAGCGTCCGCGCCGAGGGCGCCTCCGGCATCGGCTCCAGCGCGAGCGCGCCGGCGAGCGCCGGCAGCGCGGAGACCGCGACCATCCCGGCCGTCCGCATCAAGGGCGCGGGCGCGGGCGCGAGCGCCTTGAGCACCACCGTCCCCGCCGCCCAGCTGAGCGCCGCGCCGAGCATCACGAGCGCCCCAGCGGGGGCGGCGAGGATGCCGCGCCAGTCCTCCGCCGCGAGGAGCGCGAGCGCCGCGATCCCGAGCGCCGGCGCCGCCCGCCGCCACCCCGCCAGCCGCTCGCCGAGCGCCAGGGCGGAGATCACCGTCGCCCAGACCGGCATGGTGAAGGCGATGATCGCGGCCCGGGAGGTCTCGGTCAGAAGCTGGCCGTAGGCGGTCAGCATGTTGAACCCGAAGATCGAGAGAAGCCCCGCCAGCGCCACCCGCCAGCGCCATCGCGCGGGCGGCCCGGGCCGCTCGCCGCGGGCGAGCGCGAGCCCCGCGAGCAGCGCCGCGGCCGCGAGGAAGCCCGCCGCGCGGAGCGTCCATGGCGCGACCTCGAGCAGCATCAGCTTCACCGCCGGCCAGTTGAGCCCCCAGAGGAGCCCGATGACCGCGACGATGGCGATGTCCGCCCGACGCGCCGCAGAGGCATTGCCCTCGGCGGGGGAATCGGGAAGTCTGCCGCGGTCGTTCACCATCCGGGCTCTCCATGCTTCCCCTCGCAGGCTACACCGACCGGCTCTCGGCGCGCCCGGGCCAGATCCTGTCCGTCCACCTCTCCAGCACCGGCACGGAGCCCGTGGAGGTCCGGCTCGTGCGCCTCCTCTGCGCCGACCCGAACCCGGACGGGCCCGGCCGCGTCGAGGAGGATCTCGGCCATCTGCTCTGCGAGAGCGTGCCCTCGCGCGTCCAGCGCCACCATCTCGGCTCCTACGCCCACGCGCCCCTGCCGCCGATGCCGGGGGGAGCCGTGACCATCGCGGCCACCGTCTGGCCGACGACGCCGGGCGGGCGGCGCCAGGGGGTGGTCTCTGCCGCGGACGGGGCCGGCGGGCTCGCCCTCGCCATCGGGGCGGACGGCGCGGCCGAAGCGGTCCTGAGCCTCGGCCACGCCGAGCACCGGGCGAGCACGGGCCGGCCGCTCGCCCCGCGGGCCTGGGCGCGGATCTGGGCGAGCCACGATCCCGAGACCGGGCGGCTCGCCGTGGGCCAGATCGCCCTCGCCCCGCAATTCGGCCCCGAGCCGCCCGCCATCGCCGTCGCCGAGGCGCCGCCCGGCGCGCCGCCCTGGCCGGAGCGCCTCGCCATCGCGGCCCTCGCCGCGGACCCGCCGGAGGGCCTCTACAACGGCAAGATCGAGGCCCCCGCCCTCCTGCGCGGCTTCGCCGAGGCGCCGCCGGAGGCTGCCGAGCCCCTCGCCGCCTGGGCCTTCGAGCGCGACATCTCCGGGGTCGCCATCACCGACACGGGGCCCCATGGCTGCCACGGCCGCCTCGTCAACCTGCCCGCCCGCGCGATGACGGGAAGCGGCTGGACCGGGCGCGAGATGTGCTGGCGCCACGCCCCCGCCGAATACGGCGCGATCCACTTCCACGACACCGACCTCGCCGATTGCGGCTGGGAGGCGGATCTGGAGATCGCGGTGCCGGAGGGCCTGCAGAGCGGGGCCTACGCCCTGCGCCTCTCCTGCGAAGGCGAGACCGACACGCTGCCGGTCTTCGTGCCTCCGCCGAAGGGACGCCGCGGCGCCGATCTCTGCGTGCTGATCCCCACCTTCACCTATGTCGTCTACGGCAATTTCGCCCGGCCGGACTTCTCCGAGCGCTTCCGCGAGCGCGCCGCGGCGCTCGGCATGAGCCCGCATTTCCCCGGCGACCATCCGGACTACGGCCGCTCCACCTACAACCTGCATTCCGACGGCAGCGGCGTCTGCCACGCGACCCCGCTCCGCCCGATGCTGACCCTGCGCCCCGGCCATCTCGCCTATCTCGACGGGAGGGGGTCCGGCGTGCGCCATTTCCCCGCCGACACGCACCTCCTCCACTGGCTCGAGGAGGCGGGCCACCGCTACGACATCGTCACCGATCACGAGCTCGACGAGGAGGGGCCGGAGCTGATCGCGGGCTATCGCTGCCTGCTGACCGCCACCCATCCGGAGTATCACACGCCTGCGACGCTCGATGCGCTGACCGCCTATCGCGACGGCGGCGGGCGGTTCTGCTATCTCGGCGGCAACGGCTTCTACTGGCGCGTCGCGCGCCACCCGGAGCGTCCGGAGGCGATCGAGATCCGCCGCGCCGAAGGCGGCATCCGCGCCTGGGCGGCCGAGCCAGGCGAATACTGGCACGCCTTCGACGGCGGCTATGGCGGGCTTTGGCGCCGCTCCGGGCGGCCGCCGCAAGCGCTCGCGGGGGTGGGCTTCTCCGCGCAAGGCCCGCTCGAGGGCGCGCCCTACCGGCTGACGGCCGCGACGCGCGACCCGCGGGCGGCCTGGATCTTCGAGGGCGTCGAGGGCCCGCTGATCGGCGCCAGCGCCCTCTGCGGCGGCGGCGCCGCGGGCTTCGAGCTCGACCGCGCCGATCATCGCCTCGGTACCCCGGCCCATGCCCTGATCCTCGCCCGCTCAGAGGGGCATTCCGACGCCTTCATGCTCGTCCACGAGGAGCAGCTCACCCATCTCACGACCCTGCCCGGCGAGCCGGCGCGCGACCTGATCCGCGCCGAGATCGTGTTCTTCGAGACGCCGGCGGGGGGCGCGGTGTTCTCCACCGGCTCGATCACCTTCTGCTCCGCCCTGCCGGAGCGGGGCGGCGACCCGGGCGTGCGCCGGATGATGGACAACGTGATCCGCCGCTTCCTCGACCCCGCCCCCTTCGCGATGCCGGAGCCGCGCCGAGCCCCGCTCAGGCCGTGACCTGCGGGCGGTGGCTCTCGGCGAAGGCGAGCGCGCGTTCGAGCCCGCGCGCCGCCCGCAAGAGCCGGCGCTCGCCGAAGGGCTGGCCGACGAGCTGAACCCCGACGGGCAGCCCGCCCTCCGACAGCCCGCAGGGCAGCACCACCGCGGGCAGGCCGAGGAAATTCACCGGGCGCGAGCAATGCCCCATATCCTCCACCCGCGCGCCGCCGACCGCCTCCGCGATCGTCGGGACCTGCATCGGCCAGGCCGGCGTCAGCACCGCGTCGAGCCCCCGCATCGCCGCGAGGCTCTCCGCGAGCAGGCTGCGCCGGTGCGTGAGCGCGGCCAGATAGGCCTCCGCCGGCACGAAGAGCCCCGCCGCCATCCGCGCGAGCGTCTCGGGGCCGTAGTCGCCCGCCCGCGTCGCGAGCCAGGCCCGGTGCTGCGTCGCCGCCTCGGTATTGATGATCAGCATGGCGAGGCGGTTGGCGGCCTCGATCCCCGGCAGCGCGATGTCGCGCAGCGCCGCGCCCTCGGCGGCCGACACCGCGATCGCCGCCTCGATCGCCGCGCCGACGGAGGCCTCGACCGGGTCGAAGAACCAGGCCCGCGCGACGCCGATGGAGAGCCCGCCGAGCCCGTCCTCGATCCCGTCCAGGAAGTCCTCGGCGGGCAGCCCCGCGGATTGCGGATCCTCCGGGTCGGGCCCCGAGAGCGCGCCGAGGAGAAGCGCGGCGTCGCGCACGGTCCCGGTCAGGGGGCCGACGGTGTCGAGCGTGCCGGAGAGCGGGAAGACCCCCGTCCGCCCGATGCGCCCCGCGGTCGGCTTCAGCCCGACGATGCCGCAGGCGGCCGCCGGGAGGCGGATCGAGCCTCCGGTATCGGAGCCGAGCGCCGCCGGCACCGCCCCCGCCGCCACCGCCACGGCCGACCCGCTCGACGAGCCGCCGGGGATGTGCTCGGGGTTCCAGGGGTTGCGCACCGGGCCCGTATGGACGTTCTGCCCCTCGGTGCCGAGCGCGAACTCCACCGTGTTGAGCCGACCGAGATCCATCGCCCCCGCTCGGTCGAGCAGCGAGATCGGATGCGCCGTGCGCTCGGCGACATGGCCCGAGAGGATCGCCGAGCCCGCTTCGAGGCGCCATCCGGCCCGGGCATAGAGGTCCTTGTGGGCGAGCGGGGCGCCGTGGAGCGGCCCGCCGGCGCCGGGCGCCCGGCCCGCATCGAGCGCCTCGGCCGCGGCGCGCGCCGCCTCCGGTTCGAGCCGGGCCACCGCATTGAGCCGCGCGCCGACGCGCTCGAGCGCCGCGAGATGCGCCTCCGCCGTCTCGCGGGCGCTGCGCCGGCCGCTGCGGATCTTGGCGAGGATCGCCTCGAGCGTCGGGGGCGGGCTCATGCGCCGTTCTCGCGGGCGGCGAGGAGCCCGGGCACGAGCTCGCCCGGATAGGCCGGCGCCGTCGGATCGCTCGGCAGGTCGCGGGCCACGGCGGCCAGGCGCGCGGCCGTCGCCTCCGCCCGCTCGACGAGCTGAGGATCGACCCCCTGGGCGAGCAAGGCGGCCCGCCATACCTCGCCCCCGCTCATGCCGGCCCCACCGGCGCTCATTCGGCCACCCGGCGCGCGGCGGCCGGGGCGGCGTCGCGCGCGGTCTGCCAGGC
Organism: uncultured Limibaculum sp.; assembly: GCA_964576075.1. Classification (GTDB taxonomy): domain Bacteria; phylum Pseudomonadota; class Alphaproteobacteria; order Rhodobacterales; family Rhodobacteraceae; genus Thermohalobaculum. The sequence continues at coordinate 22,203 of CAZNTX010000022.1, read as the reverse complement.
GCGGCCGGGGATCGAGGCGAAGAGCGAGCGGGTATAGGGGTGCTGCGGGTCGGCGAAGACCTCGGCCGTGGCCCCCTGCTCGACCACCTCGCCGTTCTGCATCACCGCGATCCGGTCGCAGACCTGGGCGGCCACGCGCAGATCGTGGGTGATGAACACCACCGCGAGGCCGAGCCTCCGGCGGATCTCGTCGAGCAGCTCGAGCACCTGCGCCTGCACGCTCACATCGAGGGCGGAGACCGGCTCGTCGGCCACCAGCACCTCCGGCTCGAGGGCGAGGGCGCGGGCGATGCCGATGCGCTGGCGCTGCCCGCCGGAGAACTCGTGGGGGAAGCGCTCGGCGACGGAGGGGTCGAGCCCGACGAGCTCCAGCAGCTCGCGCCCGCGCGCGCGAGCCTCCGCGGCGGGCTTGCCCTGCTCGATCGGCCCCTCGGCCAGAATGTCGCCCACCCGCCGGCGCGGGTTGAGCGAGGCATAGGGGTCCTGGAACACCATCTGCACGAGCCGGCGATAGGGGCGCAGCGCGCGGCGGCCGAGGGGCGCGATGTCGATCCCGTCGAGGTCGATCTTGCCCGACTCCGGATCGAGGAGCCGCACGACGCAGCGCGCCACCGTGGTCTTGCCGGAGCCCGACTCGCCGACGATGCCGAGCGTCTCCCCCCGGGCGAGGGAGAAGCTCACATCCTTGGCCGCATGCACCTCGCGCGCCTTGCCGAAGAGCCCGCCGCCGGAGCGGTAGACCTTGCCGAGCCCCTCGACCGTGAGCAACCGGCGCTCGCCGGGCGCGCGGGCGGGGCGGGGCACGAGGCTCGGCACCGCGGCGACGAGCGCGCGGGTGTAGGGCTCTTGCGGCGCGTTCAGCACCTGCTCTGCCGGCCCGCGCTCGACGAGCAGGCCGTGCTGCATCACCGCGATGTCGTCGGCGATCTCGGCGACCACGCCGAAATCGTGGGTGATGAACATCACGCCGGTGCCGTGGCTCTCCTGCAGCTCGCGGATCAGCTTGAGGATCTGCGCCTGGGTGGTGACGTCGAGCGCGGTGGTCGGCTCGTCGGCCACGAGGACGCGGGGGTCGAGGATCAGCGCCATGGCGATCATCGCCCGCTGGCGCTGCCCGCCGGAGAGCTGGTGCGGGAAGGAGGCGGCGACCCGCGGCGGGTTCGGCAGCTTCACCTCCTCCATGAGCGCGAGCACCTTCTCGCGCCGCTCGCGCCGGCCGAGGCGGGTGTGCATCAGCAGCACCTCCTCGATCTGCCGGCCGACGGTCATCAGCGGGTTGAGCGCGGTCATCGGCTCCTGGAAGATCATCGAGATCTTCTGCCCGCGCATGGCGCGCCGCGCCTCGGGGCCGAGGGTCAGCAGGTCGCCCCCCTCGAAGCCGATCTCCCCGCCGGCGACGCGCACCGTGGGCGGCAGGAGGCCCATGACGGCCCGCGCGGTGAGCGACTTGCCGGAGCCCGACTCGCCGACCACGCAGGTGATCCGCCCGGGCCGGATCTGCAGATCGAGGCCCTCGACGGCGTGGGCGCGGTCGGCGCCCTCCGGCAGGGCGAGCGTCAGCCCGCGAATGTCGACGATCGGCTCGCTCATCCCGCCCGCTCCCGAAGCCGCGGGTTGAGGGCGTCGTTCAGCCCCTCGCCCACGAGATTGATCGCCAGCACCGTCAGCATGATGGCGATGCCGGGGAAGGTCACGATCCACCAGGCATGGCGCAGCGAGGTCCGCCCGGCGCCGACCTGGAAGCCCCAGCTCATCACGTTGGGATCGCCGAGGCCGAGAAAGGCCAGCGCCGACTCGATCAGGATCGCGGTGGCGACCAGCAGCGACCCCGCGACGATGATCGGCGAGAGGCAGTTGGGCAGGATCTGCACGAAGATGATCTTCCAGTCCGCCATCCCCATCAGCACGTTGGCCTGCACGAACTCGCGCCCCCGCATCGCCAGGAACTCGCCGCGCACGAGGCGCGCGAGCGGCGGCCAGGAGACCACGGAGATCGCGATCACCACCGAGGCGATGGAGGGCGTCATGATCGCGACGAGCAGGATCGCGAAGATGAAGGAGGGGATGGTCTGGAAGACCTCCGTCACCCGCATCAGCGCATCGTCGATCCAGCCGCCGTAATAGCCCGCGAGCCCGCCGATCACCGTGCCGAAGGCCACGGCGACGAAGGCCGCCACCACCCCGATGAAGAGCGAGGTGCGCGCGCCATGGGCGATCCCGGCTGCGATGTCGCGCCCGAGCGTGTCGGTGCCGAGGAAGAACGCGCCGGAGAAGGGCGGGGTCATCGGCCGGCCCGCGAGATCGAACGGGTCGCCCGGATAGATCACCGGCGCGATGGCCGCGAGCACCAGCACCGCGATCAGGATCGCGAGGCCGACCACCGCCGAGCGGTTGCGGGCGAAGCGCGTCCAGAAGCCGGCGCGGCGGCGCGTCGCCGGCGGGGCGGCCGGGGCGGAGAGATCGGTCATGACAGCTCGATCCTCGGGTCGAGAAAGGTGTAGAGGATGTCGACGAGCAGGTTCACCGCGAGCACCAGGATCGCCGAGATCAGGAAGATCCCGAGCAAGAGGTTCAGGTCGCGCGCGAACAGGCTCTCGAAGGCGAGTTGGCCGAGCCCTGGCCAGCCGAAGACGGTCTCCACCACCACCGAGCCCCCGATCAGCGAGGAGACCTGCACGCCGGCCATGGTCACCACCGGCAGGATGGCGTTGCGCAGGACGTGGCGGAAGGTGATCCGCCGCTCCGGCACGCCCTTTGCCCGCGCGGTGACGACATAGTCCATGCCCGACTGCTCGAGCATGGAGGCGCGCATCAGCCGCGTGTAGAGCGCGAGATAGAAGAGCGAGAGCGTCACAGCCGGGAGCACCAGGTGATGCGCGATGTCCCACACCCGGTCCCATCCGGTGTGGAAGGCGGCGATGGTCTCCATCCCCGAGGTCGGGAACCAGCCGAGATTGATCGAGAACACCACGATCAGCATGAGCCCGACCCAGAAGAGCGGCGTCGCGTAGCTGACGAGGGCGAGGACCGAGATCACGCTGTCGCGCCAGGTCCCGAGCCCGGTGGCCGCGAGCAGCCCGAGCAGGATGCCGACGCCGACGGCGATCACGATCGTCGTCACCATCAGGATGAGCGTCGGCCCGAGCCGGTTCCAGATCAGCTCCGAGACCGGCATCTCGTGGCGGAAGGAATAGCCGAAATCGCCGCTGACGACGGAGGTGACGTAGGACAGGAGCTGCACCGGGATCGGCTGGTCGAGGCCGAACTTGGCGCGCAGCTCCGCCATGTATTCCGGCGTCGCCGAGCCCGCCTCGCCGGCGAGCACGTCGACCGCGTCGCCGGGGGCGAGCTTCAGCAGCAGGAAATTGATGACCACGATGGCCAAGAGGATCGGCACGGCCTGCACGATCCGCCGCGCGACGTAGCGCAGCCTCTCCCTCATCATGGCGGCCTCCTGTCGATGGGGGCGGCCGGCCCGGGACGGGGCCGGCCCGACGAGACGCGGGCGCGCCTCACTCCTCGATGTACATGTCGGCGAAGGAGTTGTAGACGCCGAGCGGCCCGGTCACGACGTTCTTGAGCTTGGTGTTGTAGACCGTCGTGAACTCCAGCTCGTGCATGAAGACGATGGGCGCCGCCTCCACGATGGTCTGCTGGAACTCCTCGTAGATCGCGGCGCGCGCCTCGGGGTCGTTCTCGGTCTTGGCGCGGTCCATCAGCGCGTCGGTCGCCTCGGTCGACCAGCGCGTGCCGTTGACGAAGACGGTGCCCGGGCGGATCTGCTCGGAGTGATACTGGCGGTGCACGCCGAGCACCGGGTCCGGCAGGCCGTAGAGCCAGTTCGAGGACATCTCGTAGTCGTAGTCGGTGTAGACCCGCTTCAGCCAGGTCGCGACGTCCTCGTAGCGCAACTCCACCTCGATGCCGATCTCGCCGAGCGCCTGCTTGACGTATTCGCCGAAGCGCCGCCACTCCTCGCCATAGGGCGTGAGGTCGTGGACCATGGTGAAGCGCACGCCGTCGTCGCCGCGGGGATAGCCCGCCTCGTCGAGCAGCCGGTTGGCGATCTCGATGCGGTCCTCGACGGTGTAGTCGGTCACGTCGTCGGAATAGAAGCCGACGCTCTCGAAGGCCGAGTGGATCGGCCCGGTCGCCGGCTTGCCGAAGCCGAACCAGATGTTCTCGATCACGAAGTCGCGGTCGACGGCATAGGCGATCGCCTGGCGCACCTTCGGATCGTCATAGGGCGCCTGCTCGACGTTGAACTGCAGCTGCATGATCGGCGCGAAATACTCGTAGCCCTCGGTCGTCACGTCGATGTGGTCCATCTCGGCGAGGCGGGGCACGTCGATATTGGGGATCGCGCCGAAGGCGCCGTAGTGGATCTCGCCGTTCTCCATCGCCGCGGTGCGGGTCGAGGCGTCGGCGATGAAGCGGACCACCACCCGGTCGAGATAGGGCTTGCCCTCCTGCCAGTAGTCCTCGTTCTTGTCGAGGCGGACATACTGGCCCTTCTGCCACTCGACGAACTTGAAGGGGCCGGTGCCGATCGGGGCGTTGGCCGTCTCGTTCTGGCGCGGATCGCCGCCCTCGAAGACGTGCTTGGCGACCATCGGGCTCTCGTAGCCGTTGAGCGCGACCATCAGATAGGGCGCGGGCTCGGAGAGGGTCAGCACCGCGGTCATGTCGTCGGGCGTGTCGACCGCCTCGATCACCTGCAAGGTGGCGCCGCCGCGGGGGTGGATCTCGCGCAGCACCTCCATGATGGAGAACTGGACGTCGGCCGCGGTGAAGGGCTCGCCGTCATGCCAGGTGACGCCCTCCTGCAGCGTGAAGGTGTAGGTGAGACCGTCCTCGCTGATCTCCCACGACTTGGCGAGGCCGGGCTGGATCTCGAAGCCGGGGCCGAGATTGATCAGCCCCTCGTAGACCTTGCTCGCGACCTGCCCGATCGGGCCCGAGGTCGAGAGATAGGGCGCGAGGTTCGGCGGCTCGGGCTGGGTCACCATCACCATGGTGCCGCCGCTGGTCTGCGCCGCCGCTGGGCCCGCGGCGAGGCCGAGGCCGACAGCCATCGCGGCTGCGAGCGTCCTGATCGAAGTCATGAAGAGTCCTTTCCCTGTCGTCGCACGGCTCTCGGGCCGCTCCGCCGCCGGCCGCCAACGGGTCGCCGGCCGGCGGGCTCATCCTGCCGCCGCACTCTCGCAAAGGGAAGAGGCAACCCGGAGGGTGTCTGCACAATCTTGCGGCGACCCTGCGCCTCTTTCGCGGGCAACTTTCCGAAGCCGCATGCGCCTCCGGCATTCTGAGAAAGTTTCTTTCGGGGCACCCGCCCCCCGCCCAGGGCCGATCTCGCGGACCTCGAAGGCGATCCCGCGCTCGCCCAGGCCCTGCTCGCCCCGGTCGGTCCGGAACTCGACCCCCAGCCCGCCGATCTCGCCGTCCCGGTCGAGCGCCGCCCCGGAGACCAGGGCGACCCGGGGCCGGGGGAAAGGGGTTGACCCGCGAGGGGCCGAATGAAACGGTTAATTCCCTAATGACCAGAAGCGGGCCGGCCGAGTTTACGTGAATCTCACGAACAACACCCAAATAGCGGCCGAATGCTGCACTCTTGAAGGGTTTGTCGAGAGCAAGCGGGCAGTGCTGCTTGTCGCCAAGTCAACATTCCGCCTCGGCGCCGACGGGAAGCCGCATCTTGACGCCACGTCGCCGTTAGCGGTTCTGCATGCGGACGCGGAGACGGAGCACGGCATCCTCCCGGCGGATATGCGCCCCAAGCTCGATGCGGGCTTCGAGGTCATGGTGCTCGGCCGCGCGCACAGCCCGACCGGCCGGCCGGTGACGGAGACGACCGTCCGCCTCACCGTCGGCTATGTCACCCGGCGCCTCGCGGTCACCGGCGACAGGGTCTGGGAGGGCCGCGGGGCCGACGCGAAGATCGGGGCGCCGCGGCCCTTCCTCGAGATGCCGCTCGACTGGTCGCGGGCCTTCGGCGGCACCGCGGAGATCGCGATCGACGAGGGCGCGGCGATCGACGTCTCCGATCCGCGCAATCCCAAGGGCCGCGGCTTCGACCACTTCGCCCATGCGCTCGGGCTCGCCGGCGCCTTCGACTGTCCCGAGGGCTATCCCATCGCGCCCCGCACCCGCCGGCTGCCGAATCTCGAGGACCCGCGCCATCGCGTCACGGCCTGGGACGATGCGCCCCTGCCCGCCTGCTGGGCCCCCGCGCCGGTGCCGGACGGGCTGTTCCTCGAGCGGATCCTGCGGCGCCACGGCGAGGGCGCGATGACCGGCGAGGGGCGCGAGCCGCTGAGCGAAGAGGAGCTCGCCGAGAGCCCCGCGCCCTACGAACGCGCCCATCCGGATTGGGTGATCGACACCCCCGGCCCGCGTGCCTATGTCCGCCTCGAGGGGATGCGCCCGCTCGGCGAGAGCTTCGCCTTCTATCTGCCGCGGGCGCGGGTCTATGCCGAGATCCGCGTGGGCGACTATGCCACGACCGTCGATCTCCACCCGCGGGCGCTGATCCTGCTGCCGGAGGAGCGGCGCTTCTGCCTCGTCTTCCGCACCGCGGTCCCCTTCACCTATCGCCGCGAGGAGACCCGGGTCGCGCGGATCGGCGTCGCGCGGGGCTGGGTGCCGGTCCCCGAGAAAGCCACGACACAGGTGCCGATATGAGCATGCGCGTCCCCGTGAGCGCAGACTGGGATCTCACCCTCGGCCGGCTCACCCACACCTTCTGGGCGCCGCCGCCCTCGGTCCCGCCGGCGCCGGACAAGTTCATCCCGTCGATCGAGTTTCCGGTCACGATCAAATGGATGAGCTACGTCATGGGCTCGGCGAGCCTGACGGAGACGGTGGTGGTCTCGCCCGCGGACGAAACCGTCGCGCTCAAGGGCCACGATTGCGGGATCCTGATCCCGGACGTGACCGTCCCGCCGCTCAATGTGTGGCTGCCGATCACCTGGCTGTTCTCGCAGCGCAACATGGTGTTCGCCTCGAGCTCGACCCAGTTCGAGGGAAGTTATGTGGGGCTGTCGGCCCTCCTGATCCTCAACCAGATCACCTGTGCCGATCCGGTGAAGCTGCCGACCGCGGCCGTCCTCCCGATGAATCTGCGCCACCGCGTCAAGGTGGGGATGAATTGGAAGGACCTGCTGATGGGCTGGGCGGAGGTCGTCTTCGTCGTCGTGGTCGATTTGATCTTCGCCAAGATCGGCGGCGACCTGAAGACCAAGAAGTTCGCCAATCCCTCGCTGAGCGGGGACAAGATCATGAAGCAGCTGAAAGGGGACAAGCTGGTCAGGAAGGCGGCCGCCGAAGGGCGCGAGGCGGCGAGAAAGGCGGCGAAAAAAAAGTCCTTCAAGGAGATGCGCGAAGAAGCCAACGAACGGATCGGGTCTCAGAGCAGAAAATCCTTCGCCAGCGCGCGCGACGCCAAACGCGCCGCGCGCGGGACCTTCGATGACGGCGGAGTGACCGTCGGGAAAGGGGGCGCCTTCTGGCGCGGGTCCGACGACGTGATCATGGACCCGGTGACGGGCCGGGCCCATGTCGTCGCCGAGTCTCCGGGCTTCGTGAGCGCGGCGACGACCGCCCTGCGCGGCAAGCTCGGTCTCTCGCGCGCGATCGTGGGAAAGAACCTCGTGAACGCCGCAGCCGGCTACGGCATGGAGCATGCCCGCCAGCTCGTCTATCCGAGCGAGTCGCGGCCGTCGTCGTCCTTCGGGTTCGGCGGCGGGATCGTGCCGACATTCTCGGTCACCTTCGGCGGCGGCGAGGGGGAAGACAAGGGGCGGATCGGCGGCGAGATCGACGCGCCCTTCGACATGCAGGACGAGGACGCCCACAATGTCGGCGGCTTCACGAGCGTCCACGACGCCGATTGGGAGCCCGTCGACAGCGGCGCGACGAATATCGATCCGGACAGCAAAACGAACATCACGGGGAACTACCCGTGACCCGCGGCCCGTCGCACGATTGGGGCGACGTGGTCCTCCGGGTCCGGCCGGAGCCGAGCGAGAAGACCACCTACGGGCAGGCGCTCGTCAAGCTGACCTACGCGATCGACCCCTTCGGCGGGCCGCTCGCGCTCACCGCCCCGCGCCCCCTCGTCAACAACCTCTTCGACGAGGCGTGCGACCCGCCGATCCCGCCGCACAGCGATTTCTGGCCGGCCAAGGAGTGGATCGACCTCGCCGTGATCGGCAGCGCCCATGCGCCCGAGGGCGAGCCGGTGACGGACATGGTCGCGGGCGTCGCCGTCGGAGGGCGGCGCAAGCTGCTGCGCGTCCATGGCGAGCGGGAGATCCGCTTCCGCAGCGACGGGCGGCCCGAGATCGGCCCGGCCGAGCCCTTCACCGAGCAGCCGCTGGGCATAGAACACGCCTATGGCGGGCTCGACCTGCGCCCCGAGCCGGAGGAGGAGGATGACGAGGGGGCGCTCCTCGTCGCCTCCGAGATCGACTGGCCGGGCCTCTATCCGCGCAACCCCTGGGGGCGGGGCTATCTCTGCGCGCCCGACCCGGTCGAGGGCCTGCGCATGCCCACCCAGGAGGACGCCGCCGATCCGCTGCGGCCGGAGCGCCTCGTCGCCGATCCGCGCCGGTGGTGGCGCCAGCCGATGCCGGGATATCTCGACTGGATGCCGGTCAACTGCTTCCCCCGCTCGGTCTTTCTCTCGATCGACTGCGACCCGTGGTTCCCCCCGCCCGAGGACGCCACGCTCCCGGAAATCGCCCTCGGCCTCTTGCCCGAGAGCTATCGCGCCCGCCTCGCCGATCCTGAGACCGAGGAGCCGCATTGGCGGATGCTCCAGGAATCCGCCCCGGGTCTGGCCTTCCGGCGCGAGGAGATCGAGGGCCGCGAGATCGTCGTGCTGGGGATGCATCCGGTGCACGACCGGATCGAGTTCGCCCTGCCCCCGCGCCCGGAGATCGACCTCGTCTTCGGGACGGCCCGGCGCACGGGCGCCCCGGCGCTGGCCTCCGTGGAGATCCGGCCCGGGGAGCTGACCGTGAGCCTGACCTACCATGCCGAGATCGCCGCGCCGCGGCTCTTCATGCCGGGCCTCCATGCGACCATCCCCTTCGCCGCGAGCGTCGACGGGCGGGGGCCGGTCCGGTTCCGCCCGCCCGAGACCGTGAAGCGCGCCCTCGCCCGGGCGAAGGCCGGGGGGAGCGACGAAGACAACGAGGAGACCGTCCGATGAACACCTTCGACACGCCCGAGGCCGGGATGGGGCTCGGCGCCGGCACCGTCGTCGCGACCGTTCTGGCCGAGCGCCATCCGAGCCTGCCGAACCGGGTTCGGCTCGCCTGGGAGGAGGCCGACGGCACGGCCGCCGCCGACTGGGCCGTGCCGCTCAGGGGCGTCCTCCCGCGCCCGCGCGACCGGGTGCTCGCGGTCTTCCCCGGCAATGGCGCGGGGCCCGTCGTCACCGGGATCCTCGACCGGCTGGTCGACGCCGAGGACCCGCCCGCCGAGGACGGCCCCAGGCTCCGCCTCGCGCCCGGGGAGGCGCTCCGCGTCGCCGGCCCGGACGGCAGGCCCTGGCTCGAGGTCTCCGAAGATCCCGAGGGCGGCGGCCCGCGGCTGCGCCTGCTCGTCCCGCCCGAGGGGCTCGACCTGCCGGGCAAGCTCCGCCTCGCCGCCGACGCGATCGAGCTCGAGGCCCGCCGCGGCGAGATCCGGATCGACGCGCATGGCGACGTCCGGGTCTCCGGCGAGATCGTCCACCTCAACTGACGCCGCCCAGCCAGACCCCAAGGAGGCCCGATGGCCCTCGAAAACCGCTCGATCGTCATGACCGGCCTCGAAGATCTGCCCGGCGCGCCGCGGCTCGTGCGCGCCGAGGTGCGCGACGGGATGGGCACGATCACCGAGATCGACGTGGAATTCGTCGCCGGGAGCCAGGAGATCGCCCTCTCCGAGGTGCTCGAGCGCGTCGTCAGCCTCGGCGTCGAGACCGAGGCGGGCGGCATGGTCCGCTTCACCGGCCATTGCACCGAGATCGCCTTCCAGGGCCAGCTCAACCGCCAGGGCTTCTATTTCATGCGCCTCTCGGCCTGGCCCTGGTATCTGACGCAGACCACCGACTGCCGGATCTTCGAAGGGCTGACGACGCCGCAGATCCTCACCGCGATCGCCCGGGATTTCGGGTTCGACGCTGCGCTCGAATTCGCGCTGTCGAGCTCCGAGACGCCGGCCGCCCGGCCCTATTGCGTGCAGTATCGCGAGAGCGCCTTCGCCTTTCTCTACCGGCTGATGGCGGAGGACGGGCTCAATTTCTACCTCCGCCACGAGCCGGACCGGGCGGTGATGGTGGTGGTCAACAGCCCCTCGAAGCTGCCCGACCTGCCCGGCGATCCGACCCTGCGCTTCCGCTACAAGGACCGGCTGAGCCACGCGGACACCGACGTCGTCTACGAGTGGCGCGCGATGCAATCCGCCCGGAGCGCCCGCGTCGCGCTCGGGGAGTTCGACTACTGGCGGGCCCGCTCCAATATCGGAACGCGCGAGACCGTTCCCTCGAGCGGGCTCGCCCCGGCCTTCGAGCGCTACGACTATCCCGGCCGCTACCTCTTCGACGGCGACGATCAGAGCCGCGGCGACGACGGCGAGCGCCGCGCCGCAGTCCGCGCCGAGGCGATCGAGTCGGAGATCCGCCGCGCGCAGGGGACGGGCAACGCGCGGCGCCTGCTGCCCGGCCACCGCTTCCGCCTCGCGGGGCACGAGCGCGCGGCGGCGAACGCCCAGCACACGGTCCTGCGCAGCATCCACCAGCTCCAGATCGACACCGACCACGGCGAGGGCGAGCTCGACGACACGCTCCTCGTCCGGCGCGCGGCCCTGCCCCCGCTGCCGCTCCAGCGCGCCGAGGACGCCAAGCGCACCGGCGCCTTCGAGCGCTACCGCGTGAGCTTCGAGGTGCAGCCGGGAGACGCGCCGGTGCGTCTCGCCCAGGATTGCCCGCGCCCGAGCGTCCCGGGGCTGCAGACCGCGACGGTGATCTCCGAGACCAAGGGCAAGGAGGTCGACACCGACGAGCTCGGCCGCATCAAGGTCCGCTTCCACTGGTCGCGGGAGCGCGGCGCGTCGGATTCCGCCGTGAAGCAGCACTCCTGCCGGGTGCGCACCGCCCTGCCCTGGACCGGATCGGATTACGGGATGTTCTTCGTCCCCCGGGTCGGCCAGGAGGTCGTCGTGCAGTTCGAGGAGGGGGACCCGGACCGTCCGATGGTGGTCGGGATGCTCTACAACGGCGCGCGACCGCTGCCGCGCGATACCGCCGAGCTCGAGACCCAGACCGGCCTGCGCACCCGCTCCACCGAGGGCGGGACGAGCCGCAAATACAACCAGCTCCTCTTCGACGACGCCATCGGGGCGGAGCGGATCGACCTGCGCGCCCAGAAGGACTTCGACCAGACGGTGCTCAACGACCTGACGATCGATGTCGGCACCGAGGCGGAGGCGGACGGGGGCAATCTGACGACCACCGTCGAGCGCGACATCGCGACCGTCAGCAAGACCGGCGACCGCAGCACGGAAATCCGCGACGGCAACGACAGCCTAGAGGTGGCCAAGGATCGCTCCGTCGCGGTCGAGGGCAAGTCGAGCCATGCCGCCACGGGGGATCTCAGCGTGTCCACCGAGGCGGACGCCTCCCACTCCGCCGCCGGCAAGATGACGCTCACCGCGCGCGGCGACGCCAGCTATTCGACCGAGGCGAAGATGACGATCACCGCCGCGGGCGAGATGATCCTCTCCGCGCCGACGATCACGATCAGCGGCGACACAGAAGTGAAGATCGCCGCCGGCGGCACCACGGTCACGATCGACGCGGGCGGCATCGAGCTGCAGGGCGGTCAGATCAAGCACAACCCCTGACCGCCCGCCCCCGCCTCAAAGGCCGAGGAGCCCCCGGCGCAGCGCCGCATCCGGCAGGTCGGAGATCTGGGCGGGGTCGGCCACCACCACCTCCGGCTTGCCGGTCTCGTCGTCGGGAAACATCTTCGTCGGCCCCGTCACATAGGCGTAGGAGCGCCGCGGCATCGCCTCGCCCTCGGCGACATAGCGCGAGCGCAGGAGCGTCATGATCGGCTGGCCCGCCTCCTCGTTCCCCTCGCGCACCAGAAGGCTGAAGGGCTGCTCGATCGAGCCGGTGGAGAACAGCGCATGCGGCCCGGCGGGGCGGAAATCCCGGAGCTCCATGAAGATCGTGACCTCTGCGCGCTGCTTGGCGAGCGCGACGAGCTTGGCGTAGTCGAGCCGCGTGTTGTAGAGCGCCACCTCCGGCGCGCGCCGTTTGGTCTCGCGATAGCCCTCGATCACGCGCGCGCGCAGATCCCACCAGGTGCAGAGGGCGGCGTAGTTGCGCAGCACCGAGCCGTTGTTGGCGATCTGGTCCCAGACGCCGAGATTCTCGGTCTGCGCCGCGCGCTCGGCCTCGACGTAACGGTCGTGCAGGCCCGAGAAATGCGCATAGCCGTATTTCATGAAATAGGGGCTCATCCCCTCGCGGATCATCAGCTCCTGGAAGTCGGTGCCGTCCTCGAGGGTGAGATAGACCAGCGGGCGGCCGAAATTGCCGCGATGCTTGACGAGTGCCTCCGCCGCCGGCTCGGTGCCGGGGAACATGATCCGCACCCGGTCTCCCGGGGCGATCAGCGCCTTGGCGCGGTCGGAGGCGCGGCGGCCCATCTCGGTCACCGGCTTCGAGCCGCTGTTGAACACCTCCTCGGTGTCGAGCGCGAGGATGCGCAGGCTCTCGCTCTCCCCGCCCTCCTCGAGGAACACGCGCACGGTGTCCCCGTCGACGACCCGGTCCACGGTCACGGTCAGTTCGGTTCCGGCCATCTCGGCCTCCTCCCATGGCTCGACGGCAATCGGATGCCGCAGCGGCAGGCTCGCCCCGAATCAGCCGGACGGTCTGTGACGAAGCGCACAGGCCCGGCGCGCCCGGTCCCGAGGCGCGACGGTTTCGATTGCGCGAATCGCCGGAGAGCCGGCAGTCTCCGCCTAAGGGATATCGTTGAGGATTTGCGAAATGACGCTCCGCTTCGCCGCCGCCCTGCTGGCGGCCGGTCTCGCCTGCACGACCACCGCCCCCCGCGCCGCCACGCTGCTCTTCGCGACGGATACCGAAACCGACCGGCTCTATTCCGTGGACCCGGCGACCGGCTCCACGACCGAAATCGGCCCGCTCGGCTCGCCCTTTGTCCTCAGCATCGCCTTCGCGCCGGACGGCACACTCTATGGCATTGACCGGCTCCGGAGCGAGTTGCTGACGATTAACACGGACACTGGCGCCACCGCCGTTGTAGGATCGTTGCGAAATGCCTTGGTCCTAGGCCTCACCTTCATCGGATCGACGCTCTATTCCACCAATGAGGGCTTCGATCGGCTGGTCACCATCAACACGACGACCGGAGCTGTCTCGGAGGTCGCCCCGCTCGGTTCCCGAAATGTGACCGGCCTCGCCGCCGATGCGAGCGGCGCGCTCTTCGCGACAGACACCAACCGAGACGAACTCCTGTCGGTGAACCCGGAGACCGGGGTGACCACAGTGATCGGCTCGAACCGCGGCGACCGACCCTTCAACGATCCCTCCCTGCTCGGTCTCACTTTCGCGCCGGACGGCACGCTCTTCGCGACGGATAGGGGTCGCCGCCTCGTCACCGTCGATCCGGCGACCGGCGCCCTCACCTCTGTGGGGCAGTTCGGCCTGACTGCTGTGCGGGGGCTCGCGGCGGCGCCCGCGGGCTTCGGGGTGGTGCCGCTGCCGGCGGCCGGCTGGCTGCTACTCTCGGGCCTCGGGGCGCTGGTGCTGGTCCGGCGGCGGGCTCAGCCCGCATAGCCGCCCATCTCGCAGATCAGGCGCCACTCCGCGTCGCTCACCGGGACCACCGAGAGGCGGGACTGTTTGACGAGGGCGAAGTCGGCGAGGCGTTCCTCCGCCTTGATCTCGGCGAGCGTCACGGGGCGGGGCATCGGGGCCACCGCCTTGATATCGACGCACTCCCAGCGCGGGTCGTCGGTCGTCGAATCCGGGTGGATCTCGCGGCAGACCTCGACGATGCCGACGATCCGCTTCTCGTTGACCGAGTGGTAGAAGAAGCCGCGGTCGCCGCGCTTCATCGCCCGCATGTTGTTGCGCGCCTGGTAGTTGCGCACGCCGTCCCATTCCTCGCCGGCCTCGCCCTTGGCGACCTGTTGCTCCCAGCTCCAGGTGTTTGGCTCGGATTTGAACAGCCAGTAAGCCATGCTCCCCTCCCTCTCAGATGCCGAGCGCCCCGCGGGCGCGGGCGGCGACCTCCTCCGGCGCGCCCTCGGCCGAGAGCGCGCGCCAGCCGGGGCCGAGCGGCTCCGGGCACGCCCCCCCGAGCCGGGCGATCTGGCCGCGCAGGACGCCGAGCCCGGCATCGGAGACGTCCCCCCGGCGCGCGGCGATGCGGGCCTCGAGCGCGGCCTCGGGGGCGGCGAGCCAGAGCCCCTCGAAGCCGACCCCGAGCCGCTCGGCGAGCGCGGCGGCGGCGCGGCGGTCCTCGGCGTCGAGATGGGTGGCGTCGAGGAGGGCCGGGAGGCCGGCCCGCAGCACCCGCCCGGCGCGGTCGTGCATCGCCTCGGCGACGCGGCGCGCGGCGGCCTCGGTGTAGCTCTCCGGCGGCAGCGCGGCCTCCGGCGCGACGCCGGCGAGGCCCTTGCGCACGGCATCGGAGCGGAGCACCACCGCCCCGGTCTCGGCCGCTAGCGCCCGGGCGAGGGTCGACTTCCCGCTGCCAGAGAGCCCGCCGACGGCGAGGAGGCGCGGCGCGGGGGCGGGCGCGAGGCGGGCGAGGGCGAGATCGGCATAGGCGCGCGCCTCCGCGCCCTTGTCCGAGAGGACGGCGATCTTGGCGCGGATGGCGGCGCGGCAGGCTTCGTAGGGCGCCAGCAGCGCGAGCCCGCCATAGGCGGTGTCGACCGCGGCGCCGGGCTCGGAGGCGAGCGCCTCGGCCCAGGCGGAGAGGAGCGCGGGGACCAGCCGGTCGAGCCCGCGATGGCGGAGATCCATCGAGAGGAAGGCGAGGTCGTAGAGCGGGTCGACGCGGGCGATGCTCTCGGAGAACTCGACGCAGTCGAAGGGGGCGGGGCGGCCCTTCCAGAGGACGATGTTCCGCAGATGCAGATCGCCGTGGCAGAGGCGGAGGGGGCGGCCCGCGGCGAGCGGGGCGAGGCGGCGGGCGGCGGCGCGCAGGCCCGCGGCGAGGGCCTCGGCGCGGTCGGGGCCGAGGGTGTCGCGCGCGGCCTCGATCGCCTCGGCCTCCGGGCCGAAGAGGGCGGGGAGGTCGACGGTCTCGCCCGCCTCCGCGCGGGCGCGGTGGAGGGCGGCGACGGCGCGGCCGGTCTCGGCCATCAGCGCGCCGTCGAGCCGGCCCTCCTCGGCCATCCGGTCGAAGAGCGAGGCGGCCTCGAAGCGGCGCATGACGACGAGGGGCTCGGCGGTCTCCGGGACGGTCTCGCCAGGGCGCAGGAGCGTGGCCCCGTCGGCGGCGACGCCGCCGAGGCCGAGATAGAGCCCGGGCGCGGCCGGGTCGTTGAGCGCGATCTCCCGCTCGGCCATGGCGCGGCGGCGGGCGCGGGTCGCGTAGTCGAGAAAGCCGTAATCGACCGGGCGGCGGAGCTTCCAGGCCTCCCCCTCGGTGAGGAAGACGCGGGCGGTGTGGGTCTCGATCACCTCCGGGGGGGCGGGGAAGGCGCGCGCGGCGAGGAAGGCGGCGGCGGCCTCCCAGGCCGGGTCGGCGCCCGGCGCGTCGGGCTCCCCGGGGGCCATGCTCAGCCGATGACCCGCTTCCAGGGCCGGATCTCGACCGACGCGAAGAGGCCGGCCTTGGCATAGGGGTCCTCGGCGCACCAGGCCTCGACCTCGGCCCGGGTCTCGGCCTCGAAGATCAGGAGCGAGCCCACCATGCCGCCCTCCGCATCCAGGAACGGCCCGGCCTGGGAGATCGCGCCGCCGGCGGCCTCGATATGGGCGAGATGGGCGTCGCGATTGGCCAGACGGGTCTCGAGATGGCCAGGCTTGTCGGTGCAGATGATGGCGTAGAGCATGCTGTCCCCCTTGGCGCTCGCCCCGTTTGAGGCACAGCGCGGGCGCCTTGGCAAGCCCCGCTCAGGCCTTCGCGCCTTTGCGTCCCGAGCCGAGCATGGGCGCGGCCGCCTCGTCGAGAGGCCAGCGCGGGCGGGGGCGGACCGGGGCGTCGGCCGCGCCGGCGGCGAGCCGCTCGATGGCCGCCCAGGCGATCATCGCGCCGTTGTCGGTGCAGAGCCGGAGCGGCGGCGCGACGAGCGCCGCGCCCGCGGCCTCCGCCACCGCGCCGAGGGCCGCCCGCAGCGCGCGGTTGGCCGCGACGCCGCCCGCCACCGCCAGCGCGGAGACCCCCGCCCCGGCCAGCGCGCGGGCGGTCTTGGCAGCGAGCATCTCCCCCGCCGCGGCCTGGAAGGCGGCGCAGAGATCGGCGATGTCGGCCTCGCGGAGACCCCCTTGCGCCGCCTCGAGCCGCTCCACGGCGCGGGCGACGGCGGTCTTGAGCCCGGAGAACGACATGTCGCAGCCCGGCCGGTCGAGCAGCGGACGGGGCAGCGGGAAGCGCCCGGGGTCGCCGCCGGCCGCCCAGCGCTCGACCTCCGGGCCGCCGGGAAAGCCGAGGCCGAGGAGCTTCGCCACCTTGTCGAAGGCCTCGCCGGGGGCGTCGTCGATGGTGCCGCCGAGGCGGCGATAGTCCCCGAGCCCGCCCACGCGCAGGATCTGGCAATGCCCGCCCGAGACGAGGAGGAGGAGATAGGGATAGGCGAGCGCGTCGGTCAGCCGCGGGGTGAGCGCATGCCCCTCGAGATGGTTGACCGCGACGAGCGGGCGCCCGGCGCCGCGGGCGAGCCCTTCGGCCGCCATCACGCCGGAGATCACCCCGCCGATCAGCCCGGGCCCCGCCGTCACCGCCACGGCGTCGACCGCCCGCGCGCCCATCCCCGCCTCCGCGAGCGCCTCGGCGACGACGATGTCGGTGCGCTCGGCATGGGCGCGGGCGGCGATCTCGGGCACCACGCCGCCGAAGCGGGCATGGAGATCGGCCTGCGCGAAGATCCGGCTCGAGAGGATCTCGCCCGGCGCGCCGGGACGGCCGCGCACCACCGCCGCCGCGGTCTCGTCGCAGCTCGTCTCGATGCCGAGAACGGTGATCGGGTCCACTCGCGCCTCCTCCGGCCGCGCGCGCCGCATTGCCCGCGCGGGTCTGCCCCTCTAGTAAGGGTCTCCGCGACCGAGAACAACGCGAGCGCTGCCCATGTCCCTGCCCTCCCCCGACGCCCCCCTCCGCATCGGCACCCGCGGGTCGCCGCTCGCCCTCGCCCAGGCGCACGAGACGCGCGACCGGCTGATGGCCGCCCACGGCCTGCCCGAGGCGGCCTTCGAGATCCGCGTCATCAAGACGACGGGCGATGCGGTGCAGAACCGCGCGCTCTCCGAGATCGGCGGCAAGGGGCTCTTCACCAAGGAGATCGAGGAGGCGCTGCTCGCGGCCGAGATCGACATCGCGGTGCATTCCATGAAGGACATGCCCACGGTGCTGCCCGCGGGGCTCGAGATCGGCTGCCTGCTGCCGCGCGAGGACGTGCGCGACGTCTTCATCGGGCAGGCGGGGGGCATCGCGGCGCTCGGCCGGGGTGCGGTCGTCGGCACCTCCTCGCTCCGGCGCAAGGCGCAGCTCCTCGCCAAGCGCCCCGATCTCCGGGTGGTCGAGTTCCGCGGCAACGTGCAGACCCGGCTCAGGAAGCTCGCCGACGGGGTGGCGGAGGCGACCTTCCTCGCCATGGCGGGGCTCCTGCGCCTCGGGCACAAGGTGGAGGAGATGGGCACGCCGGTCGCGCCGGAGGAGATGCTGCCGGCGGTCGCGCAGGGGGCCATCGGGATCGAGCTGCGCGGCTCGGACGCGGCGACGCGCGCCCTCCTCGCCCCCCTCGCCTGCGCCGAGACGACGACCCGCCTCGCCGCCGAGCGCGCCTTCCTCGCCGGCCTCGACGGCTCCTGCCGCACGCCGATCGGCGGGCTCGCGGTGATCGAGGGGGAGGCGCTCTGGCTCCGCGGCGAGATCGTGCGCCCCGACGGCTCCGAGCGGCTCGCCACCGAGCGGCGCGGGGCGCTCTCGGACGCCGCGGCGATGGGGGCGGACGCCGCCGCCGAGCTCCGCGGCCGGGGCGGGCATGGCTTCTTCGACGCCTAAGCGCCGCGCCGTCCTGCTCACCCGCCCGCTCGAGGACAGCCGGGCGCTCGCCGAAGACCTCGCCGCGGAGGGGATCGCCGCCGAGCTCTGGCCGCTGACCGCGATCCGCCCGCTCGCCGGCGCCGTCGCCCTGCCGGCGGGGACGGAGGCGCTCCTCTTCACCTCCGCCCACGCCGCGCGCGCCTTCGCAGGGCTGTCGGCGCGGCGCGACCTGCCGGCGCTTTGCGTGGGCGCGAAGACGGCGGCGGTGGCGCGCGGGCTCGGCTTCTCCGGCGCGATCCCGGCCGGCGGAGACGCCGAGGCGCTCTCCCGACTCGCTTCGGCGACCGGGTTCGGGCGGTTCTTCCACCCGCGGGGGCGCGATGTCGCCGGCGACATCGCGGGCGCGCTCCGCGCGCAGGGGCTCGCCGTGGCGGAGGCGGTGCTCTACGCGGCCGAGGAGACCGGGCCGCCGCCCGCCCCGGTCGCGCACGCCCTCGCCGCGGGGGAGATCGGGCTCGTCACGATCTGGTCGCGGCGCAACGCCGAGATCTTCGCCCGGCGCATGGCCGCCCCCGGCGCGCTCTCCCCGGAGACCGCGGCGCTCGCCATCTCGGAGGCCGCCGCCGACCCGCTCCGCGCGCTGCCGCTCGCCCGGGTCTGCGTCGCATCCGAGCAAAACGCTCAAGGAATGCGCGCGGGCATCCGGGCAAACCTCTGACCTGCGCGCGGAAAATCGACCCGGGGAGATTGTGGGACGCCGCGCGGGGGACTAGGCTTGGGAGGAACGGCCCGCGAGGCGGGCGCTGAAGGACGGACGATGAGCCAGCGTCGCACAGAGGGCGAGCCAGACCCGGAGGACCCGGCCCGGCCGGGCGGGCGCGAGCTCGTCCGCACGGGCGAGCCCGAGGACCCCCCGCTCCACGGCGAGGACGACGATCTGGCGATCCTCGAGGACGAGGAGGAGGGCCAGGCGCACCCGGCCGCCACGGCGCTCTGGGCGTTGCTCGGCATCCTCGCGGTCTCCGTCACCGCGATCTGGGCCGCGCCGAAGATCGCCCCCTACGTGCCCGCGCCGATCGCGCGGTTCCTCGCGCCCGTGCCCGAGCAGGTGACCGAGCGGGTCGAGGGGCTCGAGGCGCGCCTCGCCGCGGCGGAGGCCGCGCGCGCCGAGGCCGCCCGCCGGCTCGAGGCGGCGCTCGCGGAGGCGGAGGCCGGCGCCTCGCCGGAGGCCGAGGCCCGGCTGACCCGCATCGCCGACCGCCTCGCCGCCCTCGAGAACGGGCAGACCGCGGCGGCCGCCACCGGCGAGGCCGCCCGCGCCGAGGCCCGCGCCGCGCTCGCCGAGGCCGAGGCCGCCCGCCGCGCCGCGGAGACCGCCGCCGAGGGCGCCGCGGATGCCGGGCGCGCCGCCGAGGCGCTCGGAGAGACCGCGGCCGAAGCCCGCCGCGTCGCCGAAACCGCCGCCGCGGCCGCCGACCGTGCCACCGGCGCCGCCGAGGAGAGCGCCCGGGCGGCCAATGTGGCGCATTCCGAGGCCCGCGCTGCGGAGGGCGCCGCCGCCGAGCTCGCCCGCGGCCTCGCCGAGCAGGAGGAGCGCCTCGCCGGGCTCGAAGCGGAGTTGCGCGCCCTGGGCCAGGGACTCGTCCAAGGCGTGGGCGCCGAGGCGGGCGGCCCGGCGCCGGCGGAGGCCATGGCGGCGATCGCCGCGCTCCGCGCCCGGATCGACGCCCTCGAGGCCGCCCGCCAATCCGCACCGGAGTTCCTGCCCCGCGCCGAGGCCGAGGGGCTCGCGAGCCAGGCCGCCCTCGCCGCGCTCCGCGCCCGCCAGGACAGCCGCATCGGCGCGCTCGCCGAGGAGGTCTCCCGCCTCGGCCAGCGCCTCTCCGAGCGCATCGCGGGGCTCTCCCGCGAGATCGAGACCGGCCTCGCCAAGGCCCGCAAGGAGAACGCGCAGGACCTCGACGCCCTCGAACGGCGCCTCGCGGCGGCCGAGGCCCGGGCCTCGACCACGCATCGGAGCGCCCTCGGCGAGGCGGAGGCCGCGCTCCGCCGGGCGGCGCTCCGGAGCGCGGCGGACGCGCTCGCCACCCGGGTGCTCGCCGGCGAGCCCTATGCCGCGGTGCTCGCCGAGGTCGAGGCGCTCGTCGGCCATGCAGCGCCGGAGGCGCTTTCGGCGCATGCCGCCTCCGGCCTCGTGCCGCCCGCGCGCCTCGCCGAGCGCCTGCCCGCCGCCGCCCGCGCCGCGATCAAGGCCGAGGCCCGCGCCGGGGGCGACGGCTCGCCGACCGGGCGCGTCGCTTCCTGGCTGCAGAGCCAGGTCTTCGTGATGCCGACCGAGGAGCAGGCGGGCGACGATCTCGCCGCCCGGGTCTCGCGGATCGAGGCGCGCCTCTCAGAGGGCGAGCTCGAGGCCGCCCTCGCCGAGGCCGAGGGGCTGCCGCGCGCCGCCCGCCGCGCCATGTCGGACTGGACCGGCGCGCTGCGGCGGCGCGTCGAGGCGGAAGCGGCGCTCGCGCGCTTCGTCGCGCCCGCCGTGGTGGGCGACTGACGGGGGCGCCGGATGCTCGGTTCGCTGATCCGCCTCCTCGTCTTCGCGACGGTCGTCGCGGCGGCCACCTGGTTGGTGGCGACGCTGCTCGAGACCGAGGGGACCGTCACCGTCGCCGTCGCGGGCTACGAATACGCGCTGACCCCGCTCGCCGCCGCAGGCCTCCTCGTCATCGCCTCGGCGGGGCTCTGGGTGGTGGTGCGCCTCGTCGATCTCGTGGTCGCGCTCGTGCTCTTCATCCTCGGCGATCCGGCCGCCGTGCGCCGGTTCACCGACGACACCCGCAAGCGGCGCGGCGTCGAGACGCTCGACGCCACGCTGATGGCGCTCGCGCGCGGCGACCCGAAGGCCGCGCTCAAGAACGCCCGCAAGACCGAGCGGCTCCTGCGCCGTCCCGGCCTCACCCGCCTGCTGATGGCGCAGTCCGCCGAGCTCGCCGGCGACGGGCGCCGCGCCCGGCGCTACTGGCGCGCGCTCGCCGAGGAGCCGCAGACCGCGATCGTCGGGCTGAAGGGCCTGCTCGCCCAGGCCGAGGCGGCGGGCGACGCCGACCGCGCCCTCGCCCTCGCCGAGCAGGCCGCCGAGATCTCGCCGACCGACCGCGGCGTCCTGGAGACCCTCTACCAGCTCCAGTCGAGCCGCTACGACTGGGCCGGCGCCCGCGCCACCCTCGCCACGCAGCGCCGCATCGGCGCCGTCCCCCGCGCCGAGGCCGACACGCGCGAGGCCGCCCTCGCCCTCGCCCAGGCCGAGGAGGCCGATCTCGCCCGCGACCGCGCCGCCGCCAAGCGCCACGCCCTCGAGGCCGTGCGGCTCGATCCCTCGAACGCCCAGGCCGCCGCCGCCGCCGCCCGCCAGCTCGCCCGGGAGGGCCAGAAGCGCGCCGCCGCCAAGCATCTCGCAGAGGCCTGGCGCCGAGAGCCCTCCGCCGAGATCGCCCGCGCCTTCGCCGAGATCGAGCCCGAGGAGAGCGCCGAGGCCCGCCGCCGCCGCTTCGACAAGCTCTTCGCCGCCAATCCGGAGCATCGCGAGACCCAGTTCGTCCGCGCCGAGCTCGCCCTTCTCGCGCGGGACTGGGCGGGCGCCCGCGCGGCCCTCGACGCCCTCGGCGAGACCGAACTCTCGGCCAGGAGCTGCGCCATCATGGCCGCGATCGCCCGCGGCGAAGGCGAGCCGGAGGCGGTGGTCCGCGGCTGGCTCGCCAAGGCCCTCGGCGCCCCGCGCCCCGACGGCGCCGAGGGCGAGATCGGCGAAGCGGCCATGCTCCCGCTCCTCGTCGACGACGACCCGGCCCCCGCCGCCGAGGTCGACCCCGCGCCGGAGCCGCCCCGCGCTCCGCCCTCCGCCGAGACGCCGCCCGACATCTCCTCCGCGCCCGAGGACGAGGCCCGCCCCCGCCCCGCCTGACCC
>CAZNTX010000021.1:44102-47274 GCA_964576075.1 uncultured Limibaculum sp. | reverse complement strand
TGAATCATGTTCTCAAAACCGCGTCGAGCAAGGTGTTTTTCAGCAGCCTGTTAAGGCCGCCACGGCGGGCAGCCTGACAATGTCAGTATCGATGATGCGGGCAGCGGCTCCAGCCCCATGTAGCGGCGCGCGACGGCCACTCGTCGTTGGTCTATCAGCGCGCCGACGATGCGGATGATGGCCGCGTCGGTGCAACAAGATCCCTACCACGGCGAAACGGCGTTTGATCTGCTTGTTCAATCGTTCGAGGGTGAGAGTATCCGGGTCATGCCCTAGCGAGATATTCCTGCGCTTCGTCCATATTCCACAGTTTTTCCACCGCCGCCACGCCCTCGGCTGTCAGCCGTTCCTCGTCGGCGAGTTGGAACCGCTGCTCGCGCACCAGAACCCGGCCGTCAACGATCATTGTCGACACGACGGGGCCGCCGGCCTTCCAGACGCAGGCGCGCAGCGGGTCCTTGACGGGCTGATGGCGCGGTGAGGCGAGACTTGCGACGGTGAGATCGGCCCTCGTCCCCGGGGCAATACGGCCGACATCTGCTCACCCCAGCGCTGCCGCCGCGTCTCTGGTAACCCTGCGGTCTTCGCGGACGCGGACTACGTGACGCTCCTCTACGAGAACGTGCTCGACCGGGAGGCCGATCAGCCGGGGTTCGAATTTTGGCTGAGCGTGCTCGGCATTCTCCAGGACAACGCGAGTCAGGCGCCGACAGCGCGCGAGCGGCTCTTGCTGGCATTCGCCGAGTCTGACGAGAACCGGAACGGCTCGCCGATGGTCGAACCCTTACCGAAGTCGCGCCTGGTGAATGGGACTTTTTCGCCGCGTGAACGTCTGATGGCCCGACCTGCACGGAGCGGCTTTCTCGACGATGCATAAGGCAGAACTCCGGCCGAACAGTCATTCGGCGGAGGTCCGTTCCGTCCGCAACTCGGCCAACCGGCTTGGCGGGCCTGACGCAACCGCAGCGAATGGCGGCATTTCCAACGGCGCCGCAGCGTTGGAGAAGAGTCAGATGTGCTGACCTTCATGTTGCGATTGCTCACTCGTCTTCTGGAGTAGGTCCGCTACGGGGCTCTGAACCGCCATGCCGCGCTGCAGCGGATCAGGACGAGCACGCGATCCAGATCCGGACATTCGGCGGCGGGTGCAACATGGAGGCGCCGGCGTGGTGTCGGCGCTTGGGCTGGGAGGGCTGGATGGAGGCAACCTCATGTCCAGATACCAGCTCCCAGCCGTCCGAGCGAAGCGCGTGCCGTGGAACAAAGGCCGGCTCATCGGCCAGAAGCGACCCCTTCAGCCAAAACAGGTCTGGTCCATCCGTGCCCGCCTCGAGCTTGCGGGCAACCTCCGCGACCTCGCCCTCTTCAACCTCGCGATCGATAG
This sequence comes from uncultured Limibaculum sp., assembly GCA_964576075.1. Classification (GTDB taxonomy): domain Bacteria; phylum Pseudomonadota; class Alphaproteobacteria; order Rhodobacterales; family Rhodobacteraceae; genus Thermohalobaculum. The sequence continues at coordinate 45,890 of CAZNTX010000021.1, read as the reverse complement.
CAAGCTTCGCGGCTGTGATCTCGTCCGGCTGAGGGTGACCGACCTCGTCGTGGGCGGGGTTGTGCGCGATCGGGTCTCGATCATTCAGCGGAAGACAGGGCGCCCCGTCCAGTTCGAAGTGTCTGAAAACACGCAAGCATCCGTCCTGGCGTGGGTTGAGGCCCCCGAGATGCGCGGCTGTCCCGTCATGTTCCCGAGCCGTTTCCACGACTCTCGCCACCTCTCGACGCGACAATACGCTCGGCTCGCGCGCGACTGGGTCTGCGCGATCGGGGCCGACGACGCCCTCGCCGCGCGGGAGGTCGAGTGATGGCCGGGACGATCCGTCTCCCCGCGGACCGGGACCGCGGCACCGCGGCCGAGGCCCGGGACGCCGCCACCCCGGCGCCGCGCCCCAACCGCCTGCTCGAGATCGGAGCGGGCCTCGCCCTCGCCGCCCTGGCGGCGGGGGCCCTCCTCGCCCCCTGGGCCGACGCCCCCGAGCCCGGCTCCGCGCCCCTGGCCGCAGCGCCGTCGCCCGAGGCGGCTGCACCAGCCGCCGGCTTCGCCCGGCCCGGGCGGCGCCCACCGACCCGGCCCGGGCCGACTGCGCGCTGCTGACCTCGCCGCGCGATGCCCATGTCCGGCAGACGATCGCCGAGCTCCGCACCAGCGTCGCGGCCATGCGACGCCTCGCCGGCGAGGCGCCGGAGGAGACGGCCGCCGCCCCGGATCCGGCTCAGACCCTCTGCGCGGAGACGGTGCAATGACCCGCCCCGCCGCCCGCCGCGCCCTCGGGCCGCTCGCCGTCGGCCTGCTCGCGCTCGCCCCGGCCGCGGGCGCGGCGGAGCCCGCGCCGAGCCTCACCGAGATCGCCGCGCGTCTCGGCGCTGCGGAGGCCGCGAGCCCAGCCGGGGCCGGGACCATGTCCCCGCCCGGCTACACGGCCGCGGCGGCGCCGGCCCAGGCCCCGCCGGACAGCTCCGGCGCCGGGGCGGGCACGCACGCCGCAGGGGCCCCGGGCTCACCCCGGCAGGTGGGCCCAGCCCCGGCCGAACCGCAGACGGTCCGCTCGCCGGCCGGGCTCGCCGCCTATGCCCGCGCCCTGCTGGAGGCCGCCCGGGACCGGGCAGAGCGCGCGCCCGAAGCGCGATGACCGGGGCCCATCCCGCAATGCGCGCTCCGCCGGGGCGTCGAGCCCGGCCCTGCGATCCCGGCGCCTCCCGCCATGCCCCCGACACCCGCCGCGGCCCGTCCCCCGGGCCGCGGCGTCCTGCCATCCGGCAGCCTCCCCCTCGCCTCTCCCAACCGGCACCTGCGACAGCCGGCGCCGCGCCGGCCGCCGGCTGTCGCGCCCGCCCATGGATCCGCGGCAGGGGCCCGGAACCGGCCCCGCCGGCCGACCCCGTTCCGCTCCCGGCCCAGGCTTCTGGGTCCACGTCTCCAGTCCCCTGTGGCCGCGTGATCCAGGCGCATGCAGCGGGGACCGGGACCACAGGGGATGGCCTCGCGGCCGGCTACGGGGCATGCTGCGCGGGTGACCCGCTGGGCGCTGCCGGCGTCAGCGGCGGCAAACGCCCTTGGAGAGCCAACAACTGCCTGAGATGGCACGCGGATCAGCCCGGTGTTAACGAAATCCTTGCGAAATCGACCCGCCTCGGGCATCCTCTCATCTCATCGAAATCGGCACAGGAGCGCCCATGAAATCAGCCACCTGCACCACCTGAGTCCGGACGCCATGACCGCGAAACAGCGGATTGAAACCTCGTTGAGGTGCTTGCATTTCAGTTCGACCTGTCCGGACGCCAT
>CAZNTX010000021.1:4533-44002 GCA_964576075.1 uncultured Limibaculum sp. | reverse complement strand
GACCGCGAAACAGCGGATTGAAACTCCAGGTCGAGTTCGACGGTCAGCACGTTCGACCTGTCCGGACGCCATGACCGCGAAACAGCGGATTGAAACTCCAGGTCGAGTTCGACGGTCAGCACGTTCGGCCGGGTCCGGACGCCATGACCGCGAAACAGCGGATTGAAACCCCAGACGCCGCCTTTCCAGACGCCGCCTTTCGTCCGGACGCCATGACCGCGAAACAGCGGAGGGAGGCGCGTGAAACCCGCCAAGCCGAAAGTCGGGTCGCGTCCGGACTGGATGGCGCGAACCCGGGCGAGCGCGTGACTGGCCTCTCGTGTCCCTCGTGCCGTCATGGGAGCGGCCGCGTCACGGGCGCCGCCGATGCCGCACGTCACGCGGATGCGCAACGCGCTCGGACCGAAGCCGTGCCGCTCAGCGACTCCAACGGATCCGAAGGCCGATCGCACGGCGATCATGTTCCGTGGGAGTCGGCCGGCATCCGCCCGACCGGGGCCCGACCTGCCGCAGGGCCGGCAATCGAGCTGTCCTGTCTCTGAGCCAGTGAGGGCGGACCCATCGGCCGCCCCTCCCCGGTCGGGCGCCCCCCGGAGCAAGCGCCGTCTCGCGGCATCCGATCCACAGAGAAGGTCGGCGACCAGAAGCGGACCGCCCGGGACGCCACAGGCAGGCCTGCGCTGCCGCGGGTCGCGAAGCTCAGGGAAGCAGCGAGGCGCGGCCAGATTGCCGGCCTCGCATGCGGTTGGTTCCGGCGCGGCTGCAAGGCGGACGCACGCCGCCGCGATGGGCCGTGCATGACGATGATGAGCCGCACCCCCCCGCACCCGACCACGGATCGACAGTCTCCCGCTGCCGGGGCTCTCGCCGCCCTCCGCCTCACGCCGTCCGGCAGGGCCGCGTCCCGCACCCGCGCCGCGGCTGGCGCCCTCCTGCGCCTCGCGCGCGGGCTGGCGCCCGCCGACCGGCTGGCGGTCGACTTCGTCTTCGGAGACGACCCCGACCAGCCCGTCAGCGTCGATGTCGCGCTGGTGGCCGGAGCAGCCTCCAACGGCACGCAGTCGCCGGGCCTCTCGGACGGGGCATCTTCTGACCTCACGCAGTGGTCCGCTGCCGCCACCTACCCAACGCCATACCGCTCGCTGCCGTCGGGCGACGCGCTGCGGCAGGCCGCGACGCTCGCGCTGCCCGGACTGGACATCCACGAGACGCCGTCAGGGCCCAGGGCATGGCACGCCAGCGAAGCCCGGCTCCGCCCGGTGCCGGTGACGCCTCTGGAATACGCCGATGCCCTCCGCCGGCGGTCGGGCAACGCCCTGCCGGAGCCCGACCCCGTCCCGAAAGCGGCATGTCACCGCCTCGCGCTCGCGCATCCCGACGCCACACCGGCGAGGCTCGTCAACGCGCTGCACCTGCTCGCCGGCCTCGAGGGCCCGGCGACGCTCGGCCTCGAGTGCCGCGCCGTCGCACTCGAAGCGGCCGACCTGCGCCCGATCGGACTCGTGACCGGCATGCTTCAGAAGAGCCTCGACGACTGGGGGCTCCATCTGCCGGAGCACATGATCATCCTCGAGGGGCTGCGGCGCCTCGAGGCCTGGCAGGGAAGCTCCGCCGGCATCGCCGTCGACCTCCGCGTCTCGACGCCCGCACCGCTGGAGCCCTGGCTGATCACCTGTCTCGAGGACGCGCTCTTCGCCAGCACCTCGGCGGATGCCCGCGACTTCGAGATCGATCTCTGCATCGCCGCCCCGGACAGTGCGCCCGCGCCCGTGCAGTTCCCAGCGACTGGCGCCCTCGACCACCTGCGCCGCCTGCGCGCCGAGCGGCTGCGCGCCCGGCCCTGTGCCGCCGCGCATCCGGGCACGCCGATCGGCCGCACCGATGCCGGCCGCCGGGTGATCGTCCCGGACGCCGTCCGCGCGCAGGGGCTCTACATCACCGGCGCGACCGGGACCGGCAAGAGCACCCTGCTCGCCCACATGATCCGCTGCGATCTCGAGGCGTGCCACGGGCTCTGCGTGATCGATCCGCACGGTGATCTCTTCGACGAGATCGCCATGGAGCTCACCCCTGCGACGATGGAGCGGGCGATGATCGCCGATCTCTCCGAAAGGGGCGCTCCGTTCACCCTCAACCTGCTGGAGCCCGAGGGCCGCGCGCCGGAGCGCCACCGCAACTTCGTCTGCAACCAGCTCATCGGCGCCTTCAAGCGGCTCTACCGCGACGTGCCGGAGGGCTTCGGGCCGATGTTCGATGCCTATTTCCGGAACGCCCTGCTCCTGCTCATGGAGGCGGAGGGCGCGGAGGCCACGCTGCTCGACCTCGATCGCGTCTTCACGGAGGCGAAGTGGCGGCGCGAGGCGCTCGAGCGTTGCACCGACCCCAACGTCCACCGCTTCTGGCGCGGCATCGCCACCCGCGCCGGCGGCGACGCGACGCTGGAGAACATAGCGCCCTACATCGTCTCGAAGCTGACGCAGTTCACTGGCAACCCGGCCCTGCGCCCGGTGCTCTGCGCCCCGCGCTCTAGCCTCGACTTCGCCGCCGCGATGGCCGAAGGACGCCCCTGCCTCGTCAACCTCGCCAAGGGCGCCGTCGGCGAGGCCGATGCCGCGCTGATCGGGGCGCTGATCACCACGAAGCTCTTCGGCGCCGCCCTGCAGCGCGCTGCGCTGCCCCGGGACGCGCGCCGGCCCTTCCGGCTCTATCTTGACGAGTTCCAGGGCTATGCCAGCAGCCTGCTTGGCGCGATGCTTGCCGAGGGCCGGAAGTTCGGCCTCGAGACGACGCTCGCCAACCAGTCGCTCGCCCAGATCGACGGCCGCAACCGCAGCGACGACGTCGCCCATGCGGTGCTCTCGAACTGCGCCTCGCTGGTGGCCTTCCGCGGCGGCCCGGCCGATGCCGCAACGCTCGCCCCCTGGCTCGGCGGCGACGTGTCTGCGCGGGAGCTGACCGACCTCGGCAACCACCGGGTAGTCGCCCGGCTCGGCGACCCCTCCGGCCCGCCACGGCTCGCCCGGCTGCGCACGCCACCGCCGGGCTGATGCCGATCCGCGGGCACGGCCGGAAAATGAGGCCGCTTCCCTTGTCATCCTGCACTCTCCGCTGGACTTCCGCGTCACGGCAAGCGTCAGTGTCGGTGCTTCCAGGGCCGGTCGCCCCTCGAAGAAGCAGGCCCGGCGGGATCCGGGCCTTTGGTCGGTACGAGGCGGGCGCACGGGGCGCCTGGCCGATCCAACGGAAGGAGGATCCCGCATGACACTTTCCGAAACCCAGACGGTACTTCTCTCGACCGCCGCGTCCCGCTCCGATGGCGGCATACTTCCCGCGCCTGCGTCTCTGAAGGCCAGGGGCGGGGCGCTTTCGCGATCCCTCGGCGCGCTCCTGAAGCGCGGCCTGGTTGAGGAGCGAGCCGCCACGACCGAGGACGGCATCTGGCGGCGCAAGGATGACTGCGCTGTCGGCCTTGCGATCACCCCGTCCGGGCTCGCGGCTCTCGGACTGGACCCGTCCAAAGAGCCAGCGGGGCCAACCGACGAAGTCGAGCCGGCAACCGAGGCGGCTCCGGTATGTCCGGGAGGCAAACTCGGCATGCTCGTGCAGATGATCTCCACGGGCAAGGGGGCCGCGCTTGCCGAACTGAGCGCCTCGCTCGGCTGGCAGCCGCACACGACGCGGGCCGCGCTGACCCGCCTCCGCCAGAGGGGGTTCGACGTCCGGCTCGTGACCGAGGGGGAGCAGAAGGTCTATCGCCTTGGCGCAGCAGCCTCAGTCCTATGACCAGGCGCGCGACGAAGACGGCGGAGGCGGCGCTCGACCGCCTCCCGCACCTCACAGGCGCGGAGCTCGCCGCGGAGTGGAAGGCTCGGTTCGGCTCCGGCATGCCGTCCGCCCTGCCCGACCGGCTCGCCCGGCTGGCGCTCGCTCATGCGCTGCAGGCGGGCAGCCGCACACCGGATCCGGTGGAGGGCCGGAAACGGCGAAGGCGGTCCGAAAGCCATCTGGCCTCTCCATCCCGCCAACCGGGCGGGGCCATGCTGACCCCGGGGACCGTCCTCGTTCGCGACTGGGGCGGCGGCACCCATCGCGTCGAGGTGCTTGAGGACGGGCGCTTCGACTGGGCGGGGCGGCGCTGGCGCTCGCTCTCAGCGATCGCGCGTGAGATCACAGGCACGCGTCGCAGCGGCCCGGCCTTCTTCGGACTGACGGGAGATGGCAGGGATGGCAAGGCGTGAGACGGCCCCGCGCCGGCGCTGCGCGATCTATACCCGGAAGTCGACCGAGGAGGGGCTGGAGCAGGCCTTCAACTCCCTCGACGCCCAGCGCGAGGCCTGCGCCGCCTTCATCCGCAGCCAGCGCTCCGAAGGCTGGGTGGAGCTCGAGACCCCTTACGACGATGGCGGCCTCTCCGGCGGCACACTCGAGCGGCCGGCGTTGCAGCGGCTGCTCGGGGACATCCGCGCCGGCCGGATCGACATCGTCGTCGTGTATAAGGTCGACCGGCTGACCCGCTCGCTCACTGACTTCTCGAAACTGGTGGAGGTCTTCGACATAGTGGGCGCGAGCTTCGTATCGGTGACCCAGCAATTCAACACCGCAAGCTCGATGGGCCGGCTGACACTCAACATGCTGCTGTCCTTCGCCCAGTTCGAGCGCGAGGTCACCGCCGAGCGGATTCGGGACAAGATCGCTGCCTCCCGCGCGAAGGGGCTCTGGATGGGCGGGCCGGTGCCGATCGGCTTCGACGCCGTCGAGAAGCGACTGGTCGTTAACGCGGGCGAAGCCGCAACCGTCCGCCACATCTTCGCGCGGTATGTCACCCTCGGCGCGATCCGGCCGTTGAAGGCGGAACTCGCCCTCGACGGCATCGTCTCGAAGCGCCGGCGGCTCCGCTCGGGCGACAAGGTCGGAGGCAGGCCCTTCTCCGGCGGCGCGCTGGTCGCCCTGCTGCGGAACCCGGTCTATGTCGGCGAGGTCCGCCACAAAGGCACCCGCTATCCCGGGCAGCACGAGGCGATCGTCGATCGCGAGACCTGGGACGCTGCACAGGCCCTGCTCGATGGCAACGCGGTCGCGCGCCGCGCGGCCTCAGAGCCGAGCCCGCTTGCCGGCCGGCTCTCCGATGCCGAGGGGCGGCCCCTCACACCGAGCCATGCGAGCAAGAGGGGCGTGCGCTATCGCTACTACGTCTCTCACGACCTGATTAGCAGGAGCGCACGTGACTGTAATCATGGCTGGCGCCTCCCGGCACTGCCGGTCGAGCAAGCGGTCCGGGCGCTGCTCGCGGCGACGGTGACCTCGGACCGGGTGGTAGACGCGATCCTGCCAGGGTCGCGCTCTGCAGCAGAGGAGAAATCCCATCGGCACCGGCTGGCGGGGCTGGCCGCGCGCATCACGGGCGCGACCGGATCGGAGCTGCGGCCGCTGGTCCTGGACCTCGACCTCCGGACGCAGATTACCGACGAGAGCTTGCATTTGTCGATCGATGGGGCCGCCCTGCAGCGCCTTGCGGGCGTTCCGGCAATCATAGAAGAGCGCGTGCAGGCCGCTGGCCCGCTGCGGCTGCGCAAACGCGGGCAGGAAACGAAGCTCGTGCTCGGCGAGGTCCTCCGCCCGATGCCCGACGCCGCTCTGGTCACGCTGCTCGACGAGGCCGAGACCTGGACCCGGCGCCTTCTGACCTGCGGAACGTCCTCACTGCGGGCGCTGGCCCGCGAACTCGGCCGCGATCATCGCGTTGTCGCAAGGACACTGCCGCTCGCCTACCTCGCCCCCGATATCCGGGTGGCGATCCGCGCCGGCACACAACCGGTGGAACTGTCGCCGTCCCGCCTGCGACTGCTCGATCGACTGCCGCTGCGCTGGGAGGACCAGCGCCGCGAACTGGGGTTCCCCCAGCTCGACTAAGCGTTGCTTGGGGTCAGGCGAAACCGCTGACAGAGAAAACGTGACCGAGGCGCCGCCAAATCGGCCGCTCCGGACCAAACTTCCGCGTCGACCCCTGCCGGCCAAGGCACCAAGCCCATGAAATATCGCACACTTTTGGAGACACCCGACGGACCAGTTAAACGCACGGAGTGCGTGGTGGAGCATCGTTGTCTCGAACCAGCAACCCCATCGCTCGCGATGACAGGTTGCTTGGGGTCATGCAACCTCGCGTTTGGAGAAAAGTGGCGCGAAAACAACGACCTAAGACGCCCAAGACCCCACGTCCGCATAAATTGCGCCGAACCAGCGCGCTAACCCATTGAAGTGTTTTGACTCTACGCCTCAGGCCGAAAACGTAGATATATCAAGTAGTTAGGTGGTGGAGCATCGTTGTCTCGAACCAGCAACCCCATCGCTCGCGATGACAGGTTGCTTGGGGTCATGCAACCTCGCGTTTGGAGAAAACTGGCGCGAAAACAACGACCTAAGACGCCCAAGACCCCACTTCCGCATAAATTGCGCCGAACCAGCGCGCTAACCCCTTGAAATGTTCCGACTCTACGCCCCAGGCCGAAAACGTAGGCATATCCAGGTGTTGGGTGGTGGGCGGTACTGGGCTCGAACCAGTGACCCCAGCGATGTGAACACTGTGCTCTACCAACTGAGCTAACCGCCCCTGGGTGGTGCTTTTGGCCTCGGGCGCGGGCGCTGTCAAGCGGGGTGCGAGGGCCTTGCGGGGGGCGTGGGTTTCGGTCATGGGTGGAGGCCCGGCGCGCGGGAGGCCAGAGATGCGCATTCAGGACGTCCGCACCATCGTCGTCGGCAATCCGACGCCCGAGCTCGGCGGGCAATATTTCGTCTTCGCGATCCTCGAGACCGACGGCGGCGTCACCGGGCTCGGCGAGGCCTATGCCGCGAGCTTCGCGCCCGAGACGGTGGCGCGGATGATCGAGGAGGTGGCGGCGCGGCATCTCCTCGACCGGCCCTTCCCAGCGATCGAGGCGTTTTGGCGCGAGGTCTATGGCCGCGGCTATGGCGGGCGGCCGGACATCACGCTCCTCGCCGTCCTTTCCGCCCTCGAGATGGCGCTCTGGGACATCCTGGGCAAGGAGACGGGCAAGCCGGTGCATGCGCTCCTCGGCGGGCGGGTGCACGAGCGGCTGCGGACCTACACCTATCTCTACCCGCCAGAGGGCGCGGGGGCGGAGTTCTACCACGATGCGGAGGCCTCGGCCGAGCAGGCGGCGGCCTATGTCGCGGAGGGCTTCACGGCGCTCAAATTCGACCCGGCGGATCGCTACGGCGTCTATGACGGCCGCCAGCCCGGGATCGCGGAGCTCGACCGGGTGGCGCGCTTCACGGCGGGCATCCGCGAGGCGGTGGGGGACCGGGCGGATCTGCTGATCGGCACGCATGGGCAGTTCACCACCTCGGGCGCGATCCGCTTCGCCCGGGCGATCGAGCCCGCCCGCCCGCTCTGGTTCGAGGAGCCGACCCCGCCCGAGATGCCCGAGCAGATGGCGCGCGTCGCGGCGGCGACCTCCGTGCCGGTGGCGACCGGGGAGCGGCTGGCCACGAAATACGAGTTCGCGCGGGTGCTCGGGAGCGGGGCCGCGTCGATCCTGCAGATGAATCTCGGGCGCGTCGGCGGGCTCCTGGAGGCCAAGAAGATCGCCGGCATGGCCGAGGCGCAGTATGCGCAGATCGCGCCGCATCTCTATTGCGGGCCGGTGGTGGCGGCGGCCAACATCCAACTCTCGGCCTGCACGCCGAACTTCCTGATCCTCGAGGCGATCCGCCGCTTCGACGGCTTCTTCGCCGAGCTGCTCGAGACGCCGATCCGCTGGGAGGAGGGCCATGTGATCCCCTCGGACGCGCCGGGCCTCGGGGTCACGCTCGACGAGGCGGCGGCCGCGCGCCATCCCTGGACCGGCAAGCGGCTCCATCTCGAGCCCGAGGAGGCGCCGCGATGACGGCGGGGCCGAGGCCGGGGGCGCCCCTCCCGTGAGCGAGAAGGGAGCCGAGATCGACCGCGCCCTAGAGGCTGCGATCGGCGCGGAGATCCGCGCGACGCGCCAGGCGCTCGAGGTGACGCTCGCCGATCTCGCGCGCGCCGCCTCGATCTCGACGGGCATGCTCTCGAAGATCGAGACCGGCCAGGCCTCCCCCTCGCTCGCCACGCTGCAGGCGCTCGCGACCGCGCTCAACGTGCCGATCGCCACCTTCTTCGCCCGCTACGACGAGAAGCGCGAGGCCACCTACGTGAAGGCGGGCCAGGGGCTCGCGATCGAGCGGCGCGGCTCGCACAAGGGCCATCTCTACCAGCTCCTCGGCCATTCCCTGCGCAGCAAGACCCAGGTCGAGCCCTATCTCATCACCCTCGACGAGACCTCGGATGCGCATCCGATCTTCCAGCATCCGGGGGTCGAGTTCATCTATATGCTCGAGGGCGCCCTCACCTATCGCCATGGCGACCGGACCTACGAGCTCGGCCCGGGCGATTCGCTCTTCTTCGACGCGCAGGCGCTGCACGGGCCGCTCGAGCTCAAGCATCTGCCGGCGGTCTATCTCTCGGTGATCGTCACGCCCGAGGGCGAGGCGGAGCTGTGACTGCCATCTCTGTGGGTTTCATAAGAGGAAAAAAATTTTCTTGACGTGGGGGCCCGAATGCGCCAGCGTCCGCGCGTCATCCCCTGAGGAGAATGCCCATGTGCGGCATCGCCGGACTGTTCCTGAAGACCCCGGAGCTCGCGCCGGAGCTCGGCCGCCTCACCGCCCTGATGCTCCACGAGATGCGTGATCGGGGCCCCGATTCCGCCGGCTTCGCGGTCTATGGCGAGGCGGAGGCCGGCACCAAGCTCACCTGCGTCTCCGCCTCCGGGGAGACCCATTGGGGCGCCCTCGCCGATGCGGTCGAGGCGCGGCTCGGCTGTTCCGTCGGCCATGAGGAGCTCGAGGATCACGGCCTCCTGCGCATCGCCGAGGCGGGCCGCGGCGCCGAGGCGCGCGCCGCGATCATCGAGGCGGACCCGAACGTGATCGTCCTCGCCGAGGGCCGCTCCATCGAGGTGTTCAAGGGCGTGGGCGACCCGGACCGCATCGCCGAGCGCTACGGCCTCGCCGGCCGCGCCGGCACCCACGCCATCGCCCACACCCGCATGGCGACCGAGAGCGCCGTGACGGTCGCGGGCTCGCACCCCTTCTCCACCGGCGCGGACACCTGCCTCGTGCACAACGGCTCGCTCTCCAACCACAACCGCCTGCGCCGGGTGCTCGAGCGGGCGGGCGAGCGCTTCCAGACGGAGAACGACAGCGAGGTGGCCGCGGGCTTCCTCGCCGAGCGGATGCGCCGGGGCGAGACGCTCGACCAGGCCATCGAGGCGGCGATCCGCGATCTCGACGGCTTCTTCACCTTCGCGATCGGCACCGGGGAGGGCTTCGCCGTGGTGCGCGACCCGATCGCCTGCAAGCCCGCCGTGATCGCCGAGACCGACGATTGGGTGGCGATGGCCTCCGAGTTCCGCGCCATCGCCAAGCTCCCCGGCGTCGGCCATGCGGAGATCTGGGAGCCCGAGCCCGCGCGGATCTACAGCTGGAGCCACGCCGCATGAGCGACACCCTGGCGAACACCGAATTCGACCTCGCCGCGTCCTCCGTCCGCGAGGTCAACGCCGCGCTGCAGGCGGCCGAGGGCGGGGCCTTCCGCATCCGCAATCCGGGCGGCGCCCATGCGCTGGCCTGCGGGCTGCAGCGCCCCGTGGAGGTCACGGTCGCGGGCCATGCGGGCTACTACTGCGCCGGCATGAACAAGGCGGCGACCGTGCGGGTCGAGGGCAATGCCGGCACCGGGGTGGCCGAGAACATGATGTCCGGCACCGTCCGCGTGACCGGCAACGCCTCGCAATCGGCCGGCGCGACGGGGCATGGCGGGCTCCTCGTCGTCGAGGGGAACACCTCGGCGCGCTGCGGCATCTCCATGAAGGGGATCGACATCGTCGTCGGCGGCTCGGTCGGCCATATGGCGGCCTTCATGGCGCAGGCGGGGCGGCTCGTGGTCCTCGGCGACGCGGGGCCCGACTTGGGCGACTCGATCTACGAGGCGCGGATCTACGTGCGCGGGCGCGTCGCCTCCCTCGGCGCCGACTGCGTGAAGAAGCAGATGAAGGACAAGCACCGCAAGGAGCTCGCCGAGCTCCTCGCCGCCGCCGGGCTCGACGCCGACCCCGACGAGTTCACCCGCTACGGCTCCGCCCGCACGCTCTACTCCTTCTCCATCGACAACATGGACGCCTATTGATGGCCGACTATTCGCACAGTCCGAAGACGACGCCGAGAAAGTCGGCCACCTTCGACGACTACACCATCTCGGAGATCCGCCGCGCCGCCGCCACCGGGATCTACGACATCCGCGGCGGGGGGGCGAAGCGGCGCGTCCCCTGCTTCGACGATCTGGTGTTCCTCGGCGCCTCCATGAGCCGCTACCCGCTCGAGGGCTATCGCGAGGCCTGCCACACCGACGTGGTCCTCGGCGACCGCTTCGCCAAGAAGCCGCTGCACCTGAAGATCCCGATCACCATCGCGGGCATGTCCTTCGGCTCGCTCTCGGCCGAGGCCAAGGAGGCGCTCGGGCGCGGCGCCTCGGCGATGGGCACCTCCACCACAACGGGCGACGGCGGCATGACGAACGAGGAGCGGGCGCACTCCTCGCTCCTCGTCTACCAGTATCTCCCCTCCCGCTACGGCATGAACCCGGACGATCTGCGCCGGGCGGACGCCATCGAGGTCGTCGTCGGCCAGGGCGCGAAGCCCGGCGGCGGGGGCATGCTCCTCGGCCAGAAGATCAGCCCGCGGGTGGCCGAGATGCGCACCCTGCCCGAAGGCGTCGACCAACGCTCCGCCTGCCGCCATCCGGACTGGACCGGCCCGGACGATCTGGAAATCAAGATCCAGGAGCTGCGCGAGCTCACCGCCTGGGAGAAGCCGATCTATGTGAAGGTCGGCGCGGCGCGGCCCTATTACGACACCGCGCTCGCGGTGAAGGCGGGGGCGGACGTCGTGGTCGTCGACGGGATGCAGGGCGGCACGGCGGCGACCCAGGAGGTCTTCATCGAGCATGTGGGCATCCCCACGCTCCCGGCGGTGCGCGAGGCGGTCCGCGCGCTCCAGGAGCTCGACATGCACCGCAAGGTCCAGCTCGTCGTCTCCGGCGGCATCCGCTCCGGCGCGGATGTGGCCAAGGCGATGGCGATGGGGGCGGATGCGGTCTCCATGGGCTCGGCCGCCCTCATCGCCCTCGGCGACCAGGACCCCGCCCTCGAGGAGGACTACAGGAAGCTCGGCACCACCGCCGGCGCCTATGACGATTGGCACGAGGGCCGCGACCCGGCCGGGATCACCACCACCGACCCCGAGCTGACCAAGCGGCTCGACCCGGAGAAGGCCGGCCGGCGGCTGCGCAACTACCTCGCCGTGATGACCATGGAGCTGCAGACGCTCGCCCGCGCCAACGGCAAGAGCCATGTCCGCAACCTGGAGCCCGAGGACCTCGCCGCCCTCACCGTCGAGGCCGCCGCCATGGCCGGGGTCCCCCTCGCCGGGACGAACTGGATCCCCGGCCGGTGATCGCGACGGCGGCCTCCCTGCCGCGGTCCCCGGCCGCATGGCCGCAATTCGGGATTTGCGCATTTCCGCAGCGTCAGCCAAATTGGACCGGCCCGTCCCGCCGCCGACGGCCGTCTCGCCTCGGTCCGTTCGCATATGCCGGGCGCAGAGGAGCTGGAACTGCGGAAGGAGTGCGCTCGTTGGCCAAAGATGACTCCAAGGAGGTCGCGTTCGGCGTCAGCGGCGAGCAAGACCCTGAGCTTTACGAGACCCGCTGGCCCGTCGTGAACCTCAAGAGGACGAGCGACGACACCTGCACGTGCTGCGATGGCTGGATCCATCACTGGGCGAACAACACCCGATCCGTGCGCGGGCGATGCGCCTATCTCGGCTGCGGCAGCAAAACGAAACATGGCGCCCACATCAAATTCTATCAGGTCGGGCCGAACAAGACCGGCATGATCGGAGCGCAATACATCATCCCCCTGTGTCCCTCGCACAACCATCCGAGCCGCGACAAACCGTTCTTCGTCGAGAACATTTTGGCAGTCCCGCTCAAAAAGACGAGCAAGTGCAGAAAATCGCCGCCCCCAGCGGTGGACAAGAACAACAACTTTTACGTCGAGGTGACGGCCATCGAGAAGACCGTCAAATGCGCCTGCGGCACGGCGGAGCGGCACTATCGGACCGCAGCGAAGTCGAAGCGTGTCCAATGCGCGGCCGTCCGGTGCGGCACGCCGTTCGAGGTCATCGCGCGGGTGCTCTGGAAAGACGGGCGCGCGAACAAGGAGGAGCGGTGGCTGATCCCGCTCTGCGACTCGCACGGGGTTCCCAAGAACCGCTTCTACGTCGTTCGAAGCGGCGTTCTGGCCCCACCGCAACCGCTCAAGACTTGCCGGCCCGGCTAGTCCCGCCGGCCGGTTCCCGCCCCCAAGGGACACACTCGGAAGCACGGACGAACAGGGAAGACACGACATGACGGTGGATCTGGCGAAAGAGGCGAAGGAGCGGGGGATCGAGTATTTCCTGATCTCCTTCATCGACTTGTTCGGGGTGATGCGGGCCAAGCTCGTGCCGGCCTCGGCGATCGCGGATATGGCGGAGAACGGGGCGGGCTTCGCCGGCTTCGCCGCCTGGCTCGACATGACGCCCGCGGACAGCGACCTCTTCGCGATCCCCGACCCGGAGAGCCTGATCCAGCTCCCCTGGCAGCCCTCCGTCGGCTGGCTCGCCGCCGATCTCTATCTCGACGGCAAGGAGGTGGCGCACGCCCCGCGCAACACGCTGAAGCGCGTGCTCGGGGCCGCCGAGGCCAAGGGCTACCGGATGAAGACCGGGGTCGAATGCGAGTATTTCCTGATCTCGCCCGAGGGCGACGCCCTCGCCGACCCGGCCGACACCCAGGCCAAGCCGTGCTACGACGTCCAGGCCCTGATGCGCCGGCACGACGTCATCACCGAGATCTGCGACGCCATGCAGACCCTCGGCTGGGGCCCCTATCAGAACGACCACGAGGACGCGAACGGCCAGTTCGAGATGAACTGGGACTATGACGACGCGCTCAAGACCGCCGACCGCCACGCCTTCTTCAAATACATGGTGAAGTCGATCGCCGAGAAGCACGGGCTGCGCGCGACCTTCATGCCGAAGCCCTTCGCCGATCTGACCGGCAATGGCTGCCACGCCCATGTGAGCCTCTGGAGCCCGGACGGCGCGACCAATCTGTTCCACGACGCGGCGGGCGAGCTCGGCCTCTCGCGCCTCGCCTACAGCTGGCTCGGCGGCGTGCTCTCCCATGCCAAGGCGCTCGCGGCGATCATGACGCCGACGGTCAACTCCTTCAAACGGCTGAACGCGCCGGTGACGACCTCGGGCGCGACCTGGGCGCCCAACACCGTCACCTACGGGGGCAACAACCGCACCCATATGGTGCGCATCCCCGATCCCGGCCGCTTCGAGATCCGCCTCGCCGACGGCGCGGTCAACCCCTATCTCCTGCCCGCCGCCCTGATGGCCGCGGGGCTCCACGGGATCGAGACCGAGGCCGATCCCGGCCGCCGGCTCGACATCAACATGTATACCGAGGGCCATACGGTGCCGGACGCGCCGAAGCTCCCGCTCAACCTGCTCGACGCGCTGCGCGAGCTCGAGGCCGACACCGTCCTCGCCGAGCGGCTCGGGACCGAGACGGTGGCCGCCCTCGCCAAGCTCCGCCATGCGGATTGGCTGGACTACGCCCGCCAGCTCACCGACTGGGAGCGGCGCACCACGCTCGACTGCTGAGCCCCGCTCACCAGACCGGCCCGCCGGTTTCCTTGGGCACCAGGAGGCGCGTCGGGCGACGCCGGCGCGCCTCCTCGAACATCGGGCCGACATTGCGCCCGACCTCGCTCACCTCGTTCACCCCCGCGATCTGGCGGCGGAGCGCCGGGGTGTCCGCCGCCTCCACGAGTTCGGGCAGCGCCTCGGCGTCCTCGAAGGCGAAGAGGGCGTAGGCCATCGCCTCGCCCCGGCGGAGCACGAGATCGCGCGACCGGTCCTCCCACTCGATCACCGCATTGAGCGCGCGGGGCCAATGCGTCAGCGGGAAGCGCCCGGAGACCAGCGGCCCCGGCCAGCCCCGGTATCCCGCGGAGAGGAAGGGCGGGAGGCGATGCAGCGTGCAGGGCGCGTCGGTCACGAAATGCAGGTTGAGCGAGATCTGCACCGCCACCGTCCCACGCACGCGCTCCGCGCCGGGGCGGATGGGCGTGACCAGCCCGCGGAAGGCCGCCTCGGTCAGGCTGCTGTCCTTCGGCACCCGGCCCATGCGCACCGGCCCCGCCCCGGGCGGCGTCAGCCTGAGGCGCAGATCGTAGGGGGCGCGGATCGCCACGAGCCGCGCGAGGAGCCCCGCATCGGCCGGCAGATCCGCCCCGGTCTCCGAGAGCGGCGCCGGCGGCAGGAAGGCGAGCGCCGCCTGCGGCGAGGCGGTGCGCCAGCCGACGGGAATGCGCGCCGGCTCAGTCACAGGTCTCGGCCGCCTCGACCGGGCGCAGCAGCCGGGACGGGCGCCGCGCCGCCGCCGCCTGCCAGAGCGCCTCGAGATCGGGGGTGATCTGCTCCGCTCCGTCGAGTCCGGCGCGGTATTCGGCGAGCTCCGGCGTCGGCTCGGCCTCGACCAGCTCGGGGCGCTTGTCGGGACTGTTGAACTCGAAGAGCATCAGGCAGAGCGGCTCGCCCTGCTTGAGCGAGAGCTCGCCGTCGGGCGTGTCCCACTCGAAGCTCCAGAGGATGTCCTGCGGCCAGAGATGGAGCGGCCAGCGCCGGGCCACCATCGCCCCCGGCCAGCGCCGCATCCCCGGCGCGAGGAAGGGAGGCAGCTGGGCGATCATGCAGGGCTCGTCGGTGACGAGGAAGAACGGCAGGCGGAGCTCGATCACGGGCTTCTTCGGATGGCGCCAGCTCTCGAGCGGGCGCACCGAGAGCATGCGCTGCAGCCGCGCGCGCTGCACGAAGGTCCCGCTCTCGACGACCTCGAGCTCCGGCCCGCGCATGCGCAGACGCAGCGCCACCGGCGAGGGCATCTCCACGAGTTGGCGCTCGAGACCGTTCACCGCGGGGCAGTTCTGGATCGCACGGGCCCCGAGCGGGCGCGAGCGGGTGGAGAAGACGGTTCGCGGTGGCTGAAACGCGAACCCGCTCTCCGGCTCGGTCAGGGCGTATCCGATCTGGCAGGGCCGGGTACGTCCATACATCTCGCACCTCCGTCGCCCGGGGTGCTAGCAGCAGCGGATCACAAGACGATGACAGGTCACGGATATGTCACCCCGCCGCCCGGCAGATGGCGACCCCGGCAGGATTCGAACCTGCGACCTGCCGCTTAGGAGGCGGCTGCTCTATCCTGCTGAGCTACGGGGCCCCGCCGGGGATGTCTCACAGCGGGGGCGCAGAGGCAAGCGGCGGGGCGGCTGGCCCATGGGCCTCGCCCGGAGGACTCCCCCGGAGGCCCGAGCGGCGCGGGACCGGGCCGCGCCTCTGGCGCCTTTTCGGAAGGCCCAGCCCCCCCAAGCTGTGCCGGAGCGGGAGGGGCGGCGCGCCCTCTCGGGCGGCGCCGCGGGCGTGCGGGTCCCCGGGCTGCGCGGGAGCGGGCGCTCGGGCCCGCCCCGACCGGTCAGAGGGCCTGGGCGAGGTCGTTGACCGCGGTGCCGTGGACCGTCTCGAGGCGGGTGCGCATTTTCTTGAGGGCCTGGGCCTCGAGCTGGCGCACGCGCTCCTTGGAAAGCTTGAGCTTGGTGCCGAGGCTCTCCAGCGTCTCAGGCTGGTCGGCGAGCTTGCGGGCGGCGATGATCATCTTCTCCCGCTCGGTCAGCGCGCCGAAGGCATCCTGCAGCCAGCCGCGGGCGACGCCGAGATCGCGGGTGCGGGTGACCTCCTCCTCGGCGCCCGGCCCGTCGTCCTCGAGCGTCTCGACCCATTCGCGGCCCTCCTCGCCCGACTGCTGGGCATTGAGCGAGAAGTCCGAGCCGGAGAGGCGGGCCTCCATCATCTCCACGTCGCGCAGCGGCACGCCGAGCTCGGCGGCCACCTCACGGCGGATCTCGTCGGAGGTCGGGGTGTCGCCCTCGGCGGAGAGCTTGGCCTCGAGGCGGGCGCGGACGCGGCGCATGTTGAAGAAGAGGGCCTTCTGCGAGGAGGTGCTGCCGGTGCGCACGAGCGACCAGTTGCGCATCACGTAGTCCTGGATCGAGGCCTTGATCCACCAGACCGCATAGGTCGAGAAGCGGACCCCGCGATCCGGGTCGAACTTGGAGGCGGCCTTCATCAGCCCGACGCTCGCCTCTTGGGTGAGGTCGGACATCGGCGCGCCGTAGCGGCGGTATTTCGCGGCCATGGAGATGGCGAGGCGCATATAGGCGCTCACCAGACGGTGGAGCGACTGCTCGCAGCCCTCGTCGCGCCAGGCACGGGCCAGCTTGAGTTCGGTATCGGCGTCGAGCAGCTCGGCGGCCATCGCGATACGCGCGACCGACCCCTCCCCGTTCTGAAAAGTCGTCGACATGCGTCCCATCCTCTCTGCTGCGAATGTCCCGCGGTGCGGTTCGTTGCCCCTGATACGCGGGAGCCCGGGCCGCGGATCACAGTCTTGCGGGAGAATATTCCACGGCGGTTAAGGCGAGACCGTCCGGCGGCGCCACCGGGCCGCAGCGCGCGCGGTCCCGCGCTTCGAGCGCGGATCGCACGGAATCCGGCTCCCAACGCCCCGATCCGACCCGTTCGAGCGTTCCGACGAGGCTTCTGACCTGGTTGTGGAGGAAGCTGCGGGCGCTGAAATCGAGGGTCACCTCGGCCTCCGCCTGGCGGATCACGATTTCGTCAAGCGTCTTCACGGGAGAGTGAGCCTGACATTGGGCGGAGCGGAAGGTGGTGAAATCGTGCCGCCCGATCAGATGCGCGGCGCCTGTGCGCATGGCCGCGATGTCGAGGGGCGCGGGGAGGCGCCAGGCGCGGCCGCGGTCGAGGGTGAGGGGCGCGCGGCGGCAGAGGATGCGGTAGCGGTAGCGCCGGCGGACGGCGTCGAAGCGGGCGTGGAAGTCCTCCGCCGCGGGCTCTGCGGCGAGGATCGCGACCGGCGCCGGGCGCAGATGGTGGTTGAGCGCCTCGGCGAGGCGGAACGGGTCCCACTCCCGCGCCGTGTCGAGATGGGCGACCTGGCCGGTGGCGTGCACACCCGCATCGGTGCGCCCCGCGCCCTGCACGCGGTGCGGCCCGCGCTCGAGCCGGCCCATCGCCGCCTCGATCTCGCCTTGCACGGAGCGCCCCTCGGCCTGGCGCTGCCAGCCGACGAAGGGGGCGCCGTCGTATTCGATGGTCAGCTTGTAGCGGGGCATGGCCGCCCCCTTGGCGCAGGCCGCGGCCCGGCGCAAGGCCTCAGCGGCCGGGCGCGGGGCTCCAGTCGGTCAGCGCCCGGCGCACGAGCGCGCTCGCCCTCGGCGCCGGGCGCTCGGCGAAGGGGAGCGGGCGGCAGACCTCGATCGCCGCGGTCCCCACCCGCGCGGTCAACGCCGCATTGACCGCCGCCTCGCCGAAGCGCCGCGACACCTGCCCGAGCAGCCCCCCGCCGACCAGCGGGCCGAGGAGATCGTCCGTCGCCGAGATCGCCCCGGTGGCCACCAGATGCTGCGCCACCGCCTTCAGCAGCCGCCAGGAGCCGAGCCACCCCGCGCGCCCGCCATAGATCTCCGCGATGGTGCGGATCATCACGACGTTCTGCACCAGCACCGCCAGGAGATCGACGAGCGCCATCGGCAGGAGCGCGGTCACCCCCGCGACCCGGCGCGCGGCACGGGAGACGGCGCGCTCGGCCTCGGCGTCGAGCGCGGGCATCATGCGCCGCTCGGCCATCTTGAGGATCTCCGGCCCGTCGAGCATCTCCTCGGCGCGCGCCGCGGCCTCCTCGGCGCGGACCTCCGCGCGCCCGGCATAGAGCTTGGAGAGGCCCGCGACGAGGGCGCGCGCGGGCCCCGGCCCCGCGACCTCGCGCGCGGTCTCGGCGAGGCGGCGCAGCCCCTCGATCCGTCCGAGCCGGGCGAGGGCCGCGAGCTCGCGCACCGCCATGGCCAGAAGCGCGAGCGCGAGCGCGGCGAGGAGCCCGGCCCCCGCCCAGGCGAGCGCCGGATGGGCGGCGGCGAGATCGGCGAGGAAGGCGTCGAGCGCGAGGCCGAGGGCCAGCACGAGCACGCCCCCGAGCCCGGTCCAGAAGAGCCCGGCCGTCCAGGAGAGCCGCCCCCCCTCCGCCGCACGGCGCAGCGCCCGCGCGCCCGGGCGCGCCTCCGCCGCGGGATCGGCCGGATCGGGCACCGGCGGCGCCGCGCCCGGATCGAGCGTCTCCTCGGGCTCGACCCTGCGGCCCCGCCGCCGCCGCGGCCCCTCGGGCGTGTCGCTCGCTGCCATCGCGCTCACCTCATCTTGTCGCCGATCAGGAAGTCGAGCGCCCGGTCGAGGCGGATATGGGGCGGGCCCCGGTCCTCTCCCGGGCCCCAGGCCGGCGGCTCGAGCGGGGGCTGATCGACCGCGAGGCCAGCCCAGAGCGCAGCCCCCGCCGCGGGATCGGCCGCCGCGGCGAAGAGGGGGTCGAGATCGGCGGGCAGGCCGACGGGGTCGAACTCCTCCACCGCCCCCCCTTCGGCGAGGCGTCCGCGCACCACGGGGGTCGCCTGCCCCCGCTCGCGCCGCTCGCCCTCGATGGTGGCACGCACCGCGGCGATCGCCATGCCGCGGAGCTCTGTCCCCTCCCCCGCCGCGCGGGCCGTGGCGTCGCGCAGCATCCGCTGCACCAGCGCCTCGAAGCGGGGATGCTCGGTGTGGTGGAGATGGTCGGCCTTGGAGGCGGCGACGAGCAGACGGTCGATCCGCCGCGCGCCGAGGAGCCGGCCGAGGGCGCTGCTGCGCCCGTGGCGGAAGGCGGCGAGGGTCGCGTCGAGGCTCGCCATCAGCTCGGCGAAGGCCCGCGGCCCCTGCGCCAGGGCGCCGAGCGGGTCGATCAGCACCGCCTGCCGGTCGATCTTCTCGAAATGCTTGCGGAAGAAGGGAACGACCACCGTGCGCTTGTAGGCCTCGAAGCGCCGGGCCATCTCGGCGCGCAGGCTCTCGCGGCCCGCGCCCTCGGCGGGGGGGAGCGGGGCGAAGGTGACGGCCGGGGCGCCGACGAGGCTCTCCGGCATCAGCAGGAACCGCCCCGGGGTGAGCGCGGCGATCCCGGCCGCCTTCGCCGCGCGCAGATGCTCGGCCCAGGCGGCGGCCAGCGCGGCGGCCGCGGGCTCGGAGTGCTCGGCGGCGGGATCGGCCGCGGCGAGCGCCCGGCGCCAGCCCTCGGCATGGGCGCGCCTCGGCGGGGTCTCCGCGGCGGCGAGCGCGCCGGCGGCCCAGGCGTCGTAGTCGGTCTCGAGGAGCGCGAGGTCGAGGATCCACTCGCCGGGATAGTCGACGATGTCGAGATGGAGCGTCGGCGCCTGGCCCCAGCTCGCGAGGAAGCCGGTGTCGCGGTAGCGCAGCGCGAGGCTGATCTCGCTCACCGAGGTCGTGCTCGCGGGCCAGCGCCGGGGGGTGCCGGTCAGCGCCGCGATGTTGGCCTCGAGCGGGAAGCGGGGGACGTCCGCGTCGGGCTGCGCCGCCGGCACGGCGGAGAGGAGGCGCGTGCCGCCCTCGCGGTCCGGCGCGAAGCCGACGAGCCGGCCGGGGCGCATCAGGCTCGCGGCGAGGGCGGTGATGAAGACGGTCTTGCCCGCGCCGGAGAGTCCGGTGACGCCGAGGCGCACCCGCGGCTCGAGCCAGCTCCCGGCGCGCTCTGCGGCCTGTTCGAGCGCCTCGATCCCCTCGAGCGCCAGATCGTAGACCCCGCCGAGGCGCATCGCCGCCTCAGCCGCGGGGCGCGCCGCCGGCGAAGGCCGCGTCGAGCCCATCGAGCGTGTCGGAGATCAGGTCGAGCTCGGCGGGCTCGGAGAAGCGGTGGCCCGCGCCCTTGACGAGGGTGAGGCGGGTATCCGGCGCGTCGAGATGCTCCATCAGGCGCAGCGCGACCGCGTGGGGCACGTCCGGGTCCGCGGTGCCCTGCAGGAGGCGCACGGGCACCCGGAGCGAGAGCGGCGTGCGCAGGACGAGGTTCTCGCGGCCGTCCTCGATGAGGCGCCGGGTGATCGGCGTCGGCTCCTCGGAGTAGTCGAAGGGCAGCTCGATCCGCCCGGTCTCGGCGAGGGCGGCGCGCTGCCCCGCGTCGAAGCCCGGCCACATCAGATCCTCGGTGAAGTCCGGCGCCGCGGCGATGCCGACGAGGGCCGCGAGCCGCTCGGGCCGGCGCCGCGCGAGGAGAAGCGCGATCCAGCCGCCCATGGAGGAGCCGACCAGGATCTGCGGCCCGTCGGTCAGCGCGGCGAGCGCGTCCTCGGCATCCTCGGCCCAGTCCCCGATGCAGCCCTCCTCGAAGGCGCCCTCGCTCTCCCCATGGCCCGAATAATCGAAGCGCAGGAAGGCCCGGCCGCGCGCCCGCGCCCAATCCTCGAGCCAGACCGCCTTGGTCCCCGTCATGTCGGAGCGAAAGCCGCCGAGAAACACGACGCCCGGGAGCTTTGCCCCATCGCCTTTCGCGTCCAGCCTGTGATAGGCAAGGCTCCGCTTCTGAGGGCGTATCAGGAATTCCGGGGCGGTCATGTCGGCGTCGTCCTCCTCCGCGGGCCAAAGCGCCCGGGACCATAGCCGGTTGGTGGCGGCGCAGGAAGGGCATAACCCGCTCAGCATCCTCCAGGTCGTGCCCCGGCTCGACACCGGGGGGGTGGAGCGGGGCACGCTCGAGATGGTCGAGGCGATCGTCGCGGCCGGCGGGCGCGCCGTGGTGGCGACGACCGGCGGGCAGATGATCCCCCGCGTGCTGCGCGCGGGCGGCGACGTCTTCGAGATGAACCTCGCCACGAAGAACCCGTTCAATCTCTGGCAGAACGCGGGTCTCCTCGCCCGGCTGATCCGCGAGGAGGGGATCCATGTCGTCCATGCCCGCTCCCGCGCCCCGGCCTGGAGCGCCTATTGGGCGGCGACGCGCACCAGGACCCCCTTCGTGACCACCTATCACGGCGCCTATAACGAGGATCTGCCCTTCAAGCGCCTCTACAACTCGGTGATGGCCAAGGGGCAGCCGGTGATCGCGGTCTCGGAGTTCGTCGCCGGGCTCCTGCGCGAGCGCCACCGGGTGCCGGAGGAGCGCATCGTCGTCATCCCCCGCGGCGCCGACATCTCGGTCTTCTCCGAGGACGCGGTGAGCGCCGAGCGCACCGTCGCGCTGGCCGAGCGCTGGGGCATCCTCGACGACCACCGCCCGGTGGTGATGCTGCCCGGGCGGCTCACCCGCTGGAAGGGGCACGAGGGGCTGATCGACGCCGCCGCCCTCCTGCGCGCGCGCCGGGGGACCGATTTCCTGATCCTCATCGTGGGCGACGCGGCCGAGCCCTGGTACGAGCGCGCGCTCCGCGCCCGGATCAAGGCGCGCGATCTGGAGCGGCAGGTCTGGCTCACCGGGGGCTGCACCGACATGGCGGCGGCCTACAAGCTCGCCTCCGTCGTCGTCTCCGCCTCGACCGATCCGGAGGCCTTCGGGCGCGTCGTGGTGGAGGCGCAGGCGATGGGCCGCCCGGTGATCGCGACCGATCACGGCGGCGCGCGGGAGACGGTCGTGCATGGCGAGACCGGCTGGCTCTACCCGCCGGGCAACGTGCAGCACCTCGCCGAGACGCTCGACGCGGCGCTGCGCCTCGCCCCGGAGGACCGCGCGGTGATGGGCCTCGCCGCCCGCGCCCGCGTCCATGCCCGCTACAGCATCGCCGCCATGCAGCGCGCCACCATCGCCGTCTACGAGGAGGCCGCGGGGCGCACCTTCGGCGTCGCGCTGTGACCGGGGCGTCGCAGGGAGGGGCGCCGCTCGAGATCGTGCTCCATGTCCCGAAATGCGCGGGCAGCACGATCGAGACGCATCTGCTCTCCCATCTCGGGGAGCGGGCCTTCTGGTCGCCGAAGAAGCGCTCGCGGAGCCTGCCGCTCGAGCTCTTCGCGCGGAAATACCGGGACCGGCTGCCGGGCCCGGCGGAGGAGGTGCGGGCGGTCTCGGGGCACTATATCGGGCGCTCGGTCGAGGCGCTCTTCCAGGGCCGCGCGATCCGGCGCTCGGTGCTCTTCCGCGAGCCGCGGGCGCTGGTGCTCTCCTGGTACAACTACCGCATGGGGCGCTACCGCTCGCTCGGGCAGGCGGGCTATCCCTTCGCGCTGCATCTGAGGAGCCTGCCCCCGGACCCGCTCGCCCATTTCCTGCTCGCGCATTGGCTGGAGATGCCCTGGACGCGGCTCGCGCGGATGGGCGCAGGCGAGAAGCTCGCCGCGCTCGAGGCCGCCTTCGCGGGGTTCGACTTCGTGGGCGACGTGGCCGACTGCGACCGGCTGATCGCCGATCTCTCCGCCCGGCTCGGCATCCCCGCCGAGGCGCGCGAGGTCAACACCGGCCAGGCCTGGGAGGGGGAGACCGGCCACCGCCCGCTCCGCCTCGCCGATCTCTCAGAGGCCGAGGCCGACCTCCTCGACCGGCGCACGGCGCTCGACCGGGCCTTCTGGCGGCGCGTCGCGCAAGGCGAGCGGGCGGGCTTCGACCCAGGCGCCGCCGCCCCCTTCCTCGCCGCCGAGATCGCCCGGCCGCTCGCCGAGGCGCGCCGGCAATGGCTGCGCGGCCGCCGCGCCCGGGGCGCCGCCGCCCGCCAGCCTTGACACCCGGCCGGGCGCGCCGGAAATGTGCGCGCGCACCGGGGCCGCGCCCCCGCCCTCACCCAAGCGAGCTGGACCCATGACCGAGACGATCACGATCACCCTCCCCGACGGCGCCGAGCGATCCTATCCGCGCGGCACCACCGGCACCGAGGTGGCCGCCGACATCTCGAAGTCGCTCGCCAAGGCCGCGCTCGCCATGCGCGTGGACGGCCGCCTCGCCGATCTCTCCGAGCCGATCGGGGCGAATGCGGAGTTGCGCCTGCTGACGGCGAAGGACGAGGATCCGGGCGTCCTCGAGCTGATCCGCCACGACTGCGCCCATATCATGGCCCGGGCGGTGCAGGAGATCTGGCCCGAGACCAAGGTCACCATCGGCCCGGTGGTCGACAAGGGCTGGTATTACGACTTCGACCGCGCCGAGCCCTTCACCGAGGAGGACTTCGCCGAGATCGAGAAGCGCATGCGCCAGATCATCGAGCGGCGCGACCCGGTGACCACCGAGGTCTGGGACCGCGACCGCGCGATCCGCTACTACGCGGCGAACAACGAGCCCTACAAGGTCGAGCTCGTCGAGGCGATCCCCGAGGGCGAGCCGATCCGGATGTATTGGCACGGGCATTGGCAGGACCTCTGCCGCGGGCCCCATCTCGCCCATACCGGGCAGGTCCCGGCCGACGCCTTCAAGCTGATGTCGGTCGCCGGCGCCTATTGGCGGGGCGACTCGCGCCGCCCGATGCTCCAGCGGATCTACGGCGTCGCCTTCCGCTCCAAGAAGGAGCTCGACGCGCATCTGCACATGCTCGAGGAGGCCGCCCGGCGCGACCATCGCCGGATCGGCCGCGAGATGGAGCTCTTCCACCTCCAGGAAGAGGCGCCGGGCATGGTGTTCTGGCACCCGAACGGATGGACGGTCTATCGCGCGCTCGAGGACTATATGCGCCGGCGCCTGACCGCGGCGGGCTATCAGGAGATCAAGACGCCGCAGGTGATCGACCGCAAGCTCTGGGAGAAGAGCGGGCACTGGGACAAGTATCGCGAGAACATGTTCATCGCCGAGGTCCAGGAGGAGCACGC
The DNA here is from genome assembly GCA_964576075.1 of uncultured Limibaculum sp. Taxonomy (GTDB): domain Bacteria; phylum Pseudomonadota; class Alphaproteobacteria; order Rhodobacterales; family Rhodobacteraceae; genus Thermohalobaculum. The sequence goes on along the minus strand of CAZNTX010000021.1, from coordinate 20,119 downwards.
CCAGGAGAAGCGGGTCAACGCGCTCAAGCCGATGAACTGCCCGGGCCATGTGCAGATCTACAATCACGGGCTGAAGAGCTACCGCGACCTGCCGCTGCGCCTCGCCGAATTCGGCTCCTGCCACCGCTACGAGTCCTCGGGCTCGATGCACGGGCTGATGCGGGTGCGCGGCTTCACCCAGGACGACGCGCATATCTTCTGCACCGAGGAGCAGATCGAGAGCGAGACGGCGAAGTTCATCGACCTGCTCGGCAGCGTCTATCGCGACATGGGCTTCGAGCGCTTCGACATCAAACTCTCGACCCGGCCCGAGGTGCGGGTCGGCTCCGACGAGGTCTGGGACAAGGCCGAAGCCGCCCTAGAGGCGGCGGTGCGCAAGGTGACCAACGATTACGAGGTCGACCCCGGAGAGGGCGCCTTCTACGGTCCGAAGCTCGATTTCAAGCTGACCGACGCGATCGGGCGGGAGTGGCAGTGCGGCACCTTCCAGGCGGATTTCAACCTGCCCGAGCGGCTCGACGCGGAATATGTCGACGCCGACGGGGCGAAGCGGCGCCCGGTGATGATGCATCGCGCGATCCTCGGCAGCTTCGAGCGCTTCCTCGGGATCCTGATCGAGAACTGCGCGGGGCGCTTCCCGGTCTGGCTCGCGCCGGTGCAGGCGGTGGTGGCGACGATCGTCTCGGATGCCGACGCCTATGCCCAGGAGATCGCCGAGCGTCTGAAGGCGGCGGGGCTCCGGGTCGCGGCCGACACGCGGAACGAGAAGATCAACTACAAGGTGCGGGAGCACTCGACGCGGCATGTGCCCTTCATCCTGGCGGTCGGCCGGCAGGAGGTCGAGGCGGGGACCGTGGCGGTCCGCCGGCTCGGCGCGCAGGGGCAGGAGTCGATGCCCGCCGAGGCGGCGGCGGAGACGATCCTGGCCGCGGCGACGCCCCCGGACCTCGCCCGATGAGCCCGGTGGCTGCCGGCGCGCATGTCCTGGCTGCCCGCGTCGCTGCGGGCGGGGCGCTATGACGGCGCCTGGGCTCGCCCGTCTCGCCGAGGCGCTGGCGCCGCACGGGCTCACCGTCGTAGGCGCCTTCGCCCCGGGCGCGGAGGACCGCGCGCCGGAGGGGACCGGCACGCTCGCCCTCGTCGGCGCCGACGGGGAGCGGATGTGGGCCGTCTTCTCCGCCGCCCCGGAGGCGGCCGACGGCGCCCCGGACCCGCTCGACCGATGGAGCCGGCGGATCCTCTCCGAGATCGCCGCAGCGCTCGGCCCGGAGATGGCGGCGACCCCGCTCTTCCCCTTCGACGGTCCGCCCTGGCACCCCTTCCTCGCCTGGGCCGCCAAGGCGGAAGGGGCGCGGCCCTCCCCCGTCGGCATGCCGGCGACACCCGCGCGCGGGCTCTGGGCCTCCTATCGCGGCGCGCTCGCCCTCGCCCCCCGTCTCCCCGCACCGGAGCCGGGGCCCTCGCCCTGCCCGTCCTGCCCGGCCCCCTGCGCGACCGCCTGCCCGGTCGGCGCGCTCACCCCGCGGGGCTACGACGTCGCCGCCTGCGCCGCGCATCTCGCCGCCCCCGAAGGCGCCGCCTGCCGCGCCGGCTGCCTGGTGCGCCTCGCCTGCCCGGTCGGCCGCCCGCCGCCCCACCCCCAGCGCGCCTTCCACATGGCCACCTTTCTCTCCGCGCATGGGCCGCCGCCCCGACGCAGTTGACCCGACACACCCCCAGGCTGTCATATCTTCGACATGAAGAAGGTGATTCTGCTCCGGCACGGCAAGTCGAGCTGGGCCGACCCCGACCTAGAGGATCACGATCGCCCGCTCGCCCCCCGCGGACGGCGCGCCGCCCCGGTCATCGCGCGCTGGCTCGCCGAGCGCGGGCACCTGCCCGACGTCGTGCTCTGCTCCTCCTCGCTGCGCACACGCGAGACGGTCGACCGCATGGCCGACGCGCTGCCGGGGCTGCCTGAGCCCGCCGTCGAGCCGGACCTCTACCACGCCTCGCCCGAAGCGATGCGTGCCCGTCTCGCCGCGCTGCCGCGCGATTGCGAGAGCGCGATGATCGTCGGCCACAATCCGGGGCTCTCGGCGCTCACCCGGAAGCTGACCAACGGCTCGGTCCGCCCCCGCTGCGCCCGCGCCTTCGAGCATTTCCCGACCGCCGCCGCCGCGGTGCTCACCTTCGATCTCGAGGACTGGTCCGGGCTCGCCTTCCATGCCGGCGAGTTCGTCGATTTCGCCCGCCCGCGCGAGCTCGAAACGAAACCGTCCAAGCGCTGACGCCCCGCGCGATCCCGCCCGGAAAGGCGCAGTCCCGCCTCCTCCCGGGGGTGGGTGGGCGGAGGGAGGAGGCGGGACTGCGCCCGGCCGCCCCAGGCGCCGCCCTCTCAGTGACCGAGAATCTGGCTCAGGAAGAGCTTCGTGCGATCGGATTGGGGGGTATTGAAGAAGGCCTCGGGCTCGTTCTGCTCGACGATCTGGCCCTGGTCCATGAAGATCACGCGGTTCGCAACCTGCCGGGCGAAGCCCATCTCGTGGGTCACCACGAGCATCGTCATCCCCTCCTCGGCGAGCCCGATCATGGTGTCCAGCACCTCCTTGATCATCTCCGGATCGAGCGCCGAGGTCGGCTCGTCGAAAAGCATCACGCGGGGGTTCATGCAGAGCGCGCGCGCGATCGCCACGCGCTGCTGCTGCCCGCCGGAGAGCTGGCCTGGATACTTGTTCGCCTGCTCCGGGATCTTCACCCGCTCGAGGAAGTGCATCGCCGTCTCCTCGGCCTGCTTCTTCGGCGTCTTGCGCACCCAGATCGGCGCCAGCGTGCAGTTCTCGAGGATGGTGAGATGCGGGAACAGGTTGAAATGCTGGAACACCATGCCGACTTCGGCCCGGATCTTGTCGATGTTCTTCAGGTCGTTGTTGAGTTCGATCCCGTCGACGACGATCTGCCCGGCCTGGTGCTCCTCGAGATGGTTGATGCAGCGGATCAGCGTCGACTTGCCCGAACCCGACGGCCCGCAGATCACGATGCGCTCGCCCTTGTAGACCGTCAGATTGATGTCGCGCAGCACGTGGAACTCGCCGAACCACTTGTTCATTTCGGCGATCTGGATGGCGACCTCGTTGGAGACGCGCATCCGCGAGCGGTCGAGCTGGCGGTCGGTGGCGGGGTCGATATGGGCGTCGGTCATGGGGAACTCCCTGTCACCGGTGATCGGTCTTGAGCTTGCGCTCGAGATACATCGAGTAGCGCGACATCCCGAAGCAGCAGAAGAAGAACAGCACCGCCACGAAGATGTAGAGCTCGGCATAGATGCCCTGCCAGCGGCTGTCGGCCAGGATCGGCTGGATGATGCCGAGCGGGTCGAACAGGCCGATGATCGACACGAGCGTGGTGTCCTTGAAGAGGCCGATGAAGATGTTGACGATGGACGGGATCGCGATCTTCAGCGCCTGCGGCAGGATGACGAGGCGCATCGACTGCCAATAGGTCAGCCCCATCGCGTCCGCCGCCTCGTATTGCCCCTTCGGCAGCGCCGCGAGCCCGCCGCGCACGGCCTCGGCGATATAGGCCGAGGCGAAGAGCGTCGCGAGGATCAGCACCCGCAGGATGATGTCGAAGGAGGTGCCGGGCGGCAGGAAATAGTTCAGCAGCGTCGAGGCGACGAAAAGGAGCGTGATGAGCGGCACGCCGCGGATCGTCTCGATGATCACCACCGAGACCATGCGGATGAAGATCAGCCCGGAGCGCCGTCCGAGCGCGAGCAGCACGCCGATCGGCAGCGAGGCGGAGATCGCGGTGACGCCGATCACGAGCGTCAGCAGGAAGCCGCCGAGGCGCGAGCTTTCCACCGGCGGAAGCCCGATGCGTCCGAGCTCCTTGTAGGTGTTCCAGAGGCGGGTCTCCTCCCCGGTCACGCGGCTCTCGAGCTCGGTGTAGTCCTCGGCGAGCGCGCGGTCCTCCGCCGAGAGGCGGGCATAGGCGGCGGCCTGCACGTCGCTCGCCTCGTTGGCATGGGCCTCGACGAAGCCGGCGATGGTCTGCGGTCCGCCGGTCAGCCAGGAGAGCGCGCCCTCGACCTCGCGGAGCCTGCGGGTGCCGTCGTCGGCCGCGGCGTCGGGGTCGGGCCCGGCGAGCGGCTGGCTGCCGAGCGTCTCGAGCTCGCGGCGCAGGCTCGCGAGCTCGGCCCGCTGTTCGTCCAGGCTGAGGAGGCCGGCGCGCTCCTCCCGGGCGGCCTCGCGCGCGTCCTCGGTGGCGCCGGCGTCGTTGGCGGTCGCGGTGAGCTCGGCGACGCGGTCGGGGATGCGGGTGTCGGCAACAGAGCGGGTCAGCGCCTCGTCCACCGTCGCCACGCCGATCGCCAGCCAGAAGAGGAGCGCGGCCGCCCCGCCGAGAAGGGCGAGCACGCCCGAGAGTTCCTCCCCGAGCGGCCCCTCGAGCAGCGCCGCCGCGAGCCGCCAGGCGAGATAGGCGATCAGCGGGCTCGCGAGCACCAGAACGGGCCCCCAGACAGAGCCGCCCCAGATCAGGAAATAGGCGATGGCCGGATAGGCGAAAGTGAGCGCGAAGAGCGGCTTGCGCAGCGGCATGCCGGCGAACAGCACCGGCGCCATCGCCACGAAGAGGAGCCCGAAGGCGAGCGTCGGCCGCCAGCGCTCGGCATCCGGGTAGAAGCCATACATGAACTGCCCGAGGCGCTCGCCCACCACGGCCCAGCAGGCGCCGCGCGTGCCCTCGCCGAAGCGCTCGTCCATCAGGTTGCGGCATTGGTCGAGGCTGTCCGCCGCCCAGACCGCATGGCCGATCGCCCACTGATAGAGCCCCGGCAGCACCCAGACGAGGAAGGCGACGGAGAGCAGGGTGAGGACGGTGTTCACCACGTCCGGAAAGAGGTTCTCCCGCACCCAGCGCAGCGGCCCGGTTTGCCCCGGCGGGGGCGGGGCGGCGGGGATCTGGCCCTGCGCGACGAAGGCCACGGGCGTCGCCGTGGGCGCCGAGGTGGTGAGGATGCCGGTCTCGCCGGCCGGACGGGCGTCGGGTCCCTCGCTCATCTCAGCGCTCCTTGAGCTTCACGCGTTCGTTGAACCAGTTGATCACCGCAGAGATCGAGAGCGAGATCGTCAGGTAGAAGGCCATCAGCAGCAGGATGCACTCCATCTCGCGGCCGGTCTGGTTGAGGGTGATGCCGCCGAGCGTGCCGGTGACGTCCATGTAGCCGACCGCGATGGCGAGCGAGCTGTTCTTGGTGAGGTTGAGATACTGGCTGATCTGCGGCGGGATGATCACGCGCAGCGCCTGGGGCAGGATGACGAGGCTCATGATCCGGTTGGGACGCAGGCCGAGGGCGGAGGCCGCCTCGGACTGTCCGCGGGGGATCGCCTCGATGCCGCCGCGCACGATCTCCGCCACGAAGGCGCCGGTGTAGATCGAGAGGGCGAGCCAGAGCGCCATCAGCGAGTTGCGCGCATGCACCGCGCCGTCCTCGCCGCCGACGAAGTTGAAGCCGCGCAGCTCGGGATAGATCCACGACATCGGCTCGCCGAGCGCGTAGTAGACCGCGACGCCGGGGACGAAGAGGATCGCCGTGCGCATCGAGGTGATCGGCGCGCGGAAGAGCGCGAAGGCCACCACGAGCCCCGTCGCGAGCGCGCCGAAGGTGCCGATGAGGACGCCCGTGTCCTCCGTCGCGAGGAGGCGGGCGAGGAGGCCGTTCGGCCCGTCGGCGAGCAGCACCGAGGGGACGAAGAGGAGCGCCACCGCAGCGCCCGCGACCAGGGAGAAGGCCATGGCGAGGAGGGTGAGGAGCCCCGGCATCTCGGACCCGAAGCGGTCCTGATAGACCTTGCGCCCCCAGTTGAAGAGCAAGAGCAGCACGATCGAGCCGAGCACCGCGAGCCCGACCATCCCCATGCCGTCCTCGAAGACCGGGCGGGGGAAGAAGAAGCCGCGATTCGTGGCGGCCACCATGTCGAACCAGAGCGTCGCCTCCGGCTCGTCGCCGCGGAAGGCGCGCGGGGCCGGCAGGGTCTCGATGAAGATCGCGTACCAGAGCAGGATCTGCAGCAAGAGCGGCACGTTGCGCACCGCCTCGATGTAGACGAGCATCAGCCGCGACACGACCCAGTTCTTGGAGAGCCTGAGCACGCCCGCGATCACGCCGATCACCGTGCAGGCGATGCAGCCCATGAAGGCCACGAGCAGCGTGTTGAGCATCCCCACCGCCGCGGCTTCCCAATGCAGCGAGGTGGAGGAATAGGGGATCAGCTTCTGGTTGATGTCGTAGGAGGCGGTCGACCAGAGGAAGCTGAAATTGAAGTCCTTCCCGAGCGCCTCGAGATTGGCGATCGTGTTGGACACGAGCCAGCCGACCGCGAGCATCAGGAGCAGGAAGGCGATGATCTGGAGGAAGAGCGAGCGGTAGCGCGCATCCGTCCAGAGCATCTCGAGTCGGAAGCCCTGGCGCGGAGGCTCCGAGGCGCTGAACCGCGGGTCCGTGGTCGCCGTCATGTCAAACCTGTCCCTGTCGACGGGGGCGCTGCCCTCTCTCGGATGGGGGGCCGCCGCGCGCGGCGCCGGCCCCGGGCGTCAGGCGACGGAAAGGGCGCGGCCCGGGGAGACCCCAGCCGGCCGCACCCGCGCCTCGATCAGCGGAACGGCGGGGAATACTGCAGGCCGCCGTCGGTGTAGAGCGCGTTCAGGCCGCGGGAGATGCCGAGGGGCACGAGATACTCCTCGAACAGCTCGCCGTAGTTGCCGCCGGCCTTGATCGCGTGCACCGCCCAATCGGAGGGCAGGCCGAGCATCTCGCCCATCGCGCCCTCGGCGCCGAGCATGCGCGCGACGTCCGGGTTGGGCGGGTTGGAGACCATCTCCTCGACGTTGTCCGCGGTCACGCCGTATTCCTCGGCCGTCACGAGGGCGTTGAAGGTCCAGCGCACCACGTCGCCCCACACCTCGTCGCCCTCGCGGACCACGGGGCCGAGCGGCTCCTTGGAGATGATCTCGGGCAGGATGATGTGGTCGGCCGGGTTCTCGAAGGTCGCCTTGGTGGCGGCGAGGCCGGAGGCGTCCGTCGTGTAGACGTCGCAGGCGCCGGCGAGGTAGTTCTGCTGCGCCTCGGCATTGGTCTCGATCGGCAGCGGCTCGTAGCTCATCTCGTTGACGCGGAAGTAGTCGGCGAGGTTGAGCTCGGTGGTGGTGCCGGTCTGGATGCACACGGTGGCGCCGTCCAGCTCGGAGGCGGAGGAGACGCCGAGCGCCGTCGGCACCATGAAGCCCTGGCCGTCGTAGTAGTTCACGCCCAGGAAGGTGAAGCCGAGATCGACGTCGCGGGTCAGCGTCCAGGTGGTGTTGCGCGCCAGCATGTCGATCTCGCCGGAGGCGAGCGCCGTGAAGCGGGTCTTGCCGGTGGTCGGCGTGAACTTCACCGCCATCGGATCGCCGAAGACGGCGGCGGCGACGGCGCGGCACAGACCCACGTCGAAGCCGTGCCACTCGCCCGCGTCGTCCGTGTAGGCGAAGCCGGCGAGGCCGGTCGAGACGCCGCACTGCACAAAGCCCTTCGCCTTGATGTCGTCGAGCGTGTCGGCGCTGGCGACGCCGGCGATGAGACCGGCGGCCGCGACCGTGCCGAGGAAGGCTTTCGTCTTCATGTCGTACCTCATACCTGTTTCCCGCGCGCGAACGCGGACCGGGCTCGCGCCCGGACTTGGTTCGTTTCCGGGGATGACCCCCATAACAAAGTCTGAACAATCGCGCGGCGCGGCGTCAAGGCAGAGCCGGCCGCGATGCAATAAAAATCATCAGAATGAAGGCGCTTGACGGTCCGGGCCAATGCGCTAGCGTGCCGCGCCCCGACAGATCCGGACCGAGGAGCGCGCGATGTCCGACGACACCCCCCGCCGCGAGGCGACCCGCATCGTCACCGGCGGGCGCGATCCCGGCCCCGATCCGCGCTTCGTCAACCCGCCCGTCTATCACGCCTCCACCATCCTCTTCGAGGACGCCGAGGCGCTCGCGGAGACGGGCCGCATCCCCTATGGCGACGGGGTGACCTATGCGGTCCACGGCACGCCGGGCACCTTCGCCTTCGAGGAGGCGCTCTGCAAGCTCGAGGGCGGCTTCCGCACCCGCCTCTGCGCCACCGGGGCGCAGGCGCTCTCGGGCCCGCTGCTCGCCTATCTCTCCCAGGGCGAGCACGTCCTGATCCCCGATGCCTGCTACGGCAACACCCGCTCGCTCGCCACCGGCATGCTCGCGCGCTTCGGCATCTCGGTGGAATTCTACGACCCGCTGATCGGCGGCGGCATCCGCGAGCTGATCCGCCCCGAGACCCGCGTGGTCTTCACCGAAAGCCCGGGGAGCCAGACCTTCGAGGTCCAGGACGTCCCCGCCATCGCCGAGGAGGCCCACCGCGCCGGCGCCCTCGTGATGATGGACAACACCTGGGCCTCGCCGCTCTACTTCAAGGCCTTCGAGCACGGGGTCGACGTCTCGATCCAGGCGGTGACGAAATACGTCGCGGGCCACGGCGATCTGGTGATGGGCGCGGTGACGACCACCGAGGCCGCCTATCCGACGCTGCGCCGCGGCTGGTACAACCTCGGCTATTCCGGCGCGCCGGACGACACCTATCTCGCGCTGCGCGGGCTGCGCACCATCCATCTCCGCCTGCCGCGGCATTGGGAGACCGGGCTCGCCCTCGGCGAGTGGCTGCGCGCGCGCCCCGAAGTGGCCGAGGTGATCCACCCCGCGATGCCCCACGACCCGGGCCACGCCCTCTGGCGGCGGGACTTCACCGGCGCGGGCGGGCTCTTCGCCTTCTTCCTCGAGGAGGGGCTCTCCGGCGAGGCGGCGCAGCGCGCCTTCTTCCGCAGCGTCGAACTCTTCGGGATCGGCTTCTCCTGGGGCTCGTTCCAGTCGATGATCATGCCGGTCGGCCCCCGCCGAACCGCCTCCCCCTGGCCGCGCCCGGGAATGCCGACGGGCCAGCTCGTCCGCATCTTCGCCGGCCTCGAGGACCCGGACGACCTCAAGGCCGACCTCGACCGCGCCTTCGCCGCCGCCCGCGCCGCCGCCTGAGCCGCGCTCAGACGATCTCGTGGCCGGCGGTGCGGAGGGTGGCGACGGCGGCATCGGCGCGGTCGCGCTTCACGAGGACGTAGTCGGTGTCGTAGGTCGAGACGACGAAGACCGGGATCTCCGCCGCCGCGAGGCAACTGCCGAGATCGGCGACGATGCCGGTCAGGCCGAAATCGAGCGGGCCGGCGACGGCGAGGGCGGTCCAGCCGCGCTCGGCCCGGAGCCCCTCCGGCACCGCCGCCTCGGCGCAGACGAGGGACACCTCCTCCGGCGTGCGCGCATAGCAGAGGAACGGCGAGTCGGCCGCCCAACCGGGCAGGCCGGGCTCTGCCAGCTTGACGACGGCGAGCCGCCAGCAATGTCGCGTGAGCCGCATGGCGTCTCCCCCACGTCGCGACCGGCCCCCGCACGGCGCGGAACCGCGGGCGGAGGCGTCCAATCGCGTCTGGACAGCTGCCGAAAATTGCTCTTAGGGTTGCGAAAACACAAGGGGAGGGCCGCGAGATGGAGATGTCCGGCGAGCGCGTGATCGAGGCCGAGCGGGCCAAGGTCTGGGAGGCGCTGAACGATCCGGAGGTTCTGAAGGCCTGCATCCCTGGCTGCCAGGAGATGGAGAAGACCTCGGACACCAGCTTCGCCGCCACGGTCAAGCAGAAGGTCGGCCCGGTCTTGGCCACCTTCAAGGGCGCGGTGGAGCTCTCCGACATCGTCGAGGGCGAGAGCTACAAGATCTCCGGCGAGGGCAAGGGCGGGGCCGCGGGCTTCGCCAAGGGCGGCGCCGACGTGAAGCTCGAGGACGTGCCCGAGGGGACCAAGCTCAGCTACGCCGCCGAGGCCAAGGTGGGCGGCAAGCTCGCCCAGCTCGGCAGCCGCCTGATCGACGGCTTCGCCAAGCGCATGGCGGACCAGTTCTTCGACCGCTTCAAGGCCGAGGTCGAGGGGCCGAAGGAGGCCGAGGCGCCCGCCGAGACCGCCTCCGCCGAGACCGCCGGCGATGACGACGGGGACGGGGGCGACGGCGACGACGACGGCGGCACCCCCCAGAAGAAATCCTGGTTCAAGCGGGTGATCGGCGGCTGACCCCCGCCCCCTGCCCAGCCAACCCGAATTGAGACGCTGCCCGCGGGGCACGGAGCCGAGAGGGAGAGCCTGATGGCACACGTATCGATGACCGTGAACGGCAAGGAGGTGGAGGGCGATGTCGAGGGGCGCACCCTGCTCGTCGACTTCCTCCGCCAGGATCTGGGGCTCACCGGCACCCATGTGGGCTGCGACACCTCGCAATGCGGCGCCTGCGTCGTGCATCTCGACGGACAGTCGGTGAAGGCCTGCTCGGTCTTCGCCCTCGCCTGCCAGGGCTCGGAAGTGCGCACCATCGAGGGCATGGCCAATCCGGACGGCTCGCTCTCGGTGATCCAGCAGGCCTTCCAGGACCATCACGGGCTGCAATGCGGCTTCTGCACGCCGGGGATGGTGATGTCGGCGGCCGATCTCCTGGCGCAGAACCCCTCGCCCACGGAGCACGAGATCCGCGACTGGCTCGAGGGCAATATCTGCCGTTGCACCGGCTATCACAACATCGTCAAGGCGATCCAGGCGGCGGCGGCGGAGATGTCGCCCTCGCAGCAGGCCGCCGAATAACGACAGACCCCGGGTCGAACCGCGCCCTGGGGCTGGGCCCCGAACGAGGCGCGGCGGACCCCGTCTCTTGGGAGGACCGACATGGCCAAAGACCACGGGATCGGCGCGAGCTCGAAGCGCCGCGAGGACATCCGCTTCCTGACCGGCAGCGGCCAGTATACCGACGACATCAACCGCCCGGGCCAGCTCTACTGCCACTTCCTGCGCTCGGAGGTCGCGCATGGGCGGATCACGTCCCTCGACACCTCCGCGGCGAAGGCGATGCCCGGGGTCGTGGCGATCCACACCGCGGCCGATCTCGCGGCGGCCGGCGGCGTCCCCTGCGGCTGGCAGGTGACCGACAAGAACGGCGAGCCCATGAAGGAGCCGAAGCACCCGATCCTCGCCGAGGGCAAGGTGCGCCATGTGGGCGACCCGGTCGCCGCGGTGATCGCCGAGAGCCTGGAGGCGGCGCGCGACGCGGCAGAGGCGATCGAGCTCGACATCGAGGAGCTGCCCGCCGTCGTCGACATGGCCGAGGCGCTCAAAGGCGGCACCGCGGTCCATGACGAGGCGCCGGACAATCTCTGCTTCGACTGGGAGTTCGTGCAGGAGAACAAGGAGGCCGTCGACAAGGCGATCTCCGAGGCCGCCCATGTCACCCGGCTCGACCTCGTCAACAACCGCCTCGTGGCGAACCCGATGGAGCCCCGCGCGGCCATCGGCGAATACGACCGCGCGCGCGACGAGCACACGCTCTGGACCACCTCGCAGAATCCCCATGTCATCCGCCTCCTGATGGGCGCCTTCGTGCTCTCGATCCCGGAGCACAAGCTGCGCGTGGTGGCGCCCGATGTGGGCGGCGGCTTCGGCTCGAAGATCTACCACTATGCCGAGGAGGCCTATGTCACCTGGGCCGCCAAGGAGGTGAACCGCCCGGTGAAGTGGACGGCGACGCGCTCCGAGGCCTTCATGTCCGACGCGCAGGGCCGCGACCATGTGACGACCATCGAGCTCGCCCTCGACGCGGATCACAACTTCACCGCGCTGCGTTGCTCGACGCTCGCCAATATGGGGGCCTATCTCTCGACCTTCGCCCCCTGCATCCCGACCTGGCTGCACGGAACGCTGCTCGCGGGCAACTACAAGACCCCGCTGATCTTCACCAACGTGAAGGCGGTGTTCACCAACACCGTCCCCGTCGACGCCTATCGCGGCGCGGGGCGGCCGGAGGCGACCTTCCAGATCGAGCGGGTGATCGACAAGGCCGCCCGCGAACTCGGGATCGCGCCGGCCGATCTGCGCCGGAAGAACTTCATCAAGCCGGAGCAGTTCCCCTATCAGACCCCGGTGGCGGTCCAATACGACATCGGCGACTACGACGCGACGCTCGACAAGGCGCTCGAGATCGCGGATGCGGCGGGCTTCCCCGCCCGGCGCGAGGAGGCGAAGGCGCGCGGCAAGCTGCGGGGCCTCGGCATCGCCTCCTATATCGAGGCCTGCGGCATCGCCCCCTCCTCTCTCGTCGGTGCCCTCGGCGCGCGGGCGGGGCTCTACGAGGCGGCGACGGTGCGGGTGAACCCGACGGGCTCGGTCTCGGTCTTCACCGGCTCGCACTCCCACGGGCAGGGGCACGAGACCACCTTCGCCCAGGTCGTGGCCGACATGCTCGGGCTCGAGGAGAGCCAGATCGACATCGTCCATGGCGACACCAACCGCGTGCCCTTCGGCATGGGCACCTACGGCTCGCGCTCGCTCGCGGTCGGCGGCTCGGCGATCGTCAAGTCGGTCGACAAGGTGGTCGCCAAGGCGAAGAAGATCGCGGCGCATCTGCTCGAGGCCTCCGAGGCCGACATCCAGTTCTCCGACGGCCAGTTCAAGGTGGCCGGGACCGACCGGGCGCTCGCCTGGGGCGATGTCTGCCTCGCCGCCTATGTGCCGCACAAATACCCGATCGAGGAGCTCGAGCCCGGCCTCGAGGAGACCTCCTTCTACGATCCGGCCAACTTCACCTACCCCGCGGGCGCCTATGTCTGCGAGGTGGAGGTCGACCCGGAGACCGGCGTCGTCGAGGTCGTCGCCTTCACCGCGGCGGACGATTTCGGCAACGTCGTCAACCCGATGATCGTCGAGGGCCAGGTCCATGGCGGGCTGGCGCAGGGGATCGGGCAGGCGATGCTCGAGGCCGCGACCTATGACGAGAGCGGCCAGCTCACCTCCGCGTCCTACATGGACTACGCCATGCCGAGGGCCGCGGACGTGCCGATGTTCGAGGTCGACCATTCCTGCCAGACCCCTTGCACCCACAACCCGCTCGGGGTGAAGGGCTGCGGCGAGGCGGGCGCGATCGGCTCCCCGCCGGCCTTCGTCAACGCGGTGATCGACGCCCTCGCCGAGCACGGCGTGACCCATATCGACATGCCGCTCACCCCCCGCCGGGTGTGGGAGGCGATCCAGACCGCCCGCGCCTGACGCCGGACGCTACGGCGGCCGGGGCCTCATCGACGCTCGCGCGTCTCTTCGGCTCCCGGCCGCCTGCCACCCCACCGCGCGGCGACGCCGCGCTTGGACGACGCGAAGAGACGCGGGAGCGTCGATGAGCGGACAGACGAGGAGAGAGAGATGTACGCATTCGACTATGTGAAGCCCGGCTCGGTCGCGGAGGCCGTGACCGCGCTCAAAGCCGAGGATGCGCAGGCGATCGCCGGGGGGCAGACGCTCATCCCGACGCTCAAGGCCCGCCTCGCCCAGCCCTCCGCCCTCGTCGACCTCTCCGGGATCGCGGAGATGCAGGGGATCTGCTTCGACGAGGGCGGCGTGGTCGTCGGCGGCGCGACGCGCCATGCCGAGGTCGCCGGACATGCCGAACTCGCCCAGAAGATCCCCGCCCTCGCCGATCTGGCGAGCCGCATCGGCGACCCGCAGGTGCGCAACCGCGGCACCATCGGCGGGTCGGTCGCCAACAACGACCCCGCGGCCTGCTACCCCGCCGCCGTCCTCGCCTGCGGCGCCACGATCAAGACCGACCGGCGCGAGATCGCCGCGGACGACTACTTCCAGGGCATGTTCGCCACCGCGCTCGAGGAGGGCGAGATCGTCACCTCCGTGCGCTTCCCGATCCCCGAGCGCGCGGCCTGGCAGAAGTTCATCCAGCCCGCCTCGCGCTTCTCCCTCGTGGGCGTCTTCGTGGCGAAGTTCTCGCAGGGGGTCCGAGTCGCCGTCACTGGCGCCTCCGAGGAGGGCGTCTTCCGCTGGGCCGAGGCCGAGGCCGCGCTCACCACCGAGTTCACGCCCGAGGCGGTCGCCGGTCTCCGGCACCCCGCCGACGGCATGATCGGCGACATCCACGGCACGCCCGACTACCGCGCCCATCTGATCGGCGTGCTCACCAAGCGGGCCGTCGCCGCCGCCTGATCCCGCCATCCGATCCGAGGGGGCCGCCCCGCGCGTGCGGCCCTTTCCGCTTTCCAGAGGCGCGGAGCCGTGTTAGCTCTTTGTTCGCACCCCTGGAGACGCCCATGACCCTCCCTCTGACCCTCCGCGCGCCCCCCGCCCCGGCCGTGCCCGCGCGCGACGGCGCAGCGCCCCTCCCGCTCGCCGGCGCCGGCCTCCTCGCCCTGCCCTCTGGCGCGCTCTGGTGGGAGGCGGAGGGGCTCCTCGCCGTCGCCGATCTCCATCTCGGCCGGTCCGAGCGGCTCGCCCGCCGCGGCGGCGCGCTCCTTCCCCCCTATGAGAGCGAGGACACGCTGTCCCGGCTCGAGCGGCTCGTCGTCGCCCTCGCCCCGGCCCATGTCCTCTGCCTCGGCGACAGCTTCGACGACGGCGCGGCCGCCCGCGCGCTGCCCGTGCCGCTGGCCCGCCGCCTCGCGCAGCTCGCCGAGGACCGGCGCTGGACCTGGATCGCCGGCAACCACGACCCGCGGCCCCCGGGCCTGCCCGGCGCCCATGCGGAGGCGCTCGCCCTCGGCCCCCTGCGCTTCCGCCACATCGCCGCGGAGGCGCCGCCGGGCCCGGGCGAGGGCGAAGTCTCGGCGCACTACCACCCCAAGGCCCGGCTCCACCATCGTGGCCGGCGCATCTGCCGCCCGGCCTTCCTCTCCGGAGCGGGCCGGCTCGTCCTCCCGGCCTTCGGCACCTACACGGGCGGGCTCGACGCGCGGGATCCGCTCTTCGCCGCCCTCCTCGGCCCCGCCGCCCGCGTGCATCTGACCGGCCGGCGCATCGTCACCCTGCCGCGCGCCGCGCTCGCATGAGCCCGCCGGACCTCGCGCCCCGCGACCCGGACTATGCCGCCCGGATCGCCCGGTCCTTCGCCCGGCAAGCCTTCATGGCCCATCTCGGCGCGGAGTTGGTCGCCGTCGCGCCCGGCCGCGTCGAGATCGCCGTCGCCATCCGCCCGGCGCTCCTGCAACAACACGGCTTCGCCCATGCCGGCGTGGCCTGGAGCATCGCCGACACCGCCGCGGGCTTCGCCGCGCAGAGCCTGATGCCGCCGGAGCGCACCGTCCTCACCGTCGAGCTCAAGATCAACCTGATGGCCCCGGCCCGCGGCGCCCGTCTCGAGGCCCGCGGCCACGTGCTCCGCGCAGGCCGCACCCTGATCACCGCCCGCGCCGAAGTCGCCACCCTCGACGAAACGGGCGCCGAGACCGCCGTCGCCGAGGCCCTCGGCACCTTCATCGCCGCAGACGGCATTCCCGAGCGCGACGGCTGATGCCCGGGCCCCTGCCCCGCCGCAAGGCCTGGCGCGCCCCCGGCGCGCTGGGTGGGTGGGCGGGGCGCGACGGTCCTGCGGGCGAGGGGGACGGGGGCGGTGGTCAGGAAACCACGCGCAGATGTTGGCGGGGGGCGGCGGTGCCGTTCTGGCGCAGTTCCCGAACCACCTCGACTGGAA
>CAZNTX010000021.1:0-4523 GCA_964576075.1 uncultured Limibaculum sp. | reverse complement strand
TGGGTGGGCGGGGAGCGTGCGGGGGGCGCGCCAGGCCGTCCCGCAGGCGCAGGCCTCAGGCGGTCAGCCCCTCCGGCTCCGGCAAGCCGTTGGCCCGGCAGCAGGCGGTCAGCGTGTTGGCGAGCAGGCAGGCGATCGTCATCGGCCCGACGCCCCCCGGCACCGGGGTGATCGCGCCGGCCACCTCGGCGCAGCTCTCGAAGGCGCAGTCGCCCACGATCCGGGTCTTGCCCTCGCCCTTCTCCGGCGCCGGCACCCGGTTGATGCCCACATCGATGACCGTCGCCCCCGGCTTCACCCAGTCGCTCGTCACCATCTCCGGCCGGCCCACCGCGGCCACCAGGATATCCGCCGCCCGGCAGACCTCGGGCAGGTCCTTCGTCCGGCTGTGCGCCACAGTCACCGTCGCGCTGTCCTTGAGCAGCAGGTTGAACATCGGCTTGCCCACGATGTTCGAGCGCCCGATCACCACGGCAGTCGCCCCGGAGAGGCTGCCGAGCCGGTCGCGGAGCAGCATCAGGCAGCCGAGCGGCGTGCAGGGCACGAGCGCCTTCTGCCCCGTCCCGAGCAGGCCGACATTCGAGATGTGGAACCCGTCCACGTCCTTGCGCGGGTCGATCGCGTTGATCACCGCGTCGGCGTTCATGTGGTCGGGCAGGGGAAGCTGCACGAGGATGCCGTGCACCGCCGGGTCCGCGTTCAGCCGCGCCACCTCGGCGAGCAGCTCGTCCTGCGAGACGCTCGCCTCGAAGCGGGTCTCGAAGCTCTGCATCCCGGCCTCGACCGTCTGCTTGCCCTTGTTGCGGACATAGACCTGGCTCGCCGGGTCCTCGCCCACGAGCACGACCGCGAGGCCCGGGACGATCCCGTGCTCGCTCTTCAGCCGCGCCACCTGCTCGGCCACCTGGCCGCGGATCTTGGCCGCGAAGGCCTTGCCGTCGATGATGTCTGCGCCCATCGCTGTCCTCCCTCTCCCTCTCCCGATGTCCGTGTCGATGCCGCCCCGCGACACGCGCGGGCTCGCGATTCGCGGCCTGGGGTTGGTATCATCGAAGGCGAAGCCCCGTCACCTTCGACCATCCGGGAGAGACCCATGACCAGCCGCCCCGTCCGTCCGCTGCCGCGCGCGCTCCTCGCGGCGCTCCTCGCGGCGCTCGTCTCGGCCGGGCCGGCGCTCGCCGATCCGACGGCCGGGCGCTGGGTCGCCAATCGGGTGGAGGGCCGGCCGGGCGCCTCTGCGGTGACGCTGGTCGGGACCGAGGGGATCGCGGCCAACCGGGTCGCCGTCTATTGCGACGCCTATGGCGCGGTCGCGGTCTCGCTCGCGCGCCGGCCGGGACTGCCGGCCGCGGTGCCGGTCGGGGCGACGCTCGTCACCGATGCGGGCTCGACCGGGCTCTCCGGGGTCACCAACCGCTACGGGGTTCTGGTGGTGCACGGCGCGCCGGCGCGCGAGGCCGCCCGGCTCCTCGCCGCCGCCCGGCGCGACGCCCGCGCCCTTCTCGACACCGCGCCCGGCTTCGGCCCGATCAGCGTCGTCGGCTCCACCAAGGCGATCGGGCGCGTTCTGAAACGCTGCGGCGGCTGAGGGCCCTGCGCCTCTGGAACGCCCCCCCGGGCTGTGCTCAAACTCCCCGAAACGATCTGGGGAGGAACCGATGAGCCAGCCGCACGATCCCGCCGAGACCCGCGATCCCGAGGCCCGCGCCGAGGCGCAATTCGCCGCGCTGCGCGCGCTCCTCGCGAGCGCCGTGGAGACCGCGCCGGGGCTCGCCCGGCATCTGGGCGGCGCCGACACGGAGGCCGTCGCCGACCGCGCGTCGCTCGCCCGCCTGCCGGTGCTGAGGAAGGCCGCGCTCGGGGAGATGCAGAAGGCCGATCCGCCCTTCGGCGGGCTCACGACGAAGCCCGCCGCCGCCTTCGACCAGATCTTCCAGTCCCCCGGACCGATCTACGAGCCGGGCTCGACCGCGCCGGACTGGTGGCGCTTCTCGCGCGCGCTCCGAGCCGCGGGGATCGGGGCGGGGGACATCCTGCATGTGAGCTTCGCCTATCACCTGACACCGGCGGGGCAGATGATCGAGTCCGGGGCGCGGGCGGTCGGCGCGGCCGCGGTGCCGGGGGGCGTCGGCGCGACGGAGGGGCAGGCCCGCGCGGCCTCGGCCGCCGGGGCGACCGCCTATGCCGGGACGCCCGACTATCTCAAGACGCTGATCGAGAAGGCCGAGGAGCTGGCCCTGCCCTTGCGGATCTCGAAGGCGCTGGTCTCCGGCGGGCCGCTCTTCCCGGCGCTCAGGGCGGGCTATGCGGAGCGCGGGATCGGCTGCCTGCAATGCTACGCGACCGCCGATCTCGGCCTCGTCGCCTACGAGACCGCGGCCGCCGAGGGCGGGCCCAATCCCGGCATGGTGGTCGACGAGGGGGTGATCCTGGAGATCGTGCGGCCCGGAACCGGGGACCCGGTGCCCGACGGCGAGGTCGGCGAGGTGGTGGTGACGACGCTCAACCCGGATTATCCGCTGCTGCGCTTCGCGACGGGGGACCTCTCGGCGGTGCTGCCGGGGGCGTCGCGCTGCGGGCGGACGGGGATGCGGATCAAGGGCTGGATGGGCCGGGCGGATCAGACGACGAAGGTCCGCGGCATGTTCGTGCGGCCGGAGCAGGTGGCCGAGGTCGTCGGGCGCCATCCGGAGGTGCTGAAGGCGCGGCTGACGGTGTCGCGCTCGGAGGACGCGGACCGGATGACGCTCTTCGTGGAGGCGCAGCCGCCGACGGCGGAACTCGCCCGCGCGGTGGCGGAGACGCTGCGCGAGGTGGTGGGCCTGCGCGGCGAGGTGGAGGCGGACATCCCCGGGAGCCTGCCCAACGACGGGAAGGTGATCGACGACATCCGGGAGGTTCCGCCGAGCTGAGCGACGGGAGCGCGGTCGGAGGAGCTATGGCTCGCGGCCGGCCGCGCCCTTGCGGGCGCGCCCGCCCGACCGAGCGGGCGCCCGCCGCCACCCCCGCCGCCGCCGCGCTGCGCGCGACGCCGGCGGGGCGGGGTCAGCCCTGGCGGGCCTTGAACTTCCGCTGGGTCTTGTTGATGACGTAGACGCGGCCGCGGCGCTTCACGACCTGGCAGTCGCGATGGCGGTTCTTCAGCGACCTGAGCGAGCTCTTCACCTTCATCTCTCGGTCCTCCTCAGGCGAGCGCGGCTTTGGCGCGGTCGACCACCGCGTTGAAGCCGGCGGGGTCGTGCACGGCGAGGTCGGCGAGCACCTTGCGGTCGACCTCCACGCCGGACTTCGTCAGCCCGTCGATGAAGCGGGAATAGGTCATCCCGGCGTCGTAGTCGCGGACCGCGGCGTTGATCCGCTGGATCCAGAGCGCCCGGAAATTGCGCTTCTTCACCTTGCGGTCGCGGGTCTGATACTGCAGCGCCTTGTCGACCGACTGCTTCGCGGTGCGGAAATTGCGCGACCGGGCGCCGTAATGGCCCTTCGCGGCCTTCACCACCTTGCGGTGGCGGGCATGGGTGACGGTTCCGCCTTTGACTCTGGGCATCTCTGGACCTCCTCAGGCGTAGGGCAGGAACTGTTTGACGATCCGCTCGTCCGGCTTGGAGAGCACCGTGGTGCCGCGGGCGTTGCGGATGAATTTCGGCGTGCGCTTGATCATGCCGTGGCGCTTGCCGGCCTGCTGAACCTTGACGCGCCCCGTGGCGGTGACCTTGAAGCGCTTCTTGGCGCCCGATTTGGTCTTCATCTTGGGCATTTTGCACTCCTGGCGAATTGCGGGACGCCGCGGCAGCCCATCCCGGCCGGGCGACCCATCCTGTCTTGCGGAGCGCGTCTGATACCGGAGGGCGCCGCGGGAGGCAACCCCTTGACGCCCGCTCAGAGGCGCAGCGCCGGGGGGACGGCGATCTCGGAGATGTGGGGCGGCACCGCCAGCCGGGTGCGCCGGGTCTCCCCGGTGGCCGCGCTCCAGACCTCGAGGGTGAGCGGGCCGCCCCCGCGCAGGCCGAGAATGAGGCCCACCTGCAGCGCCATCTGCGTGCCGGCCAGGCTCTCCACGGTCTCGCCGTTCACGCCGAGGATCACGTCGCCCGGGTCGAGGCCGCCCGGCCGCCCGTCGCTGTCGAGCACGAGGCCGCCGACGCCGTCGGGGAGCGCGCGCCCGAGGAGGCGGCGGTGGCCGTCCGTCACTTCGCCGAGGGCGAAGCCGAGCATCCCGGGCGTTCGGGTGGCGAAGACCGCGGCGTCTTCGTAGCCGAGGCCGGTGTCGACGCCGCGATCGCCCGCGGTCCAGGCCCGCAGCATCCCCTCGATGAGCGCCCGGTCGCCGGCCGCGCGCGCGGCCGGCCCGGCGCCGACGCCCACGGCGGCGTCTCGGAAGAGCGCGACGGCCATCAGCGCGTCGGCCACCGCGAGGCCGTCGTCGCCCATCGCCGCGAGGCGGTCGAGGGCGGCGCGGCGGGCGGGGCCGGTCTCGGCCTCGGCGAGCGCGACGGCGGCGGCGGCGAGGGCCGCGAGCGGCT
>CAZNTX010000020.1:6373-47549 GCA_964576075.1 uncultured Limibaculum sp. | reverse complement strand
CGCGCGACCCCGCATCATCGGCGGGAGGAGAGAGGAGAGCGCCAATGCCTTGGGATCGCGATCAGATGGCGGCGCGGGCCGCGCAGGAGCTCGAGGACGGGTTCTACGTCAATCTCGGGATCGGCATCCCGACCCTCGTGGCCAACTTCATCCCCGAGGGCGTGGAGGTGACGCTGCAGTCGGAGAACGGGATGCTCGGCATGGGCCCCTTCCCGACGGAGAACGAGGTCGACCCCGATCTGATCAACGCCGGCAAGCAGACGATCACCGAGCTGCCGCACACCTCCTATTTCGACAGCGCCACCAGCTTCGCGATGATCCGGGGGGGCCACATCAATCTGGCGATCCTCGGCGCGATGGAGGTGGCCGAGACCGGCGATCTGGCGAACTGGATGATCCCGGGCAAGCTCGTGAAGGGCATGGGCGGCGCGATGGATCTCGTCGCCGGCGTCGAGCGGGTGATCGTGATCATGGATCACACCAACAAGAAGGGCGAGACCAAGCTCCTCAAGGAATGCACCCTGCCGCTGACCGGGACGGGCGTGGTCGACCGGGTGATCACCAATCTCGGGGTGTTCGACGTGGTCGAGGGCGGGCTGAAGCTCGTGGAGCTCGCCCCCGAGGTGACCGAGGACGAGGTCCGCGCCAAGACCGAGGCGACGCTCGTCGCCTGAGCCCGGGGGCGCCGGGATGGCCTACGATCTCGCGATCCGCGGCGCCCGGGTGGTGACGCCCGGCGCCGTGATCTCCGCCGACATCGCGGTGTCCGAGGGGCGGATCGCGGCGATCGGGGCGGGGCTCGGCCCGGCGGCGCGGGAGATCGAGGCGCCGGGGCGGGTGGCGATGCCCGGGGGCGTCGACCCGCATGCCCATGTGGAGCAGCGCTCCGGCATGGGCCTCTGGAACGCCGACAGCTTCGAGACCGGCCACCGCGCCGCGCTGATGGGGGGGACCACGACGGTCATCTCCTTCGCGGCGCAGGCGCCGGGCCAGCCGCTGGCCGACGCGGTCGCGGACTATGCCGCCCGGGCCGCGCGCGGGGCGCGCGCCGATCACGCCTTCCACCTCTCGGTGTCGGACCCCGCGGCGCCCGGCTTCTACGACGACCTCGCCCGGCTCGTCGCCGAGGGGCACCGCTCGATCAAGCTCTTCACCACCTACGACATCCGCCTGGAGGACCGGGCGATCCTCGACGTGATGGCCGCGGCGAAGGCGGCGGGGGCGCTCGTCTGCGTCCATGCGGAGACCGACGCGCTGATCGGCTGGACCCGGGCGCGCCTCCTGGCCAAGGGGCTGACGCGGCCGGAGCACCATGCCCTCTCCCGCCCGCGCCTCGCGGAGATCGAGACGGTGGAGCGGATCTGCCGCTTCGCGGAGTTCCTCGACCAGCCGGTGATGATCTTCCACGTCTCCTGCGCCGAGGCGGTGGCGGCGGTGCGGGCGGCGCGGGGCCGCGGCGCGCCGGTCGCTGCCGAGACCTGCCCGCATTACCTCTTCCAGACCGAGGCGGCGCTCCGGCGCGAAGGGGTCGAGGGGGCGAAATGGATGTGCTCGCCGCCGCAGCGGACCGAGGCCGACCAGGCGGCGCTCTGGCAGGGGCTCGCGCTCGGGGATCTGGCGCTCGTCTCCTCCGATCACGCGCCCTACCGCTTCGACGAGACGGGCAAGCTCGCCGCCGGCCCCGCGCCCGCCTTCCCGGAGATCGCCAACGGCCTGCCGGGGCTGGAGACGCGGCTGCCGCTGATGTTCGACCGGCTGGCCCGGGAGGGCGATGCCGGGTTCCTCGCCTTCGCCGAGCTCACCGCCGGGGCCGCGGCGCGCCTCTACGGGCTGGCCGGGAAAGGCGGGATCGTGCCCGGGGCGGATGCGGACATCGTCCTCTGGGACCCCGAGCGCCGCGTCACCTACGGCGCCGACGATCTCCACGACAATGTGGGCTACAACCCCTGGGAGGGGCGGACCGTCACCGGCTGGCCCGAGACGGTGCTGCTGCGCGGGGCGGTGGTGGTGGAGGACGGCGCCTGCCGCGCGGCGCCGGGGACCGGGCGGCGCGTGCCGCGCCCGGCGATCGGCCTCGCCCCCTCCGGCCGGCCCGCAGCGCCCCCGGAGGCGCTCGCATGACCCGGCGCCCGGAGCCCCCGCGGCTCGCCATCACCTTCCTCTACTACCGCGACCTTCCCCGGGCGATGCGCTTCTACGAGGAGGCGCTCGGCCTGCCGCTCGCCATCGACCAGGGCTGGTGCAAGATCTACCGCCTGGCCGACGGCGCGCATCTCGGCCTCGTCGACGAGCGGCGGGGCATGAACGCGTGGGCGGAGACCAAGCCGGTGCAGATCTGCCTCCGGGTGGCCGATGTCGATGCCTGGCGGGCCTGGCTCGCCGAGGCCGGCGTCGCGGGGCTCTCGGAGACGGTCGAGAACGCCAAGCTCGGCATCCGCGCGTTCGTCTTCAGGGATCCGGAGGGGTATCAGATCGAGATCCAGACACCGATCCGGGACGGAGCCTGATGGCGCGCGCGCTCGTGGTGATCAACCCCAACTCCTCGGAGGCGGTGACCGAGGGCATCCGCACGGCCCTCGCCCCGTTCGAGCGCTTCGGCGTGCCGATCCGGTGCGAGACGCTCGCAGAGGGGCCGCCGGGGATCGAGAGCCAGGCGGAGGCCGATCTCGTGGTCGGCCCCCTCCTCGCCCATGCCGCGCGGCTCGAGGGGGAGGCGGCGGGCTTCGTGGTGGCCTGCTTCGGCGATCCGGGGGTCCATGCGCTGCGCGAGCGGACGCGGCTGCCGGTCCTCGGCATCCAGGAGGCGGCGGTGGCCACCGCGCTGACCATGGGCCAGCGCTTCGGGGTGATCGCGATCCTGCCGGGCTCGATCCCGCGGCATCTCAGGGCCTTCGGCGCCATGGGGGTGCTCCCCCGCCTCGCGGGAGACCGGGCGCTCGGCCTCACGGTGGCCGAGCTCGCCGACGGGGCGCGGGCGCGCGCGGCGATGATCGAGACAGGGCGGCGGCTCGTCGAGGCGGACGGGGCGGATGTCCTGATCCTCGGCTGCGCCGGCATGGCGGGGCAACGGGCGGCGGTGGCCGAGGCGGTCGGCCGCCCGGTGGTGGAGCCGACGCAGGCCGCCGCCGCCATGGCGCTCGGCCGCATCGCCCTCGGCTGGGAGGGGTGAGGCTCAGACCCGGTCCGACGCCTCGTCCTTCACGCGGCTCCAGAGCGTCTCGTTGGCCTTGAAGGTCTCGCCCTTGTCGTCCTGCTCCAGGTATTCGATCTTCACGGCGCCGTAATCGATCGTGATGTCGTCCATCGCCTCGTCGTCGCCCTCCTGGCTGATCGCGACTTCGGCGATGACGACGCGCTTGAAGGTGAGCTGCAGATATGGCTTGTCGTTGCGCATCAGCGTCACGATCGCGTTCTTGAGCTTGGAGGCCGCACACATTTCGCGGAAGAGGTCGGTGGTCGCCTTATCGGTCCGCTTCTTGACGGTAAAGTTCTCGAATTTTACCTTTCCGCCTTCCTCCTGGGCCGAGCCGATATTGGAGACGTTCTGGCCCTTGAGCTCGAACGACATGATATCGCAGGCATCGTATTTCGCCATGGTCTTGTCGGCGGTCTCGCCCTTGATCTTGCCCTTCGGCTCGAAATGAATGTATGCGCTCTGGGTTTCGTCGGCCATGACCCTCTCCGCTCCATCGGGGCGGGGCGGCCCTCATGCGAAGCGCCGCCGCCCCCTGATTGCGGCGAAACGCTACTCCCGCGGGGCGGCGATGTCATCCGGAATCGGCGCGGCCCGGCGTTGCGCGGGGACGGGCGCGAGGCCCATCGCGGCGCGCAACTGCTCCTTCTCGGCGACGAGATCGGCGAGCGTGTAGCCGTCGAGCACCGAGAGGAACGCCTCGAGCGCCCGGCCGATGATGGTGCGGAAGCGGCAGACCTCGATCAGCGGGCAGGTGTTGCTCTCCGGCTCGAGGCATTCGACGAGGCAGCGGCCGAGCTCGGTCGCTCGGACAATGGCGCCGACATTGAGCTCGGAGGCCGGCCGCGCGAGGCGCACGCCCCCGCGCCGGCCCCGCACCGTCTCGATAAAGCCGTGCGCGGCGAGATGGTTGGCGATCTTGCCGAGATGGGCCTCCGACATGTTGCAGGCCCGCGCGATCTCGGAGACCGGCGTCACCTTTTGCCCGGCGACGGCGCAAAACATCATGAGCCGCATGGCGTGGTTGGATCGGAGCGTGAGCTGCATCGCGGCGTCCCCGTCGGAAAACGAGCCTTGGCCGGTCAGGTTTACAGCGCCTTGCGCCCGGACGGATTGATCTGGATCAGTTTCCGCTCCGGTCCGTTCCCAGACCGTCGAGCGTCTCGGTGACATGGGCGAAGCGCGCGCGGGTCTCCGCCACCTCCCCGGCGATGTCTTGCGCCGCGGCGCGCGTGCTGTCGGCGAGGCGGCGGACCTCCTGCGCGACGACGGCGAAGGAGCGCCCGATCTCCCCGGCGCGGGCGGCCTCGATCGAGGCGTTGAGAGCGAGCAGATTGGTCCGCTCGGCGAGGCCGCGCACCGTCTCTCCGAGGCGGGCGATCTGCTCGCTCGCCGTGCCGGCCGCGGCGACCGCCTCCCCCGCCGCGGCGAGCGCGCGCCGGCGCGCCCCGATGTCGCGCAAAAAGGCGGTGTAGCCGATGCTGCCGTCCGGCATGCGGACCTTGCAGAGGGAGAGATCGGCCCAGAGCCGCGTGCCGTCCCGCCGCTCGATCTCGACCTCGCGGGAGCTGCCGACGATCCGGTCCTCCCCCCCGCCGCGATTGCGCGCGATGCGCCCGGCATGGCCCTCCCGATGCTCCGGGGGCACGAGGACTGAGACGTCCCGCCCGAGCGCCTCGGCCGCGGGCATGTCCCACAGCCGCTCGGCGGCGGGGTTCATATAGGCTATGCGGTCGTCGCCCCCGATGCTGACGACGGCATAGAGCGCCTGGTCGAGCACGGCGCGCAGCTCCTCCGCGCCGAGGGCCTGGGATTGCGGGGCGAGATCGAGCGTCATCGCGGGACTCCTTGGCTCTCCGCCCGAGACTGCGCCGCAAGCGGTGAAGACCGGGTTATTGGCGGCGCCCGGGCGGCTGGTCTAGGCTGGTCGCCCGGACAGCACGGAGAGGGCGATGGGCGAGGATCACGGCGGCGTCCGCTATGCCAGCGAGGAGGGGCTCGTCACGCTCACCCTCGACCGGCCGGAGAAGCTCAACAGCCTGACGGCGGGGATGCGCCGCGCCCTCGCCGAGGCGCTCGACCGGGCGGCGGAGGAGGCCCGCGCCATCGTGCTGACCGGCGCGGGGCGGGGGTTCTGCGCGGGCCAGGATCTCGGCGACGCCGCCGAGTTCGACCGGCTCGACCTCGAGCGGACCCTGCGGGAGGAATACGAGCCGCTGCTCGCGCGCATCGCCGAGGCGCCGGTGCCGGTGGTCGCGGCGGTCAACGGGGTCGCGGCCGGGGCGGGGGCCAATCTCGCCCTCGCCGCCGATATCGTGATCGCGGCGCGCTCGGCGAGCTTCTCCCAGGCCTTCGCGCGGATCGGGCTCATTCCGGATGCGGGGGGGACGTTCTGGCTGCCGCGCCTCGTCGGCCGGGCGCGGGCGATGGGGATGTGCCTCCTCGCCGAGCCGGTGAGCGCCGAGCGCGCCGAAGAGTGGGGGCTGATCTGGGAGGTGGTGGAGGACGGCGACCTCGCCCCCCGGGCCCGTGCCCTCGGCCGCCATCTCGCCCATGGGCCGACGGCGGCCTTCCGCCTCCTGAAGCAGGCGATGCGCGCCTCGGCCGGGAACGACCTCGCCGCCCAGCTCGCGCTCGAGGCGGAGCTGCAGGGCGAGGCGGGGCGGAGCCGGGATTTCCGCGAGGGCGTGCTCGCCTTCCTCGAGAAGCGCCAGCCGCGCTTCGAGGGGCGCTGAGCATGGGCGAGGGCGCGCGCGCACCGCTCCTCGCGCGGGTCTCCGCCGCCCCGGTGCCCTACGACCGGAGCCGCGGCTCGGCGCTCCTCGCGGGGCTCCCCTCGGAGCTCGCGGCGGGGTCGATGGGAGCGCTGCTGCTCGGCACGGCGGGTAGCGCCCCTTATCTCGCCCGGCTGATCGAGCGCCATGCCGACTGGCTCGCCGAGGCCGCCGCGGCCCCGCCGGAGGCCGCGCTCGACCGGCTGCTCTCGGAGATGCGCGCAGGCGTCGCGGAGGCCGGGGAGGAGCGGGCGGCGGGCTCGGCGCTGCGCCTCGCGAAGTCCCGCGCGGCCCTCCTCGTCGCCCTCGCCGATCTCGGCGGCGCCTGGACTCTGCCCGAAACCACCGCCGCGCTTTCCCGCCTCGCCGAGGCCGCCATCGCGGCGGCGACCGGGTGGCTCCTCGCCGACGCCCATCGCCGCGGCCGCCTGCCCGGCGTCTCCGAGGCGCGCCTCGCCGCGGGGGCGGGCTATGCCGTGATCGCCATGGGCAAGCTCGGCGCGGGGGAACTCAACTACTCCTCCGACATCGACCTCATCTGCCTCTTCGACCAGGACCGCTTCGACCCATCGGACTATGCGGAGGCCAAGGCCGCCTTCATCAAGGTGACCCGAGGGCTCGTGCGCCTGCTCGCGGACCAGACCGACGAGGGCTACGTCTTCCGCACCGATCTGCGCCTGCGCCCCGCGCCCTCTACCACGCCGGTCTGCCTGGCGATGGAGGCGGCGGAGCGCTATTACGAGAGCCTCGGGCGGACCTGGGAGCGCGCCGCCCATATCAAGGCGCGCACCGTCGCCGGCGACATCGCGGCGGGGGAGGCCTATCTCGCACGCCTCGAGCCCTTCGTCTGGCGCCGCCACCTCGATTTCGCCGCGATCGAGGACACCTACGACATGCTCCGCAAGATCCGCGCCAAGACCGGCAAGTTCACCCCCGAGGGCCTGCCCGGACACGACCTCAAGCTCGGCCCGGGGGGCATCCGCGAGATCGAGTTCTTCGCCCAGACCCGCCAGCTCATCGGCGGCGGCCGGCAGCCGGAGCTGCGCCGGCCCGCGACCCTCGACGCTCTCGCCACCCTCGCCCGGGAGGGCTGGATCCCGGCGGACGCCGCGCGCACGCTCTCGGAGGACTACATCGCCCACAGGAGCCTCGAGCACCGCTTGCAGATGATCGAGGACGCGCAGACCCAGACCGTCCCGATCTCCGAGGAGGCCCGCGGCCGGGTCGCCGCGCTCGCCGGCTGGGAGAGCGAACCCGCCTGGGCCGAGGACCTCGCCCGCCGCCTCGCCCGGGTCCACAAGGCGACCGAGGCGTTCTTCGGCCCGGACCCCGCCCAGGCCCGCGCCCGCGAGGAGCCCGCCGAGATCACCGCCGAGTGGCTCGCCGAGATCGGCTTCGCCCGGCCCGACGACGCCTGCCGGCGGATCGAGCGCTGGCGCTCCGGCCGCCTCCCCGCGACCCGCACGACCCGCGCCCGGCGCCTCTTCGCCGGCCTCGAGCCCCGCATCATCGCGGAGCTCGCCAAAGGCGCGAACCCCGACGAGGCGATCGCCGAGTTCGACCGCTTCGTCTCCGGGCTCCCGGCCGGGGTCCAGGTCTTCTCGCTCTTCACCGCGAACCCCCATCTCCTCGACCTCATCGTCGAGATCTGCGCCGTCGCGCCCAAACTCGCCGCCCATCTCGGCCACGAGCCGAAGGCCCTCGACGCGCTCCTCGCGCCGGATTTCTTCTCCCCCCTGCCGGAGACGGCCGAACTTGCCGCCGATCTCGAGGCCTGGACCGGGCGCGAGGGCGACTACGAGCGCGTCCTCGACGCCGCCCGCCGCTGGGCCCGCGAGACGCGCTTCCAGGCCGGCGTTCAGGTGCTGAAGGGCAAGGCCGGCCCTCGCGAGGCCGGCGCCGCCTTCTCCGCGATCGCGGAGGCCTGCCTCACGGTGCTCCTGCCCCGCGTCGTCGAGGAGTTCGCGAGCCGCCACGGCCCGCCCCCCGGCCGGGGCATCGCCGTCATCGCCATGGGCAAGCTCGGCTCGCGGGAGATGACCGCCGGCTCCGATCTCGACCTCATCACCGTCTACGACGCCGACGGGGCCGAGGCCTCCGACGGCCCCCGCCCGCTCTCGCCGCAGGTCTACTATCCCCGCCTCACCCAAGCCCTCGTCGCCGCCCTCACAGCGCCGACCGCGGAAGGCCGGCTCTACGAGGTCGACATGCGCCTCCGCCCCTCGGGCCGGCAAGGGCCCGTGGCGGTGTCGCTCGCGAGCTTCGAGTCCTATCAGCGCGGCTCGGCCTGGGTCTGGGAGCATATGGCGCTCACCCGCGCCCGCGTCATCGCCGGGGAGGCCGCGCTCGGCCGGGCGGTCGGCGCCACCGTCTCCGAGGCGCTCGCCGCGCGCGCCGGCACGCCGGAGGTCTGGAGCGAGGCGCTCTCGATGCGCGCCCGCCTGATCGAGGCGCACAAGGCCGACCGCACCCGGCTCTGGTCGCTCAAACACGCGGCCGGCGGGCTGATGGAGATCGAGTTCCTCGCCCAGGCCGGCGCCCTCGCCCTCGGCCTGCCGGGGCCGCTGCGCGCGGCCGAGGCGCTGCCCCGGCTCGAGGCGGCGGGGGTGCTCTGCGAGGGCGAGGCCCGCCGCCTGGCCGCGGCCCACGGCCTCGCGGCGCATCTCCAGCAGATCGAGCGCGTCGCCCTCGAGACCCCCTTCGACGCCGCGAGCGCCGGCGCCGGGCTCAAGGCCGCCATGGCCCGCGCCACCGGCCACGCGGATTTCGAGGCCCTCGAAGCCGCCCTCGCCGCCGCCGAAGCCGACGCCGCCGCCATCGCCGCCGCCGCCTTCGACCGCCTCAGCCCTCGGGATCCTCGCGCCCCGTCGGACTGACCTGCCCGCAGGCCTTCTCACGCATCTCCTTGATTTCGGTCTTGAAGTCCTTGAGAGCGTCTTCCTTATCGGCCCCCTCCTGTGGAAAGCCCTGGCGCGCTCGGTACGTGATCGCATAGGCGCACATTTTTCCCATCCCCTCGGGAAAGCGACAGAAGGCGGAGTCCTCGGTGAGAAGCGCCGGCGCGCTAAAAGCTGTGAGGCAACGATCTATGATGTCGAGCCGGGCCTCGAATCCGCCGCGCTTGTCCGCACCGGTTTCGTAGCCGAGGATGAGAGAGAGCGCGAGCGCCGCAGCAACTGGGGCCGCGACGAGCTTCGGCTCCTCCTTCGCCCCGAAAAGATAGGCAGAAGCGCCGCCGACGATGGCGAGCACGGCCGGCACGATGTCGCCCACCACCCCGTCGCGGCTGAGCCCGCCCGCATACCCCGCCGAGGCGCCGACGAAGGCGACCCCGCCGACGAGTAGCGCTACGGTACGCGGTCCGTGGGTCTCGAGCTCGCCCGCGCGGGCGACCGCCAGAAAGAGCGCCAACACGACCGCGCCCGCGACGCCGGCGGCAGTTGCAATATCGGCGAGCGGACCGGCGATAAAATGACCTAAGGTCATCTACGCTGCAGCCCGTTTCCGAGCCCGTCCTGAGCATCTGAGCCAAAGCTCTGGTTGAAATGGAGAAAGTACTGATAGTCTCGGGGCTCTAGAAACCAACGGAAATCGGGGTAATTCTTCTCCAGGAACTCGTAGTCGGAGGGTTCTAGTTCCTCGCCGTCGAGAGGCAGTACGAGCGGCTGCTGCCTGAACGGCTGCACGACGCCCACGCGCCCGTTGCCGGGGTGGGCCGGACTTAGCCCGCCGCAAAGGGTCATACAGAGATCGCCCGTGGGTGGCTCTGGGCAGGGTATCGAATCGAAGCCGCAAGGGCGGCGATCGAATACGCCGCCAGGGTAAATTTTCGGTTCACCACTCCAGAGCTCCAGTCCATTCCCTTCGTCGCCCGGGAGGTGGCCGGGGTTGACGGGATTGACGACTCCCCGGTCGCGGTCCTTGTCCGTCGTCCCGTCTTTCTCGGGGGGCGCTCCCTCTCTCAACATGGCAATAGTGGCAGCAAGCCAGTCCTCGCGCCCGACGGCAATAGGTGTCACATTGGCCGGCGTCACGAGATACCCGATGGCCTTGAGCCTCGCATCGAGCCGCACGCTCCTACGCTCGAGGAGGCAGCGGAGGAGGCGCCGCTCGGCCTCGGCGAGCCGCTCGCCATAGGCAGCGGCGAAATCCCGGGCCTCGAGGCGGCAATCCGCCTCCTCGGCCGTCGCGGGAGCCGTGGCGAGGAGTCCGAGCAAGACCGCGGGCTGAGCGACGCGCGGCAGCATCAGTCGGGCTCGATCTCCGGGGCGAGCGCCCAGACGCGTTCGTTGGCCTCGGGGCTGCGGGCGCGGGTGATCTGGCAGCCGAGACGCGCGCCCCCCGGCAGCCGGTCGAGCTTCTCGATCCGAATCGTCACCCGCCGCGCCCGGGGGTCGACGAGCAGCATCTGCGCCAGCCGCTCGGCGAAGGTCTCCAGCAGCGCGATCCGCGGCCCCTCTGCGAGGCTGCGGATCGAGTCGACCAGCGTGTCGTAGTTGATCACCCGGCCGACGCGATCGTCGAGATGGGCAGCGTTGCGCACCACCTCGAGCACGATGTCGAAGCCGAGCCGCTGCGGCCGCCCCATCTCCTCGGGATAGGCGCCGATGTCGATCTCGGCCACATAGCCGGCGAGGAAAACCCGGTCGGCCGGGAGCCCGTCCTCGGCGCTCTCGGGCATGCGGGTCGGCGGCAGGGCCGCAGGGTCGATCATCCGGACGCTCCGCTCGATAGGGCCGGCGGAGCGCCTGCCCCGCCCGGTCGGTGGCGTGCGAGACTATCCGCCGGCCGCCGGGCTGGCCACCCGAAAACGACCCCCTCGCGCCCGTCCGAGACGCGCGCGCTTGACATCGCCGGGCGCTCTGTTCATTATTTGCATATGCAAGAAACACTCTCGCAGTCCGAGCTCGCCCGCATCGCCGGGACCTGTCTGGCCAGCCGGGCGCGAATGGCCGCGCGGGCGCTCTCGCGGCGCTACGACCGGGCGCTGCGCCCGCATGGGCTCAAGATCACCCAGTTCGCCGTGCTCGTCGCCGCGGCGCGATCGGAGGGGCGGATGACGATGACCGAGATCGCCGAGGCGCTCGGGCTCGAACGCTCGACCCTCAGCCGCAATTTCGCCCCGTTGGAGGCGCGCGGGCTGGTCGCCCTCGGCCCGGAGACGCGCCACCGCGCCCGGCATGTGGGACTGACCGAGGCCGGCCGGGCGCTGCTCGCCGCAGCGGCCGGGGACTGGGCCCGCGCCCAGGCCGAGACCGAAGCCGCCCTCGGGCCCGAGGCCGGGGCGGCGGCCGGCGCGCTGGCCCGCCTGGCCGCCGCGGGCGAGGGCTGACCGGCGGCACGGGGCGCCAGGGGCGCCCTGTCTCTTGCATATACATGCAATGCTTTGCGCCTCGCGCCCTGAAAGCACCGACCACCGAGCGAAGAAAGGAGTTCTCATGACCGATGACATGCATATCCAAGAAACCGCGGCGCCCTGGCGCCGGCGGCTGCCGGCGATCCTCGGGCTCTGGGCCGGGGGCGTCGCGATCCTCGGCGGGCTCGGCGCCTTCGCCGCGCTGCCCACGGCGGCGATCGGCGTGCTCGCCATCGCCGGCATCGCCGCGCCCGTGGCGCTCTACGCCGCGCGGCCGGGGCTGCGCGCCCATCTCGCCGGGCTCGGCCTGCGTGGGCTCACCGCCTTCCATCTCTGGCGCATCGGGGCGGCGGCGCTCTTCTTCGAGGCGGGCGCGGAGGGCCGGCTGCCGGAGATCTTCGTGCGCCACGCCGCCTGGGGGGACCTGCTCGCCGGGCTCCTCGTCCTGCCCGTGCTGCTGCTGCCGGAGCGGGGGCGGGCGAAATACTGGGCGTTCCACACCATCGGCTTCGCCGACTTCCTGCTCGCGGTGGGCACCGGGATCGCGCTCACCCTCCTCGGCGACCCGAAGATGGCAGCGATCGCGGAGCTTCCGCTGGTGCTGATCCCGCTCTTCGGGGTCGGGGTCTCGGGCGCCTCGCACATCGTCGCCTTCCACTTGCTGGCGACGCGGCGGGGCTGACGCTCAGGAGGCGTCGACGGCCTCTGGCCACGCCGCCGACTCCATCTCGGCGAGACGCGAGACGGTGCGGGCGAACTCGAAGGCGCCCGGACCCTCCACATAGAGCGCCGCGGGCGCGACCTCGGCGGAGAGATAGAGCCGGGTGCGCGCCTCGTAGAAGGCGTCGATCAGGGTGACGAAGCGCTTGGCCTCGTCGGCCCGGGCGCGGGTGAGGCGCGGCACCCCCTCGAGCAGCACCACGTCGTAGCGCCGGGCGATCTCGAGATAGTCGCGCGCGCCGAGGGGCCGGCCGCAGAGATCGGCGAAGCGCGCCCGCGCCACCCGGCCGGAGGAGCGGGGGATGCGGATCTCCCGCGCCCCCATGGCGACGCGCGCCTCCGCCCCCTCCGCGCCGTCGGTCTCGCGGGCCCAGATCGCGTCCATCGCGGCGTCGGTCTCCGGACCGAGGGGGGTGAGATAGCGCCGCTCGCCGGAGGCGCGGCCGATGCGGTAGTCGGTCGCCGAGGCGAGTTCGATCACGTCCATCCGCTCCTTCAGCATGGCGATGAAGGGGAGGAAGAGCTTGCGGTTGAGCCCGTCCTTGTAGAGCTCGTCCGGCGGGCGGTTGGAGGTGGCGACCACCACGACGCCGCGGTCGAACAGCGCCTCGAAGAGCCGGCCGAGGATCATCGCGTCGGTGATGTCGGTGACCTGCATCTCGTCGAAGCAGAGGAGCGTCGCCCCCTCGGCTACCTCCTCGGCGACGACGGCGATCGGGTCGGTCACGTTCGATTCGCGGGCGATGTGCACGCCGACATGGATCTCCGCCATGAAGGCATGGAAATGCACCCGGCGGCGGCGCGGCACCGGGGCGTGCTCGTAGAACAGGTCCATCAGCATCGACTTGCCGCGCCCGACCCCGCCATACATGTAGAGGCCGGTCAGCTTGATCCGCTTGTGCGGGGCGCCGCGGCCGAAGCCGAACCAGCCGCGGGCGACGCTCTTGCCCTCGCGGGGGTCGTAGTCCTTCAACCGCATATGCAGCAATTGGAGCTTCTCGACGGCCACGGCCTGCGCCGGATCGGGGCGGAGCTCGCCGCCTGCGACCATCGCGCGATAGCGCGCCATCGGCCCGTCCGCCATGGCCCTCCCCCCGGCTCGAGTGCCTCGAAGCGCCGTTATGCCCGATGCGGGGCGGCAGCGTAAACCGCGCGGGAGATCAGAAGCGGTGGCGGAGGCCGAGGACGAGGGCGTTCGCACCGCCCTCCTCGCCGAAGGTGCCGAAGGCGGTGGAGCGGTGGTGGAGCCGGCCGACGAGTTCCCACGCGCCCTCCGGCGGGCCGAGGGCGAGCTCGATCGTCCAATAGGCCATGACCGGCTGGCTGCCGCCTTCGTTGGCGCGCTCGAGATCGGGGATCTCGGAGGCCATGGAGAGGCCGAGGCCGAAGGCGATGCCGGTGCCGACATAGTCGTCCCAGGGGAAGCGGTCCCAGCGGGCGACGAGCACGGGGGCGTTGACCTCCCAATGGGTCTGGGCGCCGAAATGGCGGACGATCTGCCCCTCGACGCCGAGCTCCAGCCCCGCCACCGGCTCGGCGAGGCGGGCGGAGAGGGCGACGCCTGCGAGCTGTGCGCTCTCGGTGTCGATCCGGCCGGGGCGGAAGAGCACCTCGTCGAAGGTGTTGTCGAGCAGAACGCCGCCGAAGGCGGTCACCGCATAGGGCCCGGGGCCCTCCTCGACGGCCGCGGCCGCGCCTGCCGAGAGGGCGAGCGCCGCCGCCAGAGAGATCGCCCGCAAACCGATCATGTCCGCACCTCCCGTTCGCCCGGTCACATCCCCTATATGGGGCGCGCCGGGCGGGTCGGAAAGTTGCGCGGGCGGGCTCAGCGGTTGCCGCGGACCAGGCGCTCGTAGTCCTTCGCGATGTCCTGCGCCATGGCGCCGACCTCGAAGCCGTAGGGCCCGATCTCGCCGACGGGGGTGACCTCCGCCGCGGTGCCGGTCAGCCAGCACTGCTCGAAACTCTCGAGCTCGGAGGGCTCGATATGGCGCTCGACCACCTCGACGCCCTGGGTCTTGAGCAGGTCGATCACCGTCTGCCGGGTCAGCCCGTCGAGGAAGCAGTCGGGCGTCGGCGTGTGCACGACCCCGTCCTTGACGAAGAAGACGTTGGCGCCGGTCGCCTCGGCGACATAGCCGCGGTAGTCCATCATCAGCGCGTCGGAGCAGCCCTGCGCCTCGGCCGCGTGCTTCGACATGGTGCAGATCATGTAGAGCCCGGACGCCTTGGCGAAGCAGGGGATGGTCTCCGGCGAGGGGCGCTTCCACTTGGAGATGTCGAGCTTCGCGCCCTTGGTCTTGGCATCGCCGTAATAGGCGCCCCACTCCCAGGTGGCGACCGCCATATGGACCGGGTTGCGCGCCGAGGCGACGCCCATGTCGGGCCCAGAGCCGCGCCAGCAGACCACGCGGACATAGGCGTCGGAGAGCCCGTTGGCGCGCATCGTGGTGGCCTTGGCCTGCTCGATCTCCTCCACCGTGTAGGGGATCGGGATGTCCATCGCCTTGCCGCTCGCGAGCAGCCGGCGCGAGTGGTCCTCGGAGCGGAAGATCCGCCCGCCATAGGCCCGCTCGCCCTCGAAGACCGAGCTCGCATAGTGCATCGCATGGGTGAGCACATGCACCTTCGCCTTGCGCCAGTCGACGAGATCGCCGTCCATCCAGATGAAGCCGTCGCGGTCGTCATAGGCAGCGCCCGCAGGTGCCATGGCCGTCTCCTTCGATGTTTCGCAGCGGGGGCGCGGCCCCGCCAGTTCGTTGCGCATCCGGCGGCCCGCGCGACATATCCCGTCCCGACCGCCGGAGACTGGCGCTACCATCCGCCTTGCAATCCGTCAACAAGGCTGACATAAATCGTGAGCGGAAAGTCGAGCGGCGGAGGCGGGCATGGCGGCAGGCGACGGCAGGGGTCAGGGGCTCGCGGGGGCGAGCCGGCCCGACCAGCTCCGCTTTCTCACCGACGAGCAGCTTCGCCAGGGGATCGAGCTCCTCTTCTTCGCCTATCGCGACTTCACCTCCGACCCCGACGAGATCCTCGCCGAACGGGGCTACGGCCGGGCGCATCACCGGGCGATCCACTTCATCAAGCGCCGCCCGGGGATCACGGTGGCGGGCCTGCTCGAGATCCTCCGCGTCACCAAGCAGTCGCTCAACCGGGTGCTGCGCCAGCTCGTCGAGGACGGGCTCGTGGTGAGCACCGAGGGGGTGTCGGACCGGCGCCAGCGCAATCTCACCCTCTCGGCGGAGGGCGAGGCGCTCGAGCGGGCGCTCTCCGAGCCGCAGCGCGCGCGCCTGCGCCGGGCCTATGCGCAGGCGGGGCCGGAGGCGGTGGCGGGCTTCCGGCTGGTGCTCGAGCAGATGCTCGACCGCGGCGGGCGCGGCGAGGTGCTCTCGCTCGTCGGGGCCGACGGCCATGAGCGCGCCTGAGGAGCCCGCCCACATCCTGGTGGTCGACGACGACCGCCGCATCCGCGATCTGCTCGGCCGCTTCCTCGCGCGCTCGGGCTATCTCGTCACCGGCGCGCGCGACGCCGCCCATGCCCGCCGGCTCCTCGCGGGGCTCGCTTTCGATCTGCTCATCCTCGACGTGATGATGCCCGGGGAGGACGGCGTCGCCCTCACCCGGCGCCTGCGCTCGGAGATCGACGCGCCGATCCTGCTGCTCACCGCCCGGGGCGAGACGGCGCACCGAATCGAGGGGCTCGAGGCGGGGGCGGACGACTATCTCGCCAAGCCCTTCGAGCCGCGCGAGCTGCTGCTGCGCGTCGCCGCCATCCTGCGCCGCGCCGTGCCCGCGCCGCCGGAGAAGCCGGCGCAGATGATCTCCCTCGGGGCGGCGAGCTACGATGCGAGCCGCGGCCAGCTCCTGCGCGGGACCGAGCTCGTCCGGCTCACCTCCACCGAACAGGCGCTGATGCGCGTCTTCTCCGCCCAGCCGAACGAGCCGGTGAGCCGCGCGCGCCTCGCCGAGGAGCTCGGCGGCACCGACGGCGCGGTGCAGGACCGGGCGGTGGACGTCCAGATCACCCGCTTGCGCCGCAAGATCGAGGCGGATCCGAAGGCGCCGCGCTATCTCCAGACCGTGCGCGGCGCGGGCTATATGCTCACCCCCGACTGACCCGGCGCCCCGCCCGATTTTGCCGCGGATTTTCGACAGGTTTCGAACGAATCCCTTTGACACCCCCATGGCCCCAGGTTATCAAAGCGACAGGAAAGAGCCTTTGCCCTGTCGAGGGCGGGTGGGCGTTCGGGGTTCCGAAGGGGCTCATGCGTTTGGGTGGCCGAGCCAGGATGGCGAGGCCCTGCATTTGGGGGTGAGACATGAAAACTCGGCTGTTCTCCGCTGTTGCCGTTTCGGCGTTCGCGATCGCCACGAGCGCCAATGCTCTGTTCGTCGATTTCACGGATACGGGCGTGTTTCCGTCTCCGCTCTCTCCGGTCGGCGGGCCGGTGACGGTGTCGGTCGGCGGCATCGACGTCACCGTGACCGGCGTGAACGGCGCTGGCGCCAACCAGCTCAACTTCGACGACACGGTCACGTCTCCGGGCGCGGCGTTCTGCACCGGCGGCGAGTCGGGCGGGCCGGACTTCGCCTGCCTGAGCGACGGCGCCGGCATCGGCGGGTTCAACCCGGACGAGGTCGACGGCCAGGAGCAGCTGATCGTGGACTTCTCCGAGACCGTCGAGATCACCGCGGTCTACCTGCTCGACTTCTTCTCCTTGTCCGACGCCGACGAGGAGCAGGCGAATATCAATTTCAACAACGGCAGCGACCTCACCGTGCAGCCGCAGAACCTCTTCGGGGTCGACAACGGCTACGATCCGGTGACCGGGCTGTCCCAGACCACGACCCGCGTGGTCTTCACCGCGAGCGACGGCAACGACACCTTCGGCGTCGGCGACTTCGCGGTGGGCGGCATCGAGTTCAATCTCGTCGAGGATGCGCGCATCCCGGTGCCGGCGGCGCTGCCCCTCCTGCTGAGCGGCATCGCGGGCCTCGCCCTCTTCCGCCGCCGCCGGGCCGCCGCGCAGGCCTGATCCGGCACCTCACGACCCCGATCCCGCGGGCCCCTCCTCCCGGTGGGGCCCGTTTCGTGTTGGGACGCTGGCTCGCGCCCGTCCGATTCCGCTTTGTCTCTTCCCGATCTTGTTGTAACGTTCATTTTAGGTTGTAAGGCGTCAGTACGCGCCAGGGGCCCTGAGTCGGCCTCCGGCGTCGCGACCGCCGGGCTCGAGGATGACGATATGAGACCGACCCTTCTCGCGGCGCTGTCCGCCTCCGCCATCGCGATGTCCTCTGCGGCGCACGCGCTGTTCGTGGACTTCACCGCCGCCGACACCGGCGATTTCCCGACCACCATCCCGTCCTACATGACGAGCGTCGGCGGAGTGACCTTCACGCTCACCTCGCCCACCGGCGGCCTCAACGCGAACGACGAGGTGACCGATCCCAGCCGTCCGTTCTGCACCGGCGCCCATGCCGGCGCGCCGGACTTCTCCTGCGCGAGCGACGGCTTCGGCGTGGGCACCGGCCCGGTGGACGGCGACGAGGTGGGGCCCAACGAGTCGCTGGTGCTCGACATCTCCGAGGCCGTGAAGATCACGCATATCTACGTCCTCGACCTCTTCGCCCAGGACGAACTTCCCGACACACCGGAAGAATCGGCCCGGATCGATTTCGGCGGGAATGGCACGGTCGACGAGGAGTTCGGCGCCATCGAGGTGCTGCTCCTCGACCCGAACGGCTTCGAGGCTTTCGCCGTCACCTCCCCGGCCAACATGACCAACAGGATCATCTTCACCGCCGGGATCGCGAACGACGGCGCGGGCGTGCCGGACTATGCGCTGGCCGGCATCTCCTTCGATCTGATCCCCGAGGAGCGGATCCCGCTGCCCGCCGCGCTGCCGCTTCTGTTGAGCGGGATCGCCGGGCTCGCCCTGTTCCGCCGCCGGCGCGCGGCCTGAGCCCCCCCGGGTCGGAACGTCCCACGCGGCACGCGCAGAGAGGCGCCGAGGCTGATTGCCCGGCGCCTTTCGAGTGTCTATGGTCGTGGACATGAGCGTGCTTCTCGTCACACATCCCTCGAGCCATCGGCATGTCACCCCCGCGGGCCACCCTGAGCGGGTGGCGCGGATCGAGGCCATCGAGCATCTGCTCGACACCTTGCCCTATGCCGATCTGCCCCGGATCGAGGCCCCTGCCGTCACCCGGGCCCAGCTCGAGCGGGCGCACGACCCGGCCTATCTCGACATGATCGAGGCGCGCGCCCCGGAGACCGGCCTCGTCAGCCTCGACCCGGACACGCATATGAGCCCCGGCACGCTCGAGGCCGCGCGCCACGCGGCCGGCAGCGTCATCGCCGCGGTGGAGCGCGTCGTGGCCGGCGACCACGCGGCCGCCTTCTGCGCCGTGCGCCCCTGCGGCCACCATGCCGAGCACGACCGCGCGATGGGCTTCTGCCTCTACGCCAATGTCGCCCTCGGCGCGTTGCACGCGCTCGAGGCGCTCGGGCTCTCGCGCGTCGCGGTGGTGGATTTCGACGTGCACCACGGCAACGGCACGCAGGACATCGTGCAGGCCGAGCCGCGGGTGTTCTTCGCCTCCTCGCACCAGTATCCGCTCTTCCCCGGCACCGGCGCGCCGCACGAGACCGGGGTGGGCAACGTGGTCAACGCCACCCTCGCGCCGATGTCCGGCGGCAAGGAGATGCGCGCGGCCTATGAGAGCCGCGTCCTCCCCGCGCTCGACGCCTTCCGCCCGGAACTCGTGCTGATCTCCGCCGGGTTCGATGCCCATGTGAACGATCCGCTCGCCAATCTGAACTGGCTGGAGTCGGATTTCGCCTGGGTGACCGAGCGCATCGCCGAGGCCGCGCGCGCCCATGCGGGCGGGCGGATCGTCTCGGCCCTCGAAGGGGGCTACGATCTCAAGGGCCTCGTCGGCGGGCTGAAGGCCCATCTCGACGTGCTGATGGACCACGCGGAGGCCGCATGACCGCAGACAGTCCGGAGACCGCCGCCGAGGACACCCCGGTCGAGCGGCTGAGCTTCGAGGACGCGCTCGCCGAGCTCGAACGGGTGGTGAGCGAGCTCGAGGACGGCAAGGTGCCGCTCGAGGCCTCGATCGAGCTCTACCAGCGCGGGGCCGCCCTCAAGGGCCGCTGCGAGGCGCTCTTGCGCGACGCCGAGCTCAAGGTCAGCCGCATCGTCGCCGGAGAGGGCGGCGAGGTGGCGCTCGCCGAGGAGCCCGCCCCCGCCGCGGCGGAGCCGAGCCGCGAGCGCGCCCGCCCCGCCGCCGAGGACGACATCCCATTCTAGCGTTCGCGCAGCCCGGCCGGGTTCCGCCGGCCCGGGCGCGCCAAGCCCGAGGAGACGCCCCGTGAGCGACCGCCCCGACACGCCCCTGCTCGATCTCGTCAAGGTCCCCGCCGATATGCGGGGCTTCACCGACAGCCAGCTCGAGCGTCTCGCCGAGGAGCTCAGGCAGGAGACGATCTCCGCCGTCTCGGTCACCGGCGGCCATCTCGGCGCGGGGCTCGGGGTGGTGGAGCTCACCGTCGCGATCCACGCCGTGTTCGACACCCCCCACGACAAGCTGATCTGGGATGTCGGCCACCAGTGCTACCCGCACAAGATCCTGACCGGCCGGCGCGACCGCATCCGCACGCTGCGCCAGGGCGGCGGGCTCTCCGGCTTCACCAAGCGCGCGGAGAGCGACTACGACCCCTTCGGCGCGGCGCATTCCTCGACCTCGATCTCCTCTGCCCTCGGCTTCGCCATCGGCCGGGAATACGGCATGCCGACGGGCGACGCCATCGCCGTGATCGGCGACGGCGCCCTCTCCGCCGGCATGGCCTACGAGGCGCTCAACAACGCCGGCGCCCTCGGCAAGCGCCTGATCGTCATCCTCAACGACAACGAGATGTCGATCGCCCCCCCGGTCGGCGCCATGTCGTCCTATCTGAGCCGGCTCTACGCGCAGACGCCGTTCCAGGACTTCAAGGCCGCGGCCAAGCAGGTGCTCTCCTTCATGCCGGACATCGTCCGCGAGGGCGCGCACCGGGCCGAGGCGCTGTTCAAGGGCGTCACCGTGGGCGGCACGCTCTTCGAGGAGCTGGGCTTCGACTATGTGGGCCCGATCGACGGGCACGACATGCACCAGCTCCTGCCGGTGCTGCGCACCGTCAAGGAGCGCGCCGACGGGCCCGTGCTGATCCACGCGATCACCCGCAAGGGCAAGGGCTACGCCCCCGCCGAGGCCGCCGCCGACCGTGGCCACGCCACGGCGAAGTTCGACGTCGTGACCGGCAAGCAGTCGAAGCCGCCCGCCAACGCGCCCTCCTACACCAAGGTCTTCGCCGAGAGCCTGGTCGCCGAGGCCGACGAGGACCCGCGCATCCTCGCCATCACCGCGGCCATGCCGTCGGGCACCGGGCTCGACGTCTTCGGCAAGGCGCATCCCGACCGCACCTTCGACGTCGGCATCGCCGAGCAGCACGCGGTGACCTTCGCCGCCGGCCTCGCCGCCTCCGGCATGCGCCCGTTCTGCGCGATCTACTCGACCTTCCTGCAGCGCGGCTACGACCAGGTGGTCCACGACGTGGCGATCCAGGGCCTGCCGGTGCGCTTCGCCCTCGACCGCGCGGGGCTCGTCGGCGCCGATGGCGCGACCCATGCCGGCAGCTTCGACATCGCCTATCTCGGCTGCCTGCCCGGGTTCGTCATCATGGCCGCGGCGGACGAGGCGGATCTGCGCCACATGGTCCGCACCGCGGTGGAATACGACGCCGGCCCCATCGCCTTCCGTTTCGCCCGCGGCGAGGGGGTGGGCGTCGAGATGCCGGAGCGCGGCACGGCGCTCGAGATCGGCCGCGGCCGGGTGATGCGCGAGGGCACCAAGATCGCCCTCCTCTCCCTCGGCACCCGCTTGCAGGAGTGCCTCAAGGCCGCCGAGGAGCTCGAGGCGATGGGCCTCTCGACGACGGTCGCCGACGCCCGCTTCGCCAAGCCCCTCGACCGCGACCTCGTGCTGCGCCTCGCCCGCGAGCACGAGGCGCTGATCACCGTGGAGGAAGGCTCCGTCGGCGGCTTCGGCAGCTTCGTGCTCCAGCTCCTCGCCGAGGAGGGCGTGCTCGACACCGGGCTGAAGATCCGCCCGATGATCCTGCCCGACCGCTTCCTCGACCAGGACAAGCCCGCCGCCATGTACGA
Source organism: uncultured Limibaculum sp. (assembly GCA_964576075.1). GTDB lineage: Bacteria > Pseudomonadota > Alphaproteobacteria > Rhodobacterales > Rhodobacteraceae > Thermohalobaculum. The sequence goes on along the minus strand of CAZNTX010000020.1, from coordinate 26,294 downwards.
CACCGCCGGCCTCAACGCCCCCCACATCCTCGCCACCGCCCTCGCCGCCCTCGGCAAAGAGGCCCCCGAAACCGCTCAGAGGGCCTGACCCTATCCTTAACCAAATTTCATGCCGGTCCCCGATTATCAGACCTTGATGCTCCCGCTCTTGGAGCTCCTTGCCGAGGGGCGGGGATCGGTGAAGGCGTGCTTGCCGGAGTTGAAAGCCCGCTTTGGAGTGACGGATTAGGAAGCGGCAGAACTGCTTCCCAGCGGACGCGTGACGCTTCTCGCCAGCCGTGCCCACTGGGCGCGGACATACATGTCCAAGGCCGGCCTCCTCCACTCGCCCCGCCGCAACGTCCACGAAGTCACCGAGGCGGGCCGCCGGCTCCTCGCGACGAAGCCGGACCGGATCGACAACGCGGTCCTCGCCGGTTTCGAGACCTTCGCCAGTTGGAAGGCCGCGAGCGCGGCCGGTCGCAGAGAGGGCGAGGAGGACCCCTCCGGGCCGATCCCCCCGAAGAGCAGATCCGCGGGGCCATCGAGGAACTGACCTCCACCCTCGCCGACGACCTTCTCGATCTTCTCCTCCGACAGCCGCCCGAACGCTTCGAGAAAGCCGTCGTCGATCTGCTCGTCGCCATGGGCTATGGGCGGGGGCGCGCGGGGGCCGGGCGGCGCCTCGGCCGCACCGGCGACAGCGGGATCGACGGGGTGATCGACGAGGACGCCCTCGGGCTCGACGTCGTCTACATCCAGGCCAAGCGCTACGCCCCGGAGAACACCGTCGGCCGCCCGGCCATCCAGCAATTCGTCGGCTCGCTGACCGGGGAGGGCGCCGCCAAGGGCGTCTTCGTCACCACTTCCGCCTTCTCGAGAGAGGCGCGGGACTATGCCGACCGGGTCGCCCAACGGGTCATCCTGATCGACGGCCAGCGCTTCGCCCGTCTGATGATCGAGCACGGCGTCGGCGTGCGTCCGGTGGAGACCATCACCCTCTCCGAGATCGACGAGAACTTCTTCGCCGAGGACTGATCCCCTGGCCGGGCAGCGCCGGGGGAGGCTAGGCTCCGGCCCATGGCGGAGGACGAGGAGATCGGGGCCGGGGCGGCCGGCCGGCTGCGGCTCGACCGGGCGCTCGTCGCGCGGGGGCACGCGGAGAGCCGGGCGCGGGCGCAGGCCTTGATCGCGGCGGGGGCGGTGACGGTCGACGGGCGGGTCGCGAAGAGACCGGCGGAGGCGGTCGATGAGCGCGCCCGCCTGGAGGTCGTCGAAGACCCCTGCCCATGGGTCTCCCGCGCCGCCCTCAAGCTTCTCCACGCGCTCGACGCCTTCGCGCTCCGGCCCGAGGGCGTGGCCCTCGATCTCGGGGCCTCCACCGGGGGCTTCACGGAAGTGCTGCTCGCGCGGGGGGCGGCCGAGGTCCATGCGGTCGATGTGGGGCGCGGACAGCTCCATCCCCGCCTCGCCGCAGAGACCCGCGGGTGACGCTTCACGAAGGGGTGAACGCCCGCGCCATCCCGCCCGGCCTCGTGCCCCCGGCGGACTGGATCGCGGCGGACCTCTCCTTCATCTCGCTCCTGAAGGTGCTGCCGGGGGTTTTGCCGCTGGCCCGGCCGGGGGCGAGGCTCGTCGCCCTCGTCAAGCCGCAATTCGAGGTGGGGCGGGGGGCGCTCGGCAAGGGCGGGATCGTGCGCGACGCGGCCGCCCGGGCCGCGGCGGTGGCGCGGGTGGCCGGCGCGCTCGCGGCGGCGGGCTGGACCGAACTCGGCCGCTGCGAGAGCCCGATCCGGGGCGGCGACGGCAATGTCGAGCACCTCCTCGCCGCCCGCGCGCCGTTCGAGGACTAGGGCGGCGCGGCCCGCGCGCGCGGGGTGCGTGGGTGGGGCGCGCGCGGGCCGCGCCCGGCGCCGCTAGCCCGGACCTTGCCGGATCTGGCGTTGCGCCTCGGCGAGGGCCACCGCGCCGGCCACGACGATGTTGAGCGAGCGCGCCTCCGGGTGGATCGGAATGCGCAGCGCGAGATCCGCCGCCGCGAGCGCCGCATCCGGCAGCCCGCGGCTCTCCGAGCCGAGGAGCAGCGTGTCGCCCGGGGCGAAGGCGGTGTCCCAGAGGCTCTCGCGGGCGCGGGCGGAGAGCGCGACGAGCCGGCCCGCCGGGCGCTCGGCGAGGAACGCGGCCCAGCTCGCATGGCGGTGAAGCTCGGCGAGATCGGCATAGTCCATCGCGCTCCGCCGCCAGGATTTCGGCGAGAAGGGGAAGCCGCAGGGCTCGATGACGTGGACCGGTGCGCGGAAGCAGGCCCCGAGGCGCAAAATCGCGCCGAGATTGGGCGCGAGGTCCGGTTCCAGAACTGCCAGAGAGACCGGGCTTTCGTGCTCGAGGACCGCCGTCATGCCCGCTTTCCCAGCGTCGCTGCGGCGCTCTGTCCCGTCGACCCTCGCGCGGGTCTAGGCCACTTCCCAAGCTCAGGAGAGACCCTCACCACCGCCCGCCGTGCCGCCTCCCCGGGCGACACGCGCCAAGAATGGAGAGACCCATGTCTCAAACCGAGACCCATGACGACCAGACCCGTCGAGACTTTCTCTTCGTCGCCACCGGGGCCGCCGGCGCCGTGACGGTGGGCGCCATCGCCTGGCCGCTGATCGACCAGATGAACCCCTCGGCCGACGTGCTCGCCCTCGCGACCATCGAGGTGCCGGTGGGCGACATCTCCCCCGGCAGCGAGATCAAGGTGATGTGGCGGGGCAAGCCGGTCTTCATCCGGCGGCGCAGCGAGGAGGAGATGCAGGCGGGCTCCGGGGTCGACCTGTCCGATCTGCCCAACCCGAACGCCGAGAACCCCAATGTCGGCGCGGGCGCCCAGGCCACCGTGGAGAACCGCACGCTCGACGATGCGGGCGAGTGGCTCGTGATGATCGGCGTCTGCACGCATCTCGGCTGCGTCCCTCTCGGTGACGGCGCGGGCGACTTCAACGGCTGGTTCTGCCCCTGTCACGGCTCTCACTACGACGGGCTGGGCCGGATCCGCAAAGGCCCCGCGCCGCGCAACCTCGACATTCCTCCTGCCGCGTTCGTCGATGCCTCGACGATCCGGCTCGGCTGAAGGAGACCGACATGGCTGGAATTCCTCAGGAACACTACGAGCCGTCCACCAAGGCGGAGAAATGGGTCGACAGCCGCCTGCCGATCATCCGGCTCGCCGTCGACTTCATGAAGTTCCCGACGCCGAAGAACCTCAACTGGATGTGGATCTGGGGCGTGATGCTCACGGTCTTTCTGATCGTGCAGATCGTCACCGGAATCACGCTGGTGATGCACTACATCCCGTCCGCCGACGGCGCCTTCGCCTCGGTCGAGCACATCATGCGCGACGTGAACGGCGGCTGGCTCCTGCGCTACATGCACCAGAACGGCGCGTCGTTCTTCTTCATCGCGGTCTACGCCCACATCTTCCGCTCGCTCTATTACGGGTCCTACAAGAGCCCGCGCGAGATCACCTGGATCATCGGCATCCTGATTTATCTCGCGATGATGGCGACGGCGTTCATGGGCTACGTGCTGCCCTGGGGCCAGATGTCCTTCTGGGGCGCGACCGTGATCACCAACCTGTTCTCGGCGATCCCCTTCGTGGGCGACGAGATCGTGGTCTGGCTGTGGGGCGGCTTCTCGGTGGACGAGCCGACGCTGACGCGCTTCTTCTCGCTCCACTATCTCCTGCCCTTCGTCATCCTCGGCCTGACCGTCGTCCATATCTGGGCCTTCCACACCACGGGCAACAACAACCCGACCGGTGTCGAGGTCCGTCGTGACGACAAGGAGACCGTGAAGAAGGACGCGGTGCCTTTCCATCCGTTCTACACCATCAAGGATCTCTACGCGCTCGTCGTGTTCCTGATCCTGTTCGTGGTGTTCGTGTTCTTCATGCCGAACTATCTCGGCCACCCGGACAACTACATCGAGGCCGATCCGCTGGCGACGCCGGCGCATATCGTGCCCGAGTGGTACTTCCTGCCGTTCTACGCGATCCTGCGCGCGATCACCTTCGACATCCTGTTCATCGACGCCAAGCTCGGCGGCGTGATCGCGATGTTCGGGTCGATCGTCGTGATGGCGCTCGCGCCCTGGCTCGACACCTCCCGCGTGCGCTCGGGCCGCTATCGCCCGCAGTTCAAGTGGTGGTTCTGGCTCTTCGTCGCGAACTTCTTCGTGCTGATGTGGGCCGGCAGCCAGCCTGCCGAGGGCCTGATCCCGACGATTTCGCTGATCGGCACGATCTACTGGTTCGCCTACTTCCTGGTGGTCCTGCCCGTGCTCGGCATCACCGAGAAGCCGCTGCCCGAGCCCGCCACCATCGAGGAGGACTTCGCGGCGGAGCATCCCGAGGCGCCGAGGCCCGAGGGCGGCAAGCCCGGCGCGGTTCCGGCAGAGTGACACCCGGAGAGCGAGGAGAAAGACCATGAAGACCCTGAAGATCCTTGCCCCGGCGATGGTCGCGGCGGCGCTCGCCGCCCCGGCCTGGGGCGCCGGCGGCGGCGGCGAGGTCACCGATGTCGAGTTCAGCTTCGAGGGGCCCTTCGGCACCTTCGATCCGATGCAGTTGCAGCGCGGCTTCCAGGTGTTCCACGAGGTCTGCGCGGGCTGCCACGGGCTGAAATACGTGGCGTTCCGCGATCTCGGCCGCGCCGACGGCCCGGCCTTCCCCGAGGAGCAGGTCAAGGCGATCGCCGCGCAGTATCAGGTGGCGGACACCTCGCCGGACGCCATGCCGGGCGACACCCGCGCGGCCGTTCCGGCCGACAAGTTCCCCGCGAACAACCTGATGGGCGCGCCGGATCTCAGCCTGATGGCCAAGGCGCGGGCGGGCTTCCACGGCCCCTACGGCCTCGGCATCAACCAGCTCCTCAAGGGGACCGGCGGGCCGGAATACATCTACTCGCTGCTCACGAGCTACACGGGCAACGACATCGAGCAGGCCGGCACCATTCTCTACGAGAACACCGCGTTCCAGGCTGGGCAATACATCAACATGGCGCAGCCGCTCTGGGGCGACGACGTCACCTATGCCGCCCATGGCGAGGGCGACTACACCCCGCCGCCGGCCACCATCGAGCAGCAGTCCAAGGACGTCGCGGCGTTCCTCTATTGGGCGGCGGAGCCGAAGATGGTCGAGCGGAAGGAGGCGGGCCTGCGCAATCTGATCTGGCTCGTGATCCTCGCGGTGCTGCTCTACTTCACCAACAAGAAGATCTGGGCCTCGGTGAAGGGCGAGCACTGATCGCTCCCGCCGGCTCGGAAATGCGGCCCCGCCCGGCGACGGGCGGGGTTTCGCATGTCCGGCCCATGCGCTAGTGGCTCGGCGAGCCGCAATCCCGGGGAGCCCCGACGATGTCGTTCAATACATTCGGCCGCCTCTTCCGCGTCACCACCTGGGGGGAGAGCCACGGCCCCGCCCTCGGCGCCACGGTCGACGGCGTGCCCCCCGGCCTGCCGCTCACTGAGGCGACGATCCAGCCCTGGCTCGACCGGCGCCGCCCCGGGCAGAGCAAATACACCACCCAGCGCCAGGAGGCGGATGCGGTGGAGATCCTCTCCGGCGTCTTCGAGGGGCGGACGACGGGCACCCCGGTCCAGCTCACGATCCGCAACACCGACCAACGCTCGAAGGACTATTCCGAGATCGCGGCGAAGTTCCGCCCCGGCCATGCGGACTATGCCTATTGGGTGAAATACGGGATCCGGGACTATCGCGGCGGCGGGCGGTCCTCGGCCCGGGAGACGGCGGCGCGGGTGGCGGCGGGCGGCGTCGCGCGGGCGGTGCTCGCGGAGATGGCGCCGGGGCTCGAGGTGCGCGGCGCGCTCGTGCAGATGGGCCCGCACGGGATCGACCGCGCCGCCTGGGACTGGGAGGAGATCGACCGCAACCCCTTCTTCGCCCCCGACGCGACAGCCGCCGCGGCCTGGGCCGAGGAACTCGCCGCGCTCCGCAAGGCGGGGAATTCGGTGGGCGCGGTGATCGAGGTGGTGGCGCGGGGGATGCCGGCGGGGCTCGGCGCGCCGATCTACGCCAAGCTCGACGCCGACCTCGCCGCGGCGATGATGAGCATCAACGCTGTGAAGGGGGTCGAGATCGGCGACGGCTTCGCCGCGGCCGCGCTCACCGGCGAGGAGAACGCCGACGAGATGCGGATGGGCGCGGCGGGCCCGGCCTTCGGCTCGAACCATGCGGGCGGGGTGCTCGGCGGCATCTCCACGGGGCAGGACCTCGTGGTGCGATTCGCGGTGAAGCCCACCTCCTCGATCCTGCGCCCGCGGGCGACGATCGACATGGAGGGGCGGGAGACGGAGATCGTGACCAAGGGGCGGCACGACCCCTGCGTCGGCATCCGTGCGGTCCCGGTGGGCGAGGCGATGATGGCCTGCGTGCTGGCCGACCATCTGCTGCTCCACCGCGGCCATGTCGGCGCCAACCGGGGCGGCGTGCCGATCGGCGACGCGCCCTGAGGCGCGTCAAGTGATTGCCCCGGCCCCGCCTTCGGCGGAACCGGAGCGGAAGGGGGACCGAGATGCGGGTCGAGGCGGCGCTCTTCGACGTGTTCGGGACGGTGGTGGACTGGCGCCGCGGGGTCGCCGACGCGGTCCGTCCCGTGCTGGAGGCCGAGGGGATCGCGGTGGCGCCGGAGGCGTTGGCGGATGCCTGGCGGGCGGAGTATCAGCCCGGCATGGCGCCGATCCGCGACGGGGTGCGGGGCTATGTGCCGCTCGACCGCCTGCACCGGGAGAACCTCGACCGGGCGCTCGAGACGCTCGGGCTCGGCCCACGGATCGACGGGGCGATGCGCGAGCGGATGACCGCCGCCTGGGAGCGGCTGCCGGCCTGGCCCGACTCGGTGCCGGGGATCGCGGCGATGCGGGCGGAGCGGATCGTCGCGCCCTGTTCTAACGGGTCGATCGCGCTGATGGTGCGGCTCGCGCGGTTCGCGGGGCTCTCCTGGGATTGCGTGCTCGGCGCGGAGATCGCGCGGAGCTACAAGCCGGACCCGGCGGTCTATCTCGCCTCGGCCGCCGCGCTCGGGCTGGCGCCGGAGCGGGTGGCGATGGTGGCGGCGCATAACGAGGATCTGGCGGCGGCGCAGGCGCTCGGCTTCCGCACCGCCTTCGTGCCGCGCCCCGAGGAGCACGGGCCTGGGCAGCGGAGCGATCTCGTGCCGGAGGGGGACTGGGATTGGGTCGCGCCCGATCTCGAAGCGCTCGCAGCGGAGATCGGGCGCTGACGGGGGCGGATCAGCCGGCCTCGCCCTCGGCCTTCGGCACGATGCGCCCGAGCCCGCGGCCGCCGAGGATATGGACGTGGTAATGCGGGACTTCCTGGATGCCGTCCGCCCCGGAATTGGAGATCAGGCGGTAGCCGGAGCCGCCGGCCGCCTCGGCGACGCCGGTGCGCTTGGCGACCTCGGCCACGGCGCGGGCGAAATCCGCGAGTTCGGCCGCGCTCGCCTCCGCGCCGAAATGGTCGGCATTGACGTATTTGCCCTTGGGGATCACGAGGACATGGACCGGGGCCTTTGGCGCGATGTCGTGGAAGGCGAGGCAGTGCTCGGTCTCGAGCACGGTCTTGTTCGGGATTTCCCCGCGCAGGATCTTGGCGAAGACGTTGTCGTCGTCATAGGCGTAGCTCATCGCTCCCTCCGCTCCGGCGCGCCGGCCGCGCGCGGGCGGACCATGCGGGGGGGCGCGGCGATTTGCAAGGCCGCGGGGTTTCCAGGCCGGCCCGCGGGGGCTAGGAAGGGGGCCGGCATCCGCGGAGGGAGGCTGTGAGCGACGCGACCGGGGCGGGCCCCGTGCATTTTCTGCTGCATGTGCCGAAATGCGCGGGCACGACGGTGGAGGCGCATTTCGAGCGCCATCTCGGGGGCGGGTTTCTCATCGCCCCGCGCTGGGAGAGCGTGTGGCGCAACGTGCTCGGCAACCGCTACGACTATGCGCCGGGGGATGCGCGGCTCGCGGGCGTGCGGGTGGTGTCGGGGCACTCGCTGAGCCGCTCGCTGGCACGGGCCTTCGCGGGGCGGGAGGTGCGCGAGAGCGTGCTGCTGCGCGACCCGGTCGGCTATCACCTCTCGCTCTACAACTACCACTGGACCTGGCACCGCAAGGGCCATGGGCCGCGGCCCCCCGACTTCGCGCGGTGGTATCGGGCGCAGCGGCGCAACCCGATCGCCCGGTTCCTGCTGACGCGGTATTTCGAGGAGGGGGTGCCGGCGCTCTACCGGCTCTCCTCGGCGGGGCGGCTCGCTTATCTGGAGGCGCGGTTGGCGCGGTTCTGGTTCGTGGGCGACTATCGCCGGGCGGGGGAACTCGTGGCCGGGGTGAGCCGCGAGCTCGGCCTGCCGGAGGCTGTGGAGGACCGCAACGTCACCGAGGTGAAGGAGGCGACCGCCGAGACGCTGGGGCCCGACTGGGTGGCTCGGATCGCGGCGGACAACGCGCTCGACGCGGCGCTCCATGCGCGCTGGGGGGGGCGCGGCTGGCTCATGGGCGCCGCGCCGGAGGCGCCGGGCGCGGGGGACGGGCGCTGCGGGGCGTCGAACCCCGCAGCGCCCGCGCCCGTGGCCGGGGGCCACGTGCGGGGCCCGGCGGGGACGGAGGCGCCCCGGCTCCGCCGTTGCGACCAGCCGCTGGCGGCGGCGGGCGACATTGCGAGCGGATTGGCCAAGAAGCTCCTGCGCTGAGCGCTGGGAAACCGGGCCTCTCGGGGGCGGCCGATCGGGGCTCGATCACCGATCGCGAGGGAGCGGGGCGCCGACGACCTGCTGCGCTTGCCGATCGGACCTGGCCGTTTTCGCGTGCATCTGGCAGGGAGGCGTCGTCGCAATTCTGGAGTGGCCTGGTAGTCTGCCCGTCGGGATGCACCGCGCAGCGGCGGCTGTCCGAGCGTTTCGGAAGCGGGCAGTTGTGCCATGTCCACGGCGCGTGTCGTTTCCGACGCCGTCATGCGCTTGCCCCTGCCCCTGAGCGCTGGAGCAGACACCGGTCGAGGCGCGCTCGCAGCCTGGTGTGAGAGCGGGCCTTCGACCCGTGCCCTCCGCCACGACGAGCACATCCTTCTCCGCTGCCACTCGCGGACCCGCCTGACCGACCATCCGCGCAAGTCCTGCGCATCGGCCACAGGGATCGGGCAGATGGGGGTCGATCGGCGCAAGTCGGGGGTCCGCGGTTACGGGACGGCGCAGGGCTCGGTCGGCGGGTCGGTCGAGTCGTCCTGAGGCGCCGGTGTCATGGTCGGGGGGCTCGCCGTGGGTGGCGGCCCGATCCGCGAGCGCTCGGAGATGCGCGCCGCGCCGAGGGGCTTCCGGGCGACGACCGGGACGGCGGGCTGCGCCGCATCGTTCCAGATCGCGGCCCGATCGACGCGCTCGCCATCTCTGCGGAGGGAGGCGATCCGCAGTGCCTCGCCCCCCGTCTGTTGGCTTGGTGGGAGGCTCGCGGTCGCGGAAGGGAGCCCGTTCCCCACACCCAGCCGCCCTGCGCGTCAGGCCGCGTCGACGTGGCGGCCCCAGGCGCCGGCGATGGCGCGGATGCGGCCCGGGTCCTCGAACTGTGCGTCGAAGATCCGGTCGTAGAGCGCCTGCTCGGCCGTGCGGTCCGGCACCGGGGCGCCGGCGACGCGCGGCAGCGCCGCGGCGATCGAATCGACCACGCCGGAGCCCTCGTCGAACTGGCTCTTGGTGCGCCAGAGGAGATCCTCGGGCAGCAGGTCCTCGCAGGCCTTGCGCAGGATCCACTTCTCGATCGGGGCCTCGCGCCCGTCCCAGCCGCGCCAGAGCTTGAGCTCGGCGGGGATGCCCTGCGCGAAGGCGATCAGGTCGCGGTCGAGGAAGGGCGTGCGCGCCTCGAGGCCGACGGCCATCGACATCCGGTCGACGCGCTGGAGCTGCACCCCGTGCATGCCGGCGAGCTCGCCGTCGAGCGCCTCGGCCACCGCGCGGCCGCCCTCCAGCGTCTTGTGCCCGCGATAGCCGGCGAAGAGCTCGTCCGCGCCCTCGCCGGTCAGCACGGCCTTGACCTGCTCGCTGGCGAAGCGGGAGACGATATGCGTCGGAATCGCGGAGCGCACGCTGTCGATATCCGGCGTCTCGAGATGGCGCAGCACGGTCGGCAGCGCCTCGGCGATCTCGGCGGGATCGAAGACGCGCTCGTGGTGGTCAGAGCCGATATGGGCGGCGACGCGGCGCGCGGCCTCGATATCCGCGGCCCCCTCGACGCCGACGGTGAAGGTCTTGAGCCGGCCCGGCGCCTTCTTCGCGGCGATGGCGGCGATCAGCGAGCTATCGAGCCCGCCGGAGAGGAAGGCGCCGACCTCGACATCGGAGACCATCCACTTCTCCACCGCCGCCTCGAGCACCTGGCGCAGCGCGCGGGCGATCGCCTCGGGGTCCGCCCCGTCGAGGCCGTGCGCGGCCTTCGGGATGTCGTACCAGCGCGTCGCGCCAGCGCGGGTGAGCACATGGCCCGCGGGCACCGGGCGGACGTCGAGCCCGAGCCCGTCGAAGGCCTTGACCTCGGAGGCCATGGCGACGCCCTCGCCCATCCGCGCGGCATAGAGCGGCTTGATGCCGAGGGGGTCGCGCGCGGCGATCATCGAGCCGTTGCGCCGCAGCGCGAAGGCCCACATGCCGTCGAGCGCCTCGACCCAGCTCGCGCCCTCTCGGGCGGCTTCGTCGAGACGCAGGATGGTCTCGCTGTCGCTTTCGGTGACGAAGCGCTCGGCCCCGATCTCGGCGCGCAGATCGGCGTGGTTGTAGATCTCGCCATTGGCCACAAGGGCGCGCTCGCCCGCCTCCATCGGCTGGCGTCCGTCCTCCGGGCCGATGATCGAGAGGCGCGCGTGGCCGAAGAAGGAACGCCCGTCGCCGAGTTCGGCGATCTCGAGCGCATCCGGGCCGCGATGGGCGATGCGGCGGGTCATGGTCTCGGCGAGCTTGGCGTCTCCGCAGTTCCAGAGGGCGACGATGCCACACATGAGGGTCGGTCTCCTTTTGCGTCGGGCGGCGGTCTGCGCCGCGATGAACGGTTTCCGACACGGCATGTCGCTCTTGAGAGGTCGGAAAGCGACATGCGATGTCGTGATCTGACATAATCATTCCCGCGCGCCTCGCTAGCCAAAAACGCGACAAAGACCCCCTTGTTCGCGACAGGCACGCCGCGGTAAGGCTGGGAAATGGCTCATGCAATGCTCCCCCTCGCCATCGGCGCCTGCATCTTCACCCTCGTGGTGCTGATGATCGGCGTGCTGGGCTTCGGCCTCGGCAAATCCTCGCCGAGCTTCTCCAACAAGATGATGCGGCTGAGGATCATCGGGCAGTTCGTCGCCGTCATCCTGATCATGGCGACGATTCTGTTGACCCAGGCGGGCAACTGACGCACCTCTCGGCTCCGAAACAGGACCAGGAGGCTCGGTTGGTCGTCCTCAACAAGATCTACACGCGCACCGGCGATGCCGGGGAGACCGCGCTCGGCGACGGCACGCGCGTCGCCAAGCATTCGCCGCGCGTCACCTGCTACGGCACGGTGGACGAGCTGAACGCGACCCTCGGGCTCGCCCGGCTGCATGCGGAGGGCGAGGTCGGCGAGGCGCTCGCGCGCATCCAGAACGAGCTGTTCGATCTCGGGGCCGATCTCTGCCGGCCCAATATGGAGCGCGACGCGGAGGCGGAATATCCGCCGCTGCGGATCGCGCCCTCGCAGGTCGACCGGCTCGAGGCGGAGATCGACGCGATGAACGCCGCGCTCGAGCCGCTGCGCTCCTTCATCCTGCCGGGGGGGACGGCGCTTGCCGCCCATCTCCATCTCTCGCGGACGGTCTGCCGGCGCGCGGAGCGGCTCTGCGTCGACCTCTCCACGGTCGAGGGGGTGAACGAGGCGGCGCTCAAATATCTCAACCGCCTGTCGGACTGGCTTTTCGTCGCCTCCCGCGTCGCCAATGCCAACGGGACGGAGGACGTCCTCTGGGTCCCCGGCAAGACGCGCTGAGGGGGCGATGCGCGCGGCCGCGGTCCTGATCGCCTGGCTCCTCGCCGGCGCGGTCGCCGCGGCGAGCGAGCGGCCGGGCGCGGAGATCGACCGCATCTGCGACCTGATCGAGCGGGAGGCGGAGGTGCACCGCCTGCCGCCGGAGTTCTTCGCACGGCTGATCTATCAGGAGAGCCGGTTCGACGCGAAGGCGATCTCGCCGGCGGGGGCGCAAGGGATCGCGCAGTTCATGCCGGGCACCGCCAAGGAGCGGGGGCTCGCCGATCCCTGGAATCCGGCCGAAGCGATCCCGGCCTCGGCGGCCTTCCTCGCGGATCTGCGGGCGCAGTTCGGCAATCTCGGGCTCGCGGCGGCGGCCTACAATGGCGGGCCGAACCGGATCGCGCGCTGGCTCAGCCGGGGCGGCTGGCTGCCGGCGGAGACGGTGGGCTATGTGCGCGCGATCACCTTCCGCCCGATCGAATGGTTCCGCGACGGGGGACGGGAGGTGGAGCCGCGCCCGCTGGTCGCGGGCAAGAGCTTCGGCGAGGCCTGCCGGACGCTGCCGATCCTGCCGACGCGCGCGGTGCTGGCCTCGCGGCTGCCCTGGGGGGTGCAGATCGCCGGGGCGCGGAGCCATGCCTCCGCCGTGCGCGTGGCCGACCGGATCAAGCGGCGCTTCGCCTCGGTGCTCGGGGGGAAGCCGGTGGTGGTGGTGCGCTCGCGCCGGGGCATCCGGGGGCTGCCCTATCAGGCGCGGATCGGCGCGGCGAGCCGGCGCGAGGCCGGCGCCATCTGCGCGCGGCTGAAGGCGGCGGGCGGGCTCTGCGTGGTGCTCCGAAACTGAAGCGGGCGCGCGCCGCTTGCGGCAGGCGAGGCGGGCTCCCATTTCGGGGAGGGCGGCGCTCGGGCCGCCTGCTCGATGGGAGATCGCGATGCTCAAGTCCCGCCCATTCGCCGCGCCGCTGTCGCTCGGCGCCCTGTGTGTCGGAGCTTTTCTCGCCGCGGCGCCGGCTGCGGGGGCAGCCGAGGGCTATCCTCGGGCGACCGTCTCGGCCCTCGCGCCTGGCCAGCCGGTCACGGTCGAGGGCCGGGTCGTCCGTGTGACGGACGAGGACGAGTTCCTGCTCGCGGACCCGACCGGGCAGGTCGAGGTCTATGTGCGCCGCGCGCGGCTCCCGCTCCTCGCCGGCGAGGCGGTGACGGTGCGCGGGGTGGTCGACGACGATCGGAGCCTCGAGATCTATGCCGAGGAGGTGATCCGGACCGGGTGGGCGACGCATCCTTGGTGCTGCGCGTCGTTTTTTCCCAGTGCGGCGCCCGCGCGAGCCGATAAGTGTGCCTCAGGATTGGATGCGCCGCCCCTGGGCGGCCTGAGGAGGATGCGCGGATGAAGGTGCTCGTGCCTGTCAAGCGCGTGATCGACTACAACGTGAAGGTCCGCGTGAAGGCGGACAATTCCGGGGTCGATCTCGCGAACGTCAAGATGTCGATGAACCCCTTCGACGAGATCGCCGTCGAGGAGGCGATCCGGCTGAAGGAGAAGGGGGCGGCGAGCGAGATCGTCGCCGTGTCCATCGGCGTCGAGAAGGCCCAGGAGACGCTGCGGACCGCGCTCGCCATGGGCGCGGACCGGGCGATCCTGGTGCAGGCGGCCGACACCGTCGACACCGATATCGAGCCGCTCGCCGTCGCCAAGCTCCTGAAGGCGGTGATCGCGGAGGAGGCGCCCGGGCTCGTGCTGATGGGCAAGCAGGCGATCGACAACGACATGAACGCGACCGGGCAGATGCTCGCCGCGCTCCTCGGCTGGCCGCAGGCGACCTTCGCCTCCAAGCTCGAGATCGAGGGGGAGGGCGCCAAGGTGACCCGCGAGGTCGATGGCGGGCTGCAGACCATTTCGGTCAAGCTGCCGGCGATCGTCACCGTCGATCTGCGCCTCAACGAGCCGCGCTACGCCTCGCTGCCGAACATCATGAAGGCGAAGAAGAAGCCGCTCGACAAGAAGACGCCTGCCGATCTCGGGGTGGACGTCGCCCCGCGGCTCGCGGTGGTGAGCGTCTCGGAGCCGCCGGCGCGCAAGGCCGGGCAGCGGGTCGGCTCGGTCGCGGAGCTCATGGAGAAGCTGAAGAACGAAGCGGGGGTGATCTGATGGCCGTTCTGCTGATCGCGGAGATGACGGGGCCGGAGCTCGCGACCGACGCGACGGCCAAGGCGCTGACGGCGGCCAAGGCGCTCGGGCCGGTGACGGTGCTCTGCGCGTCCGAGGGGTGCAACCAGGCCGGCGCGCAGGCGGCGGCGAAGCTCGACGGGGTGGAGAAGGTGCTGTGCGCCGATGCGGCGCAGCTCGGCCACGGGCTCGCCGAGCCGACCGCGGCGCTCGTCGCCGGGCTCGCGGAGGGCTACACCCATATCGTCGCCCCGGGCACGGCGCATGCGAAGAACGTGATGCCGCGGGTGGCGGCGATGCTCGACGTGATGGTGATCTCCGAGGTGATGGAGATCGTCGACGCCGACACCTTCGTGCGCCCGATCTATGCCGGCAACGCGATCCAGACGGTGAAGTCCGCCGATCCGGTGAAGGTGATGACGATCCGCACCGCGGGCTTCGAGGCCGCCGGCGAGGGGGGCTCGGCGCCGGTGGAGAGCGTCGAGGCGCCGGCCGATCCGGGGCTCTCGGCCTGGGTCGAGGACAGCGTGGTGGACAGCGACCGGCCCGAGCTCACCTCGGCGAAGATCGTGATCTCCGGCGGGCGCGGCATGGGCTCGAAGGAGAATTTCGAGCTGATCGAGAAGGTGGCCGACAAGCTCGGCGCCGCCACCGGGGCCTCCCGCGCCGCGGTCGATTCGGGCTATGCGCCGAACGACTGGCAGGTGGGCCAGACCGGCAAGGTGGTGGCGCCGGAGCTCTACATCGCGGTGGGCATCTCGGGCGCGATCCAGCATCTCGCGGGGATGAAGGACAGCAAGGTGATCGTCGCGATCAACAAGGACGAGGAGGCGCCGATCTTCCAGGTCGCCGATTACGGCCTCGTCGGCGATCTCTTCGAGCTGCTGCCGGAGATCGAGAAGGCGCTTGACTGAACTGCCGGGGCGCGGGCCCGACCGGTCCGCGCCCTGCGCGCATGCGGCGGAAGCGCCCGCCGGCCCGCCGTCGCAGGCGCGGGCTTGCAAAACCGGGCGTGCATGGCGATAATCCTGCTGCACTGCACAAAAATCGCAGGCCGCCACTCTGAGCGCAAGGGGTCGTCGCATGGAAATCCGAACCGTCGGCGTGGTCGGCGCCGGGCAGATGGGGGCGGGGATCGCCCAGGTCTTCGCCCAGGCGGGCTACGACGTGCTGCTCAACGACATCAAGCAGGAGGCGATCGAGGCCGGGCTCGCCAAGATCGAGAGCGGCATGCGCCGGGCCGAGGAGAAGGGCCGGCTCGAGCCCGGGACCGCCGAGGCCGCGATGGGCCGGCTCTCCGGCACCACCGAGCTCGCCCGCCTCGGCCCCTGCGACCTGATCATCGAGAGCGCGACCGAGAACGAGGCGATCAAGAACAAGATCTTCGCGAACCTCGCGCCCCATCTCGGCGACAAGACGCTGCTGACCACCAACACCTCCTCGATCTCGATCACCCGCCTCGCCTCGCTGACCGACCGGCCGGAGCGGTTCATGGGCCTGCATTTCATGAACCCGGTGCCGGTGATGCAGCTCGTGGAGCTGATCCGGGGGATCGCGACGGACGACGCCACCTTCCAGGCGATGCGCGGGGTGGTCGACAGCCTCGGCAAGACCGCTGCGGTGGCCGAGGACTTCCCGGCCTTCATCGTCAACCGCATCCTGCTGCCGATGATCAACGAGGCGGTCTACACGCTCTACGAGGGGGTGGGGAACGTGGCCTCGATCGACACGGCGATGAAGCTCGGGACCAACCACCCGATGGGGCCCTTGGAGCTCGCCGACTTCATCGGGCTCGACACCTGCCTCTCGATCATGAACGTGCTCCACGACGGGCTCGCCGACACGAAATACCGCCCCTGCCCGCTGCTCGTGAAATACGTCGAGGCGGGGTGGTATGGCCGCAAGGCCGGCCGCGGCTTCTACGACTATCGCGGCGACACGCCGGTGCCCACCCGCTGACACCCTTCCGGCCGGGCCGCGCGGGCGCTATACCGGCGGCGGGCGAAGCGGCGCGCGGGGGCTGCGATGGGCGTCAGGATTCTCTATGACGGGGACTGCCCGTTCTGCCAGCGCTATGTCGGCATGCTGCGGCTCAGGGAGAGCGCGGGGCGGGTCGAGCTCGTCGATATGCGCGAGGACCGGGCGGCGCGGGAGGCGGTGGTCGCCGAGGGGTTCGACCCCGATCTCGGCATGGTCGCGGAGATCGACGGGGCGCGCTACGGCGGCGACGCCGCGCTCTCCGCGCTCGCGCTGCTCACCACGCCCTCGGGTTGGTTCAACCGGCTGACGCTCGCGCTCTTTCGCAATCCCGGCGTCGCGCGGGTGGCCTATCCCTTCTTGCGGGCGGGGCGGAACCTGACGATCACGCTCCTCGGCAAGGCGCCCATTCTGGCCGAGGACGCGGGGATGATGGCGAAGTTCCGCCTCTTCGCCTCGATGATCGCGCTGTTCTCGCTCTACCACATCGTGCTCTATCTCGACGGCTTCGCGGTCGCGCCCTCCTGGGATCTCGCGCTCGTCGGGATCGCGGGGGCGGCGGTGTTCCTGCGGCCGGGCTCGGTGCGGCTGTTCCTCGTGCTGATGGCGGTCTCGGCGGTCAGCGCCTGGGTGAAGGCGCCGTTGCAGTCGAACCACACCATGCTGTTCAACGTGGTGCTGCTCGCCTTCCTGCTGGTCTATGCCTACAACCTGCTGCGCGGCTCGCGCTGGTCTCAGACCTTCGCGGATTTCTCGGCGGCGGGGGGCAGCGCGCTCCTCGTGATGTATGTCTTCGGCATATTCCACAAGATCAACACGGGGTTTCTCGATCCCGAGATCAGCTGCGCCAACGCGCTCTGGGCCGACATGCCGCCGCCTTTCGTCTGGTTGCAGGGGCCGATCACCGAGCAGGCGACGATCTGGGCCACCTTCGTCGTGGAGGGGGCGGTGCTGGTGGCGCTTCTGACGCGGAGCCTGCGCCATATCGGCGTGGTGGTCGGGATCGTGTTCCACCTGTTCCTGGCGCTGACCGACTATCTGATGTTCGTGCCCTTCTCGATGCTGTCGATCAGCCTGCATCTCCTGTTCCTCTCGCCGGGGGCGGCGGCGCGGGTGGCGGCGCATCCGGCGGCGGCCTGGGTGCTCGAGGTCGGGCGGCATCCGGTGCGGATCGGGCTCGCGGCGGGGTCGGTCGGGCTCGCCATGCTGCTGGCCGAGGCCGATCTCTACATGCTGGTGAGCTTCACGGCTTTCGTGTTCCTGGTGCCGATCTCCTGGGCGGCGATCGTCGCGGGGGCGGAGCGGCCGGGGGAGCGCTGGAGCCTCACGGGCGGGGGCAAGGCGCTGACCGGGCTCGTCGCGGCGGCCTTCTTCGTCTCCTGCCTGACGCCCTATATGGGCCTGCGCACCGCCCAATCCATGAACATGTTCGCCAATCTGCGGGTGGAGGGCGGCGTCTCCAACCATCTGGTGTTCGCCGATCCGCCGAGCCTTTTCCCCTACACCGCCGATCTCGTGGAGATCACGGATGCGGAGGGGAGCTTCACGCTCGAGCGGGCGGTCGCGGAGGGCTGGCTCTATCCCTGGTATCAGGTGCTCGCGGAGCTCGCCGACAATCCCGGCGCGCGGGCGAGCGTGGTGCGGGGCGGCGTGGCGCTCGAGGACCAGACGGCGGAGACGCTGGCTGCGGAGATCGAGGCGGTGCTGCATCCGGCCTGGGTGCGGAAGTGGCTGCATTTCCGCCCCGTGCGCCCGGAGATCCCGCCGCGCTGCTTCTGACGGGCTGTCCGGGCAAGAGGCGGCCTGGATATTTGTTCTCTCGGCAAGAGTGAATTTTGGGTTGCGCGGCTGGTGGGCGGCCGCCGGGCGGTTACATCTTGCCACGCACGGCGCGCCGATCTGTCGCGCCGCAGACCCGATCGAAGAGGAGACACAGCCCATGCGTCGCACCGCTTTCTCTCTCGCCGCCGCGGCGGCCATCGCGCTCGCCGGCCCGGCCGCCGCCGAGCCCTATGTGCTCGACAAGAGCCACGCCCATGTGAAGTTCTCCGTCGACCATCTCGGCTTCTCGGCGACCCAGGGGGTCTTCCGGGAGTTCGACGCCGAGATCGACTTCGACCCGGAGAACGTCGAGGCGGCCGAAGTGCGCTTCGTCATCCAGGCGGCCTCGGTCGACACCTTCTGGGAGGCCCGCGACAAGCACATCCGCAACGCGGACTTCCTGAACGTGGCGGAGTATCCCGAGATCGTGTTCGCCTCGACGAAGGTCGTGCAGACCGGGGAGGAGACCGCGGAGATCACCGGCGATCTGACGATCCGCGACGTCACCAAGGAGGTCACCTTCCAGGCCACGCTCAACAAGATCGGCCCCTCGCCCTTCGATCCGGACAAGCAGGTCGCGGGCTTCCGGGCGGTCGGGCAGATCGACCGGACCGAGTTCGGGATCGACTATGCGGCCCCCGCGGTCGGCGCGATCATCCCGGTCGAGATCCATCTCGAGATGAGCCCGGCGGGCGCGAGCTGATGGGGCGGGGCGGGGCCGTCGCCCGGGCGGGGGGGCTCGTCGCCGCCTCCGCCCTCTGGGCGGCGGCGCTCCTCGCGGCGCCGGCCGGAGCGCGCGAGGGCGCGGTCTGGGTGGTGGCGCCGGAGCGCTCGGAGATCGCCTTCGAGTTCGAGCTGAACGGGAAGGCGGCCGAGGGGGCCTTCACCCGCTTCGCGGGGGAGGGCCGCTTCGATCCGGAGGCCCCGGAGCAGGCCCGGCTCGATCTGCGGATCCGCGCCGAGAGCATCGATCTCGGCCTCGCGCTCTTCACGGCCTATGCGGGGTCGGAGGAGTGGTTCGACAGCGACGACCATCCCGAGCTGCGCTTCCGGCTCGACCGGCTCGCGCCAGAGGGCCGCGGGGTGTGGCGGGCGGTCGGCGCGCTCACGGTGAAGGGCCGGACGCGGCCCGCCGAGGGGCTCCTGGAGCTCGATTTCGCCGGCGGCCGGGCGCGGGCCTGGGGGCGGCTCGAGGTCGACCGCGCGGCCTACGATCTCGGCCTCGGCCCGTCGGCCGGGGTCGCGGAGGTGAGCCGGAAAGTGGCCGTGCGGTTCGATCTCGCGGCCTATCCGGCGGACAGGGAAGGAGACTGAGATGGGCATCGCGAACACCGCCGAAAGCTGGGGCTGGCTCGCCCGCGCGCTGCACTGGGCGCTGGCGGTGCTGATCGTGTTCCAGCTCGTGGTCGGGCTCTATATGGTGCAGGTGATCGGCGGCGACTTGATCGCGCGGTTCGGCTGGACGCAGACGCACAAGTCCTGGGGGTTCGTGGTCTTCGTGCTGGTGCTGGTGCGCATCGTCTGGCGGCTGGCCAATCCGACGCCGCGGGCCCCGGAGATGCCGGGATGGCAGGCGGCGGCCTCGCGGGCCTCGCATCTCGCGCTCTATCTGTTGATGATCGGGCTGCCGCTGACCGGATGGCTGATGGCCTCGGCCTCGCCCTACAACGACGCCGACGCCTATGTGCGGATCGAGAACCAGGTCACGCTGCAATATCTCTTCGGCAAGGCGACGCTCGACGCCCTCGGGCTGAAGGAGGCGGTGCTGCTGACCATGCCCGATCCGTTCCAGCCCGGCGACGAGGCGCTGACGGAGCTCCTCTCGCGGATCCATCTCGCCTTCGGGTTGGCCCTCGCAGCGATCCTCGGGCTGCATGTGGCGGCGGCGCTGAAGCACGAATTCGTCGACCGGGACGGGCTGTTGCGGCGCATGCTGCGGGGACGCTGAGGCGCGCCCCGGGC
>CAZNTX010000020.1:0-6273 GCA_964576075.1 uncultured Limibaculum sp. | reverse complement strand
GGCCGCCGTCAGCCGGCGGAGCCCGGGGCGGTGAGGGCGATCAGGCGGTCGATGACGGCGCGGGCCTCCGGGCCGTCCCAGGCCGCCTCGCCGATATAGCGGGCGACCTCGCGGCCCTCGCGGTCGAGCAGGAGGGTGACGGGCAGGCCCTCGAGCCCGGCCGCCTTGGCGACGCCGCGGTCGCGGTCGTGGAGGAAGGCGAGGTGGTCGATGCCGTTGCGCTCGAGCCAGGCGCGGGGGCGGTCCGCCCCGCCGAAATCGGTGGAGATGGCGAGGACCTCGGCCTCGGCGCTCTCCGCGGCGAGGGCGGCGGCGAGGCGGTCGATCGCGGGCATCTCCTTGAGGCAGGGGGGGCACCAGGTCGCCCAGAAATTCACCACCCCGATGCGGCCGGCGAGATCGGCGAAGCGGCGCTCGGCGCCGTCCGCGTCGACGAAGGCGGCCTGGATGCGGGGCTTCGGCGCGTCGTGGACGATCAGGGTCGCCATCTCTCCGGATGCGGCGGCGCGCAGGCCCTCGGCGAGGCCCTCCGCCGCGTTTGCAGGCGGGGCGAGGGCGGTGTAGAGGGGGGCGAGGCCGGCGGGGGCCGCGAGCGCGAGCGCGAGGCGAAGGGCGCCCCGGCGGCTGTGTCTGAGCGTCATGGGATCTCCTCGAGCATCGGAAGGCGGGCGTCATGGGCGAGAATAGCGGCGGCGGCGGGTCCGGTCAGCCCTCGCGGTCCGGGGCTGCGAACACGATGTGGGGAGGGCGCTTCGCCACGGCGCCGGACCGGGTGATGGAGGCGATCAACGCCTCGATCGGGTTCGACCGGCGCTTCGCCGAGGAGGACATTGCCGGCAGCCGCGCCCATGCGGCGATGCTCGCCGCGGTCGGGATCCTCTCGGCCGAGGATGCCGAGGCGATCGACCGGGGGCTCGTGGCGATCGGCGAGGAGATCGCGGCCGGCACCTTCCCGTTCCGCACCGAGCTCGAGGACATCCACATGAACGTGGAGGCGCGCCTCGCCGAGCTGATCGGGGCGGCGGCCGGGCGGCTGCACACCGCGCGCTCGCGCAACGACCAGGTGGCGACGGATTTCCGGCTCTGGGTGATGGGCTGGATCTCGGCGACCGATGCCGGGCTCGCGGCGCTGCAGCGCGCGCTGCTCGATCAGGCGGAGGCGGGGGCGGAGCTCGCGATGCCGGGCTTCACCCATCTCCAGGCGGCGCAGCCGGTCACCTGGGGGCATCATATGATGGCCTATGTGGAGATGCTCGGGCGCGACCGGGGGCGGCTGGCGGATGCGCGGCTCAGGATGGCGGAGTGCCCGCTCGGCTCGGCCGCGCTCGCGGGCACGGGCTTCCCGATCGACCGGGAGATGACCGCCGCCGCGCTCGGCTTCGTGGGGCCGACGGCGAATTCGCTCGATGCGGTGTCGGACCGGGATTTCGTGCTGGAGACGCTCGCCGCGGCGACGATCTGCGCCACCCATCTCTCGCGGCTCGCCGA
Organism: uncultured Limibaculum sp.; assembly: GCA_964576075.1. GTDB lineage: Bacteria > Pseudomonadota > Alphaproteobacteria > Rhodobacterales > Rhodobacteraceae > Thermohalobaculum. Next base: position 4,785 of record CAZNTX010000020.1, on the reverse strand, counting down.
GGAGATCGTGGTGTGGTCCTCGGCGCAGTTCCGGTTCGTGCGGCTCTCGGACGCCTTCTCCACCGGCTCCTCGATCATGCCGCAGAAGCGCAACCCGGATGCGGCGGAGCTCGTGCGCGCCAAGGTCGGGCGGATCGCCGGGGCACTGGTGGCGCTGGTGACGGTGATGAAGGGGCTGCCGCTCGCCTATTCCAAGGACATGCAGGAGGACAAGGAGCCCTTCTTCGACGCCGCCGACGCCCTCGCCCTGGCCATCGCCGCGATGGAGGGGATGGTGCGCGACATGACCCCCGACGCCGAGCGGCTCGCCGCCGCGGCCGGGGCCGGGCATGCGACGGCGACCGATCTCGCCGACTGGCTGGTGCGCGAGGCGGGCCTGCCCTTCCGCGAGGCGCATCACGTCACGGGCCGGGCGGTGGCGGCGGCGGAGGCGGCCGCCTGCACGCTGGCCGAGCTGCCCCTCGAGCGGCTCCGCGAGATCGAGCCGCGGATCGACGCCGGGGTCTACGACGTGCTGTCGGTCGAGGCCTCCGTGGCCTCGCGCGCGAGCTATGGCGGCACGGCGCCGGCGCGGGTGCGCGAGCAGATCGCGCTCTGGCGGGAGCGGCTCGCATGAGGGCGGCGCTCCTCGCTCTCGGGATGGCGCTCGCGCTCGCGGCCTGCGGGAAGAAGGGCGCGCCGCGCCCGCCGGTGCCCGCCCCCGCCGAGGCCCCGCCGCCGGAGGCCCCGCCCGAGGAGGCGCCGGAGACGCTGCCCGGGGAGCCCGCCTACTGATGGACCATTTCGAGTATCGCGACGGGCGGCTCCATGCGGAGGACGTCCCCCTCGACCGGATCGCCGAGGCGGTCGGCACGCCGGCCTATGTCTACTCCACGGCGACCCTCGTGCGGCATTTCCGCGTCTTCGAGGAGGCGCTCGCGGGGATGCCGCATCTCATCGCCTATGCGCTCAAGGCCAACTCCAACCAGGCGGTGATCGCGACGCTCGCGCGCCTCGGGGCGGGGGCGGACGTCGTCTCGCAGGGCGAGCTCGCCCGGGCGCTCGCGGCCGGGGTGCCGCCGGAGCGGATCGTCTTCGCCGGCGTCGGCAAGACGGCGGAGGAGATGCGCGCGGCGCTCGCCGTGGGCATCCGCCATTTCAACGTGGAGAGCGCGCCGGAGCTCGAGGCGCTCGACGGGGTGGCCCGCGCGATGGGGCTGCGCGCGCCGATCACCATCCGGGTCAACCCGGATGTCGACCCGGAGACCCATGCCAAGATCGCGACCGGGAAGGCAGAGACGAAATTCGGCGTGCCGATCGCCGACGCCCCGGCGCTCTATGCCAGGGCCGCGGGGATGGCGGGGATCGAGGTGGTGGGCGTCGACGTCCATATCGGCTCGCAGCTCACCGGGCTCGGCCCCTTCGAGGCGGCCTTCGCGCGCGTCGCAGAGCTCGCGGTCGAGCTGCGCGGGCAGGGCCATGCGATCGACCGGCTCGATCTCGGCGGCGGGCTCGGCATCCCCTATCGCCGCTCCAACGAGGCGCCGCCGCTCCCCTTCGACTACGGCGCGCTGATCCGCCGCACGGTCGGGCATCTCGGCTGCGAGATCGACATCGAGCCCGGGCGGCTGATCGCCGGGAACGCCGGCGTGCTCGTCTCCTCGGTGATCTATCGCAAGGAGGGGGCGCGGACCTTCCTGATTCTCGACGCCGCGATGAACGACCTCGTCCGCCCCGCGATGTACGACGCCTGGCACGACATCGTGCCCCTCGCCGAGCCCGAGCCCGGAGCGCCGGTCTCTCCGGTGGATGTGGTGGGGCCCGTCTGCGAGACCGGCGACATCTTCGCGGCCGGGCGCGATCTGCCGCCGCTCGGCCCGGGGGACAGGGTCGCCTTCCGCTCCGCGGGCGCCTATGGGGCGGTGATGGCCTCGGAATACAACACCCGGCCTCTCGCCCCGGAAGTCCTTGTCAACGGCTCTGAATTTGCCGTGATCCGGCCGCGCCCCACATATGACGAGATCATAGGGCGTGATAGGCTTCCGCCTTGGATCGACGCGTGACCGCGCCGCAGGCCGGCGCCAGCTTCGGAGGCCGACCGATGAGCAAAGAGCCCGCACCCGGTGTCCAGCGCGAGACGGGCCTCGCCCGACGGCTCCTGCGCGTCATCAATCTCACCGAAGCCGCGCTCTGGGCCGAGGCGCTCGCCGCCGCGCTCTGGCCGGCCTTCGCGGTGCTCTGCCTCGGGGGGACGCTCGCGCTCCTCGGTGTCTTCGAGGCGCTGCCTGGCTGGGCGCATGTGGCGGCGCTCCTGGCGCTCGGCGTGGCGCTGCTGGGCGCGCTCGCCTGGGGGGTGCTGTCGGTGCGCTGGCCGGAGCGGGCCGCCGCCATCGCCCGGCTCGACCGCACCCGTCCGGAGCGTCCCCTCGCCACCATGACGGACCGGCTCGCGCCCACCGGCGGCCGGGAGAACGCCCTCGCCCGCGCGCTCTGGGCCGAGCATCGCCGCCGGGCCGAGGCCGCGGCGGAGGCGCTGCGCGCGAGCCCGCCCGATCTGCGCCTCGCCAAGCGCGACCGGTGGGCGCTCCGCCTCGTCGCGCCGGTGCTGCTCGTCGCCGCCTTCATCGGCGCAGGCGGCGCGGGGCCGGAGCGGCTGCGCACCGCGCTCGACCCCTCCGCCGCGGCGACGGACGACCGCGTGGCGCTTCTCGCCGACCCGGCCGTCGATGTCTGGGCCGTGCCGCCGGCGCATACCGGGCGCGACACCCTCTATCTCAACCGCGCCGTCGAGCCCGGTGCCGAGGTGACGCTGCCAGAGGGCACGGAGATCACCATCCGCGCCTCCGGCATGGCCGAGGCACCCGCGCTCGAGGCCGCGCCTCTCGAGGGCGCGCCCGCCTTCGTCTCCCTCGGCGGCGGGCTGCACGAGGCGACGGGGGTGCTCTCCGCCTCCGGCCGCCTCCTCGTCGGCGCGGCCGACGCCCCGGACGCCGACTACCGCATCGCCATGACGCCGGACGCGCCGCCCGAGATCGGGCTGACCGCCGATCCGGGCCCCGGCGCCAACCGGATGCTCGAGGTCCCCTTCGCCGCGAGCGACGATTACGGCGTCGTGGCGGCCTGGGCGACGATCCGCCTCGCCGACCCGGCGACCGAGCGCTCCGAGATCGAGCCGATCGAGTTCGGCCTGCCGCTCCCCATCGCCGGCGATGCCCGCGACGTGACCGACCGCGCGGTGCAAGACCTGACGGAGCACCCCTGGGCCGGGGCCGAGGTGGTCCTCACCCTCCATGCAGAGGACGGCGCCGGGCAGACCGCGCAGTCCGACCCGGTCACCTTCAAGCTCCCCGAGCGGCGTTTCACCGATCCGCTCGCCCGCGCCCTCGCCGAACAGCGCCGCGAGCTTCTGCTCGACTACGGCGCGGCGGAGCGGGTGCTCGACGTCGTGCAGGCGGTCACGAGCTTCCCGGGCGAGGTGTTCGACGACCATGCCGGCGCCTTCATGGGCGTGCGCATCGCGCTCCGCCGCCTCGCGCCCGCCATCGTCGAGGAGGAGGTCTCGGGCGTCGCCGACGACGTGGCCGAGTTCCTCTGGCGCGCCGCGCTGTCGCTCGAGGCGGGCGATCTCGCCTCCGCCCTCGAGCGGCTGCGCGAGGCCGAGGAGCGCCTGCGCAGCGCCCTCGAGAGCGGGACGGAGCAGGAGATCCGCGAGGCGATCGACGAGCTCCGCCAGGCGATGAACGAGTATATGCAGGAGATGATGCGCCAGGCGCTCGAGAACCCCGACGCCTTCGAGCAGGCCGACGAGAACTCCATGCCGCTCGACCAGCAGAGCATGGAGGAGATGCTCCGCCGCATGCAGGAGATGGCCGAATCGGGGCTGCGCGACCAGGCCCGCCAGATGCTCGACCAGCTCGCCCAGATGATGGAGAACCTCCGGATGGGCCAGATGCAGCAGGGTCAGGGCCCGGGCCAGCAGGCGATGCAGCAGCTTCAGGAGATGATCCAGCGCCAGCAGCGCCTCGCCGACGAGACCTTCGACGAGCTCCGCCAGCAGCGCCGCCAGGGCCAGCAGGGCCAAGGCCAGCAGCAGGGGCGTCCCGGCGAGCAGGGCCAGCAGGGTCAGCAGGGCCGCCAGCAGGGCCAGGGCCAGGCCGGCCGCCAGGGCGAGGGCCGGCAGCCCGGCGCCCAGCCCGGCCGCCCCGGCGAAGGCGGCCAGCGCGGCGGGCGCCATGCCGAGAACGGCCGCCTCGCCGCGGAACAGGAGGCGCTGCGCCGGGCGATCGAGGAACTCGCCGACCAGCTCGGCGGCGGCGAGGGGATGGACGGCGCGAGCCGTGCCCTCGACCAGGCCGGCCGGGCCATGGGCGAGGCGCGCGACGATCTCCAGCGCGGCGAGACGGCGCCCGCCGTTCAGGACCAGCTCGACGCGCTCGACAGCCTGAACGGCGCCGCAGAGGCGCTCGCCGAGGCGCTGCAGAACCAGGGCCAGGGCCAGACCGCCGCGGCCGGCCGGCAGGACGGCGAGGGCCGCGCGGAGGATCGTCGCGCCATCGACCCGTTCGAGCGGCCCGCCGGGAGCTACGGCGCGATCGACGGCTCCAGCACCGAGGTGCCCAACCAGGCGCTGATCGACCGGGCGCGCGAGCTGCTCGAGGAACTGCGCCGCCGCTCCTCCGAACGCAACCGGCCCGATTTGGAGCTCCGCTACCTCGAGCGCCTGCTCGAACAGTTCTAGCGGGAGCGGATCCGCCTCGGCAGGGCCGAGGCGGCCGCGCGCGCGGGCCGCGCTCCCGCCCACCCACC
>CAZNTX010000019.1:0-48659 GCA_964576075.1 uncultured Limibaculum sp. | reverse complement strand
GTCCAAGGCGGCCGGGGTGGGTGGGGCCTCGGGACGCGCCCCGGCCCGGCCAGTAGGCGCGGTCGTAGCCGCGGAAGCCCTCCACCACCCATAGCGCGACCGGGTAGGTCCGGTCGGCATGGGTGCGGATCTCGCCGGTCTCGATCTCCACCGCCTCCTCGAAGCGGCCGGCGATCTCCGCCGCATCCGCCCGGCCGACCACGGCGAGGAGCAGGCGCCGGTCGTCGCCGGGCTGGAGCGTCGCCACGAGCTCGTGGTGGGTGTCGGGCAACAGATCGGGGTTCCAGACCGCCACCCGGTCCCAGCCGAGCCCGCCGAGCACCATGCATTCGGAGAGCCGCCGCCGGTCGGTCGAGAGGAGCGCATCGGCCCCCTCCTCGGCCATGGCGCCGAGGGCGCGCTCGCAGAAGGGCTCGCCGATGCGCATCTTCTTGAACGGGTCGGCGACGCGGGGGAGGTCCTCGCCCATGCCCTGATAGAGCGCGCCGAGGCCCAGCACCACCGCCGCGGCGAGCGCCCCGAGCCCCGCCTGTCCCCAGAGGAGAAGCCGGGTCCGCCCCGTGGAGACCAGCCAGCGCGCGGCCAGGATCGCCCCCGCGACATAGGCCGGCGCCGCCCAGTTGGGCTGGGCGCGGGTGACGAAGGCCAGCACCGCGATCGGCAGGAGGAGGCCCACGGTCTGCCAGGCCATGAGCCGCATCCCCCAATCCGCGATCCAGTCCCGCCGGCGCCAGAGCGCGACCAGGATCGCGCCGAAGGCGACCGGGCCGATCACCCCGAGCTGCGCGCCGAGGAACTCCAGGAAGGCGCCCGGATTGCCGTAGCCCCGCCCGGGATCGGCGTCCTCGGCGACATGGGCGACGGTGGCGAAGCCGTTCTCCGCGTTCCAGAGGATGTTGGGCAGCATCGCGAGGAGCGCGACCCCGGCCGCGATCCCGACGCCGGCGAGATCGCGCCCGCGCGCCGAGAAGAGCCCGTAGCCGAGCCCGCCGATCGCGAAGGCGGCGGCCGTGTATTTGCAGAGCCCGCCGAGGCCGAGGGCGAGGCCCATGACCGCCCACCAGAGCCGCGAGGCCCCCGGCTCGCCCGCGCGCACCAGCGCATAGAGCGCGACCGCCCAGCCGAACATCATCGGCGGGTCGGTCGAGACGATGAGGGCGGAGACCGACACCCCCGGCGCCGCGGTATAGACCACCGCCGCCCAGAAACCCGTCGCCCCGTCCCAGATGCGGCGGGCGGTCAGGAAGATCATCCAGGCGATGCCGGCATGGGCGAGCGGGCTCGCGATCCGCAGGCCGATCGGCCCCTCCCCGAAGAGCTCGGTCGTCAGGCGGATCAGCGCGCCGACGCCCGGGGGCTTCGAGAAATACCCCCAGGCGAGCTCCTGCCCATAGGCCCAATACTGGCCCTCGTCGAAATGCGGGGGCACGAGGTCGATGGCGAGAAGGCCGATGCGCAGCGCCAGCACGCCGAGCACCAGGGCGAGCGCCCACCAGCCCCAGCGTGCGCGCTCAGCCGCGTCGGCGGCGGCCTTCGCCGCCTTGGAGCGCGGCTTGCGCGGCGCCTTTCGCTTCGGCGCAGGGGCCGTCTCTTGCGCCTCGGGCCGGCGCGCGGCGCGCTTGCGCCCGGAGCCCGCCTCGGCCTCGCCATCTCCCTCGCCGGCCCGCGCCATCGGCCCCTCGGTTCGCCTCCCGGGGCGGCCCGCCGCCGCCCGCGCGCCCCTCATACGCGATCGGCGGCGCGGGAGAAAGCCCGCGCGCGACCGGGGAGGGCATCGCGCGGCACCGGGCGGGATCCGAAAGAGTGGCGCATCGAAATGCGTCGCTCGGCCGGCCCCGCGCGTTGATCGAGGGAGCGGGCCGGCCGGCCCGAGGGAGACGAAAGGAGAGACAGATGACCGACGCGACGCTGAAGAGACTGGCCCTCGCCGCGGCCCTCGCGGCCCCGATGGCGGTGGCGCCGGGCGGGGCGGAGGCCGCCGTCTCGCGCGACGAGGCGGCGCGCGCCTGCGCCGACGCCGTCTCGGCCGAGACCGGCGCGCGCGGGGTGCGCGATCTCGGCTTCGAGCGCGCCGGCGGGGGCTTCCGCGTCACCGGCGCGCTGCGCGGGCGCGGCACCGGCGGCGACCGTTTCGTCTGCCGCGTGACCGGCCGCGGCGATGTCCGCGCCGTGCGGATCCGAGAGGGCGACGGCCGTCGCGGCGGCCTCGGCCCGCGCCGGGCCGAGCGCGTCTGCACCGAGGCCGCGATCGCCGAGACCGGGGCGCGCGGCGTGCGCCGGGTCGAGAGCGAGGATGTCGGCCGCGGCTTCCGCGTCACCGGCGCGCTGCGCGGGCGCGGCACCGGCGGCGACCGCTTCGTCTGCCGCGTGGGCGCGCGCGGCGAGGTCCGGGCGGTCCGGATCGAGGAACGCGCCGGCCGCCGCCGCGGCTCCGGCCCCCGCCGGGCCGAACGGCTCTGCACCGACGCCGTGTTGGAGGAGACCGGCGCACCGGGGCTCGTGGGCGTCGAGGCAGAGGATGCCGGGCGCGGCTACCGGGTGACCGGGTCGGTGCGCGAGCGGGGCGACATCAACGACGGCTTCGCCTGCCGCGTCACCGCCCGGGGCGAGATCCGCGCGATCCGCTTCGAGCGCCGCGGCGCGCGCAGCGTCGAGGCCTATGGCGCGCGCGGGCAGGCCGATCCTGCGGCGGAGATCGGCGCGGCCTTCGGCGTGCTGCTCGACCGGCTCCTCGAGGGCTCCGACGCGCCCCGCTGAGGCCGACCCCCGGCCGGGCTTGACGCGGCCCGGCCGGGCGGGCTCTCCTCTGGCGCCGACAGAGGAGAGCCCAGTTGAGCGCCAGGCCCGACACCGCCCCCGCCCAGACCGCGATCCGCCTCGCCGACTATCGCCCGCCGGACTGGCTGGTCGATCGCACGGCGCTCACCGTCGATCTCGCGCCCTCCGCGACACGGGTGCGGGCGACGCTCTCGGTCCGGCGCAACCCAGCGCGGGCGGGCGAGGGCCCGGCGCCCTTGCGGCTCGACGGGCGGGGCCTCACCTTCCTCGGCGCCGCGATCGACGGGGCGCCGCTGCCCCCGGAGGCGGTGGCGCTCGATCCGGAAGGGCTGACGGTGGCGCCGGAACATCTCCCCGGCGACGCCTTCGCCTGGACCTGCGAGACCGAGATCGACCCCGCGGCCAACACCGAGCTCGAGGGCCTCTATCTCTCGCGGGGGATGTATTGCACCCAATGCGAGGCGGAGGGCTTCCGCAAGATCACCTATTATCCGGACCGCCCGGACGTCATGGCCCGCTTCTCCGTGCGGATCGAGGCGCCCGCGGACATCCCCGTCCTCCTCTCCAACGGCAATCCCGGCGCCTCGGGCCACCTGCCGGACGGCCGGCGCTTCGCCGAATGGGAGGATCCCTGGCCGAAGCCCGCCTATCTCTTCGCCCTCGTCGCGGGCGACCTGGTGGCGCAGGAGGACGCCTTCACCACCGCCTCGGGCCGCGCGGTGGCGCTCAAGCTCTGGGTCCGCCCGGGCGACGAGGGCAAGGCGGCCTATGCGATGGACGCCCTCAAGCGCTCCATGGCCTGGGACGAGCGCGCCTATGGCCGGGAATACGACCTCGACCTCTTCCAGATCGTCGCCGTCTCCGATTTCAACATGGGCGCGATGGAGAACAAGGGGCTCAACATCTTCAACGCCAAATACGTGCTGGCGAGCCCGACGACCGCGACCGACCAGGACTACGAGAACATCGAATCGATCGTCGCCCACGAGTATTTCCACAATTGGACGGGCAACCGGATCACCTGCCGCGACTGGTTCCAGCTCTGCCTCAAGGAAGGGCTGACGGTGTTCCGCGACCAGCAATTCTCCGCGGAGATGCGCTCGGCCCCGGTGCAGCGGATCGCGGACGTGCTCGCGCTCCGGGCGCGGCAATTCCCCGAGGACGAGGGCCCGCTCGCCCATCCGGTGCGCCCGGAGGAATATATCGAGATCAACAATTTCTATACCGCGACGGTCTACGAGAAGGGCGCCGAGGTGATCCGGATGCTGCACACGCTTCTGGGGCCCGAGACCTACCGCCGCGCGCTCGATCTCTATTTCGAGCGCCATGACGGGCAGGCCTGCACGATCGAGGACTTCCGCGCCTGTTTCGAGGACGCCTCGGGGCGCGATCTCTCCGATTTCGCCCGCTGGTGGTCGCAGGCGGGCACCCCGCGGCTCCGCCTCTCCGGTCGCTGGGAGCCGGAGGCGGGGCGCTACACCCTCACCGGCGAGCAGCGCACGCCCCCGACCCCGGGGCAGGCGGAGAAGGCGCCGGTGACGATCCCCCTCGCCATCGGCCTTCTCGGGCGCGACGGGGCGGAGCTCGTGCCGACCACGGTGCTCGACCTCTCCGAGGCGCGCGGGGAGTGGGCCTTCGAGGGGCTGCCCTCCGAGCCCGTGCTCTCCGCGCTCCGGGGCTTCTCCGCGCCCGTGATCCTCGAGCGGGAGATCTCGGAGGCCGACCGCGCGCTCCTCCTGGCCCACGACACCGACCCCGTGGCGCGCTGGGAGGCGGGGCGGCGCTATGCGCTCGACGTGGCCCTCGCCGGACCCGAGAGCGCCGAGGCGGTGCCCGAGGCCTGGACCGCGGCGCTCGGCCGGCTCGTGGAGGACGCGGGGCTCGACCCGGCCTTCCGCGCCCTCGCCCTCGCCCTGCCGGGCCCCGACGAGGTGGCGGGGGCGGTCGCCGAACGGGGCGGGCGCGCGGACCCGGACGCGATCCATGCGAGCCTCTCGGCGATGGCCGCGGCCCTCGGCACGCGCCTCGCCGGACCGCTCGGCGCGGTGCTCGAGGCGATGCGCGGCGCCGGCCCCTACAGCCCGGATGCGCAGAGCGCGGGGCGGCGGGCGCTCGCCAACCGCGCGCTCGCCCATCTCGTCGCCTCCGGCGCGCCGGAGCCCGCCCGCGCCGCCGCCGAGCGCTACGACGCCGCCGACAACATGACCGACCGCCTCGCCGCGCTCCGCCTCCTCGTCGAGCACGCGCTGCCGGGGGCGGAGGCGCGCCTCGACGGCTTCCACGCGGAGTGGAAGGCGGATGCGCTCGTCCTCGACAAATGGTTCGCCGTGCAGGCGGCGGCGCAGCGGACCGACGCGCTCGACCGGGTCCGCGCCCTCGCCGAGCACCCGGATTTCGACTGGAAGACGCCAAACCGCTTCCGCAGCCTCGTCGGCGTCTTCGCGACCGCCAATCCGCGGGGCTTCCACCGCGCCGACGGGGCGGGCTACCGCTTCGTGGCGGACTGGCTGCTCCGGCTCGACCCGGTCAACCCGCAGACCACGGCCCGCCTCGCCGGCTGCTTCGAGAGCTGGCGACGCTACACCGAGGACCGCCAGACCCTCATGCGCGCCGAACTCGCGCGCCTCGCCGCCACCGAGTCCCTCTCCAAGAACACCCGCGAAATCGTCGAGCGCCTGCTCGGCTGAGGGGGCGAGCCAAGCGGACTCCGGGCTGCGCCCGGAGACGGGATTGCCCGGCCCGCCGCGGGGCGGCGAACCGGGCGGCGGGGGCCGGGATCAGGGGGCGGCCTGGGAGAGCTGCGGGGCGAGCAGGAGGGCGAGATAGGCCGCGTAGCCTGCGAGGAAGGCCGCGCCCTCGGGCCGTCCGATGCGCCGGCCCGTCGCCGCTGCCGCCACGAGCAGCAGGGCGGTGCCGGCCATCACCCAGATGTCGAGGCGCAGGATCTCGGCGGGCACGGCGATCGGGGCCACCGCGGCGGTCGTCCCGGCGATGCCGAGGATGTTGAAGATGTTGCTCCCGATTACGTTGCCGAGCGCGATGTCGCCCTGGCGGCGGAGGGCGGCGACCAGGGAGGTCGCGAGCTCCGGCAGGGAGGTGCCGACCGCGACGAGGGTGAGCCCGATCGCCGCCTCGGAGACGCCGGTCGTGCGCGCGAGGGCGACGGCGCCGCCGACGAGCAGATGCGCCCCGAGCACGACGCCCGCGACCCCGGCCGCCGCCAGAGCGATCCCTGCGCCCAGGCCCGGCGCGGCCGCCTGGCCGGACTCGGCCTCTGAGCCGGCGGTCCGCGCCGATCGCAGGCTGACCCAGAGATAGACGACGAGCGCGGCCAGGAAGGCGAGGCCCGCCGCCCGCGACAACGCGCCGGTGAGCGCCACGGCGAGGAGCGCGCCGCTCGCCCCGATCAGCACCGCGCCGTCGCGCCGGAGCGCGCCGGGCGGGACCGCGATCGGCAGGGCGATCGCCGCGACCCCGAGGATCAGCAGAACGTTCGCGATGTTGCTGCCGATCACGTTGCCGACGGCCACCCCGGGCGCGCCGATCAGGGCGGCGTCGAGGCTGGTGACGAGTTCCGGCGTCGAGGTGCCGAAGCCGACCAGCGTCACGCCGATCAGATAGGGCGGCATCCCCATCCGCCGGGCGAGGCCGGCGCTGCCGCGCACCAACGCCTCGCCGCCGGCGAGCAGCAGCGCGAGCCCGCCTGCGAGCTCGATCCAGAGCGTCATGTCGTCTCCTGTCTCGGAAGGGTCCGCCGCCATGCGCGGCCGCCCCTATATGGCCCCGCGCGCGCCGTCTCCAAGCCCGCCCTTGCGCCGGGCGCCCGCGCGGTGTAAGGGCGCGTCACATATCCACAGGCGGGGCGCGGGCCGGCGGGGGAGACATCTCCGGCGGTCCACCGGTTGGGGCGTCGGCCCCTCATGCTCCGCCGAGGCAGAAACCGGAAAGGACAAGACCCATGGCGCTGCCCGATGTCAGCCTGCGCCAGCTCCTCGAAGCTGGCGTTCATTTCGGCCACCAGACCCACCGCTGGAACCCCAAGATGCGCGAATACATCTATGGGGAGCGGAACGGCATCCACATCATCGATCTGACGCAGACCGTGCCGCTGCTCGACGCGGCGCTCAACGCCATGCGCGAGGTGGTGGCGCGCGGCGGGCGCATCCTCTTCGTCGGCACCAAGCGGCAGGCGCAGCAGCCGCTCGCCGAGAGCGCGATGCGCTGCGCGCAGTATTTCATGAACCACCGCTGGCTCGGCGGCACGCTGACCAACTGGAAGACCGTGTCGAACTCCATCAACCGGCTGCGCGAGCTCGACGACCGGCTCGAGGACGGCGCCGCGGGCTTCACCAAGAAGGAGCGGCTCCAGCTCGACCGCGAGCGGACCAAGCTGCAGATGGCGCTCGGCGGCATCCGCGAGATGGGCGGGCTGCCGGACATGCTCTTCGTGATCGACACCAACAAGGAGGCGCTGGCCATCGCCGAGGCGAACAAGCTCGGCATCCCGGTGGTCGCGGTGCTCGACAGCAATTCCGATCCGGACGGCATCCAGTTCCCGATCCCGGGCAACGACGACGCGGCGCGGGCGATCTCGCTCTATTGCGACCTGACGGCGCGGGCGGTGATCGACGGGATGGCGAGCCAGATGGGGGCCGCGGGCTTCGATCTCGGCGAGCTCGAGGACGTGCCGATGGAGGAGATCGGCGCCGAGGAGGACCCCGGCGCGGCGGAAAACCCGCCCGCGGAGGACATGGGCGCGGCCGAGACCCCCGAGAGCGAGACCGGCGCCGCCTCCTGAGGCGGCGCGCCGCCGCGGCGCCGGGCCTGCGCGGAGAGCGCGGTCCGGAGCGTCGCGGATCCGTCACACAAACCGGATACCAGACGGGGCCGGACCGCGGGACCGAGGGGGGACCTGGGGCCGGCCCGGAGCAGGAATGGAGAGCGAGCGATGGCGATCAGTGCGGGCATGGTGAAGGAGCTCCGCGAGAAGACCGGCGTCGGCATGATGGACGCCAAGAAGGCGCTGGTCGAGACCGAGGGCGACATGGAGGCGGCGGTCGACTGGCTGCGCCAGAAGGGCCTGGCGAAGGCGGCGAAGAAGTCGGGGCGCACCGCCGCGGAGGGCCTCGTCGCCGTCGCGGTCGATGGCGGGGTCGGCGTCGCGGTGGAGGTCAACTCGGAGACCGACTTCGTCGCCCGGAACGCCGAGTTCCAGGAGATGGTGGCCGGCATCGCGCAGGCGGCGCTCGGGGTGGCCGATGCCGAGGCGCTCGCCGCGGCCCCGATGGGCGGCAAGACCGTGGCCGAGATCGTGACCGACAAGGTCGCGACCATCGGCGAGAACATGCAGCTCCGGCGCATGGCGAAGGCCGAGGGCGACGTGGTGGCGAGCTATGTCCACAACGCCGCGGCCGAGGGCATGGGCAAGATCGGCGTGCTCGTCGCGCTGCGGGGCGGCGAGGCGGAGGCGGCCGCGGCGGTCGGCCGGCAGGTGGCGATGCATGTGGCCGCGACCAACCCGGCCGCGCTCGATGTGGAGGACCTCGACCCGGCCCTCGTCGAGCGCGAGAAGAGCGTGCTGACCGAACAGGCCCGCGCCTCGGGCAAGCCCGACAACGTGATCGAGAAGATGATCGTCGGGCGGATGAACAAGTTCTATCAGGAGGTCTGCCTTCTGAAGCAGGCCTTCGTCATCAACCCCGATCTGTCGGTCGAGAAGGCCGTGGCAGAGGCGGCGCCCGGGGCGACGGTGACGGCCTTCGTGCGGCTCGAGGTCGGCGAGGGGATCGAGAAGGCGGAGGAGGACTTCGCGGCCGAGGTGCAGAAGACCCTCGGCGGCTGAGGCCCTCCATCGGCGGAACATCGCGGCGCCCCGGTCCTCGCGGCCGGGGCGTTTTCCGTTTCCGGATCAGTCGAAATCGAGCTCGATGGTGGTGGTGCCGCCGCCGCCCTGGCCGCTGCCGACGCCGTAGTCCTTCGGCGCGGCGGGCTCGGGAGCGGGCTCGGCCGCGCGCTCGGCGGCAGGCAGGCGGATCGGCCCGAGGCTCATCGGGCGGGCGCGCTCTGCCTCGGTGAGCGGCGGGGGCGGGGCGAGCAGGAGATCGAGCACGGTGGGCTCGAGCTCGCCTTCCGCAGCGGCCGGGGCGGCTGCGAGGACGGCGAGGAGAACGGCGGCGGGGCGGCGGCTCGGCATGCGCAGGCTCCTCTCCGGCTGGTGGCGCGGCCCCTGCGATGGCGGGGGCAGGCGGCGTCTCGCGCGGAGTGTCCTCCGAATCGGGCGGCCGGCCAAGGGGCGGAAACGCGAGAGGGCCCCCGCGCGGGGGGGCCTCCGATGTCTGGCGCTCTGGCGCGTCGATCAGGCGAAGTCGAAATTGTCGACCAGCGAGGCGAGCACCTGGTCGTAGCCCTCCTCGGCGATGCCGGGGAGGAACTCGGCCTGCTCCTCTTCGGTCGCGTCGCGGCCGAGGGCATTGTTGAAGACGAGGTTGAGGCCCTCGAGATCGGTCAGCCCGTCGATCAGCACCTGGAACTCGTTGGAGAGGTCGAAGGCCTCGGCGAGGAACTCGATCGAGGCGTCCTCGAGCAGATCCGACCAGAAGTCGCGGCCGGCGACGTCGGAGGTGCGGCCGAGGGCGGCGAGGTAGAACTCCTCGGTCGCGGCCTCGTCGGCGTCGAGGGCGAGGTCGTAGACCGCGGTGGTGCCGGTGATCTCGTAGGACACCGCGATCTGGGCCTGCCCGGTCGCGCTCTCGGCGGCCGGGATGAAGGCGATCGTCTCCGGGCCGAGATTGCCGCTCTCGAAGCCGTCGAGATAGGTGACGTAGCGGGAGTTGGCCGGCTCGGTCACGTCGTAGACGAAGATCCCCGAGTCGCGCTCCGCGCCGATGAAGGCGTAGGTGCGCCCGGAGATCTCGCCCACGGCGATGGCCTCGGGCTCGGGGCCCTTGGCGTCGGAGCGGTTCTGGCCGAGCTCGCCGTCATCGTCGTTGAAGCGCTCCGGGGCGAGGTTGGCGATGATGCTCTCGAACTGGTCGCCCGAGTCGAAGATCACGTTGCCCTCGGTGTCCCAGATCGTGAAGGAGCGCGAGCCGAAGCTGTGCAGCACGTCGATGTCGCCGTCGCCGTCGGTGTCGCCGTCGACGGTGGAGACGGTGAGCCGCTCGAGGCCGGCGGTGTCGACGCTCTCGTCGATCAGGCCGAGCTCGATCAGGTCCTCGACGCGCGCCTCGTCCGCATCCTCGACATTGACGCCCTCGTCGCCCTCGGTGATGTCGCCGCGGCCGTCGCCCTCGTTGGCGCCGAGGATGTAGACCGCGCCGTTCGCCTCGTAGGTGGCGATGGCGTCCGGCATGCGCATGCCGACGGTGTTGCGGGGCAGGATGTCGATCACGTCGTCGTCGGTCGCGTCGAAGCCGAAGCCCTCCTGGCTATGGTCGACGAGGCCGCTGTCGACGAGGGCGACCAGCGAGGCGGAGGCGACGTCGATCACCGCGAGGCCGTTGTTCTCCTGCAGCGAGACGATCGCGAGCGTCCCGTCCGGCGTGAAGGTCGTGTATTCCGGCTCGATGTCGAACTCGGGGGACACGCCCTCGCGGATGCGCAGGTTGGAGGCGTCGACGTCGCTGAAGCCCACGCGCTCGACGGTGGGGGCGGCCGGGTCGGAGAGGTCGATGATCGAGACCGAGCCGCGGGCGTCGATGGTCACGTCGCTCTCGCCGTTGAACTCGCCCTCGTTGGCGACGACGGCGGTCAGCCCGTCCGGCGAGATCGCGATGCTGTCGGGCAGGTTGCCGAGGGTCGCCGTGGACAGCAGCTCGAGGGTCTCGCGGTCGTAGATCGCCGCGATGCCGTTCTCGGGGGTGCTGAACAGGGTGGTGTCGACCACGGCGACCACGACGTCCTCGGAGGCCGCGACCGACTGCACGCCGGCATAGCTCGGCAGGCCGCTCAGGTCGATCGAGCCGGTCAGCTCGCCGGTGGCGGCGTCGACGACGTCGATGCGGTCGAGATTGCCGTTGGTGGTGTAGAGCGTGCCGTCGACATAGGAGACGACCTCGGACGCGCCCTCGGGGCTGTCCTCGTCCTCCGGATCGCTCTCGCCCTGGTAGGAGAAGACGAGGCTCGCCTCGATCTCGCCGGTCGGGACCGGGGCGAGCACGGTGTCGGAGCCGCCGTTGTCGAGGATCTGGATGCGCCGGTCGAGGCTCGCGGCGAGCTCCGGCTCGGAGAAGGCCGCGTCGCCGTCCTCGGGGAAGTTGGCCGCGAGGAAGTCCTGCAGCGCCTGCTGCTCGCCGATCTCGGTGTCGACCACGGTGGGGGAGAGGGCGCGGAAGGGATAGCCGTCGCCGCCGACGAGATCGCCGTCGTCGCCCGCGAGGAAGTTGAGCGTCACCGTCTTGATGCTCTCGGGCGCGCCCTCGACCACCTCGCCGTTCTCGATGATGACCTGGGTGGTGTTCCCGTCCTCGTCGATCAGGGCGACGTTCTGGATGCGGGTGCCCTCGGTGGTCACGGCGCCGGTGTCGTCGAGCTCCTGCGCGGTGCCCTCGAGATCGACCGAGACGCGCAGGCCGCCCACCTGGAAGAACTGGCCGGGCGTCGAGCCGGGGCCGGAGGAGGCCACCGCGTGCTCGAGAATGATCTTGAGATCGGCCGTCGAGAGGTCGACCACCACGAGACCGTTGTTGAAGCGCAGCGCGTTCTGGATGTCGAGCTCGGAGACCTCGCCCTCGTCCTTGCCGGAGACCGGGTTGGCCTGGGTCGGCAGCAGCTCGCCGGTCTCGCCGTCGATCTCGCCGATGGCCGCGCGGATGCCGCCGCCGTTCTTGATGGAGACGATGACGTCGGGGTCGACCGTGCGCGCGGCGACGATGTTGGCGTCGGCGGTCAGGTTGCCGAGGTTCGACTCCTCGGTGCGGACGGTCTCGCGGCGGCCGTCGAGATAGACGCCGGTCTGGCCGAAGACGGTGCCGTCGCTCTCGGTGACCTGGGTCTGCACGGCGTCGGTGAGGCCGGAGACGAGGGTGGCCTTCTCGGAGCCCGCGATCGCGTCCTCGACGCTCGCGGCGCCGGTGGTGGCGAGGAGGCCCGCCTCGTCGGTCGCGAAGGCGCCGGAGACCTCGGCATCCACCGACTCGGGAACGATCACGCCGTTCTCGTCGAAGTCGATCACGAGACGGCCGACATAGGAATACTCGCCGTCGGTCGAGACGATGGCGACCGGGTTGCCGTCGGCGCCGGTGGCCACGAAGGGATAGGGCTGCTGCGCCTCGTCGCCGGTGCGCAGGGTGTCCTGCTCGTCCGCGGAGATGGTGTCGGAGCCGCCGGCGATGATGACGTCGACGCCCTCGAGCAGGCCGGCGAGCTCGACCTCGCGGTTGAAGTCCTGCAGATGGGTGACGAGAACGACCTTGTTCACGCCGGCCGCGATCAGCGCGTCGACATCGGGCTGCAGGTTCTCGGCGAGGAGCGCCATGTCGTTCTCGCCGCCGGTCTCGTCGACCACGCCGCCGGTGGAGGAGACGGTGGAGACGATCTGATAGGTCGCGCCGAGGATGCCGACCTGCTCGCCGTCGACCTCCACGATGGTCGAGGCGGCGATCTCGGCATCCGAGCCCTCGCCGGCGGCGAGCTGGCTCGGGGTCTGCGCGTAGTCCGCGGCGGGGCGGATCTCGTCGGTCACGAGATCGGCCAGCGCCGGCTCGCCGGAGAAGTCGAGATTGGCGGAGAGGTAGGGGAAGAGGGCGCCGAAGCTCTCGATCGTGGTGCCGTCCACCGCGGGCGTGATCAGGCCGGCGAAGGCGTCGGGGCCGTTGTCGAACTCGTGATTGCCGACGGCGGAGGCGTCGATGCCGAGGATGTTGGCGATGGCGATGTCGGCATTGCCGCGCCCGTCGCCGACATCCAGGACGATGTCGGGGTTCGCGGCGAGGTCGTCGGCGAAGAGCGCCGAGTAGGTATCCACGAAAATGTCGTCGCCGACGAACTGCGCGGCGTTGAAGAACGGGCCGGGGATGTAGTTGTCGCCGGCCGAGAGAAGGATCGAGCCGTAGCCGGCGGCCTCCGCCTCGGCCTCGAGCGCGTCGACGATCGCGGCGAAGTTCGGCGCGTTGGCGATCGCGTCGACGCCGCCCTCGAGATCCGATGCATGCAGGATTTGCAGAGTGAACATCTCACGTCCTCGTTTTGTGATCGGCGCGCGCGGCGCCTCGTTATCCCAAGCCTCCCGGCCGGACCGCCCCGACCGGTCAGACGGCGCGCGGACGCCGCCAACACCCGACGACCGCCGCATCGGGCGACGTCCGCCCATGCCAGCCGAGGTCGCTCCCGCCCGGCATACCACCCGGTATGCTAGGGGCTCGACGTCTCAGGTATGCGACACCAGCATGTAATATTTGTGACAGTCGAAACGTCGAAAACTCATGATCTTACCCGAACGCCGCCGCGAATCACCCGGCGCGCCGCGGAAGGCCGCGCCACAGGGCGGAGCCGCCTTCCGCGTCTGCACCGCCGGGCTGCTTGACAGGCGTCGCCCCGCGCGCGAGGAACCGAGGGTGACCCGGGAGAGCCCCATGCGAGCCGCGACCGCTTACGGACCCCTGCGTCGGGCGGTCCGCCGCCTCGCGCCCGCATTGCTCCTCGCGCTGCTCGGGGCCTGCGCGAGCGACGACCCGTTCGCCCCCGCGCCCTTCGAGCAGCCGGAGACCGCGCTCGACTACGAGGTCGTGCTCGAGGGGGCGCCGAGCGAGGAGATCGCCGATCTTCTGGAGGCCTCGCTCGCGATCTACCGTCAGCAGGACCGCGGCGCGCAGTCTCTCGCCTTCCTGCGCCGCCGCGCCCAGGGCGATGTCGAGACCGCGCAGACGATCCTGCGCTCGCGCGGCTATTATCAGGCGGAGATCGCGACCGAGGTCGTCCCCCCGCCAGAGGGCACGGCCCCCGCATCGCCCGGCGCCGATGGAGAGACCCCGCCGATCGAGGACGACGCGGACGCGGAGGCGCCCCCGCCCGAGCCGGTCGCCACCCTACGCTTCCTGATCGAGCCAGGGCCGCAGCTCACCCTCGCGGCGCACCGGCTCAGCCTCGTCGAGACCGGGGCGGAGGCGCCCGCCCCGCTCGACGCCGCCGCCCTCGGCTCGCCCGTCGGCGGCCCGGCGGAGGCGGCGGCCATCGTCGGCGCGGAGCAGGCCGCCGTGGCCAAGCTCCACCGCGAGGGCCGGCCCTATGCCGAATTCCGGGACCGCGACGCGCT
This sequence comes from uncultured Limibaculum sp., assembly GCA_964576075.1. GTDB lineage: Bacteria > Pseudomonadota > Alphaproteobacteria > Rhodobacterales > Rhodobacteraceae > Thermohalobaculum. The sequence goes on along the minus strand of CAZNTX010000019.1, from coordinate 34,630 downwards.
CGCCGATCTCGAGGCCGGCACCCTCGAGGTCGACAGCACGATCGCCGCGGGCCGGGCCTACAGCGTCGGCGAGATCCGCCTCGCCGGGGCGCCCAATGTCGACGAGGCCTATCTCCTCAGCTACCTCCCCTTCGCCGAGGGCGACGTCTACAGCACGGCGGATCTGAAGGAATTCCAGGGCGAGCTGTTCGAGACCGGGCTCTTCGCCGGCGTCTCCGTGCGCCCGCCGGAGGAGCCGCCGGAGGGCGCGGCGCTCCCGGTCCTCGTCGAGCTCGAGGAGGCGCCGGCGCGCACCGTCTCCGCGGGCATCCGCTTCTCCACCGACGAGATCGTGGAGCTGCGCGCGGGCTACGAGCACCGCAACCTCTTCGGCGCGGGCGAGCGGCTCGGCCTCTCGACGGAGGTGAGCCTCGACGAGCAGGTGGCCACCGCCACCTTCCTCAAGCCGCAGTTCCTCCGCCCCGCGCAGGATCTCACCTCCGCCTTCGAGGTCCGCCGCGTCGACGACGACCGATTCGAGGAGATCGGCGCGACGCTCACCCTCGGGCTCGAGCGCCGGCTCGGCCCGCGCTGGACGGTCGGCGTCGGCGGGCTCCTGGAGGCCGCGGTGATCGACGAGGGCATGGGGGACGAGACCTCCCTCCTCGCCGGTCTGCCCTTCTTCGCCGCCTATGACAGCACCGACAACGAACTCGACGCCACCCGCGGCCAGCGCCTGCGCCTCGCGGCCACGCCCTTCCTCGGCGTCTTCGCCGACGATCCGGCCTATTTCCTGCGGCTTCAGGCGCGCGGCTCGGCCTATCAGGACCTGCTCGGCGACAAGCGCCTCGTGCTGGCCGAGCGCGCCCGCATCGGCACCATCGTCACCGACGCGCTCGGCGACGTGCCGGCCAACCGCCGCTTCTATTCGGGCGGGGGCGGCTCGGTGCGTGGCTATGCCGAGGATCTGATCGGCCCGCTCGATCTGCAGAACGACCCGACGGGCGGGCTCTCGGTCCTCGAGGCCGGGATCGAGCTGCGCGCGCGGGTCTGGGGCGATATCGGCGTGGCGGTCTTCTCGGAGGCGGGTGTGGTCTCCCAGAACACCCTGCCCGATCTCTCCGCCGGGGTGCAGGTCGGCGCGGGCGCGGGGCTGCGCTACTACTCCCCCGTGGGCCCGATCCGCCTCGACATCGCGGTCCCCGTCAACGGGCGCGACGTCGACGACAGCTTCCAGGCCTATCTCTCGATCGGACAGTCCTTCTGATGCGCAGGCTTCTCCTCCCCCTCCTCGTCCTCGCGCTCGCCGCCATGCCGGCCCGGGCCTTCGACCTGTTCAACCTCAAGAACTCGCTCATCGAATTCGCCCTCGAGCAGATCTCGACGGAGGATTTCGCGATCACCGCCGAGGGGGTCGAGAGCCCGGGCGACGGGGTGACAGAGCTCGTCGGCGTCGAGATCTCCGACCGCGAGGGGGTCTGGTTCACCGCCGAGCGCATGGGCCTGCAATGGAACGCCCGGCGCATCCTCTCGGCCGAGCTCGAGATCAACCGCCTGGGCGCGGAGGGCGTGCGCATCCTCCGCGCGCCGGTGGGCGAGGTCGAGGTCAAGGAGGACGCCGAGATCGCAGAGGACGACGGCGAGCCCTTCGACTGGCCGCGCTCGCCCATCGCCACCCGCATCGAGGAGATGCGCCTCGACCGGGTGTTCGTCGCCGAGGGGGTGATCGCCGAGCAGTCGCTCGCCTTCGACGCGGTCGGCTCTGCCAGGGACGAGGGCGACATCCAGGCGGTCGACCTGACCGTGACGCGCACCGATGCCGTCTCGGGCCGCATCGCCGTCGACTACGAGCGCGATTTCGCGGCCGGCACGCTGCGCGCCAATCTCGACGCGGAGGAGGCCGCGGGGGGCCTCGTCGTCGCCCTCGCCGGCTTCCCGAACGACAGCGCGAGCCGGGTGCGCCTGCGCGCCGACGGCCCGCTGACCGATTGGGGGATGGAGGTCCAGGCCGAGACCGAGCGCGTCTTCGAGGCGGGCGGGAAGGCCACCGTCGATCTCGAGGGCCCGCTCGCCGTCCTCGCCCGCTTCCGCGTGGTGCCGGGCCCGGCCATCGACCCCGCCCTCGCCGCGGTGCTCGGCGCCGAGGCGCGGCTCGATTTCGACGTGCAGGAGAACCAGCAGGGCGTCGTCGCGATCCGCGAGGGGGCGATCCGGTCCCCCGCCCTCACCCTCGACGCCACCGGCGCCTACGACAAGGCGACCGGGCGCGCCGATCTCGACGTGGTGCTCGACGGGCGCTCGGAGCTCGCGGGCCTCGCCGAGGGGGTGGAGTTCGCGGGGTTCGGCTTCGAGGGCACCGTGCGCGGCACGCCGCAGGACCTCGCCGCCGAGGGCCGCCTCCGCCTCGACGCGCTCGCGACCGAGCCCGCGGATGTCGGCGCCGCACGCCTCGCCGCGGTGGTCCGCATCGAGGGCGAGCGCATCGGCGTCTCGCTCGACGGCACCGCCGAGCGCCTGCGCCTCGACCGGATCGGGCCCGACCTCCTCGGCACCGCGGAGCTCGCCGCGCGCGGCGCCTACGAGGGCGAGCGGGTGACGCTCGAGGCCTTCTCCCTCGACGCCGTCCCCCTCGACGCGACCGCCTCCGGCGCGGTCGACCTCGCCGCCGAGACCGCGGCGCTCGACTATGCCCTCGCCGCCCCCGATCTCGCGCCGCTCGCCCGGGCCTACGAGGTCGCGGCGGAGGGGCGGGCGGAGATCGAGGGCCGCGTCGAGGGCCCCTTCGCCGCGATCCGCGCCACCGGCACGGCGGCGCTCCGCAACCTCGTCTTCGAGGGCGAGCCCTATGGCGCGGTCGAGCTCTCCCACGACGTGACCGCGGGCGAGACCGTCGAGGGCGGGCTGGTGCTCGCGGCCTCGGGCTCCCCCGTCGGCCCGGTCGACGCCGATCTCGATTTCGCGCTGCGGGGCGAACGGCTCGACCTCTCCCGGCTGGAGGCCAAGGCGCTCGGCGCGGAGATCGCGGGCCAGGCCGTCTACCGCCTCGACAGCGGCCTCGCCGAGGGCCGGCTCGATCTCGACGCGCCGGATCTCGCGCCGCTCTCCGACCTCCTCGGCGGGCCGGTCTCCGGCCGCGTCGCCGGTACCGTGACGCTGACGCCCGAGGGCGGCCGGCAGAGCGCGACGCTCGATCTCGAGGCCGACCGGCTCGCCGCCCTCGAGGCCACCCTCGCCGAGGCGCGCATCGAGGCCCGGGTGACCGACGCGCTCGGCGCCCCCGGCGTCACCGCGGAGATCGCGGCCTCGGGCGCCCGCGGCTTCGGGGCGGAGGCCGAGCGGCTCACCCTCTCGGCCGAGGCCCGCGACGCCACCACCCTCGCCGCTCTCACCGCCGATCTCGCGGCGGAGGGCCTCGGCTATGCGGGCGCGCGCATCGCCCGGCTCGAGGCCGATATCGCGGCGGAGAACGCGCTGACCGACGCGCCCGCCGCGACGCTCACCGCCCGTGCGACCTCCCTCGCCGCGCCGGACGGCGCCGCCACCGCGGGCGGGCTCGACCTCACCGCCGAGATCGCCTCCGCAGAGGGCGCCACGGACGGCCGCGCCACCGCCCGGCTCTCGGACATCCGGGCGGGCGAGGCGCGCATCCCGAGGCTCGATGCCGAGGCGACGGGCCGCGGCCTCCTCGGCGACGCCCCCGCGCTCGAGGCCGCCCTCAGCGCCCCCACGGTGGAGGCCGGGGCCGCGCGGCTCGCCTCGGTCCGCCTCGACGCGACGGTGACCGACGCCCTCGCCGCGCCGAAGATCGACGCGCGCCTGCGAACCGGCGAGGCCCTGGCCGGCCCCGCGGAGCTCTCCGGCATCGAGGCGACTCTGCGCGGCGCGCTCTCGGCCCTCGTCGCCACCCTCTCGGCCGAGGGGGAGGCCGAGGGCGCCCCAGTCTCGCTCTCCGCCCGCGCCGAGATCGACGCCGAGGCCCCCGCCCCGCGCATCCGCGTCACCGAGCTCGACGCGCTCTACAAGGGCGAACGCGCCGCCCTCGCCGCGCCGATGACGGTGACGGCCGGGGAGAGCGTGACGCTCGAGGGGATCGACCTCGCGCTCCCGGGGGGCGGGCTCCGGGGCGAGGCGGCGCTCCACCCCGCGGGCCTCTCCGCCGATCTCGCGCTCGAGCTCGCCGATCTCGCCATCGCCGAGCGCCTCGCCGACGCGCCGATCGGCGCCGGCGCGCTCGACGCCCGCCTCGCCTATGACAGCCGGCCGGGCCGCGCCAATGCGAGCCTCGATCTCGCGGCCACGGGGCTGCGCTTCACCGGGGCGGTCGCCGATGTCGGCGCGCTCGACCTCTCCGCCACCGGGCGTTGGGACGGGCGCCAGGGCGATCTCGGCGCCCGCCTCGACGGGCCGTTCCGTGAGCCGCTCCGCCTCGAGGCCGCGCTGCCGCTCCGCGCCCGCGGCGGGCCGCTGCCGGAGATCCCGGGCGACGGGGCGCTTTCGGGCCGGGTCGTCTGGTCCGGCGATATCGGCGAGCTCTGGGTGCTCGTCCCCGCCCCGGGCCATGTGCTCGACGGCGCGCTCGACATCGATCTCGGCATCGCCGGCACCCTCGCCGCGCCGCGCATCGACGGGCGCCTCGCGCTCTCCGACGGGCATTACGAGAACCTCGACCTCGGCACCATCCTGACCGACATCGCGCTCGACTCGCGCCTCGCCGGGGATGGCGGGATCGCGCTCGACCTCTCCGCCTCGGACGCCGCGGGCGGGCGCGTGGAGGCCAGCGCGGAGGTGAACGCGGAGGCGGTGGAGGCGCAGGTCACCGCGCGCCGGGCGGTGCTGATCCGCCGCGACGACGCGACCGCCGCGATCAGCCTCGACATCGCCGCCGCGGGGCCGCTCGCAGGGCCGGACATCTCCGGGACCGTCACCGTCGACCGCGCGGAGATCCGCCTCGTCAACGCGACGCCCCCCTCGGTCGTGACCCTCGGCGATGTCCGCATCAAGGGCGCGCCGGAGCCGGAGGAGGCGCCCCCCGCGGGCGGCGCGATCGACCTCGACGTCCGCGTGCGCGCCGACCGGGACGTCTTCGTGCGCGGGCGCGGGCTCGACAGCGAATGGCGGATCGGCCTCGATGTGGGCGGCACCGCCGCGGCGCCCGTGGTCACCGGCAGCGTCGACCGGGTGCGCGGGCAGCTCTCCCTCGTCGGCACCCGCTTCGACCTCAAGACCGGGCGGGTGCGCTTCCTCGGCGGGCGGGAGATCGACCCGCGCCTCGAGGTCGATCTCGAGGCCGAGGAGAACGACGTGACCGGCGGCATCCGGGTGCGCGGCACCGCGAGCGCGCCGGAGATCGGCTTCTATTCGCGCCAGGGCCTGCCGGAGGACGAGGTGCTGCCGCGGCTCCTCTTCGGCAAGCCCTCGCAGTCGCTCACCGCCTCCCAGGCGATCCGCCTCGCCTCCGGCATCGCCACGCTGACCGACGGCTCCGGCGGGGTGGTCGACGACATCCGCGGCGCCGTGGGGCTCGACGAGCTCGCCATCGACCCGACAGAGGAGAGCGCCGAGGTCACCATCGGCAAGAATCTCGGCGACAGCGTCTTCGTCGGCGCCAAGCAGTCGGTCGACGGCAAGGAGAGCAAGGTGGTGGTCGAGGTCGAAGTCTTCGACAACATCGTGATCGACAGCGAGGTCGACCAGGAGGGCGATGCAGGCCTCGGCATCCAGTGGAAGAAGGATTTCTGAGCGGGGGGCTCCTCGGACCCCTCCGGGTCCTCGTCGCAGGGGCCGGCCCTTCGGGCCGCGGGCGGCGGCTCAGGAATGCTCCTCGCGGAGTTCGTCCTCAAGGCAGCGGGAATAGGCGCGGAGCGCGTCGGTCTGGAAGAGCGCGCCGACGAGTTCGGCCTCCGCGCCAGGCTTCGGCACCGCCATGACCGGAAGATAGGGGCGCTTCACCCGCTCGAAGATCGGCAGCGCGCGCTCGAGCGTGTCGCCCTGGCGCAGCGACACCCCCTGGGCGTGGAGATCCCAGCAGACGGTGTCGGAGCCGCCGTTCTCCGCGCCCCGGTGGCGCATCAGATCGCCGACGCGCAGGGTGCGCCGGAGATAGCCCTGCGGGCCGGCGGAGAGATGGAGCCCGGTCTGCTGGAGCTGCATCAGGAAGAAGGAGCGCGTGCCCATCCGCGCGGCCACGACGCTCGCGAGCGGCACCGCGATCAGGACCGCGATCGCCGCCTGCCAGTCCCCGGTCAGCTCGAAGACGATGAGCGTGGAGGAGATCGGCGCGCCGAGCACCGCGCCCGCCACCGCCCCCATCCCGGCGAGCGCATAGAGCCCCTGGCTGCCGGAGACCGCGGGGAAGATCTGGATCGCCACCTCGCCGAAGGCCGAGCCGGTCAGCGCGCCCAGCATCAGGGCGGGCGAGAACACCCCGCCCCCCATGCGACCCGCCAGCGTGATCGCCACGGCGGCGACCTTCACGATGGCGAAGGCGACCGCCGTCCAGAACGGGATCTGCGCGGTGAGCGCGCGCGTCGTCGTCTCGTAGCCGACCCCGATGATATGCGGCGTCGCCATCGCGAGCATGCCGAGCAGGAGCCCCGCGCAGGCGGGCCGTGCCCAGTCCGGGATCTCGAGCCAGTGCTGCAGCCGGTCTCCGACCGCCTCGGCGAAGAAGATCACCCGCATCATCACCACCGCGACCGCCCCGCACAGCAGGCCGAGGAGCGCGAAGGCCGGCATCTCCCAATAGAACTCCACCGTGTGGCCGGGCAGGGTGAATTCGGTGACGTCGCCGAGATGGATGCGGCCGACCACCGTCGCCGCGACGCCGGCGACGACGATGGGACCGAAGGCGTGCAGCGCGTAATGGCGCAGCACCACCTCGAGGGCGAAGAGCGCGCCCGCGAGCGGCGCGTTGAAGCTCGCCGAGACGGCGGCGGCGGTGGCGCAGCCGAGGATGTCGCGCCCCGTGATCGCCGAGGCGCGGAGCCGGTCCGAGACCCAGGAGGCCATCACCGCGCCGATATGGATCGCCGGGCCCTCCCGGCCCGTGGAGCCCCCGGTGGAGAGCGTGACGAGCGCCGCCCCGGCGGCCGCGAGCCCCGGCCCCCGGTCGACCCGCCCGCCCTGCAGCGCCGCCGCCCGGATCACGTCGGAGACGCCCCGCGCCTTGGCGTCCGGCGTGGTGCGCGTCAGCAGGAAGCCGACGGCGAGCCCCCCGAGCACCGGCAGGCAGAGCACCACATACCAGGGCAGCGCCGCGGCGGTCGAATGCAGCATCAGATCGTCGGCGCCGTAGAAGAGCGTCTGCAGCGCCGAGATCGCGAGCCGGAAGCCGATCACCGCATAGCCGACCGCCACGCCGAGGACGAGGGCCACGGGCCCGAGCGTGAGATCCGGCGACATGGCGATCCGCGCCCCGAGCCGCGCGAGGCGCGCCTGGAGCCGGGCGGTCGCTCCGGCGACCCGGCGCATGGGAGAGGATCGGTCCTTGGGCGGCATGGAGCGAGCCTACGCCCCCCCGCGCCCCTGGAAAAGCCCTGCCGAGAGGGCCAGGCGCCACGAGCGCCTCAGAACGCACAAGGGCCGCCGCCGCCCGTGGGGCTGGGGCGACCGCGCAAGCCACGCCGCAGCCGGCGCCGACGCCGCATGGCGGCTGCCGATCGCCCCCGGCAGGCATCGCCCATCCTGCGCCGCGGCCACGGACCGCCCGAGCCGGCCGCCATTAGGGGCCGCGCAGACGGACCCGCGGATCGCCCAGGGACACCCGACGCCCGGCCCTTGCCGCGACCGCCGGGGATCGCCCGGGGCCGGTCTCCCGACCGCCGCCCGTGCCGATCGCCCCGGGCGGGCCGCCGCCAAGGCCGTGCCGCGGCGAGGCCCGTCGCCCTTAACGGACAGCCAGCGGACGCCCGCCCGGCGCCGTCCGCCATCGCCCGGAAACCGGGCGCCCCGTTTCTCGCCCGCCGGAGCCGGGGCCGCGCGCTCTCCCGCCGCGCGCGGGCCGCGCCCCCCGGCGTCCGGGTGGGCGCGCGCGACGGCGCGGGGCCGCTCAGCTTTTGCGGCGGATCCCGAGAGGCGCGCCGAGCTGGGCCGGGCGCGGCAGCCCCGCATGCGCCGCGAGCGCCGCCTCGATCCGCGCCGCCGCCTCCGGCGGAAAGGGCGCCGAGCGCCGCGCCGCGAGATCGACGTTCACCGTCAGGCTCTCATAGGTCGCCGCCACCGCCTCGCCCCGGTCGAGGGCCAGCATCTCGGCGAAGACATGCACCCGCTTGGCATCCGCATCGACCACCCGCACCGCGCAGGCGAAGCGCGCCCCCTCGAGCAACTCGGCGAGATAGTGGATCTGCGTCTGCAGCGCCATCGGCCCCATGCGATGGCTCTCCACGAGCCCCGGCCCGATCCCGAGCCGGTCGTAGACCTCGTCGAGCGCCTTGTCGAAGGCCATGGTGTAGTAGGCCACGTTCATATGGCCGTTGTAGTCGATCCAGTCGGCCGGCACGCGCCGCTCTGCCGTGCGCATCGGCGCCTCGAAGCTCTCGCTCATCCGCCCCTCCCCGCTCCCTCGCAGGCCGAGCATAGACGAGCCCGCGGGCCGGAGGCTAGGCTCCGCGCGGAGGTGCCCCATGACCGTCGAGACCGCCATCGCCGCCCTTGCCGAGCGCTTCGGCGCGCGCCTCTCCCGCGCCGAGGCCCACCGCGCCGAGCACGGGCGCGACGAGGCCCATCACGCCCCTGCCCTGCCCGACGCGGTCCTCTGGCCGGAGAGCACCGAGGAGGTCGCCGCGGCGGTGGCGCTCTGCACCGAGCATGGCTGCCCGATCGTCCCCTGGGGCACCGGCACCTCGCTCGAGGGCCATGTGATCCCGGTCCGCGGCGGGCTCTCGCTCGACCTCTCGCGGATGGACCGGCTCCTCGCCGTGCATCAGGAGGACATGGACGCCGTCGTCCAACCCGGCCTCACCCGCAAGCGGCTGAACGAGGAGCTGCGCGCGACCGGGCTCTTCTTCCCCGTCGACCCCGGCGCCGACGCCTCCCTCGGCGGCATGGCCGCGACCCGCGCCTCGGGCACCGCCGCGGTGCGCTACGGCACCATGCGCGAGGCGGTCCTCGCCCTCGAGGTGGTGCTCGCGGGCGGGCGGGTGATCCGCACCGGCACCAGGGCGCGCAAGTCCTCCGCCGGCTACGACCTCACCCGCCTCTTCGTCGGCTCGGAGGGCACCCTCGGCGTCGTCACCGAGCTCACGCTCCGCCTCGCCGGCCAGCCCGAGGCGATCTCCGCGGCCACCTGCGGCTTCGACCGGCTCGAGGGCGCGATCGCCACGGTCATCGAGACGATCCAGACGGGCGTGCCGGTCGCCCGGATCGAGCTGCTCGACGCGCTGACGATCCGCGGCTTCAACGCCTATTCCGGGTTCTCCATGGCCGAGCGCCCCACCCTCTTCCTCGAATTTCACGGCACCGCCGCGGGCGTCGCGGAGCAGGCCGAGACCGTGGGCGCGCTCGCGGCCGAGAACGGGGGCACCGGCTTCGACTGGACCACCGAGCCCGAGGCGCGCAACCGGCTCTGGGCGGCGCGGCACTCGGTCTACTACGCCCAGCGCGCGCTCCGCCCCGGCGCGCAGGGCTATGTGACGGATGCCTGCGTGCCGATCTCCCGCCTCGCCGAGGCGATCCTGGAGACGCAGGCCGATCTCGACGCCTCCCCCCTCGCGGCGCCGCTGGTCGGCCATGTGGGGGACGGGAACTTCCACCTCTCGATCCTCGTCGATCCGGACCGCCCAGAGGAGCTCGCCGAGGCCCATCGCCTGGCCGAGCGCATCTCCGAGCGCGCGCTCCGCCTCGGCGGCACGGTGACCGGCGAGCACGGCATCGGCCTCGGCAAGCGCAAGTTCATGGAGGCCGAGCACGGCGCCGCCTGGGCGGTGATGGGCGAGATCAAGGCAGCCCTCGACCCCGCGGGCATCTTCAACCCCGGCAAGCTCGTGCCCGGCAACTGAGGCTCATTCGGCGCGGGTGCAGACCCAGGCGCGGCGGTGCGCCTCGCCGTCCTCGCGGTCGATCTCCATGGCGACGCTCAGCCGGCCGGGCGCCTCGAGGCGGTGGGTCTCGCGCGCCGTCGTCACCGCGTCGAAGGGGTCGCGCAGGGTGCCGGCGAGGTCGACGCCGCCGGCGGGGCGCGCCACCACCTCGAGATCGAGCCGCATCCCCTCCGGCAGCACGCGGACGAGCCCGGCGAGCTCGCGCCGCCGCCCGGTGTCCCAGAGCGCGATGGAGACGGTCTCCTCGCCGAGGATCTCGCGGATCTCGAGGATCTGGCTGAAGGGCCGGGTCACCTCCATCCGCCAGGAGAGCCCGCGGCCCGCGCAGTCCCATCCGCCGAGGAGATCCCCGGGCGCGAGCGGCTCCGCCGCGGCCGGCGCCGCGAGCGCAGCCACCGCGAGCGCCGCCCGGATCACAGCCGCATCCGCATCGAATTGAGGAACAGGAACAGCACGACGAAGAGGATGGCGATGCCGTAGGGCGAGGTGAAGAAGGGCACGAGCCCTTCGTTCCACTTGGCGATCCCGCCATCGATGATCGAATTGACGAGGTCCATCGCCCCGCCGCCCACGCGCACAAGCATGAGATGTCCTCGCCAGCCGCCGTTCCACTCGCGCCCGCCACGGTAAACGATTCCGGGGCGGGGCGAAAGCGGGCGGTCAGGCGGAGCGCTCGAGGAGCGCGCGGGCGGCCTGGCGGGCCTCGGCGGTGATCTCCTCGCCGGCGAGCATCCGCGCGATCTCGTCGAGCCGGTCCCCGGCGCCGAGGGCCGCAACATGGGTGCGGGTGCGCTCGCCCTCCGACGTCTTGGCGATGTGCCAATGATGGGTGCCGAGGGCGGCGACCTGGGGGGAGTGGGTGACGACGAGCACCTGCGCGGTCTCGGCGAGGCGGGCGAGGCGGCGGCCGACCGCATCCGCCGTGGCGCCGCCGACCCCGCGGTCGATCTCGTCGAAAACGAGGGAGAGCCCCGGCGCCCTGGCCGCGAGGCAGACCTTCATCGCCAGCAGGAAGCGCGAGAGCTCGCCCCCGGAGGCCACCCGATCGACCGGCCCGGGCGGCGCGCCGGGGTTGGTGGTGGCGGTGAACTGCACCCGGTCCGAGCCCTCCGGCCCCGGCGGGCCCGGCGCGATCTCGGTGACGAAGCGCGCGGCCTCCATGCGCAGCGGCGCGAGCTCGGCGGCGATCTCGGCGTCGAGCCGGGCGGCGGCCGCGCGGCGGGCCTCGGAGAGGGCGGCGGCGGCGCCGTCGTAGGCCGCGCGCGCCGCCCCCGCCTCCGCGTCGAGGGCGGCGATATGGTCGGCGCCCTGGTCGAGCGCGTCGAGCCGGGCGGTCATCTCGGTCGCGAGATCGGCGAGGGCGTCGGGCAGGACGCCGTGCTTGCGGGCGAGCGCGCGGATCGCGAAGAGCCGCTCCTCCACCGCCTCGAGCCGGCCGGGATCGAAGGTCATGGCGTCGAGCGCGTCCGTGAGCCCGCGGCTCGCCTCGCCGAGCTCGACCATCGCCCGGTCGAGCGCGTCCGCCGGGCCGCGGAGCAGGTCGCCATGCTCCTCGGCGAGCGGGAGGAGGCGGGAGAGCGCGTCCGCCATCGCCCCCTCCGCCCCCTGGCCGGAGAGGAGATCGGCCGCCTTCGCCACCTCCTCGCGGATGCGGCCTGCGGCCTGGATCGCCCGGCGCTCGGTGTCGAGGGCGGCGTCCTCCCCCGCCTCGGGAGCGAGGCGCGCGAGTTCCTCGACCGCGTGGCGCAGATACTCGGCATCCTCCGCCGCCTTCTCGAGCTCGGCCCTGGCCGCGGCGAGCGCACGCTCGGCGGCCTCGGAGGCGGCCCAGAGCCGGCCGACCTCGGCGACGCGCCCGCCGAGCCCGGCATAGGCGTCGAGCATGCCGCGATGGGCGCGCGGGTTGAGCAGGCCCCGGTCGTCGTGCTGGCCGTGGACCTCGACGAGAAGCCCCCCGATCCGCGACAGCGCCTCGGCGGAGGTGCGCTGGTCGTTGACGAAGCCGCGCGCCGGGCCGCCGCGGCTCTGCGCCCGGCGCAGGATCAGCTCGCCAGGCTCCGCCTCGAGGCCGAGCTCCTCGAGCAGCGCGAAGACCGGATGCCCCGCCTCGAGGTCGAACACGGCCGTCACGCTCGCCTGATCGGCCCCGGCGCCGAGGAGCTCCCGCCGCCCCTTGCGCCCGAGCGCGAAGCCGAGCGCGTCGAGCAGGATCGACTTGCCCGCCCCGGTCTCCCCGGTCAGCACGTTTAGCCCGGGCTGGAAGGCGAGGTCGAGCCGCTCGATCAGGACGATGTTGCGGATGGCGAGGCCGCGCAGCATGCGCGCGCGCCCCTCAGAGCCACTTGCCCTGGATCACCTGGCGGTAGACCCGGGTGAAGAAGCCGTCGCTCGTCTCGTCGTCGGGGACGAGATCGCGCCCGGTGAGGAGCTCGTAGGAGGCGAGATACCAGTCAGAGCCCGGATAGTTGTAGCCGAGCACGGCGGCCGCGGCGATCGCCTCGCGCTCGAGCCCGAGGGCGAGATAGGCCTCGACGAGGCGGTGCAGCGCCTCCGGCGTCTGCGCGGTGGTCTCGTAGTCCTCCACCACCCGGCGGAAACGGTTGATCGCGGCCGGGTAATGCGCCCGCTTGAGGTAGTAGCGCCCGACCTCCATTTCCTTGCCGGCGAGGTGGTCGCGCGTCAGGTCGATCTTGAGCGTCGCGTCGCGGGTGAAGGCGCTGTCCGGGTAGCGGCGGGCGAGCTCGGTCAGTTCCTGCAGCGCGTTCTCGGTCGTGGTCTGGTCGCGGCCGACATCGGAGATGTTGTCGTAATAGGTGAGGGCCACGAGGTATTGCGCATAGGGCGCGTCCTCGTCCGCCGGGTAGAGCTCGACATAGCGGCGCGCGGCGGCGCGGGCGGCGACGTATTGCCCGCCCTCGTAATTGGCGAAGGCCGACATGATGAGCGCGCGCTTGGCGAGATCGGAGAAGGGGTAGAGCCGCTCGATCTCGGCGAAGGTCTGCGCGGCCGCCAGTTCGTCGCCATCGGCGAGCTGCGCCTCGGCCGCGGCGAAGATCTCCCGGGCGGACATGTCCTCGACCGTGCGCTCGGGCTCGAAGAGCGAGTCCACGGTCGAGCAGCCGGAGACGAGGGCGAGGAGGCAGAGGAGGCGTGTGGCGCGCAGCATCGGTCTTCCGTGATCCCAGCCGAAGGGCGCGGGAGGGGCTCCCGCGGGGCTCGGCGCGAAGATAGACGGAGCGGGCGGCGAGGGAAAGGGGCGCGCGGCCTCAGACGGCGACCGCGTCGACCCGCCCGCGCGGCGGCACCCGGCCGGAGGCGCAGAGCGTCTGCCCCGCCGCGGGGCGCGTCCACTCCCAGGCCTCGGGGCGCTCGAAGAGGGCGTGCAGGAGGCGCACGGTCATCTCGTGCCCGCCGCGCTCGGCCTCGTAGCGCCCGAGGATCGGCGCCCCGGCAAGGGCGAGATCGCCCACCGCGTCGAGCATCTTGTGGCGCACGAACTCGTCCGGGCGGCGCAGGCCCTCGGGGTTGAGCACCTCGGCGCCGTCGACGACGATGGCGTTCTCGAGGCTCCCGCCCTTGGCGAGCCCCATGGCCCGCAGCGCCGCCACCTCGCGCGCGCGGCAGAAGGTGCGGCACTCGGCGAGCTCGGCGATGGCGGCGTCGCCGGTGAGGCTCAGCATCAGGCGCTGCCGCCCGATGGCGGGCTCGGGGAAATCGACGAGATAGCGCATGCCGAACTCGCGCGCGGGCAGGAGGGCAGCGCGGCGCGGGCCGTCGGCGACCTCGACCGCGCGCAGGATGCGGATCGCCCGCGGCATGGCGGGGACGGCGGCGAAGCCCGCCTCAAGGAGGCCCGCCACGAAGGGCGCGGCGCTGCCGTCGAGAATCGGGACCTCGGGGCCGTCGACCTCGATCAGCGCGTCGGTCACGCCGCAGGCGGCGAGGGCCGCCATCAGATGCTCGACGGTGGAGAGGGTCGCGCCCTCGGCATTGGCGAGCTTGGTGCAGAGGGTGGTGTCGACCACCCGGTCGCGGCGCGCGGGGATGTCTCCGGTGCCGGCGGGGAGGTCGGTCCGCCGGAAGCGCAGGCCCTGGCCGTAGCGGCAGGGCCGCACCGTGGCCCGCGCGGGCGCGCCCCCATGCAGCCCGTGACCGTCGAAGCTCGCCGTCTCGGCAACAGTCCTACGCATCGCTCGCACCCCGCCCGCAAGGGATGGCCGCGGTCCTTTCCCGCCGCCTTATCGGAACGTTAACGTCCCGGTGTTGGAGGATGGCCTACGCCTGTCCGGCCCTGGCGACAAGTCACGCTTTGTGACGCTTTGCAACAACCCCGGCCGCTTTCGGCCCTTCGCAGCCCCGCGCAAGGGATCCGGCCAAGCCCCTCGGAATACAGAGAAACCCCGTCCGCCCGGAGGGCCGGACGGCGGGGCTTGCTGCGGCTGCGAAGGCGGCCCGTGGGGCCGCCCCGGATCACGGGCGCGCGGGCCCGCTCAGTTGGCCTGGCGGCGCAGGAAGGCGGGGATCTCGCTCTCGTCCTCCTCCTGATCGCCCTTCGAGCCGCCCGCGATGGAGAGCGGGTCGAGCCGGTCCTGGTTGCCGCCGCCGCCGGCGACGCGGTGGATCAGGTTGTTGATCTTGAAGAGGCTGTTGCGCGGCTGGCCCTCGGCGGCCTGGGGGCGGACCGGCTCGCGGCGCGGGGTGGAGAGCACCGGCGCCCGGCGCGACAGGCTGGGCTCGCGGCTCGGCTCGCGAATGCCTCGGCCGGGGGCCAGACCGCCCTCCGCCTCGCCGTCGAGGAACTCCGGATCGGCGTCGACCTCGAAGCGCTCGCTGTCGTGGCGCTCGCGGGCGGCGGCGGCGCGGCGGCGGACCTCCGCGGCGCGGGCCTGCATGTCGGCGGGGCTCGGCGCCGTCACGGGCTCGGCGGGGCGGGCGGGCTCGGCCGTGGCCTCGGGCTCCTCGCGGGGGGCCGGCTGGGGCTCGGGACGCTCGGCCTTCTGGGCGGGCTCGGGCATCTCCGGGGGCTGGCGCTCGGGCTGCGGCGCGGGACGGCGCTGCCCGCCGCGGAGCGCGGCCATCATGCTGCCGTCGGTCTCCACGGGCTTGCGCTTGGCCGGCGCCTCGCCGCGGGGGGCCATCGCCTCGGCATTGGCCTCCGCGTCGATCCCGGTGGCGACGACGGAGACGCGCATCCGCCCCTCCATATCCGGATCGAGCGCCGAGCCGAACTTGATCATCGCGTCGTGGTCGACCTCCTCCTTGATGCGGTTGGCCGCCTCGTCCATCTCGAACAGCGTCAGGTCGTAGCCGCCGGTGATGTTGATCAGCACGCCCTTGGCGCCCTTGAGGCTGACCTCGTCAAGCAGCGGATTGGCGATCGCCTTCTCGGCGGCGTCGATGGCGCGGGTGTCGCCCTCGGCCTCGCCGGTGCCCATCATCGCCTTGCCCATCTGCTCCATCACCGACTTCACGTCGGCGAAGTCGAGATTGATCATGCCGGGGCGGACCATCAGGTCGGTCACCCCCTGCACGCCCTGATAGAGCACGTCGTCGGCCATCACGAAGGCCTCGACGAAGGTGGTGCGCTCGGAGGCGACCTGGAAGAGGTTCTGGTTGGGGATGACGATCAGGGTGTCGACCACCTTCTGCATCTGCCCGACTCCCGCCTCGGCCACCGCCATGCGCCGCGCCCCCTCGAAATGGAAGGGCTTGGTGACGACGCCGACGGTGAGGATGCCGAGCTCGCGCGCGACGCGGGCGACCACGGGCGCCGCCCCGGTGCCGGTGCCCCCGCCCATGCCGGCGGTGATGAAGCACATATGGCAGCCCTCGAGCGCGGCGGCGATGTCCTCGATCGTCTCCTCGGCGGCGGTGTAGCCCACATCGGGCTTCGAGCCCGCGCCGAGCCCGCGGGTCACCCCGGTGCCGAACTGGATCTTGCGCTCGGCCTTGGAATGGGCGAGCGCCTGGCTGTCGGTGTTGGCCGCGATGAACTCGACGCCGGGGAGCTGCTTCTGGATCATGTTGTTCACGGCGTTGCCCCCGGCGCCGCCGACGCCGAAGACCGTGATGCGCGCCGAGAGCTCCGGCTCGATGCCGAAATCCGACGGGTTCTTGAGATTGAGTGCCATGTCGTTCTGCCTCTTCTCTGCTCTAGGCCGGGGGGGCCGGCCGGTTTCGCGCTCCCTTCGGGGGGACAGTCTTGGTCTCGCTCCTCGTCTGCCGCTCACCAGGCATTGGCGATCCAGCGCACCAGGTCCTGCGCCCGGCCGCGGACCCGCGCCGGCCGCGGCGCCTCGAAATCCCAGAGCTCGTCATGCGGGCGCAGGGCGTAGATCGCGAGGCCCACGGCGGTCGCGTATTCCGGGCCCGCGAGGCCCGGGCCGAGCCCCGAGAGCCGGAGCGGGCGGCCGATCCTGGGGCGCCGGCCGAGGAGGCGCGTCACCACCTCGTCGAGCCCGCGGAGCTGGCAGGCCGCGCCCGTCAGCACCAGCGAGCAGCCGGGCATCGCGCCGATGCCGAGCTCGATGAGCCGCGACTGCACCATGCGGAAGGTCTCCTCGATCCTCGGCCGCACGACGCCGATCAGCATGCCCCGCGAGATCTGCCGCGGCTCTGGCGCGTCCTCCTCGCCGAGGCGGGGCGCGTCGATCATCTCCCGGTCGTCGGCGGAGGTGGCGACGACGCCGCCATGCATGCATTTCATCCGCTCGGCGAGGGCGTGGCGCATCATCAGCCCCGCAGCGATGTCGCCGGTGACGTGCTCGCCGCCGAAGCGCACCTGCTCGGCGCAGATCAGATGGTCGCGCAGGAACACCGAGAGCCCGGTCTGCGAGGCGCCCATGTCGATGCAGATCGCGCCCGTGCGCTGCTCGTCCTCCACGAGCGCCGAGAGCCCCGCGGCATAGGGGGCGCTGACGATCCCGCAGAGGTCGAGATCGCATTGCCGGATGCACTCCATCAGATTGGCGAGGGGGCGGGCGTCGACCGCCACCACATGCATGGCGATCGAGAGCACCTTGCCGGTCATCCCCCGCGGGTCGGTCAGGCCCGACTGGAAGTCGAGGCTGATCTCGACGGGCTGGGCATGGAGGATCTGCCGGCCCGCGCCGATGGGCGGCTCGGGGGCGTTGCCGAGGGCGTTGGAGATGTCGCGCTCGGTGACCTGGCCGGTCTCGGTCTCCGCCTCGCCGACGGTCGAGAAGCTCTCCGGCCGCCCGCCGCCGAAGGAGACGAGCACATGGTCCACCCGGTCGATCTTCGGCTGGGCCGCGCGCTCTGCGGCGAGGACGGCGCGGCGCACCGAGCGGGCGGCGGCGTCCATGTCGATCACCTCGCCGCGCTTCACCCCGCGGGCCTGCACGGTCGCCTCGCCCACCACCTCGACGGCAGCGAAGAGCGTGGTGGAGAGAGGGTCGGACGAGGCCGCCGCCTCAAGCCGGGAGGGGTCGATCTTCAGCACGAGGCAGGTGATCTTGGAGCTGCCGATGTCGAGCACGGCGAGCTTGCCGCGGCGCACCCCCTGCGCGAGACGCGAGCGCATGGCCCGGTGTATGTCGCAAGACGCGAAGTTCATGTCTCCTCCCCGAACGCGGACGCGGCCGCCCCGCGCAGCGCCTCCTCCTCCGCCGCGCGGTCGCGCAGCGTGAGCGCCGGGCGGGCGGGCAGCCTCACATCGATGACGGCGAGGTCGCGCTTCAGAAGCTCCTCGCCGTAGTGCAGCGCCATCACCCCCTTGAGCGCGCGGCGCGCGCCCTCGGCGGGCAGGCGGATGGTGAGCCCCCGGTCGAGCACGACGTCCCAGCGCCGCTCGCCGATCCGGGCGAAGCCGCGGATGCGCGGGGCGAGATCTGGGGCGGCGGCCAGCAATCGGCCGATCTCGGCCACCCGCTGCGGCGCGCCGATCCCCACCATGAGGGGCAGGCCCGGATGGCGGAGCCGCTTGCCGGCCCGCCCGATCACCACGCCGGAGCGGTCGATCACCCAGAGCGCGCCGTCGGGATCGCGCCAGAGCGCGGCCGGCACGCGCTCGACCACCCGGATGTTGAGCGTGCCGGCGGCGTCGAACTGCAGCGCCGCGGAGGCGACCTCGCCGAGCCCCTCGAGCTCCTGGCGCAGCGCGTCGAGATCGAGCTTGAACGAGCTCTCGCCGCGCACCGGCCCGACCACCGCGCGCAGCACCGCCTCGAGCTCCGGCCCCGCCCCCTCGACCGAGACCCCGCGGACCCGGAACTCGGGGCGCGCCGCGATGCGCTCGACGAGGGCCGCCGCCTCGGCCTCGATGGCGAGGCGAAGCCGGTCGGTCGAGACCACGGCCCAGCCGGCCAGCGCGAGCGCCGAGAGCGGCAGATAGACGGTCACGAGGCTGCGCACCCAGGCCTGCCCCCAGGCCCGCGCCAGGCGGTAGGCGAGCCGCGACGGCCCCGGATTGCCCGCTCTCACCGGTCGCACGAAGCGTCCTCCAGGAGCCGGCGGCAGAGATCGTCGAAGCCGATGCCGCGATGCTCGGCCTGCTCCGGGGCGAGGGAGAGCGGGGTCATGCCGGGCTGGGTGTTGGTCTCGAGGAGCACGAGCCCGTCGAGCCCGCGCGCCTCGTCCCAGCGGAAATCCGTGCGGCTGAGGCCGCGGCAGCCGAGGGCGGCGTGGGCCGCGACCGCATGCGAGAGGCAGGCGGCCTCGATCTCGGAGGGCACCGCGGCGGGGAGCACGTGACGCGAGCCGCCTTGGGTGTATTTCGCGCGGTAGTCGTACCAGCCCTCGGCAATGATGTCGGTGACCCCGAGCGGCTCGTCCCCGAGCACGGCGACGGTGAGCTCGCGCCCGGGCACGTAGCGCTCCACCATCAGCCGCTCCGGCGCGTCCGGGCCGAGGCGGGCGGGGGCGTTGGCGCCCTCCGGCACGATGGCGACGCCGACCGAGGAGCCCTCGTTCACGGGCTTGACCACATAGGGCGGGTCCATCGGATGCCCGGCCGCCACCGCCTCGCGCCCGGCGATGACATGCTCGGCCACCGGCAGCCCGCTCGCGGCATAGACCGCCTTGGCGCGGGCCTTGTCCATGGCGAGGGCGGAGGCCAGGACGCCCGAATGGGTGTAGGGCAGGCGCATCCATTCGAGGAGGCCCTGCACGCAGCCGTCCTCCCCCCAACGCCCGTGCAGCGCGTTGAAGACCGCGTCCGGCGCGGCCTCGTCGAGCGCCCGGGCGAGGTCCCGCCCTGCGTCGATCTCGGTCACATCGTATCCCGCGCGTCGCAGCGCGCCGGCCGCCTCGCGGCCGGACACGAGGGACACCTCGCGTTCGGCGGACACGCCGCCTTTCAGCACTGCCACGCGGAAAGCCCTGCTCGACATCCGCGCCTCTGCGTCCCCGGATCCTTGGGCCTTGCGGCCTCTCGCGCCCGGATGTGTAGTTTTATTGCGTCAGGGTAACGCCGATACGCCGGATTTCCCAGTGCAAATCGTGGCCTGAATGCGTTTTTACGCGCGCGCGCAGGGTCTCGCCGAGCGTTTCGATATCGGATGCGGTCGCGTTTCCCGTGTTGATCAGGAAGTTGCAATGCTTTTCTGAGACCTGGGCTCCACCGATGCGCATCCCCCGGCAGCCGGCCGCGTCGATCACCTCCCAGGCGCGCGGGCCCGCGCCCGCCCCGCCATCGGCCCCGGAGGAGGCGCCGGAGGGGTTGCGGAAGGTGCTCCCCCCGGTTCGCTCGCGGAGCGGCTGAGTCGCGGCGCGGCGGGCGAGATAGTCCGCCATCCGCGCGCGCACGGCCTCCGGCGCCTCCGCCGCGCCCTCGAAGACGGCGCCGGTGAAGATCACGCCCTCGGCCGCCGCGGCCGAGCGATAGGCGAAGCCCATCTCCGCGGCGGGGATCTCCACCCGCTCCCCCGCGCGGGTGACGGCCTCCGCGGCGACGAGGCGGTCCGCGACCTCGGTCCCGTAGCAGCCCGCGTTCATCGCGAGCGCGCCGCCGACGGTGCCGGGGATCGTGCGCAGGAATTCGAGCCCGCCGAGCCCCGCCTCCGCCGCCGCCTCGGCGACCCGGGCGTCGAGCGCCGCGGCCCCGGCGCGGAGCCGCGCCCCCTCCACCGCGATCCCTGCGAAGGCCGGGCCGAGGCGGACCACCACCCCCGGCACGCCCCCGTCGCGCACCAGCGTGTTGGAGCCGACGCCGAGCGGCATGACGGGCACGTCCTCCGGGCAGGCGGCGAGGAAGGCGGCGAGATCGTCCCGGTCGGCCGGCTGGAACAGCGCCTCCGCCGGGCCGCCGACGCGGAACCAGGTGAGCGGGGCGAGCGGGCGCCCCGCCGAGAGCCGCCCGCGCACTGGCGGCAGGCGGGCGAGGAGCCCCTCCGCCGTCTCAGCCATTGGCCGCGGCCGGCGCCCGCCCCGCCTCGAGCGCGGCGAGCTGGTCCGGCAGCGCGTTGGCCCAGGCCGAGATCGATCCCGCGCCGAGGCAGATCACCAGATCGCCCGGCCGCGCCTCGCCCGCGACCCACTCCGCGAGCCCCTCCGGCGCCCGCAGCGCATGGGCCTTGCGGTGCCCGTGCGCGCGCAGGCCGCCGACGAGGGCGTCCCGGCTCACCCCCTCGATCGGCGCCTCCCCGGCGGCGAAGACGTCGGTGATG
This sequence comes from uncultured Limibaculum sp., assembly GCA_964576075.1. Lineage (GTDB taxonomy): Bacteria > Pseudomonadota > Alphaproteobacteria > Rhodobacterales > Rhodobacteraceae > Thermohalobaculum. The sequence continues at coordinate 13,989 of CAZNTX010000019.1, read as the reverse complement.
GCGACCAGATCGGCGTCGTTGAAGCAGGCGCAGAACTCCTCGAAGAGGTCGTGCAGCCGCGAATAGCGGTGGGGCTGGTGGATGGCGATGACCCGGCCCCCGGTGCCGGCGAGCGTCGCCCGCGCGGCCTTTAGCACGGCGGCGATCTCGACCGGGTGGTGGCCGTAGTCGTCGACGATCTGCGCCCCGTTCCAGGCGCCCACCCGGGTGAAGCGGCGGTTGACGCCCTTGAAGCCCTCGAGCCCCGCCCGGATGTCCTCCATCCCGATCTTGAGCTCGCGCGCCGCGGCGATGGCGGCGAGCGCGTTGGAGACGTTGTGCTCGCCCGGCATCGGCAGGCAGAGGCCCTCGTGGCGCTCGTCCTCCGCCTCGCCGCGGATCACGAGGTCGAAGCGCATCCGCCCGTCCTCGTAGCGCGGATCGTCGGCGCGCAGATCGGCCTGGCGGGAGAGCCCGTAGGTGACCACCCGCCGGTCGGTCACCCGCCCGATCAGCCCCTGCACCTCCGGATGGTCGATGCAGGCGATCAGCGCGCCGTAGAAGGGGATGTTGGAGACGAAGCCGTCGAAGCCCGCGCGCAGCGCCTCCACGGTCCCGTAATGGTCCATGTGCTCGGGGTCGATATTGGTCACGATGGCGATGGTGGCGGGGAGCTTGACGAAGGTGCCGTCCGATTCGTCCGCCTCCACCACCATCCAGCGGCCCTCGCCGAGGCGGGCGTTGGAGCCGTAGGAGTGGATGATCCCGCCGTTGATGACGGTCGGGTCCTCGCCGCCCGCATCGAGGAGCGCGGCGACGAGCGAGGTGGTGGTGGTCTTGCCATGCGTCCCGGCCACCGCCACGTTCCAGCGCAGCCGCATGATCTCCGCGAGCATCTCGGCGCGGCGCACCACCGGCAGCGCCCGCGCCCTGGCCGCCTCGAGCTCGGGATTGCCGGGCTTGATCGCCGTCGAGATCACGCAGACCCCGGCGCCGTCCAGATTCTCCGGGGCATGGCCGATGCGCACCCGCGCGCCGAGATCGCGCAGCCGCGCGGTGGTCTGGCTCTCCTTGATGTCGGAGCCCTGCACCGCATAGCCCATGGTCAGCAGCACCTCCGCGATGCCGGACATGCCGATCCCCCCGATGCCGACGAAGTGGATCGGGCCGATGTCGAGGGGCAACGCGGTCGGTGGGTTCACGGGCGGTCTCCGGGTGTCTGGCTTGGCCGGGCGGGGTAGCAGGGGCGCGCGCCGTTGTGAAGGGCGCTCAGCCGGCGATCTCCTCGATCCGGTCGGCGAGGCGCTCGGCGGCGTCCGGGCGGGCCTCGGTGCGGGCGGCGGCGGCCATGCGCCGGGCGGTCTCCGGATCGCCGAGGATGCCGGCGATCTCGGCGGCGAGGGTCTCGGGCGTCGTCTCGGCCTCGGGGGCGAGCACCGCGGCGCCGGGGCCCGAGAGGGTGCGCGCGTTCGCCGTCTGATGGTCGCCGGCGGCGGAGGGGAAGGGCACGAGGATCGAGGGCCGGCCGATGGCGGCGATCTCGGCCACCGTCGAGGCCCCGGCGCGCGCGATCACCAGATGCGCCGCGGCGATGCGGGCCGGCAGATCGGCGAAGAAGGGGGCGAGCTCGGCCCGGACGCCGATCTTGCGATAGTGCGAGGCCGCCGCCTCCTCTTCGCCCGGGCGGACCTGCTGCACCACCTCGAGCCGCGCGCGGATCGCCTCCGGCAGGCACTGCACCGCGCCGGGCGCGAGGCGGGTGAGGGCCGAGGCGCCCTGGCTGCCGCCGAAGACGAGGAGGCGGAGCGCCCCTTCCCCCGGCGCCTCGTAAGCCGTGGCCGCGGCCGCGGCGACGGCGGCGCGCACCGGGTTGCCGAGAGGCTCGAGCCGCGCGCCCCGGGGCGCGTTCGTCACCGGCCAGGATCCGCAGGCGACGAGCCGCGCGCGCCCCGCGAAGAGCCGGTTGACCGCCCCGAGCACCGCGTTCTGCTCGTGGATCAGGATCGGCAGCCCCATCGCGCGGGCGACCGCGAGCGGCGGGAAGCTCGGATAGCCGCCGAAACCCGCCACCACCGCCGGGCGCTCCGCCCGGAAGAGCCGCGCCGCGCCGAAGAGCCCGCGGGCGATGCGCGCGGGCGTCCCGATCAGCCCCGTCAGCCCGCCGACCGACGGGCTCGCCGCGGCGATCTCGCGCCGCACGACCGCCTCGGGAAAGCCCTCCGCATAGCGCAGGCCCCGGCTGTCGGAAACGAGCATCACCCGCCAGCCGCGGGCCAGCAGCGCCTCGGCGAGCGCCTGCGCTGGGAAGAGATGCCCCCCCGTGCCCCCGGCCGCGAGCGCGGCGAGCCGGGTCACAGCCGGCTCCTCAGGATCGCGGCGGGGTCGAGCGGACGCTCGCGGGTGAGCGCAAGGAGCGCCCCCATCCCGATCGCCGCGGCGAGCATCGAGGAGCCGCCATAGGACACGAAGGGCAGCGTCATCCCCTTGGCCGGCAAGAGCCGGATCGCCACCCCGAAATTCACGAAGGCCTGGAGCCCGAAGAGCACGGCGAGCCCGGTGCCCGCGAGCCGGGTGAACGGGTCGGCCACCTCGATCAGCCGCGTCATCGCGCGCAGCGTGACGAAGAGATAGAGCCCGATCAGGCCGAGCACGAAGAGCAGCCCGAACTCCTCCGCCGCGACCGCCACGATGAAATCCGTATGCGCGTCCGGCAGGGTCCATTTCACAGAGCCCTGCGCCGCGCCGACGCCGAGGAGCCCGCCCTCCCGGATCGCCGCCTGGGCATAGGCGAGCTGGGTGTTGGGGTCGACCTCTCCGGCGAGATAGGCGTCGATCCGGCCCGCGAAATGCGCCGAATGAAGATAGGCATAGCCCCCGGCCGCGGCGAGCCCGCCCGCGACCGCGATGAGGAGCGCCACATTCGCCCCCGAGACGAAGACCATCGCCGTCCAGATCGCCACCACGAGCGCCGCCTGCCCGAAATCCGGCTGCAGCGCGAGGATCCCGGCGATGAGCGCCATCGCGAGGGCCGAGAGCGCCCGCCCCGGCGGCCCCGCGGGATCCTTCGCTCCCGCCATGACCCAGGCCGCGGCGAGCACGAAGCCGACCTTCAGGAACTCCGAGGGCTGCAGGGACGCGAAGCCCAGCGAATACCACCTGACCGCGCCCTGCCCGAAATCCGTCCCGAGCCAGGGCAGCAGCGCCGTCGCGCCGAGAAAGGCGAGGAACAGCAGCACCCCGAGGCGGCGCAGCGTCCGCAGCGTCGCCGTCGAGACCACGAGCATCAGCGCGAAGGCCGCCGCGGCGAAGACCGCATGGCGGAGCACGTAGTGAAAGGTCCAGAGCCCGTTCTTCTCCGCGAGCGGCGGCGAGGCGGCGAAGGCGAGCACCAGCCCGAGCGCGGTGAGCGCGAAGACCGCCCCGAGCGACCAGCGGTCGACCGTGTGCCACCAGTCCTCGAGCCCCGCAGCGTCGCGGCGGCGCACGGTGCCGGCGCGGAAGGCCATCTCCGTCATCTCTCGCTCTCCTCGGGCTGCAGACGGGCCGCGGCGAGGGCGCGGAACGCCTCCCCCCGCGCCTCGAAATCGGCGAACTGATCGAAGCTCGCGGCGGCGGGGGAGAGCAGCACGACCTCCCCCTCCCGCGCCGCGGCGGCGGCCTCGGCGACGGCGCGCGCGAGATCGCCGCAGCGCGAGACCTCCGGCGCCTCCGGCCAGGCGGCGATCTCCGCGGCGAACCGCGCCTCCGCCTCGCCGATCAGATAGGCCCGGACGATCCGCCCCGCGAAGGGGGCGAGGGCCGCGACCCCGTCCTCCTTGGCGCGCCCGCCGAGGATCAGATGCACCCGGTCGTAGGCCGCGAGCGCGCGGACGGTGGCCGCGGCGTTCGTCGCCTTCGAATCGTTCACCCAAAGGACGCCGGCGCGCGCCCCGAGCCGCTCCATCCGATGCGCGAGGCCCGGGAAGCTCGCGAGCCCCGCCGCGATCGCCTTCGGCCCGAGCCCGAGCGCGCGCGCCGCCGCATAGGCCGCCGCGGCGTTCTGGTGGTTGTGCGCGCCGGCGAGGGCCGGACAGTCTCGCATGTCGACGGCGGCCACCTGCCGCCCGCCGCGCCACTCCGTCAGGTGGTGGCGATTCATGAACACCGACCAGCCCTCGCCCCGGAGCTTCTCGGCGGCGGAGATGCGGATGACGTCCTCGGGCGGCAGGACGGAGGCGATGAAGCGCCCCTCCGCCTCGTCGACGCCGATCACCGCACGCCCCGGCGCGCCCGCCTCGAAAAGCCGCCGCTTGGCCGCGAAATAGCCGCCGATCCCGCCATGGCGCTCGAGATGGTCGGGCGAGAGATTGAGGAAGACCGCGATGTCCGGGGCGAGGGCGCGGGCGAGCTCGATCTGGTAGGAGGAGAGCTCGAGCACCACCGTCTCGCCCTCCCCCGGCGGGTCGAGATCGAGCGCGGCGCGGCCGATATTGCCCCCCATCTGCGCCGCCCGCCCGGCCTCCCGCAGGATATGGTGGAGGAGCGCGGTGGTGGTCGATTTCCCGTTGGAGCCGGTGATGCCGACGATCTTGGGTTCGGGCTCGAGTTCGCCCCGCCTCCGCTCGACGGCGGCGAAGAAGAGCCCGATCTCGTTGTCCACCGCAGCCCCCGCGGCCCGCGCCGCGGCGACGGCCGGATGGGGCTCGGGATAGAGATGGGGGATGCCCGGCGAGACGACGAGCGCCGCGATCTCCCCAGCCTCGCGCGGGCGCGAGAGATCGCCGAGGCGCCACCCCGCCGCCTCGGCGCGCGCGCGGGCGGCCTCGGTGTCGTCCCAGAGCAGAGGCTCGGCGCCGCCCGCGCGGAGCGCCGCCGCCGTCGCGAGCCCCGAGCGCCCGAGCCCGAGCACCCCGACGCGGCGCCCGGCATAGGCCTCCACCGGGATCATCGCGCGCCCTCCTCGGCCCTTCGGGCCTCCTCGCGCTGCGGCGCCGCTCGCCGCGGCGCGGCCGCCAGGGCACCGCGAAGAGGCGCGGGAGCGCCGATGAGCGCCCCAGCCATCACCGCACCTTCAGCGTCGCGAGGCCGATCAGCGCCAGGATCACCGCGACGATCCAGAAGCGGATCACGATGGTCGGCTCCTGCCAGCCCTTCTGCTCGAAATGGTGGTGGATGGGCGCCATCAGGAACACGCGCTTGCCCGTGAGCTTGTAGTAGCCCACCTGGATCATCACCGAGACCGCCTCGATGACGAACAGCCCCCCGATGATCGCGAGCACGATCTCGTGCTTGGCCGCCACCGCGATCGCGCCGAGACAGCCGCCGAGCGCGAGGCTCCCGGTATCCCCCATGAAGACGGCGGCCGGCGGCGCGTTGTACCAGAGAAAGCCGAGCCCCGCCCCGATGATCGCCGTCGCGATGACGAAGATCTCGCCGGTCCCGGGCACGTAGTTGAGTTGGAGATACTCGGTGAAGTCCGTCCGCCCCACGACATAGGCGATGACCCCGAGGCTGCCGGCGGCGATCATCACCGGCACGATGGCGAGCCCGTCGAGCCCGTCGGTCAGGTTCACCGCATTGGCGCTGCCCGCGATCACCAGCATCGCGAAGGGCAGGAACAGCCAGCCCGCCTCGATCACCGTGTCCTTGTAGAAGGGCAGCGCGATCGCCGAGCGCAGCGCCTCGGGCTGCAGCGCCGCGCTCCCGAGCGCCGCGGCGAGCCCGATCAGCAGCCCGAGCCCGAGCCGCACCCGCCCCGACACCCCCTTGTGCGAATACTTCGTCACCTTCGCGTAGTCGTCCGCGAAGCCGATCAGCCCGAAGCCGAGCGTCACGCCGAGGACGATCCAGACGAATCCGTTGTCGAGCCGCGCCCAGAGCAGCGTCGAGACCACGAGCGCGCCGAGGATCATCACGCCCCCCATGGTCGGCGTCCCCTGCTTGGCGACGAGATGGGACTTCGGCCCGTCCTCGTAGATCGGCTGGCCCTTCTTCTGGGTCTTGCGCAGCCAGTTGATGATCGGCCGGCCGAACAGGAAGCAGAACAGCAGCGCCGTCATCAGCGCGCCCCCGGCGCGGAAGGTGATGTAGCGGAACAGGTTGAAGACGTCGCCGCCGTCGCTCAGCTCGGAAAGATAGTAGAGCATGTCAGGTCTCCCGGCCCGGTCCGCCGCCGACCCGGCGGATCGCCTCGAGCACGCGGTCCATGCGCGAGGCCTTGGAGCCCTTGACCATGCAGACGTCGCCCGCGTCAACCAGCCGGGGCGCACGCTCGGCTAGGGCGGCGCTGTCCTCGGCCCAGACCCCGCGGCGCGCCTTCGGCAGCGCCTCGTGGAGCGCGCGCATTCTCGCTCCGCAGCAATGGACCACATCGACCCCCTCGATCTCCGGCGTCTCGGCGAGGCCGGCATGGAGGGCGCGCTCCTCCGGGCCGAGCTCCAGCATGTCGCCGAGGAAGGCGATGCGCCGGCCGCGCGCGATGCGCCCGATGTCGTGGGCGACCTCGGCGGCGGCGAGCACCTCGAAGGCGGCGCGCACGGAGGCGGGCGAGGCGTTGAAGCTCTCGTCGATCAGCGTGATCTCCCCGTCCATCCCCTCGGGGCCGAGGCGGACGGTCTCGCGCGCCCCCCGCCCCGCCGGCGCGTGCCATCCGGGCAGGGCGAGCGCCGCGCGGGCAGGCTCGAGCCCGAGCGCCACGACCATGGCGAGCGCGCCGCAGGCGTTCTGCGCGAAATGCCGCCCCGCCGCCCCGATGCGGAAGAGGAGCGCCTCCCCCCCGATCCGGGCGCGCACCACCGTCGTCCCCTCGTGGAGGGCGATGTGCTCGGGCACCACCTCGCCGGCCTGCCCGAAGGTGAGGAGGCGGCCCGCGCCCGCGCGCTCGGCGGCGGCGCGGCAGCGCAGATAGTGCGGGTCGTCGGCATTGAGCACCGCGGTCCCGCCCGGCTCGAGTCCCGCGAAGATCTCGGATTTCGCGTCCGCGATCCCCTCGACGCTGTCGAAGAACTCGAGATGCACCGCGCGCACCGCGAGGATCGCCGCCACATCGGGGCGGGCGAGTCGGGAGAGCGGCGTGATCTCGCCGGCATGGTTCATCCCGATCTCCAGCACCGCGATCTCGGTGTCGGCCGGCATCCGCGCGAGCGTCAGCGGCACGCCCCAATGGTTGTTGAAGCTGCGCTCGGCGGCGTGGGTGCGGGCCTGCGTCGCGCACATCCGCGCGAGAATGTCCTTGGTGGAGGTCTTGCCGACCGAGCCCGTGAGCGCCACGACCCGGCCCCGCATCCGCGCCCGCGCCGCGGCGGCGAGGCCGCGCAGGCCCTCGAGCGTGTCGGCCACCTCGAGGAGCGGCGCGCCCTCGGCCACGCCGTCTGGGCGATGCGCGACGATCGCGGCGGCCGCCCCCTTCGAAAGCGCGTCGGCGACGAAGGCGTGCCCGTCCCGCGCCTCGCCCGCGAGCGCGACGAAGAGATCGCCCGGCCGGATCTCCCGGCTGTCGATCGAGACGCCGGAGACGCCCGCCTCGGGCCACGCGCCCGTTGCGCGGCCCCCGGTCGCGGCGGCGGCCTCCTCTGCGGTCCAGAGCGGGCGGGTCATGGGCGCTCTCCCGTCCGGTCCGGCCCGTCGAGCGCGCCGACGGCGGCGCGGGCCTCCTCGGCATCGTCGAAGGGCAGCGTCTCGGCCCCGATCTCCTGGCCGGTCTCGTGGCCCTTGCCGGCGATCAGCAGGCAGTCCCCCGGCGCGGTCAGCGCGTCGACGCCCATGAGGATCGCCGTTGTCCGGTCCGGCGCCTCCTCCACGGAGACGGCCGGGCCGAGCGCGCGGGCGCCGGCGAGCACCTCGGCGCGGATCGCCTCGGGCGCCTCGGAGCGGGGGTTGTCGTCGGTGACGATGGCGAGATCGGCCCCCGCGGCCATGGCGCGGCCCATCAGCGGGCGCTTGCCCCGGTCGCGGTCCCCGCCCGCGCCGGCCACGACGACGAGCCGCCCGGGGCAATGGGGCCTGAGGGCTGCGAGCGCGGTGGCGATGGCGTCCGCCGTGTGGGCGTAGTCGACGAAGATGCGCGCGCCCGAGGCCCGCCGCGCCACCGGCTCCATCCGCCCGCGCACGCCCCTCAGCCCCGCGAGCGCCGCGAAGACCGCGGCCGGCTCCGAGCCCGTGGCGAGCGCCATCGCCGCCGCCACCGCCGCGTTCTCCCCCTGGAACGGGCCGACGAGCGGCAGGCGCACCCGATGCGCCGCGCCCTCCCAGCTCAGCGTCATCTCCTGGCCCTCCGGGTCGTAGCCGCGCTCGGAGATGGCCAGATCCCCGCCCTTGCCGACGCCCAGAAAACGCAGGCCCCGCCGCTCGGCGATGCGGCGCACGCGCTCGGCGGCGGGGTCGGCGATGTTGACCACCGCCGCGCCCCCCTCCGGCAGCACCTCCTCGAAGAGCCGCATCTTGGCGGCCACGTAGTCCTCCTGGCTCGCGTGATAGTCCAGATGGTCCCGCCCGATATTGGTGAGCGCGGCGACGGCGAGGCGCACGCCGTCCACGCGATGCTGCGCGAGGCCGTGGGAGGAGGCCTCCATCGCCGCATGGGCGATCCCGCGGGCGGCGAGCGCATCGAGCAGGCGGTGGAGCGCGAGGGGCTCCGGCGTCGTGTGGGCGATCGCGTCCTCGAGCCCCGGCGCGCCCTCGACCCCCGTGGTCCCGAAGGAGGCCGCCTGCAGGCCCGTCGCCCGCCAGATCCGCCCGAGGAAGGCGGCGACGGAGGTCTTGCCGTTGGTCCCCGTCACCGCGCCGATCACCTCTGGCTGTGCGGGCCAGAAGGCGGCGGCGGCCCGGGCGAGCACGGCGCGCGGCGTCTCGGAGAGGAACACCGGCACCGGGAGCCCGCCGAGATCGGCGACGAGGCGCTCCGCCCCGGCCGCGGTCGCGACCACGGCCACCGCGCCCTTGCGCACCGCGTATTGCGCGAACTCCGCCCCGTCGCGCAGGGTCCCCGGCAGAGCGAAGAAGAGATCGCCCTCGCCGGCCTCGCGGCTGTCGACGGCGAGGCCGCGGATCTCGGGCGCCCCCTCCGGCCCGCACCGGGCGAGGGCGCCGAGGCCGAGCGCCTCCGGCGCGACGGGCGCGCGGGCGCTCACCGCCGCCTCCCGATCTCGGTCCCGGGCAGGAACTCCGGCAGCACCGGCTTCGGCACCGGGCGCAGGCCGAGCATCGGGCCCACGCGCCGGATCGACTCCGCGGCCACGGGCACGGCGGTCCGGCTCGCCTGGCGCGAGCCGCTTTCGGGATCGGTCGGTTCGTCGAGCATCACGAGCAAGGCATAGCGCGGATCGGAGACCGGGAACACGGCCGCGAAGCTCGCGAGCGTGCGGTCGCGGTGATAGCCCCGGCCGTCGCGGCGCGCCTTGTCGGCCGTCCCGGTCTTGCCGGCGACCTCGTAGCCCTCGACCTTGCCGCGCACGCCGCTGCCGCGGGTGACCACCGCGCGCATCATGTCGAGCACGTCCGCCGCCGCGCGCTCGGAGAACACCCGCGGCCCCGGCTTTCGCCCGCCCTTCACGAGCGTCGGCACCACCAGCCGCCCGTCGTTCGCGATGGTGGCGAAGGCGGCGGCGAGATGGAGCGGGGAGACCGCGAGCCCGTGGCCGAAGGACATCGTCATGGTCGAGAGCTCCGACCAGCGCCGCGGGCGCATCGGCCGCGCGCTCCCCGCCTCGCCGATCTCGAGGGGCAGCGGCTCGAGCAGGCCGAGGCGCGCGAGATAGTCCTGGAAGCGGTTGGTCCCGATCCGCCGGGCGAGCCGCGCCGCGCCGACATTCGAGGACCGGCGGATGATGTCCGAGACGCTCATCGCCGCCGGCATCGCGTGGATGTCGCCGATGCGCTGGCCGCCGTAGAAGAGCGGGCCCTTGGTCTCGATCATCGTCTCGGGCCCCGCGACGCCGAGATCGAGCGCCATCGCCGCGGTGATCGGCTTGAACACCGAGCCGAGTTCGTAGAGCCCGCTGACCGCCCGGTTGAAGCGGGGGTTCTCCTCCCCCCCCGCGAGGCGGCGCACCCCGGCATTGGGGTCGAAATCCGGCAGCGAGAGGAGGGCGAGGACCTCCGACGTGCGCACGTCGAGCAGCACCGCCGCCCCGCCCTTCGCCCCGTTGCGCGCCACGCCGCGGGAGAGCACGTCGCGCAGCGCCGCCTGCACGCCGAGATCGATCGAGAGCGCGACGGGGGTGTCGACGAGGGCCGGATCGCGAAGCCGCTCGTCGAAATGGCGCTCGACCCCCGCGGCGCCGACGATCTCGGCGGCATCGACCCGCTCCTCGCCCCATTGCGTCGAGCCGATCAGATGCGCCACCGCCCGCCCGCCGGGATAGACCCGCCGGTCGCGCCGGCCGAATTGCAGCCCCGGGATCGCGGGCTTGAGGTCCATCACCGCGGCCTTCTGCTGCGGCGTGACGGGCCGGCGCACCCAGGTGAACTTGGCCTTGCGCGAAAGCCGCTCTTGCAGGCGCGCGCGGCCGAGCTCGGGGAAGATGGGGGCGAGCTGCTCGGCGGCGCGGGCGGGCGCGCGGATGTCGCGCGGATCGGCGAAGATCGCCCAGGCGGGGAGGTTGGCGGCAAGGATCCGCCCCTCCCGGTCGACGATCGCGCCGCGCACGGGCTTGGCGGGCCGCTCTGCGCGATCGCGGGCGGGCTCGGCCGGGTCGCCGAGGGCCGCGAGCGCCATCTGCACGGCCATCACCGCATAGGCGAGCAGGAAGGCGAACATCACGAGGACGAGCCGCCAGTCGTCGCGCCGGGGCGGGGGCGGGGCCTCGCCCTCGCGGGCGGGCGGGCGCAGGCTCGGCGGCCTCACGGCCGGCCCTCCGCCGCCGGGGCGGCGAGGCGCACCGGCGCCGCAGCGCGTGCCGCCGTCGGCACGGCGCCGCCCGCGGGCCCCGGCGCGGCCGAGCTCTCTGGCGGGGCGGGCGGCGGGTCCGGCGGATAGGGGATCTCGGCCACCTCGCCGAACTGCTCGGCCCGGAGCGGGCGGAGCTTCAGCGCCTCGTCCTGCGCGACGAGGAGGCGCATCAGCCGCTCGGGAGCGGTCAGCCGCGCCCATTCCACCTCGAGCACCCGGAGCCGCTCCCGCTCCGCCGCGATCCGGGCCTCGAGCGCGCGCACCCGGTCGAGCGCCTCCGCCGTCTTGTAGTTGACGTGATAGGCCCAGGCCGCCGCGGCGACGAGGAGCGCCATCGAGAGGGCGAAGCCGAGCCGGCTCATCGCCGCCCCTCCCCGAAGGCCGGGCGCGGCAGCTCCGGCAGGCCGAGATCGCCCGGCGCGAGGGCGACCGCCGGGGCCTCCGTGCGCACCGCCGAGCGCAGCTTGGCCGAGCGCGCGCGGGGGTTGGCCGCGATCTCCGCATCGTCCGGCGCGCGCGGCGGCGGCGGGCGGCGATAGCGCGGCTCGGGCACCTCGATCTCCGGCAGATGCCGCGAGCGCCCGGGCCCCCGCCCCGAAGCCGCCTGCAGATAGCGCTTCACGATCCGGTCCTCGAGCGAATGGAAGGTGACGACCGCGAGCCGCCCGCCGGGGCCGAGCGCGCGCTCCGCCCCCGTCAGCGCCGCGGCGAGCTGGCCGAGCTCGTCGTTGACCGCGATGCGCAGCGCCTGGAAGGTCCGCGTCGCCGGATGCGGCTGGCCCGGGCGGCTCGGCGGCAGGGCGCCCGCGACCACCTCGGCGAGCTGTCCCGTGCGCAGGATCGGCGCCGCCTCGCGGGCGCGCACGATCGCCCGCGCGATCCGCCGCGCCGCCCGGTCCTCGCCATAGATGTAGACGATGTCGGCGAGCGTCTCCTCCGAGGCCTCGGCGACGAGATCGGCCGCCGTCGGCCCCTCGTCCCCCATGCGCATGTCGAGCGGACCGTCGCGCAGGAAGGAAAAGCCGCGCTCGGCCCGGTCGAGCTGCATCGAGGAGACGCCGATATCGAGCACCACCCCGTCGAGCGGCGCCGCCCCCTCGGCCTCGGCGACCTCGGCGAGCCCCGCGAACTCCGCCTCCACGAGCGCGAGCCGCCCCCCGGCCGCCTCGGCGAGCGCCCGCCCCTCGGCGAGCGCCGTCGGGTCCCGGTCGATCGCGACGACCCGCGCCGCGCCGGCCTCGAGCAGGGCGCGGCTGTAGCCCCCCGCCCCGAAGGTGCCGTCGAGGAAGGCCCCGCCCGCGACCGGCGCGAGCGCCTCCATCACCGGGCCGAGCAGCACCGGGACATGCCCGCCCACGGTCATTCGACGAGCCCCGCGAGGTCGATCTCCACCGGCCCGATCTCGTCCTCCGGCGCCGCGCCGGTCACCTCGGCATAGCGCCCGGGCTCCCAGATCTGGAAGGTCTCGCCGTCGCCGACGAACTGCGCCTCCTTGGTCAGCCCGAGCATGTCGCGCAGATCCTTCGGCAACACGAAGCGCCCCCCGTCCTCGAGTTGGAAGGCCCGCGCCTCGGCGATATAGAGCCGGCGCATCTCGCGCTTGTGCGCCTCGGAGGGGTAGCTCTGCACCCCGAGCCGCTTGATCAGCCGCTCGTGGCCGGGGCCCGAGAGCGCGATGTGATGGTCCTTGCCGGGCAGACGCGGGATCAGCACGAACTCGTCCTCCGAGTCCTGCCGGCGCAGCACGTCGCGATAGGCGCTCGGGAGCGATACGCGGCCCTTGCCGTCCAGCTTGTGCGTCGCCGATCCGATGAAGAAGCGCGCCAAGACCCCGCCCCGCCCGACCTGTAAATCCGCCCGCGCAATGCCCCGGAACGATGCGGGGCGGCCCGAGCGCCGCATGGCCCGGGTCCGCCCCGTGTCCCTCGTCCACGCCCCGAGAGCTGGGCACCCGTCTCTCTCCGCCCGCCCGCGGGCGCCGGGGTTTTCCCCGTGTCGCGCCGCGGATCCGGGACGGCCGCCGATGCCTGTATGAACTGCCTCGAGTGTGTCTGAGGCGGCCGTCCCGTGATCCCTGGATACCGCATCCCGCGGGGGCAATCAAGGGAAATCGAGGGAAAATCTGGGAGCAAGCGGAAGTCCCTGGACAGAGACGGTCCCGCAAGGGCAGACGGGAATGCACGAATACTGGGGATTTTATAGAACGAAGGGAGATCTTTCCGGGATCATCCGGCCGAAGAGGCGCGCAGGACGCCCCGCGGCGCCATCCCGGGGAGCCCCGTCTCTCGGGATTTCACGGAACCCCGCGCCACCCGGCGCGGGAAGGGAGGGGAAATGCGGATGGCCTGTAAGCCGGGTTCTGTCCAGCGCCCGAGGGCGCCTCGATGGCCATTCATCTGGGACCGCGGTCGCCCGCGGCCTCGTGCAGTCAACCCGGGGAACGATCCGGAGACGGACCCGGGGGCCGAAGCCCCGCCTGTTCCCCCTATGCGACCTTGCTCCCGGTGGGGCTTGCCGTGCCGCGGACGTCGCCGCCCGCGCGGTGCGCTCTTACCGCACCGTTTCACCCTGACCCGGGCGGACCCGGGCGGACTGTTCTCTGTGGCGCTGTCCCTGAAGGCAGGCTCGCGCCCGCCCCCGCCGGGCGTTACCCGGCACCGCGTCTCCGTGGAGCCCGGACTTTCCTCACGGGGGAGACCCCGCGCGGCCATCCGGCCATCCGCGCCTTGCAGGTAAAGACCCGCCCCGGCGCCGTCAATCCCGCACCGGCCAGCGCGCGGCGAGCGCCTCGAGATGGGCGAGCCCCGCCGCCGTCGGCGCCGCCGTCGCCTCCCCCGGCCGAAACCGCAGCGCGAAGGCCCGCCAGACCGCGCGCGCCGGGCCGTCCCAGCCCCCCTCGGGCGCCAGGACATAGCCGAAGCGCCGCGCCGCCGCCCGAAACGCCGCCGGCGGGACATCAGCGAAGAGCCTGGTCTCGGCCCCCGGCCCGCCGGAGAGCGGACCGGTCCCGCGGCAGCCCCCGCCCGACAGCCGCAGAGGCGCACCCCGCTCCCCGGCTTGAGCGGCAGCGGCCACGGGGCCCGCGCTCGGGGGGGCGGCGGCGCCGGCTCGGCGGGGTGCGTGCTGGCCGGCCGGCTGAGCGA
>CAZNTX010000018.1:0-49323 GCA_964576075.1 uncultured Limibaculum sp. | reverse complement strand
CGGCGACCTCTTCGGTGCGGGCAAGCTGTTCCTGCCCCAGGTGGTGAAGTCCGCCCGCGTGATGAAAACCGCCGTCGGCCATCTCATCCCCTTCATGGAGGAGGAGAAGAAGCGCTCCGGCGACACCTCCGCCAAGGGCAAGATCCTGATGGCGACGGTGAAGGGCGACGTCCACGACATCGGCAAGAACATCGTCGGCGTCGTGCTGCAGTGCAACAACTACGACGTGGTGGACATGGGGGTGATGGTGCCCACCGAGGACATCATCGCCAAGGCCCGCGAGGAGAAGGTCGACGCCATCGGGCTCTCCGGCCTCATCACCCCGTCCCTGGATCGCATGGTGGAGGTCGCACAGGAGATGACGCGGGCGGGGCTCGACATCCCGCTCCTGATCGGCGGCGCGACCACCTCGAAGAAGCACACGGCCCTCAAGATCGCCCCGGAATACGCGCATGGCGTGATCCATGTGGACGACGCCTCGAAGGCGGTGGGCGTGGTCTCGCGGCTCCTCTCCAAGGAGCGCAAGCCCCAGTTCCTCGCCGAGATCGCGGAGAGCTACGAGGGCCTGCGCGGCGCCGGCAAGCAGAGCGCCGAGCGCCCGACCCTGCCGCTCGCCGAGGCCCGCGCCAACCGCTTCGACGGCGGCTGGGAGGCCTATGCGCCCCCGAAGCCCAATCTCTCGGGCCTGCAGGTCTTCGACCGCGTGCCGGTGGCCGATCTGGTTCCTTACATCGACTGGACGCCCTTCTTCTGGACCTGGGAGATGAAGGGCAAGTTCCCCGAGATCCTGGACCACCCCGAGAAGGGCGCGACCGCGCGCGAGCTCTACGACGCGGCCACCGCCATGCTCGGGCGCATCGCCGAGGAGGCGTGGTTCCGCCCCCGCGCCGTCATCGGCCTCTGGCCGGCCAATTCCGACGGCGACGACATCACCGTCTGGGCCGACGAGGACCGCGCCCGGGCGGCGGCGCATTTCCGCATGCTCCGCCAGCAGGGGCAGAAGACCGGCGACCGCGCGAGCCTCTGCCTCGCCGATTTCGTCGCGCCGGCCGGCACGCCGGACTGGCTCGGCGGCTTCGCCGTGACCGCGGGGGCCGAGGTCCACGAGATCGCCGAGCGCTTCAAGGGCGAGGGGAACGACTACGACGCGATCCTCGTCCAGGCGCTCGCCGACCGGCTCGCCGAGGCGATGGCGGAGTGGATGCATGCCCGCGTGCGCCGGGAGTTCTGGGGCTATGCGCCCGAGGAGGACCTCGCCAACGAGGAGCTGATCGCGGAGACCTATCGCGGCATCCGCCCCGCCCCCGGCTATCCCGCCTGCCCGGACCACACCGAGAAGCGCACGCTCTTCCGCCTGCTCGGCGCGGAGAAGCACACGGGGCTGAGGCTCACCGAGTCCTGCGCGATGTGGCCGGCCGCGGCCGTCTCCGGCCTCTACTTCGCCCATCCCGAGGCCCGGTATTTCGGCGTCGGGCGCATCGGGCGCGACCAGGTGGCGGACTATGCCCGGCGCAAGGGGATGGAGCGGGGCGAGGTGGAGACCTGGCTCGCCCCGAGCCTCGCCTACGACCCCGCCGCGCGCGAGGCGCTGCGGGAAAGCGCCTGAGCGCCGCCCGCGCCACACCCGCACATCACGAAACATCCGAAGGAGGGACAGCACCCATGGCTCGCACTTGGCTCTTCACCAGCGAATCGGTTTCCGAAGGCCATCCGGACAAGGTCTGCGACCGCATCTCCGACGCCATCCTCGACGCCTATCTCGCCGCCGATCCGGAGGCGCGTTGCGCCGCGGAGGTGCTCGCGACCACCGACCATGTGACCATCGCCGGCGAGGTGCGCGGGCCCGAGAGCGTGCTCGCCGAGATCGAGGGCATCGCCCGCGAGGCGATCCGCGACATCGGCTACGAGCAATACGGCTTCGACTGGCGCACCGTCGAGATCGTCAACCGCCTGCACGCGCAGTCCGCCGACATCGCCATGGGCGTGGACGAGGGGGACAAGGGCGAGGAAGGCGCGGGCGATCAGGGCATCATGTTCGGCTATGCCTGCAACGAGACCGAGGAGCTGATGCCCGCGCCCATCCAGTTCGCCCACCGCATCCTGCGGCTGATGGCGGAGGACCGGAAATCCGGCGCGCAGCCGGGCTTCGGGCCGGACGCGAAATCCCAGGTCACGCTCAAATACGAGGACGGCAAGCCCGTCGGCCTCGACGCCGTGGTCGTCTCGACCCAGCATGCCGAGCACCTGACCCAGGAGGAGGTCCGCGAGATGGTGAAGCCCTATGTGGGCCGCGCCGCGCTCGAGGGCTGGTCCTGCCCGGACGACCGGCTCTACGTGAACCCGACGGGGCGCTTCGTCATCGGCGGGCCGGACGGGGATGCGGGGCTCACGGGCCGCAAGATCATCGTCGACACCTATGGCGGGGCGGCGCCCCATGGCGGGGGCGCCTTCTCCGGCAAGGATCCCACCAAGGTCGACCGCTCGGCTGCCTATGCCGCGCGCTATCTCGCCAAGAACGTCGTCGCCGCGGGCCTCGCCGACAAATGCCTGATCCAGCTCGCCTATGCGATCGGGATGCCCGAGCCCGTGGCGGTCTATGTCGAGACCTTCGGCACCGGGCGCGTCGACGAGGCGAAGCTCGGCACCACGCTGCGCGAGATGGTCCGGCTCACCCCGCGCGGCATCCGCGAGCATCTGGGGCTGCTGCGCCCGATCTACGCCCGCAGCGCGGCTTACGGCCATTTCGGCCGCGCCGCGCAGGAGGACGGCGGCTTCGCCTGGGAGCGCACCGACATCGCCCCCGAGCTCGCCCGCGCCTTCGGCCATTCCCTCGCCGCCGAGTGAGGCCGGCCCCCCGCGGCCAGGCCCCCGGACAGACACCCTATCGAGAGGACACCCATGTCGCTTGCTGAAGACCTGACCCCGAAGGGCGACTACGTCGTCAAGGACATCGCGCTCGCCGAGTATGGGCGCAAGGAGATCGACATCGCCGAGACCGAGATGCCCGGTCTCGTCGCCTGCCGCGAGGAGTTCGGCGAGGCGAAGCCGCTCAAGGGCGCGCGCATCGCCGGCTCGCTCCACATGACGGTGCAGACCGCCGTGCTGATCGAGACGCTGACGGCCCTCGGCGCCGAATGCCGCTGGGCGTCGTGCAACATCTTCTCCACGCAGGACCACGCCGCCGCCGCGATCGCCGCGACCGGGACCCCGGTCTTCGCGGTGAAGGGCGAGACGCTCGAGGAGTATTGGGACTACTGCGACCGTATCTTCGGCTTCGAGGACGGCGCCAACATGATCCTCGACGACGGCGGCGACGCGACGATGTATATCCTGCTCGGCGCCCGGGTCGAGGAGGGCGAGGAGGCGCTGATCGCCTCGCCCGGCTCCGAGGAGGAGGAGGCGCTCTTCGCCCAGATCCGCCGGCGCATGAAGGCGAGCCCCGGCTGGTTCACCCGCCAGCGCGCCAAGCTCCAGGGCGTGACGGAGGAGACGACCACGGGCGTCAACCGCCTCTACCAGCTCTCAAAGAAGGGCCAGCTGCCCTTCCCGGCGATCAACGTGAACGACTCGGTCACCAAGTCGAAATTCGACAACAAATACGGCTGCAAGGAGTCCCTCGTCGACGGCATCCGCCGGGCGACCGACGTGATGATGGCCGGCAAGCTCGCCGTCGTCTGCGGCTATGGCGATGTGGGCAAGGGCTCGGCCGCCTCGCTGCGCGGCGCCGGCGCGCGCGTGATGGTCACCGAGATCGACCCGATCTGCGCGCTGCAGGCGGCGATGGACGGCTACGAGGTGGTGAAGCTCGAGGAGGTCGTGTCGCGCGCCGACATCTTCATCACCGCGACCGGCAACAAGGACGTCATCACCTGCGATCACATGCGCGAGATGAAGGACATGGCGATCGTCGGCAATATCGGCCATTTCGACAACGAGATCGACGTGGCGGGGCTCAAGAACATGAAATGGACCAACATCAAGCCCCAGGTCGACATGATCGAGATGCCGTCCGGCAACCGCATGATCCTGCTCTCCGAGGGCCGGCTGCTCAATCTCGGCAACGCGACGGGGCATCCCTCCTTCGTGATGTCCGCCTCCTTCACCAACCAGGTGCTCGCGCAGATCGAGCTCTGGACGAA
The DNA here is from genome assembly GCA_964576075.1 of uncultured Limibaculum sp. Classification (GTDB taxonomy): domain Bacteria; phylum Pseudomonadota; class Alphaproteobacteria; order Rhodobacterales; family Rhodobacteraceae; genus Thermohalobaculum. Next base: position 45,184 of record CAZNTX010000018.1, on the reverse strand, counting down.
GGGGGACGCCTATACGAACGAGGTCCACGTCCTGCCGAAGCACCTGGACGAGAAGGTGGCCCGGCTCCATCTCGACAAGCTCGGCCTCAGGCTCACCGAGATGTCGGACGACCAGGCCGCCTATCTCGGCCTCGCCAAGACGGGCCCCTACAAGCCCGACCACTACCGCTATTGAGAAGGGAGGGGCGGGGCCGAGACGCCCCGCCTGCCGTGCACCCATGGATCAGAGACAGGCAGGCCCGGCGATCGTCGGGCTCGGAAACGCGCTCGTGGACGTGCTCGCCGATGTGGATGCGGAGGCGGTGGCGCGCCACGGGCTGACCAAGGGCGGGATGCATCTCGTCGAGGCGGAGACGGCGGAGGCGCTCTACCGCGAGGTGGGGCCGGGCCTGCGCCAGTCCGGCGGGTCGGTGGCCAACACCATCGCCCACGCCCGGGCCGGGGGGCTCGCCGCGAGCTATATCGGCAAGGTCGCGGCGGACGAGCTCGGCGACGCCTTCGCGGGGGATTTCGCCGCCCTCGGCATCGGCTTCGACGCGCCCCGCCTCGCCGAGGGGCCGGGGACCGGGCGCTGCGTCGTGCTCGTCACGCCCGACGGGGAGCGCACGATGTCCACCTTCCTCGGCGCGGCGCAGGCGCTCTCCCCCGGCGATGTGGAGGCGGCCTGGCCGGCGCGCGCCGACATCCTGCTCGTCGAGGGCTATCTCTGGGACGCGCCCGCCGGCCCCGCCGCGATCGAGACGGCGGCCCGGCTCGCGGCCGAGCGGGGGGCGCGGATCGCGCTCACGCCGTCGGATGCCGGCTGCGTGGAGCGCAACCGGGAGGGGATGCTCGCCTTCGTCGAGGCCCATTGCGACGTGCTGATCGGCAACGAATCCGAATTCGGCGCGCTCGCGGGCGAGACGGCGGCGGAGGCCGCGCTCGCCTGGGCGCGGGCGCGGGTCGAGGTGGCGGCGCTCACCCGGAGCGAGGCGGGCTCGCTGGTGACCGACGGGACGGAGATCGCCCGCATCTCCGCGCTGCAAGTGGACCGCGTGGTCGACACCACCGGGGCGGGCGACGCCTATGCGGCGGGCTTCCTCGCGGGCCTCGCCCTCGGCGAGCGGCCGGCCGCGGCTGGGCGCCGGGGCGCGCGGATCGCCGCCGGCGTCGTCACCCATCACGGCGCCCGGCAGGGCACGGCCGCGGCCGCCTGAGCCGGACCGGATCGGACTGGACGGGGGGGGGGGACGGCGGCTCAGACCACGCGGTAGCGGAGCCGCCCGACCCCCTCGATCTCCCCCTCCATCACCTGCCCGCGCGAGACCGGGCCGACGCCCGCGGGCGTGCCCGAGAGGATCACGTCGCCGCCCGCGAGCTCGAAATAGCGGGAGAGATGGGCGATGGTCTCCGGCACCTTCCAGATCATCTGCGCGAGGTCTCCCTCCTGGCGGAGCTCACCGTCGACCGAGAGCGCGATCCGCCCGCGCTCTGGATGCCCGATCTCCGCGGCCGGGCGAAGGGGCGCGGCGGGGGCGGACTGCTCGAAGGCCTTGCCGATCTCCCAGGGCCGGCGCGCGGCCTTCGCCTCGGCCTGCAGGTCGCGCCGGGTCATGTCGAGGCAGACGCCATAGCCCCAGACATGCTCGAGCGCCCGCGCGACGGGGATGTCCCGCCCGCCCCAGCCGAGCGCGACGAGCAGCTCGATCTCGTGATGGACCTCCGCGCTCATCGGCGGATAGGCGAAGCTCTCGCCGACATAGAGATCGGTCGGGTTCTTCTGGAAGAAGAAGGGCGGCTCGCGGTCCGGGTCGCCCCCCATCTCGACGGTGTGGGCGGCATAGTTGCGCCCGATGCAATAGACCCGGCGGAGGGGGAACACGGCGTCCGACCCCTCGATCGGGAGCGCGGGCTGCGGCGGCGGCGGGATCACGGTGCGCATGGGGCCTCCCTTGGCTCTCCCCTGCATCGGCCAGGGCGGGCGGGCGCGTCAAGCGCGCCCATGGGCATAGGCGTCGAGCCGGCGGGCGAGGCGGGCGGTGGCGGCATGCAGCAGCACCGCGGCGACGGCGATCAGCAGGATCGCGGCGAACATCAGGTCGGTCTTCGTCCGGCCGTTGGCGAGCATCATCAGATAGCCGAGCCCCTTGGAGGCGCCGACGAGCTCGCCGAAGACCGCGCCCACCGGCGCATAGATCGCCGCGAGCTTGAGCCCCGAGCCGAAGGCCGGCAGCGCGGCCGGCAGGCGCAGATGGACAAGCGTGCGCCAGCGCCCCGCCCCCATGGTCCGCGCGAGATCGACGAGCCCCCGGTCGGTGCGCCGCAGCCCGTCGTAGAAGGTGGAGGTCACGGGGAAATAGACGATCAGCACCACCACCGCGATCTTCGACCACACCCCATAGCCGAGCCAGAGCGTGAAGAGCGGCGCGAAGGCGAAGATCGGCACCGCCTGGTTGAAGACGAGGATCGGCAGCAGGATGCGCCGCGCGCTGTCCGACATCGCCAGATGGATCGCCGTCGCCGCCCCGAAGAGCGCGCCGAGCGCCATGCCGCCCACCATCTCGAGGATCGTGATCCAGGCGTTCTCGGCGAGCGCCACCCGGTTCTCCCAGAGCGCGAGCGCCACCCGGTCGGGCCCCGGCAGCAGGAAGGGGGGCACGCCCGTCGCCAGCACGAGCCCCTGCCAGAGCCCGAGCGCGACCGCGAGCGGCAGGAGGGCGGCGGCCAGCCCCCTCATGCGCGCCTCCCCCATGCGCCGAGACCCCGGGGCGCCATCTCAATCCCCCCCACCGAGCAGATCGCCGATGTTCTCGGCACCCGCGGGCGCCGGGCCGCCGGACGCCCCCGGTCCTTGCACCCGGCGGAACGGCAGGCCGCCGCGCTGAGGCGTGATGACCCGCGCATCTGGCGAGATCGTGTAGGCGTTGCCGCTCCCGTCCTCAATACGGTTCGGCCGAACGATCCGGGCACGCAACGACCAGTCCTCGCCGATCTTCTGAAAGACGAGGGCGTCGCCGGTCTGGCCGATGCGCCAGCGTCCCTCGAAGCTGCGCGCCTGGCCTGAGGTGTCGAAGGAATCCATCAGCCCGAAGGCGACCAGCCAATCCCCGCTCAGATCGGGGAGCTCTGCCGCACCGTCCGGGACATAGGCGATCGTCGGCGCGCGCGCGCCCGAGGGGGGGATGAAGCAGCAGCGCTCCACGCTGCCGCCCTCGGGGAAGACGCAGGCCGCGAGCCAGTCGCGCGCGTCCACGTTCCGGGCGAAGATCGCGAAGCGCCCCTCGACCGGGGGCCCGCGCCGGCGCACGCTCGCGGCCTCCGTCTCGATCCGCACGGCCGGCGCGCCGCTTCTCTGGTGGAACTCGAAGAGGTAGCGCTTGCCGGGCTCGAACGCGGTGGGCCCGTATTCCTGCCAGCGCGAGATCCGGAGCCCGTTCTTCCCCGAGCGCGCGACGGCGACCACATAGCTCCCCGGCACGAACTGGTTGCCGGACATCAAATGCCGCCCGCCGCGGACCATGAGCGGCAGGATCTCCCCGGTCCCACCGCTGGGGCGGCGCGAGGTGAAGCCGCTGAAGGTCGGCACCTCCTTCGGCGCGCCGCGGCAGACGGCGTCGTAGTATTCCCAGGTCATGTCCGCATGCAGGAGCACGATCTGCCCGTCCGGCAGCAGCCCCCGGATGTCGTTCGGTCTCGGCTCGGCGCCCGCTTGGGGGCCGAGCCCCGCCAGCGCCGCCATCGCCGCCACCGCAAGCCGCGTGCAGAGCCACCGCCGCATCCTCACCTCCCTGATCCCTGCCGCTCGGGAGACGAGCTTCCGTCCGGGCGGGGCGCGCGTCGTTGAGATCGGTCAAGCGCGGGCGCCGCGCGGAGCCGGGCCAGCAGCGCGGCGCCCGCGGCGAGGACGGCGGGGTCGTCGGTCGGGCGCGGCGGGGCGCCGGGGGGAGCGTCCACGGCCGCGAGCCCGTCCGGCGAGACGAGCCAGATCGCATGCGCGAGGCGCGCCGCCTCGGCCGGGTCGTGGGTGACCATCAGCACGGTCCGCCCGCCGAGCGTCTCCACGGCGAGTTCCTGCATCTCGGCGCGGGTGCGCGCGTCGAGCGCGGAGAAGGGCTCGTCGAGGAGGACGAGGGGCCGGTCCTCCATCAGCGTCCGGGCGAGCGCCACGCGCTGGCGCATGCCCCCGGAGAGCGCGGGCGGGCGCTTCTCCGCATGGGGGGCGAGGCCGACGCGCTCGATCAGGCGGGAGAGGCGCGCGGCCTCCACCCGCTCGCCGCGGAGCCGGGCGCCGAGGGCGACATTGCCGCGCACGTCGAGCCAGGGGGCGAGCAGGTCCGACTGCGCCATCATCGCGATTCGGGGGGGGAGCGGCAGGCCGTCGGTCGCCGCGAGGCTGCCGGCGAAGGCCGCCCCGGTCTCGAGCCCCGCGATCTGGCGCAGGATGGTGGACTTGCCGACGCCCGAGGGCCCGAGCAGGCAGGTGATCTCGCCCGCGCGGATCTCGAGCCCGTCGACCGAGAGCCCCATCCCCCCGCCGAAGTCGAACCGGCCGGAGAGGCGAAGGCCCGGGGGGGCGGCCTGCCTCACGGCCGCGCGATCTCGCGGGCCATCGCGGAGACCGGCAGCGTCTCCTCGATCAGCCCGGCCTCGGCGAGGAAGCGCTCGAAGCGGGCATAGCGCGCGGTGTCGAGGGCGGCGGGGCGGAGCGCGAAGCGCGGGATGGTGTCGGGCCAGGCGCGCCGGTTGAGCTCGTCGCGCAGCTCCGGCGCGGTGGCGGCGAAGATCTCCCAGCTCTCCTCGGGGTGGTTGACGATGTAATGCGTCGCCCGCTCTGTCGCGTCGAGGAAGCGGGCGATCATGTCGGCATCCATGGTGTCGGGATTGGCGACGTAGATCAGCTCGTCATAGGGCGGCACGCCCTCCTCCTCGATGTAGTAGCAGCGGCCGGGGACGCCCTCGATGTCCATCTGGTTGAGCTCGAAATTGCGGTAGGCGCCGATCACCGCGTCGACCTGCCCGGACATGAGCGAGGGCGAGAGCGACCAGTTGACGTTGACGAGCTCCACGTCGTCGAGGCCGAGGCCGTGGCGGGCGAGGATCGCGGTCATCAGCGCCTCCTCGACGCCGGCGACCGAGTAGCCGATGCGCCGGCCCTTGAGGTCGGCGAGCGTCTCGACGGGGCCGTCCTCGCGCACCAGGAGGCAGTTGAGCGGCGTCGCGACCAGGGTGCCGACGCGGGCGAGCGGCAGCCCCTCATGGACCTGGAGATGGAGCTGGGGCTGGTAGGAGATCGCGAGATCGGCATGGCCGGCGGCGACGAGCTTCGGCGGGTCGGAGGGGTCGGCGGGGGCGGTCACCTCCACCTCGAGCCCGGCCTCGGCGAAATAGCCGAGCTCCTCGGCCAGGACGATGGGCCCGTGATCGGGGTTGACGAACCAGTCGAGGATCAGGGTCATCCGGTCCTGCGCGGCGGCAGGGGCGGCGAGGAGAAGAAAAGCGAGGAGTGTCAGGCGCATGGGGTCTCTCCTTGATGTCCGGTGGCGGCGATCCAGGCGCGGATGCGCGCCTCCGGGTCGGGGGCGAGGGTGATGTCGGTGACGACGGCGACGCTGTCGGCCCCCGCGGCGAGGGCCGCGCGGCCGCGCTCGGGGTCGAGCCCGCCGATGGCGACGAGGGGGAGCGGGCCCACGAGCCTGCGCCACTCCCCGATCCGCTCGAGCCCCTGGGGCGCGAAGCGCATGGCCTTGAGGCGCGTCGGGTAGATCGGGCCGAGGGCCACATAGTCCGGCGCGCAGGCGAGCGCCCGGTCGAGCTCGGCATGGTCGTGGGTGCTGAGCCCGAGGCGGATCCCGGCGCGGCGGATCGCGGGGAGATCGGCGGCGTCGAGGTCCTCCTGCCCGAGATGGACCCAGGGCGCGCCCTCCTCGATGGCGAGGCGCCAGTGATCGTTGACGACGAGCGCCGCGCCATGGGCCTCGGCGAGGCGGCGGGCCTCGCGGATCTCGGCGCGGAGCGTGGCCTCCGGGAGATCCTTCGCGCGCAGTTGGACGAGCCGCGCGCCGAGGGCCGCGAGCCGCCCGACCCAGGCCGCCGTCGGCATCACCGGATAGAAGGGCGCGAGCCTCATTCGAGCGCCGCCAGGCCGAAGACGGGGGTGGAGGGGACCGCCATGTCCCGCGGCTCCATCGGCCCCGCCGCGCGCCCGGCCCGCCCGGCCTCCACCGCGAGGGCCATGGCGCGGGCCATCTCCGCCGGGTCCCCCGCCTGGGAGACGGCGGTGTTGAGGAGGACGGCGTCGGCGCCGAGTTCCATCGCCTGTGCGGCGTGGCTCGGCAGGCCGATCCCTGCGTCGATCACCAGCGGCACCTCGGGGAAGCGCCCGCGCATGGCGCGCAGCGCCTCCGGATTGGCGAGCCCGCGGCCCGAGCCGATCGGCGCGCCCCAGGGCATCAGCACCTCGCAGCCGGCCTCGAGCAGCCGTTCGGCAACGACGAGGTCCTCGGTGGTGTAGGGAAACACCCGGAAGCCGTCCTCCGTCAGCACCCGCGCGGCCTCGACGAGGGCGAAGACGTCCGGATGCAGCCGGTCCTCCTCCCCGATCACCTCGAGCTTGATCCAGGGGGTGTCGAACACCTCGCGCGCCATATGGGCGGTGGTGACCGCCTCCTTCACGCTCATGCAGCCTGCGGTGTTGGGCAGGACGCGGACCCCGAGCCCGCGGATCAGCTCCCAGAAGGCCTGCCCAGCCCGCGCGCTCGCGGATTCGCGCCGGAGCGAGACGGTGACCACCTCCGCCCCAGAGGCCTCGACCGCGCGGGCGAGGACGGCCGGGGAGGGGTAGCGCGCGGTGCCGAGCATCAGCCGGCATTCGAGGCTCGTGCCGTAGACCTCCATGGCTCAGCCTCCCGCCAGGGGGGCCACGACCTCGACCGCGTCGCCCTCGGCGAGCGGGGTCGCGGCGCGGGCCTCGCGGGCGATGAAGGCGCCGTTGAGCGCGGTGGCGACGACGGCGTCGGCGAGGCTCATCTCCTCTAGGAGGCGCGCGAGGGTCCCGGCCTCCGTCTCCGCCGGCGCGCCGTTCAGCGTGATGCGCATGGCTCGCTCCTTTCGGCTCCGAGCGCCATCGCCGCGGCCGTCCTCGCCATCGCCGGGGCGAGCAGGAAGCCGTGGCGGTAGAGCCCGTTCAGATGGATGCGCCCGCCCGCCTCGAGCACGCGGGGCAGGTTGTCCGGGAAGGCGGGGCGGAGATCGGCGCCGGTCTCCAGGATCTCCGCCTCCGCGAAGGCCGGGTGCAGCGCATAGGCCGCGGAGAGGAGCTCCATCGCGCCCCGCGCCGTGACCCGCCCGCGGTCGCCGCTCTCGACGGTGGTGGCGCCGACCATGAACACCCCGTCGCCGCGGGGGACGACATAGACCGGGTGGCGCGGGTGCAGGAGGCGCACCGGGCGGGAGAGGGCGAATTCCGGGCTGCGCAGGATCAGCATCTCCCCCTTCACCGGGCGCAGCTCCGGCAGGCAGGGCAGGGCGGCGAGGCCGCGGCAGTCGATCGCAGGGCCGGGCAGATCGGCGGCCTCCCGGCCCCAGTCGAAGACGACGCCGGCCTCGGCGAGGCGCTCGGCGAGGCGGGCGAGGGCGCGGCGCGGGTCGAGATGGGCCTCCTCCGCGAAGACCAGCCCTTCGCGGAAGCGGCCGGCGAGGTCGGGCTCGAGGGCCGCGATCTCCTCCGGCCCCAAACTGCGATGGGCCTCGGTGCGCGCGGCGAAGCGGCGAAGCTCGGCCCGGTCGCGCTGAGGGGCGAGGACGAGGGTGCCGGCGCGGACGACGAGGCCGGTCTCGGCCTGCCACCACTCCGCGGCGCCGCGCCCGAGCTCGGTGACGGCGTCCTCCGCGCTCTCGGCCTCGCAGAAGGGGGCGAGCATGCCGCCCGCCCACCAGGAGCATTGCGCGGGGCCGAGCCCCTCGGCGCGGTCGATCACGCGCACCCGCGCGCCGAGGCGGACGCATTCCGCCGCCGCCGCGAGCCCGGCCACGCCAGCCCCGAGGATGCGGATCTCCCCGCGCTCGGACGCTCCCGGATCGTCCCGTGCCACACGCACCTCCCTCGGCGGACGGCGCAAGGGGGGCGGAATCGACCACTTTCGGCAAGACCCGTTCCCTGCGCCGGCATTACCCGGATCAGGTTCGATGGGTTGGCTCGCGCCTCTCAGCCTTTCGGCACCCCAACGGACATGACCAAGCTATGCGGCGCGCGGCGCCCGCGCAACCCGTCGCCTCAGGCGGCGACGATCTCGCGCATGGCGGCGAGGAAGGTGGCGACCTCGGCGGTGGTGTTGTAGTGGCAAAGCGAGACGCGCACGCAGTCCTCCCGCCCGAGGGGGTGCAGGATGTTGCCCGAATAGTGATCCGCCTTGCGGATATGGACGCGCACGCCGCGCGCCTCGAGCCCGGCGACCACCTCCGCCGAGGGCCGCCCCTCGACCCAGAGCGAGACGAGCCCCTCCCGCGCCGGGTTCTCCTCCCCGCCGATCAGGACGACGCCCGGCAACTCCGCGAGCCCCGGCTGGTTGCCCACGCCGCGGATCATCGCCTCGGTCAGCCGCCGTTCATGCGCATGGATGGCCGCCGCCGCGGCCTCGAGCCGGGCGCGGGGGGAGGCCGCCTCCGAGACCGCGCCGCCCAGCCAGTCGAGATAGCGCACCACCTCGGAGAAGGTCGCATAGGCCCCTGTGTCGCGGGTGCCGAGCTCCCAGGCCCGATCCGGCCCGCCGGCGAGGCGGTCGTGGGGCAGGGCGGTCAGCCGGTCCGACGCCCAGGCGACGCCGTAGCCATGGCGCGAGAACACCTTGTAGGGGGAGATCGCATAGCCGTCGATCCCGGCCGCGGCGATGTCGATCCCGCCATGGGCCGCGTGCTGGATGCCGTCGACGACGATGACCGCCTCCGGCGCGCGCTCCCGAATCGCCGCGGCGATCGCCGCGATGTCCACCCCCATGCCGGTGACGGGGGAGGTGTGGACGATGGTGGCGACCTTCACCGAGGCGTCGATATGGGGGGCGTAGTGCTCGGCCGTCACCGTGCCGGTCGCGTCGTCATGGGCGGCCAGCACATGCTCGAGCCCCGCCACCTCCGCCCAGCGCGCCGCGGCGCTGCGCGAGGCCGGGTGCTCGAGCGTCGAGCCCAGCACCTTGCCCCCCGCACCGGCCCCGAGGCAGGCGGTGGCGATCAGGCGGAAGAGGAGCTCCGTCCCGCTCTCGCCGACGAAGACCTCCCCGCCCTCGGCATTCAGGAAACGCCGCATATCTGCCTTGCCCTCGGCGATCACGGCCATCAACGCCTTCGAGGCCGGGTTGTCGCGCCCCTGATTGTCGGGGATCGCGGCGAAATGGGCGGAGCGCTCGACCACCGTCTTGAGCGTCAGCGCCCCCCCGGCATTCTCGAAGAACACCCGGGGGCCGGTGAAGGGACAGGCGTCGACATGGGCGAACCGGTCGCGGATCTCGGCCATCAGGCCGGGGCGGTCTTCGAGCACGGGCGGCTCCTCCATCTCTCTCACGCGCCGCGATTGAGCACGCCCCACCGCCCCCCGGCAAGCCCTGCGGACAGCGCATTCTCCCCTCGCCGCCCGCGCCCCGGCGCCGGGCCGGGTCGACTGCCGGGACGCGAACACCCCGGCCGGGCCACGGGCGGGCCGCAAGATGCCCGGCCCGAGCCGCCGCGCGTCTCGCCGCCCCATGGCGCGCCGAGCAGGAGCGCCGATGATGGCCGAGAGCGCCGCCCGCGCAGCTCGACCCTCGGGAGAGGCCCTCGCCGGGCCCGGTCCGAGGCGCCCGTCCTGCGGCGGAAGGAGGGCTGCGTGCATCGCCAGGCGCTATCGGGGAATCGTCGCTGGCCCGCGAACCCGGCCGTCGCGGCGGAGATGTCGGGCCGCCGGGCGGACACCCGTCTCGGGATGCGCGCCGCGAGCGCCGCCCGCCGGGTGCGGGAGTGGCGCGTGAGCGGGAGGGGGGCGCGGCCGGCTGTCCGGAGAGATCGAGGCGCATGCCCGCCGCCCGCTCGCCGGGACCGCGGCACCGCCGGACCGCACCCGGCTCTTCCACCAGCGCGGGATCGGGGTCAGCCGCAGCACGGTCTGGCGGTCTTGCGACCGCCACGGGCCGACCGCCGAAGCAGGCCCGGCCACGCCGCCGCGCGGCAGCGCGAGGACGTCCGGGCCGTGCGCGAGCCCCGGGGCGCGACGCCGAGATGACCCGGCTGCGCGGTCGCTGTCCTCGCGGCGGAGGGCTGCGCATGCGCCCGCCGCAGGGCACCGCGACCGCCGTCTGCCTGCGCCCCTCGGGGCAGGACGCGCCGATGCCGATCGGCCGGCCGACGACCGCCGACGTCGCCCTCGCCCCTGTCCCCGAGATGCCGGTCCCGAGGCCCCGCGCAAGCGAGACCGCGACCGCTCTCCTCCGCCACAAGCGCCCGAAAGCCCGCGAGGCCGCCGAGCGGCCGAGGGCGCGCCCGCTGTGCCGTCCGCCCCGCAGCCCGGGGAATCGGCCCCATCGGCGTCGCATTCGCGCCGCTCGAGAGCCTCCGCCGCGCCCACCCGAGACGCCCCGACCTCTGCCGCCCCCTCGTCACCACGGCCACTATGAGCCGGACTGCGCGGAGACCGCTCTCGCCGCCGTCGGGGCGCGGTCGCATCGGTCTTTCCCCTCCCAAGACGCTGGTACCGGCCAAACCCCGAAGAGGGACACGCCTCGACAAGCGGACGCTCGCCGCCGAACTCCCATCGCCGGGGTGCGGGGACCCCGCGGTGGCGAACCGCACCTGTCCGCCCCCGCCGCCACCGCCCGGGCGCGAAACCCGCCCCGAAGCGCCGGCCCGCCTCCTCCCGGGGGTGGGTGGGCGGAGGGAGGAGGCGGGCCGGCCCCGACCTTGCCACACACCCCTCCCCCGACCGGTCGCTCCGATCCCACGGGCCATGCCCGCCGCAGCCTCGGCCCCCGGACCCTCACCGCCTCGCGGCGCCTCCCCGCGCCCGGCAGGATGCGCGAGCGACTGCGCGAGACGGGCGAGCCGCCGACAGCCCTCTGCATCGCCGTCGCGCGCCGGCTCCCGACCTTCCTCGACGCCATGGCGCCCGATGCCTCGCCTCGCAGAGCCCGAGGAGAAACACGGTTGTCCCCGCTCGGGGATGGCGGAGCGTCCGTGCGACCGGTCCCCCGGGGCGCCCGGCCTCTGCGCGATCCGCCGCACCCGCTGCGAGGCCGCGGCCGGCTCCCGTGCCGAGCCCCCCGGCGTCAGCGCAAGGCGAAGCGCAGCGGCACGGTGAAGCTGAAGCGCGCGCCCGGCAGCGCTGCGGGGGCGGTCGGGTAGCGCGCCACCGCCCGGGCAGCGGCCAGGGCGGCTCTGTCGAGCGCGTCATGCCCCGAGGAGGCGGCGAGCCGCACCTCGATCAGCCGTCCGTGCCGGTCAATCGCCAGGGTGATGCGCGCCGTCCCCTCCCGGGCCCGATGGCGCGCGGCAGCGGGATAGCGGCGCTCGCGGGCGATGGCGGCGTGCACCTCGCGTCCGAGCGCGCGCAGGAGCGACAGCCGGTCCCCCTGGCCTGCGGTCGCTGCGGCTGCCGTGTCGTCAGGGCCGGAGGCGCCGGGCCCTTGCGCGCCCGGCCCTCCCGGCTCGGCGCCCGCACCGCGCGCCCGCGCGCCGGCCCGGGCCTCCCCCGCAGCCGCCCGCCTCTCGGGCGGCGCCTCTTCCGCAGGCCGAGCCGTGCGCCCCCCGTCCCGCGGCGAGGTTTGCCGGACCTCCCGGGGCGGCGGCCGCGGGCGCTCCGCCTGGCGGAGAGGGTCGGGCCGGCCGGCGGCGCTCGGCTCCGGGGGCGGAGCGGCGCGCGGCCGGCCCCGTCCCTCGGCAGGGGGCTCTGCCGCGGCCGTCCGCGCCGCGAGCCCCTCCGGACGGCGCGGGGGCAGCGGCACTCCCGCGCGACGCGTCAGCGCGGCCGCGGCGGCGGCGGGCTCCCGCTCGGACGTCCCTTGGGCAGGCGGCGCCGGTGCGACGGTCCCGCGCGGGCCGCTCCCCTGCGGCGCCGGGCGCGGCGGGGGCGCGACGGCCTGCGCCGGTGCGGCCGGGCTCCGCCCGGGGGCGAGCGCGACCCGGTCGTCGCGGCGCCGAGGGCCTGCCTCCCCGTCGACCGCCGCGCTGCGGGCCTCCGGGGCCCCGGCGCGTTGCCGGCCGGCGTCTTCGGCGGCTCCGCGACGCGGACGGGGCGCGTCTGCGACCTCCAGGGCCGGCGCGGCGGCGCTGGGGGGCGATCCGGGATCGGCCGCGCGCCGATCGGCGTCCGGCCCCGTGGCGCGGGTCCGCGCCGGCGCTGCATCCGCGGACTGCGGCGGGGCGTTTGCGGCATCGGGCGGCGTCGCGCCGTCCGGAGGGGCGGCACGCGCAGCTCTGGGCGGCAGGGCCATGGCGAGCGGGGCCTTCCCCCTTTCGGCAGGCTGCCCCGCCATGGCGCCGGGCGGCGTCGCCGTCGGGGCGCGCGCCTGCGGCGTCCGCTCTCGCCCGGCGGGCGCGGGACTGGCCGAGGACGCCGCGGGGCCGGCGGGCCGGTCTGCGGCGGCCGGTCGGCGGGCGGTCGGAGTGGCGTCCCTCTGTGCGGCGGGGGCCGGGCGAGCAGCCTGGCCTGCGGCCGGGGTGGCCTCGGGCCGCCCCTCGGCGGGGGCTGCGGCGGGCGCGACCGGGCCACGGGGCGCGAGCGGAGCGGGGGGCGCGGGGCGACCGGGCGCTTCGGGGGCGGGTCGGTCGGACGGGCCGTCGCGCGCGGATGCGGGCGGCGCCGGACCCTCGTCGGCGTCGGGTTCGGCGTCGCCGCCGGCGGCGGGGGCGTCCGGCGGGGGCGGGGCGGTGTGGCCGGCCTGCGGTTCGGCGTCCCAAGCCCGCAGGAGGGCCGCGATCTCGGGCCCCGCGCCGCGGAGCGCCGCCCCCGTGCCCTCCGCGCCGCCGGTGCCGCCGCCGTCGCCCGTCAGCCCCTCGGGGGCGAGCGCGGTCAGCGCGGCGAGGTGGAGACCGATGGCGAGGGCCGCGCAGGCCGCCGCCTCGAGCGCGCGCCCCGCGGCGCCGAGCGGGCCCCACCCAGCGCCTGCCCCGGTGCGCGGCCTCATCGGGCCTCCGTGGCGATCTCGACCCGGGCGATGCCGAGCGCGGCGAGCCGCTCGAGGAGGGCCGCGACCTCGCCGGCCGGGACCGCGCCGTCGGCGCGCAGGCGGAGGGGGCCGGCCTCCGCGCGACGCTCGGCCAGCGCCGCGAAGACGGCCTCGTCCCGGGCTGCGCCATAGGCGAGGCGGCCGTCGGCGGCCATGTGCAGCGTCTCGGCCCCGTCCGATCCCTGCGGGGCCTCTGCCGAGGGCAGGGCGAGCCGGAAGGGGGCCGGCGGCGCGAGCGTCGCGGTCATCAGGAAGAAGACGAGGAGCAGGAATACCACGTTGATCATCGGCACGACGCTCTCGCCGCGCTCGGGACCCGGGTCCTCGGAGAAATCGGTCATCGGGCGAGCACCAGGTCGGCGATCCCTGCGGCGCGCAGGCGCTCGGCGACGGCGAGGGCGCGCTCGAGGCTCGCCCCCTCGCGCGGGCGCAGGATCACGGGCGCGTCGGGCGCTGGCATGAGCGGGCGCAGGCGCCCGGCCAGGGCCTCGGCCGCCACCGGCGCGCCGTTGAGGCGGAGCGCGTCGGGCGCGATGTCGACGATGCGGGGCGGGCCGTCCCACCCGCCCGCGCCGGCGCCCCCGGCCGCGACGGCTACCGCCCCCTCGACCCCGAAGCGCGCGGCGAGCATGAAGAAGACGAGGAGGAGGAAGACGACGTCGATCATCGGGGTGAGGCTCGGCCGGCGGGGACGGCGCTCCGGGCCGAGATCGAGGCCGAGATCGCGTCGGAGGCGCGCGGCGCTCATTCGGCCGCTCTCCGCGGCTCCATCTCGCCCCAGGCGGTCAGGCGGTGCTCGGCATGGGTGAGGAGACGGCTCGCCATGTCCTCCATGTCGCGCCGGAGCCCGGCGATCACCGCCTCGAACCAGGCGAGGGCGAGGGCCGCGGGGATGGCGACGGCCATGCCCGCGGCGGTGGTGAGCAGCGCCTCCCAGATGCCGCCGGCCAGCGTCGAGGGGTCGGCCCGCGCGCCGGTGGCCTGGAGCGCCCGGAACGCCTCGATCATGCCGAGCACCGTGCCGAAGAGGCCGAGGAGGGGGGCGACCGTCACGATGGTCTCGAGCGCGCGGAGGCCGGAGCGCGCCTCGGCCAGCAGCCCCTTGGCGACCCGGCTCGCCTCCTCGCGGGCGAGCGCGGCGTCGTAGCCGCGTTCGAGGAGGGCGGCCAGCGTCGCCGCCACGAGGCGGGCGCGCAGCCCGCGGCCCGTGCGCGCCGCGGCGAGCGCCTCCGCGGGGCGGTCCTCCAGGAAGAGCCGCACCGCCCGGCGCGCCTTCGCCCCCCGCCAGGCGCCGGTGCGCAGGAGCCGCCAGACCTTCCAGAGGATCACCGCGAGCCCCACGACCGAGAGCGCCCCGATGGCCCAGAGCGCCGGCCCGCCGCGCTCGAGGAGCCCCGCGGCGGCGGCGAGGTCGAGCGCGCCCGGCGGCGCGGGCGGGGCGGGGGCGGCGGCGGTGGCGGCCTCCTCGGCCATCGGCGGTCTCCTCTCGGGCGGGCGCGGGCGCGGGCGCGCTGGCCGCAGGATCCGCCTTCTAGCCGAGCCGCGGCGCGCCGGGAACCGACCGCTTTGCCTCGGCCTGCGGCCCGCTCAGGGCACCGGGTTCTGCGCGCCGACGAAATACACGAGCGCGCCCGCCTCGTCGAAGATCGGGCGGATGCGCAGGCGGTTGACGAACGGCGTCCCGTCCTTGCGGTAATTGAGGATGTCGATCGAGAAGCGGGTGCGCGCGGCGAGGCCCTGGCGGATCGCCTCGACGGCGTGGGGATCGGTCTCCGGGCCCTGCAGGAAGCGGCAGTTGCGCCCGACCGCCTCCTCGGGGGCATAGCCGGTCTGCGCCTCGAACTCCTCGCTGACATAGATCATCGGGTTGTCGGGCAGGTGGGGGTTGGAAAAGACGACGCTCATTTCGGCCTCGTCGGCCTCGAGAAGCCCTTTGAACTCCGCCTCGCCGGTCATGCGCGCCTCCCGTCCCTGCCGCCCGCCAATCGCCCGCGCACGCTAGCCGGGGCGGTGGCCGGGCGCAACCGGGGCTCAGAGCGGCTGGCGGAAGGCGCTGCGGGTGCCGCTCTGGCCCGCGAGCTCCGCGACGAGCCGCGCGCCCTCCGCCGTCGGGCGGCCCGCCGCGTCGAGCCAGCGGCGCCGGTGCGCGGTCTCGCCCGGATCGGCGTCCGAGCCCTGGCAGAGCTGGCGGGCGAAGGCGAGGATCTGCTCGCGGGTCTCCGTCTCGGCCATCGGTCTTCCTCCGTGAGTGGTCGCTGCCGGGGAACGTGGAGCGCGCAGGCCCGCGCGCCACCGGGGCTCAGCCGTAGATCCGCTCGGCGATGGGCGTCGCCGCGATGCGGTCGTGCAGCTCGGCGAGGAAGGCCGCCTCGGCCCGGTTGGTCCGCGATTTCGGGTTGGAGACGACGTGGACGTCGATCGCCGGGGGGTCTTCGTAGGGCGGCAGGCGCCAGAGCCGCCCCGCCTCCACATCGGCCCGCGCGACATGAAGCGGCAGGGGGCCGATGCCGAGCCCCGCGAGGATCATCCGGCGCACCTCCTCGAGATTGGCCGAGGTGCCGACGACGCGCTGGTCGAGCCCGGCGGCCGCGCGCAGGAGCGCCACGGGGCGGAGCGCGTCGTCCATCTGATCGGTGACGAAGCTGACCGAGCGGTGCCCCGCGAGATCCTCCCGCGCGAGGCCTGCACGCCCGAAGAGCGGATGGCGCGGCCCGCAGAACAGCCCGAAGAACTCGCGGTAGAGCCGGCGATAGGCGAGGCGCTCGCTGCGGTGGTGGACGAGGCAGACGGCGAGGGAGGCGCGCCGGCCCTCCACCTCCGCGATCGCTTCGCGCGAGCGGCGCACCTCGATGGAGAGCGTGGCCTCCGGATGGCGCGCGTGGAAGCCGGCGAGGGCGGCGTCGAAGACCGGGCAGACGACGTGGCTCGCCATCATCACCCGCACATGGCCGCGCACCGCGTCCGTCACCTCGCGGATGGCGGTGGCGATGCGCCCGATCGCGCCCTGCACCTCGACCGCCTCCTCGTGGAGCCTCTGCCCCGCATCGGTCAGGCGAAAGCGGCCGGGCGCGCGCTCCACGAGGCGCTTGCCCAGCCGGTCCTCGAGGCGCTTGAGCGCGCTCGAGACGGTCGGCTGCTTGAGGCGCAGGCGGCGGGCGGCCTCGGTGATGCTGCCCGCCTCGGCGATGGCGACGAAGGTGCGCAGCAGGTTCCAGTCGAGCTCGCGCACGAGGCGCTCGGCGCCCAGATTGACGGGGTCTATATCGGACATGCCGATTATCTATTTGCGCAATGGGCCGGGGCTTGCAAGCCTTGTACGAGCGGAACCCGACCGGAGTCCGGCATGTCCCTCGAACGGCGCGCGCGCCGGCAGCCCTGGATCCTCCTCTCCCCGGCGCTCTCGGCGGTGGCGCTGCTGCTCTTCGTGCCGCTCCTCTTCATCCTGGTCTATTCGTTCTGGCTGCGCACGGCCTCGGGCGCCGATCAGGTCGGCTTCTATCTCGACAACTGGGAAGAGGCGCTGACCGACCCGTTCTACCGCGACATCCTGCTCAACACGCTGAAGATCGCCGCGATCACCACGCTCGTCTGCGCCGTCATGGGCTATCCGGCGGCCTATTTCATCGCGCGCTCCAAGGGCAACAAGGCGGTGCTGCTGCTCCTGCTGATGCTGCCCTTCTGGATCAGCTACATCATCCGCACGATGTCCTGGATCAACATCCTCGGCGTCTCGGGGGCGGTGAATTCGGGGCTGATGGCGGTGGGGATTGTCTCGGAGCCGATCCAGATGCTCTACAACGAGGCGACCGTGATCCTCGGCCTCGTGCATTTCCTGCTGCCCTTCATGGTGCTCAACGTCTATGTGAGCCTCGAGGGGATCGACCGGAGCCTCGAGGACGCGGCCTGCTCGCTCGGCGCGACCCGGTGGTCCTCCTTCCTTGAGGTCACGCTGCCGCTCTCCCTGCCGGGGCTGGCGGCCGGGGGGCTTCTCTGCTTCGTGCTGGGGGCGGGGACCTATATCACGCCGCTCGTCCTCGGCGGGCCGACCGACGCGATGTTCGCCAATCTCGTCTTCGAGGCGATCATCACCCAGCTCGACTGGCCGCTCGGCTCGGCGCTCTCGCTGATGCTGCTCGCGGTGCTGGGGGCGCTGGTGCTCACCTACAACCATTTCCTCGGCCTCGGCCAGCTGATGAAGGGGCTCGGGTGATGGGCTGGCAGCTCGTGCGGCTCTGGACGGTGCTCGTCTACGCCTTCATGTTCCTGCCCGTCGCGGTGGTGGTGCTGCTCTCCTTCAATGCGAGCCAGTTCGGCTCCTTCCCGATGACCGGGGTCTCGGCGCGCTGGTTCGTCGAGCTCGCGCAGAACGACGCGATCCTGCGCGCCTTCCGCACCTCGATCGTGCTGGGGCTCCTGACGGCGGTGATCTCGACCACGCTCGGCGTGCTCGCGGCCCTCGCCCTCGTGCGCTACAAGCTGCCGGGGACGAACCTCATCTCCACCATCCTCATCGCGCCGATCCTGGTGCCCGAGGTGGTGCTCGCGGTGGCGCTCCTGCTGTTCCTGAAGTTCCTCGGCGTGAACAAGAGCTTCTTCCTGCTCCTCTGCGGGCATGTGATCTTCACGCTGCCCTTCGTGATCCTCGTGGTGCAGGCCCGCCTCGTCGGCATCCGGCGCGATGTGGAGGAGGCGGCGATGAGCCTCGGCGCCTCGCCGATCCAGACCTTCTTCTCCGTCACCCTGCCGCTCCTCGCGCCGGCCGTCTTCGCCGGCATGCTCTTCGCCTTCACCATCAGCTTCGACGACATCACGGGGACGCTCTTCTGGAAGCCCGGAGGGGTGGAGACCGTGCCGACCCAGATCTTCGCCATGCTGCGCAACTCGATCAGCCCGGAGATCAACGCGCTCGGGACCGTGATGATCCTGCTCACCGTCGGGCTGCCGCTCCTCGGCGCCGCCATCGCCCGACGGCTCGCCGCCAACCGGGGCGGCTGACCCGCCCCGGCCGACACAAGAGATCCGACAGGAGGACCGACCGATGGACGACACCACCCGCTACCACCGCCTGCGCGAGCGCTATCTGAACGGCGATCTCGACCGGCGCAGCTTCCTCGGCCTGATCGGCGCCGCCGGCCTGGCCTACGGCGTCCACACCCCCTTCGCGCGCCACGCCCGCGCCGCCGTCAGCGAGGTCCGCTTCGACGGCTGGGGCGGCGTGGTCTCCGAAGCCTTCCGCGAATACGCCTTCGAGCCCTATACCGAGAAGACCGGCATCGAGGTCGTCGACGGCACCTTCGGCGGCGGCGACGAGTATCTCTCCCGCGTGAAGGCCAGCCAGCCCGGCGAATACAACATCGCCCATCTCTCCGGCGTGTTCGACTACGCCCGCTATCACGGGCTCGGGCTCTCGACGACGCTGAACGAGGACAACATCCCCAATCTGCAATACGTCATCCCCAAGCTGATCGACGTGTTCCGCAACGTGACCGACGGCAAGCTCTCCTGCGTGCCCTACGACTACGGAACCACCGGCCTCGCCTACAACCGCAAATACGTCTCCGACGAGCAGGCCAAGGAGTGGGGCGCGAAGATGCTGATCGAGCCCTCCCTAGAGGGCAAGATCGGCGGCTGGGGCGACTGGCGCACCCGGATCTGGATGGGCGCGCTGCAGACCGGCCAGAACCCCAACGGCATCGAGGACATGGACGCGGTCTGGGACGCGATCCGCGCCCATCGCGACCTCGCGCTCAAATACTGGGGCTCCGGGGCGGAGCTCATGAGCCTCCTCGCCGAGGAGGAGATCTACGTCACCGAGGGCTGGTCGGGCCGCATCTTCGCGCTGCAGGAGCAGGGCCACGACATCGGCTATCTCGACCCGCCGAACGGCTATGGCTGGCAGGAGTGCCTCTTCGTCATCGCGGGCTCGCCGATGGCCGCCTGCGAGGAGCTGCTCAACTTCATGCTCGAGCCCGAGACCGCGATCGCGGTGGCCGAGGGGCAGAACTATCCCCCCGCGCTCGACCCGCAGAAGGTCGATCTCGGGGAGAAGATCCCGACGCTCCCGGCCTTCGACCCCACGGGCAAGCTCGACGGGCTGACCTTCGCCGATCCGGCCTATTGGAACGGCAACGAGCAGGAGTGGTCGACGAAATTCGGCCGCATCCAGAAGGGCTACTGAGCCAGAGGGCGCGGGTTCCGGCCCGCGCCCCGCAGGAGACCGCCCATGAGCGCCGTCACCCTCGAGCAGATCTCCAAGCGCTTCGGCGAGGTGGTCGCCGTGCATCCGATGTCGCTCGAGATCGAGGAGGGCAGCTTCGTCACCCTCCTCGGCCCCTCGGGCTGCGGCAAGACGACGACGCTCAGGATGGTCGCGGGCCTCCTCGACCCCACCACGGGGGACATCGCGATCGGCGGGCGGCGGGTCAACGACCTGCCGATCCACAAGCGCAATCTCGGCCTCGTGTTCCAGAACTACGCCCTCTTCCCCCACAAGACGGTGGCCGAGAACGTCGCCTTCGGCCTGCGCTACCGGAACGTGGCGCGCGCGGAGATCCGCCGGCGCGTGGCCGAGGCGCTCGAGCTCGTCCAGCTCCCCCATCTCGGCGAGCGTTACCCCCGCGAGCTCTCCGGCGGGCAGCAGCAGCGCATCGCGCTCGCCCGCGCCGTGGTGATCGAGCCCGACGTGCTGCTCCTCGACGAGCCGCTCTCCGCGCTCGACGCCAATCTGCGCGAGGACATGCGCGTCGAGCTCAAGCGCATCCAGGACCGGATCGGGGTGACGACGATCTTCGTCACCCACGACCAGGCCGAGGCGCTCGCGATGTCCGACCGGATCGTCGTGATGTCCGCGGGCCGGGTGGAGCAGGCGGGCGCGCCGGAGGAGGTCTACACCACCCCCCGCTCGGAATTCGTCGCCCGCTTCCTCGGCGCCTCCAACATCCTCGCCGCCACCGCGACCGGCCGGCAGGGCGGCGAGGTCGCGCTCGAGGTGGCGGGCTTCGGCCCCCTCGCGCTGCCGGAGGCCCGCGCCGAGGGGGTCCCCGGCCAGGGCCCCGCCCGCCTCGTCCTCCGCGCCGAGCGGCTGCAGGTGGAGGACGTCGCCGCGCCTGCGCCAGAGGGCACGGTCGGCCGCGAGGCCCGCGTCGAGGCGGTGGACTACCAAGGCCAGGTCGCGCGCTATTTCCTGCGCGTCGGCGATCTGCAGCTTCAGGCCATCAACATGATCGACCGCCGCCCCTTCGCCGAGGGGGAGGCGGTCCGCGTCAGCCTCCGCCCGGAGGACTGCACCGCGCTCCCCGGAGAGAGCCCATGACGGACCCCGCGCCTTCGCATCTCTTCTACCAGTCCCGCCGCCGCAGACCCGCGCTCTCGGAGGCCCGCGGCGTCTATATCTGGGACGTCGACGGGCGGCGCTATCTCGACGGCTCCTCGGGCGCCATGGTCTGCAATATCGGCCACTCCAACCCCCGCGTGCTCGAGGCGATGCGCCGGCAGATGGAGCGCGCGACCTTCGGCTATCGGCTGCATTTCGAGACCGAGCCCGCCGAGCGCCTCGCCGCGCGCACCGCGGCCCTCGCGCCCGAGGGGCTCGACCGGGTGTTCTTCGTCTCCGGCGGGTCCGAGGCGGTGGAGAGCGCGATCAAGCTCGCCCGGCAATACGCGCTGGCCATCGGCGAGGCGGAGCGCTTCAAGGTGATCTCGCGCAGCCCCTCCTATCACGGCTCGACCCTGGGCGCGCTCGCGCTCACGGGCTACGCTCCGATGACCGCGCCCTTCGATCCGATGATGCGCCCGGGCCCGAAGGTGCCCGCCCCGCGCGCCTATCTCGACGGGCTCGACCCTGCGGACCCCGCGACCGGGCGCCACTATGCCGAGATGCTCGAGCGGCGGATCCTCGAGGAAGGCCCGCGCACGGTGCTCGCCTTCATCCAGGAGCCCGTCGGCGGGGCCTCCACCGGCGCGCTGGTGCCGCCCGCAGGCTATATGGAGGCCGTCCGCGCGGTCTGCGACCGCCACGGGGTGCTGCTGATCCACGACGAGGTGATGTCCGGCGGCGGGCGGACGGGCGCCTTCTTCGCCGCCGAGCATTGGGGCGTCGCGCCCGACATCATCGCCGTCTCCAAGGGCTTCGGCGCGGGCTATGCCCCCTTGGGCGCGATGATCGCCCATGAGCGCCTCGTCGAGCCCGTGCTCGACGCGGGCGGCTTCATCCACGGCTTCACCTATGCCGGCAACCCGCTCGCCTGCGCCGCCGGCCTCGCCGTCATCGAGGAGATCGAGGCGGAGGGGCTGATGGAGAACGCCGCGCGCATGGGCGCGGCCCTGCAAGCCCGCCTCCGCACCCTCGCCGAGCGCATCCCCGAGATCGGCGATGTGCGCGGCAAGGGCCTGCTCACCGCCTTCGAGCTCGTCGCCGACCGCGAGAGCATGGCGCCCCTGCCCCCCGAGCTTCACGCCCACGACCGCCTCGTGGAGCACGCCTATGCCCGCGGCCTGATCCTCTATTCCCGCCGCACCCGGGGCGGCTGGAGCGGGGACCACTTCCTCGTCTGCCCCCCGATGATCGCGACCGAGGCGCATCTCGACGAGATCCTGGAGGGGCTCGAGGGCGCGCTCGCCGATTTCCTCGCCGAGATCGCCCCCGCCCGGCGGAGCCTCGCCCCGGCGGGCGCCTGAGCGCGATGGAGCCGGTCCTCCTCACCTGCGCGGTCACGGGCTCGATCCACACGCCCTCGATGTCGCCCCATCTGCCCTTCGCGCCCGACGACATCGCGGCGCAGGCGGTGGAGGCGGCGGAGGCGGGGGCGGCGATCCTCCATCTCCACGCGCGCGACCCAGAGGACGGCCGCCCCTCCGCCGACCCCGCCCATTTCGCCCTCACCCTCCCGCGCATCGCCGCCGCGACAGACGCGGTGATCAACGTCACCACCGGCGGCAGCGCGATCATGCCGCTCGCGGACCGCCTCGCCGGCGCCCTCGCCGCCGAGCCCGAGATGTGCTCGCTCAACATGGGGAGCATGAACTTCGCCCTCCATCCGATGGCCGCGCGCATCTCCGAGTGGCGCTTTGCCTGGGAGAAGCCCTTCCTCGAAGGCTCTGAGGATCTCGTCTTCAAGAACACCCCGCGCGACATCGCCCATATCCTCGCCGAGCTCGGCGAGCGGCGCGGCGCGCGGTTCGAGTTCGAGTGCTACGACACCGGCCATCTCCACATGCTCGCCCATTTCGCCGAGCGCGGGCTGGTGCGCCCGCCGATCTTCGTGCAGTTCGTCTTTGGCGTGCTCGGCGGCATGGCGGCGGAGCCCGACCAGCTCACCCATATGCACCGCCTCGCCGAGCGGCTCTTCGGCAAGGATCTGCGGTTTTCGGTGCTGGCCGCGGGGCGCCATCAGATGCGCCTCGGCGCGATGGCGGTGGGGATGGGCGGGCATGTCCGCGTCGGGCTCGAGGACAGCCTCTATCTCGAGCGCGGCCGCCTCGCGCGCTCCAACGCCGAGCAGGTGGCGCGCATGGCCGGCATCGTCGAGCGCCTCGGCCGCCGCCTCGCCACCCCGGCCGAGGCCCGTGCCATGCTCGGCCTCAAGGGCCGCGACGCCACCGCCATTCCGGCCGAGCCAAGGAGCGCCCCGTGAAGGCCTATCTCGACCCCCGTCAGAGCGCCCATGCGCCGAAGCACTTCCTCGTCAACGGCGCGGTGCGCGAGAGCCCGGAGGTGCCAGAGCGCATCGCGCGCCTCACCGCGGGCGCCGAGGCCGCGGGGCTGGCCCTCGCGCCCCCGCGCGACCATGGGATCGGCCCGATCGCCGCGATCCACACCGCGGAGTATCTCGTCTTCCTGCGGACCATCCACGAACGCTGGAGCCGCATCGAGGGGGCCTCCGAGGAGGTCATCCCAAACATCCATCCGGACCGGCGCTGCGCCTCCTATCCCCGCTCCGCCGTCGGCCAGGCCGGCTATCACCAGGCCGACACCGCCTGCCCGATCGGGCGGGACACCTGGGAGGCGGCCTACTGGTCGGCGCAGACGGCGCTCGCCGCGGCGGAGGCCGTGCTCGGTGGGGAGCGCGCCGCCTACGCCCTCTGCCGCCCGCCGGGGCACCACGCCTTCGCCGATCTCGCGGGCGGCTTCTGCTTCCTCAACAACGCCGCCATCGCCGCGGAGCATCTGCGCGCGCAGGGGCTGCGCCCGGCGATCCTCGACATCGACGTCCATCACGGCAACGGCACGCAAGGCATCTTCTACGCCCGCGCCGACGTGCTCACCGTCTCGATCCATGCCGATCCGGTCCGCTTCTACCCCTTCTTCTGGGGCCATGCGCAGGAGCGGGGCGAGGGCCCTGGCCTCGGCGCCAATCTCAACCTGCCGCTGCCGCGCGGGACGGGCGATGCCGACTATCTCGCCGCCCTCGACACGGCCCTCGCCCGCATCGACGCCTTCGGCGCGGATGCGGTCGTCGTCGCCCTCGGCCTCGACGCGCACGAGCGCGACCCCTTCGAGGGCCTCGCCCTCACCACCCCGGGGTTCGCCGAGGTGGCCGCGGCGATCGCGCGCGCCGGGCGGCCCCTGGCGGTGGTGCAGGAGGGCGGCTATCTCTCCGACGATCTCTCGGCCAATCTGACGAGCTTCCTGGAGGGCCTCCGCGGGTGACGGGGACGGCGGACATTCTGGTCATCGGCGGCGGCATCGCCGGCATCGGGGCTGCGGCCTTCGCGGCGGCGGAGGCGCGGGTCACGGTGCTCGAGGCCGAGGACGCCATCGGCTACCACGCGACCGGCCGCTCCGCCGCCATCTTCATCCGCAACTACGGCAACGCGACCCTGCGCGCCCTCAACGCCGCCTCGGAGGGGCTCCTGCGCGAGCCAGAGGGGATCGCCGGGGCGAGCCTCCTCTCTCTCCGCGGCGAGATGCTGGTGGCCACCGAAGACGAGGTCGGCGAGCTCGAGGCCTATATGGCCGAGGCCGAGGGGATGGAGCGGCTCTCCCCGGAGGAGGCCGTCGCCCTCGTGCCCATCCTGCGCCGGGCCCCCATCGCCGCCGCCGCCATCGAGCGGAGCGCGGCCGATATCGACGTCGACCGCTTGCTGCAGGGCCTCGCCCGGCTCCTGCGCGCGCGCGGCGGGCGGATCGAGACCAAGGCTCCGGTGCGCGCGATCTCCCGGCAGGGGGGCGTCTGGCGCGTCGAGACGGCGGGCGGGGCGGTCGAGGCGCCGGTGCTCGTCAATGCGGCCGGGGCCTGGGCGGACGAGGTGGCGGGCATGGCGGGCGCGCGCCCCGTCGGCCTCCGCCCGCTCCGGCGCTCGGCCGCGATCCTGCCCGCGCCGGAGGGGCACGACATCTCCCGCTGGCCGCTCTTCGCCTCCGCCTCCGAGACGGTCTATGCCAAGCCCGAGGCCGGCAAGCTGATGGTCTCGCCGGCGGACGAGGACCCGGTGGAGCCGCACGACGCCTGGGCCGACGACATGGTGCTCGCCGAGGGGCTCGACCGTTTCGAGCGGATGGTGACCGTGCCGGTCACCCGGGTCGAGCGGAGCTGGGCGGGCTTGCGCTCCTTCGCGCAGGACCGCACGCCCGTGGCGGGCTTCGCGCCGGAGGCGGAGGGGTTCTTCTGGCTCGCGGGGCAGGGGGGCTACGGGGTGCAGACCGCGCCCGCGCTCTCCGCCCTCGCCGCCGATCTCCTGGCAGGGCGCACCCCCGCCCTGCCGGCGGAGGTGGTGGCCGCCCTCTCCCCGATCCGCTTCGCCGCCTGAGCTATTTGGCGATCAGGAGGGCTGCGGCGAGGACGCGCCGGGCGTCGTCCGGGATCGCGGGCTTCTCCCCGCGCCAGCGCTCGGCGAGGCGGACGCTCGGCGTCTCGCCCCGTTCGAGGGCGGCCAGCGCCTCTCCCGTCTCCGCGGCGAAGCGCCTGAGGCGGCCCTCGAAATTGGCGCGGAACTGGTCGGCATGGCGCATCTCCATGCGCATGTGGAAGAGCGAGGAGCGCGCGCGGGGGGCGAAGCGCGCCTTGGCGATCCAGTCGCCCACCCCCGCCCAGCGCGCCCGGGCCATGGCGTAGAGCCGCGCCGCGCGGGCCTCGTCGCCGCGCAGACGGGCGGCGAAAGCGAGATTGGCGAGGGCGGTGGCGCGGCGGGGGTCGTCCTTGGCCATGGCGAGCGCGCCGAGCGCCCAGGCCCGGCGCCAGGCGCGCGCGGCGTCCTGCGCCCGGCCCTCGGCGAGCGCCGTCTGCGCGGCCTCCTGCCAGCGCTCCCAGAGCCGGTCGACCCGGCTCCAGCGCCCGGGCTCGGCATGGGCCTCAGAGCCCCAGATACGCAGCGCGGACATGGTCGTTGCCCTTGAGCTCTGCGGCCGGCCCTTCGAGGGCGACGCGGCCCGTCTCGAGCACATAGGCGTAGCGCGAGAGATCGAGGGCGAGCTCGGCGTTCTGCTCGACGAGGATCACCGTCACCCCCTCCTTGCCGATCGCCTCGACGATGCGCGCGATCTCCTCGACGATGACGGGGGCGAGGCCCATGGAGGGCTCGTCCATCAGGAGAAGCCGCGGGCGGGCCATCAGGGCGCGGCCGATGGCGAGCATCTGCTGCTCGCCGCCCGACATCGTCTTGGCGAGCTGGCCGCGGCGCTCTTGGAGGCGCGGGAAGCGGTCGTAGACCCCGCGGAGGTCGGCCTCGACGGCGGCGGCGTCGCGGCGCAGGAACGCGCCAGTGCGCAGGTTCTCCTCGACGGTGAGGTCGGGGAAGATGCGCCGGCCCTCCGGCACATGGGCGATGCCGCGCCCGACGATGCGGTCGGCCGCGAGCCCGTCGATGCGCGCGCCTTCGAAGCGGATTTCGCCCGAGGCGAGCGGCGCGAGGCCCGAGATCGCGCGCAGCGTCGTCGTCTTGCCCGCGCCGTTGCCCCCGATGATGGTGGCCACGCCGCCCTCGGGGATCGCCATGGAGACGCCCTTGAGCGCCGCCACCTTGCCGTAGGCGACGGTCGCGGCCTCGATCTCAAGCAGCATGGGCGCCCCCTCCGAGATAGGCCTCGATGACCTCCGGGTGGGTGCGGATCGCCTGAGGATCGCCCTCGGCGAGGAGCTTGCCGAAGCTCATCACGGTGATCGTGTCGCAGAGGCCCATGATCGCGTGCATGTCGTGCTCGACGAGGAGGATGGTCACGCCGGAGTCGCGCAGGGCGCGCATCAGCTCCATCATGCGGGTCGTCTCCTCGGGGTTCATGCCGGTGAAGGGCTCGTCGAGGAGGACGGCGTCCGGGTGCGCGGCGGTGGCGATGGCGAGGCCGAGGGCGCGCTGGTGGCCGTGGGAGAGATCGCCCGCGCGCTCGCCCGCGAGATCGAGGAGGCCGAAGAAGTCGAGCGCCTCCTCGGCGCGGGCGCGGGCGCCGCGGCGGTCCTCTGCGTCCCAACCGAGGATGGCCGCGAAGATGTTGGGGCGGAAGGCCATATGGGTGCCGACGAGGGCGTTCTCGAGGACCGTCATCTCGGCGAAGAGGGTGGAGTGCTGGAAGGTGCGCACGATGCCGCGGCGGGCGACCTCGTGCATGGTGAGCCCGGAGATGCGCTCGCCGCGCAGGCGGACCTCGCCGGAGGTGGGGCGGTAGAAGCCGGAGACGATGTTGAAGGTGGTGGTCTTGCCCGCGCCGTTCGGGCCGATCAGGCCGTGGATCGCGCCGTGCTCGATCGCGAAGGAGAGGCCGTCGACGGCGACGAGGCCGCCGAAGCGCATGGTGATGCGGTCGATCTCGAGGAAGGGGACGGTCATGGGGCGGGCTCCTCGAGCGCCTTCGCGCTCTCCTCGCCGCGGCCGCTGCGCGGCAGACGGGCGATGGCGGCCTGCACGACCCCTTCGAGCCCCTTCGGCAGGAAAAGGATCGCGGCCATCAGCACGAGGCCGTAGATCAGCGGGCGGAGTTGCTCGAAGCCGAGTTCGCGCAGCACGATCTCGTTGAGGATGGTGAGCAGCACGCAGCCGAGGATCGGCCCGTAGAAGGTGCGCGTGCCGCCGACGATCGCCCAGGTGAGGACGAAGACCATCGTCTCGACGTCGAAGCTGTTGGGGTTGATCGTGCCGATATAGTGGGCGAGCAGGCCGCCCGCGATCCCGGCGAAGCCGCTCGCGATGACGAAGGCGAGGGTGCGGTAGGCGCGCACGTCGACGCCCGAGGCCTCGGCGAGCTTGTCCTGCCAATGCACCGCGTGGAAGGTGAGGCCGACCGGCGAGCGCTCGATCCGCCACATGATCCAGAGGCAGACCCCGACGACGGCGAGCAGGAGATAGTAGTAGTCGACCGGGTCGAAGAAATCGAGGCTGAGGCCGGGCAGCTCGAGATTGGGCATCGGCTCGATGCGCTTCAGCCCCTTCGGCCCGCCGAAGGGCTCGCGGAAGCGCTTCCAGAGGAGGCGGATGATCTCGCCGGCCGCGAAGGAGCCGATGAGGAAATAGAACCCCTTCATGCGGAACAGCGGATAGCTGAGCCCCA
This sequence comes from uncultured Limibaculum sp., assembly GCA_964576075.1. Classification (GTDB taxonomy): domain Bacteria; phylum Pseudomonadota; class Alphaproteobacteria; order Rhodobacterales; family Rhodobacteraceae; genus Thermohalobaculum. Next base: position 17,545 of record CAZNTX010000018.1, on the reverse strand, counting down.
TGGCGATCAGCGCCGCGGTGCCGCCGCCGAGGAGGATCGAGACCGGCACCGGCACGGCGAAATGCTTGGAGTAGAGCGCCGAGGCATAGGCCCCGACCCCCATGATCACCACATGCGCGAGCGACCATTCGCCGGTCAGCGTGAGCAGGCGGTAGGAGGCGACCACCAGCACGTTGATGGTCATGAAGACCAGGATCTCCTGCTGCGAGAAGGACAGGAGCGGCGGCACGAGCGCCAGGACGGCGACGAGCGCCGCCCAGAGGCCGAGGCGGATCAGCCGGTCAAGCACGGTCGGCCTTCCCGAAGAGCCCGGTCGGTTTCACGATCAGCACGAGCAGCATGAGCGAGAGCCCCACGATGTCGGCGATCACCCCGTCGAAAAAGGTGGTCACGAAGGTGTGGATGAAGGCGTAGGCCACCGCCGCGAGCGCCGCGCCCTCGAGGCTGCCGACCCCGCCGACGATGATGACGATGAAGGCGGTGATGATGACCGAATGGCCCATATGCGGGTTGACCGAGACCAAGGGGGCCGAGAGCGCGCCCGCGACGCCGGCGAGCGCCGCGCCGATGAACATGGCGATCATCGCGGTCTGCCGGGTCGAGATGCCCTGAAGCTGCGCGGCTTCCGCGTCCTGGGCCGAAGCGCGGAGCGCCCAGCCGAAGCGCGTGCGCTTGAGGAACGCCCAGAGAAGGCCGAGGAGCACCACCGCCGCGACGACCACATAGAGGCGCTGCAAGGGCATCGAGACGCCCTCGGAGAACTGGAGCACCTCCTTGGTGGCGGGGGGCACATGCTCCATGCGCACGCCGAAGCCGAGGACGGCGAGCGCCTGCAGCACCATGAGAAACCCGATGGAGGCCACGAGCCCGCCGAGCGGGTTGTCGCGCAAGGGCCGGAACAGCGCCCGCTCTATCGCGAGCCCGAGGAGCCCCACGAAGACGAGCCCGACCGCGACGGCCATCAGAAACGGCATCTGCAGGTCGGCATAGAGCGCCACCACCGCATAGGCGCCCATCATGAACAGCTCGCCATGGGCGAAGTTGATCACGCCCATGACGCCGAAGATCAGCACGAGGCCGACGGCGACGAGCGCGATGTAGCTCGCGGCGTAGACCGCGTTGAGCCCGGTCTGGAGGAGAAGATCGATCATCGGAGGGGTCCCCGGGCGCGGGAGGCGCCGCCCCCCGCGCCCGCGCGGCTCAGCCGCGCTGGTTCCACATCTGCCCGTAGGCGGTCATGTGCTTCTTGAGGAGCTCGCCATGGCGGTCGTACCAGTCCGGGATCGACTTGAAGGCCTTGATGCGCGCCTTGCCGCCCTCGATCGCCACCACCGGCCAGTCGCCGACGAGGGCGTTGTCGATGCCGAAGAGGTCCTCGCCCCACCATGTCGCCTCGCCGAAGCAGTGCTTGCCGGTGCCGCCCTCCTTCATGGCGGCGAGGACGGCCTGCGGATCGGCCGAGCCCGCCTTCTCCGCGGCGGCGACCCACAGATCCATGATCGAGGCGTATTCCCAGCTCACCGCGCCCCACTCGCCCGGATGGCGCTTGTTGTATTCGGCGTAGAAGCCGTTCGGGTCGTGGAAGTTGACCTGATCGGAGTTGAGCGCCGGATCGTCGAAATCGGGGAACTGGAAGACGAAGCCCTCCATGAACTCCTGCGAGGTTTTCTCGATGATCTGCTCGTAGAAGTCCGCCGTGCAAGAGATGATCTGCCCGTCATAGCCCTGCTGGAACAGCTGTTCGCAGATCGGGTGGACGTAGTCGGAATAGCAGGTGTCGAGGCAGACGATGTCCGGGTTGCCCGAGAGCATCCGGGTGACGACGGGGGCGAAGTCGGTGGTCGCCGGGTCGAAGAGCAGCGGCTCGGACTGCATCTCGATCCCCGCCGCCTCGAAGGCCGCGAGATAGGTGGCGACCGAGGGGAGCCCGAGCGCGTCGTCCTGCGCGCACATCACCGCGGTCTTCAGCTCCGGTCGGGTCTCGGCGAGCCATTCGACGCCGGTCACGTTGTAGATCGGATGGACCTCCGCCGGCGCCACCAGCGTCTCGGTGTCCGGCCCGAGATCGGAGGGCAGGAGAGTGGAGAAGAGCATCCCCGTGCGGTCGGCCACGGGCTGCGCGCCAGGCCAGGTGTCGCCGCCGAGCATCATGACGAAGGCCACCTCGTCCTCGCGCACGAGCTTGGTGGCCCCGGTGCGGGCCTTCGCCGGATCGTATTCGTTGTCGTAGGCGACGAACTCGATCCGGAAGGCGCCGTCGGAGAGCTTGACGCCGCCCGCGGCGTTCACCCGCTCGGCCCAGATCCGGCAGCCGTCGAGCCCGGGCTTGCCCCAGGCCGCCACGGCTCCGGTGAGCGGCGCGAGAAACCCGATGCGGATCACCTTCTCCTGGGCGAGCACCCGCGTGGCGAGCCCCGAGGCCGCCATCGCCGCGATGCCGGCCGTCCCCCCCCGCAGGAACCCGCGCCGCGACAGCGCGCCGAGAATCGTCCGTCTGATCATCTGCCAATCCTCCCAGTCGTTTTGGTGCACAATCGGCACCTTTTTTGATTGAGACTTAGCCTAACACGGATTTCCGGAATAGCCATGGCCCAGTTTTCGGGATTTTTGGTATTATATTGGTTCATCTCGATCCGCCGCGGTCGGACCGGCCATGGCGCCTCGCGCCCAGGTCGGCTAAACTCCGGCCACACGAGGCCGCACAGGGCGGCACCCGGCCCCCGTCACGAAAGGCGCAGTCCATGCACCGTTCCGCCGCCCTCCTTCTCGCCACGGCGCTCCCCGCCGGCGCGGCCGAGCCGGCCGCCGAGGCCGAGCCGGACCCGATCGCCATCGCCTCCGCCGCCGCCGAGTTCCTCGCCGCCCAGCCCGCCTTCGCCTTCTCCTGGTTCGTGAGCTACGACCTGGTCGTCGAGGGCCGCGAGAAGCTGACCTTCCTGCGCAGCGGGCGCACGGTGATGGACCGCGCCGCGGGCTTCGTCTCCGAGACCGAGCGCGGCGCCGACCGGCGGGACTACTATTACGACGGCGAGAGCTTCACCGTCGCCGCTCCCGAGGACGGCTTCTACGCCACCGCCCCCTTCGCCGACGGCTTCGACGCCCTCGTCGCCGCCGTGCGCGCGCGCACCGGCACCGTGGTCCCGCTCTGGTCGATCATGAGCGAGAGGCTGCCCGCCGCCTTCCTCGCCGGCGTCGACGGTGCGGCCTATGTCGGCCTCACCCGCATCGCCGGGCAGCCCGCCCACCACATCGCCTTCACGAGCTACGACGAGGACTGGCAGGTCTGGATCGCCGACGACCCGGAGGCCCCGCTCCCCCTCATGCTCGTCGGCACCGAGCCCCACATCAAAGGCTGGCCGCAATACCGCGCCTATCTGATGGACTGGGACCTGGCGCCCGAGATCGCGGAGGGCATGTTCACCCATGTCCCGGAAGAGGACGCGATGGCCGTGAGCTTCCCCGAGCTCGTCTCCTTGCCCGAAGCCGCGCCGGAGGCGCGCGCGGACGGCGCGCCGGAGGCGCCCGCGGAGGACGCGGCGCAGGCCGCGGAGGACGCGCCCGAGCCGGCCGGCGAGGCGCGGGAGGACGCGCAATGACGAGGGTCCTCCTGATCGCCGCCGTCGCTGCCGTCCTCTGCCTTCTCCCGGCCCCGGAGGCGACCGTCACCGGCGGGCTCGTGCCTGCTGCCGCAGAGGCCCGTCCCGGCGGCCATGCCGGCGGCTTCCGCAGTCGTCCGAACATGGCGCCGCGCGGTGCCAAGACCCGCCCGGGCCGGCCTGCCACCCGTCCCGGCCGCCCCGGGGCCCGCCCGCCTGCCACCCGTCCCGGCCGCCCCGCGACCCGTCCGCCGGCCACCCGTCCCGGCCGCCCGGGGACCCGTCCGCCGGCCTATCGCCCCGGCCGCCCGGGGACCCGTCCGCCGGCCTACCGCCCAGGCCGCCCCGGAACCCGTCCGCCGGCCTATCGCCCGCGCCCGCCGGCGGCCCGGCCGCCCGCCTACCGTCCCAGACCGCCCGGGGCGCGTCCGCCGGGCTGGCGGCCGCCGGTGGCGGGGCGCCCGCCCCACTACCGCCCGCGCCCGCCCGGCTGGCGTCCGCCGCATTGGCGCCCGCCCTACTGGCGCCCGCCGGCCTACCGCCCGCCCTACTACCGCCCGCCGCACTGGCGCTGGGGCGGCTATCATTGGTATCCGCGCTGGGGCTGGTATTTCACCGCCGCGGTCGCGGGCGCGACGCTCGTGTACGTGGCCACGCTCCCGGACGACAAGGGCTGCGAGCGCATCGTCTCCGACGGCGAGACCCTCTTCCTCTGCGACGGCGTCCTCTACCGGGCGACCTACTATCAGGACGAGCGGGTCTACGAGATCGTCTCCGAGCCCGAGGAGGTGGTGCGCGGCGATGCGGTGACCGACGATCCCGGCCCCCCCTCCGGCCCGCTGCGCCTCACATCCCCGCGGCTGCGGGGCGGGGCGGTGGCGGATCTGCAGCGCGCGCTCATGGCGGCGGGCTACCCGCTCGGCACGGTCGACGGCATCTTCGGCCCGGCGACCGACCGGGCGCTGCGCGCCTTCCAGGCCGATGCGGGGCTCGCCGTCACCGGCATCCTTGACCCCGCGACCGCGGCGGCGCTCGGCCTCTGAGGGGGCTCAGCCGGCGCGGGGCGCGCGCTCGCGCGGCTCGGGCTCCGGCGGGGGCAGGGGCTCGTCCGAGGCGACGAGCCCCGCCACCCGTTCGAGGGCCGCGAGGATCATCGCCTGCTCCCAATCGGGGATGCGGTCGAATTCGGCGGCGAAGCGGTGCAGGAGCGGGTCCGGCGCCGAATCGAGCGCGGCGCCCCCGGCCTCGGTCAGCGACACCCAGTATTTCCGCCGGTCGCTGACGCTGCGGCGCCGGTCGATCAGGCCGAGCTGGCTCAGCTTCTCGATCAGCGCCGTGGCCGAGGCGGGGGCGACGCCGGCCTTGTCGGCGATCATCTTCGGCGTGATCTCGCCCGCGTCGCGCACGATCTGCAACACGAGGCGCTGGGTGGGGGTGAGGCCCGTCAGCTTGGCGAGGCGCCGGGCGTCGCGTTCGGCGACGCCGAGCACCCGGCGGAGCGCGACGAGGCAGGCGAGAGCGCGGTCTTCCATGGGCGGTCCTCGGGCGGGGTCGGCGCCCAGACTGGCCCGTTCGCGCCACCGGCGCAAGCATGGGCAAACCCCTTCGATCTCCGAAACATCCCACGCGACGGTCACCTCATGAAAATTATTTTCTTCGAAATTTCGGATGGCGGCGCGGTGGGGCGCATTTGGTTAGCCTAATAAAAAACAAGGTATATGTTGCGGTTGCCGTGGGGTGCGGTGGGAACATCTTTCGGTGTTGAAATCACCAGCCATATGCGTATCTTTCGCTCAACGAAAAACACACAGGGGATCGGCAGATGGCTAAGGACACCGCCGCGCAGTCGCTGACCTTCCGTGCGCCCGAGCCGGAAGACGGATCGGCCGTGTGGGAGCTCATCCGTTCCTGCGGGCCGCTCGACGACAACTCGATGTATTGCAACCTTCTGCAGTGCGACCACTTCGCGGAGACCTGCGTGCTTGCGGAGCTGGGCGGGGAGGTCGTCGGCTGGGTCTCGGCCTATCTCGTGCCGTCCGACCCGGAGACGCTCCTCGTCTGGCAGGTCGCCGTCTCGGAAAAGGCGCGCGGGCAGGGCGTGGCCAAACGCATGCTCGCACATCTGATCGGGCGCGAGATCTGCGCCCATGTGCAGCGTCTCAACACCACGATCACGCGCAACAACGCGGCGTCCTGGGCGCTCTTCCGCGCCTTCGCCGAGGAGATGGACGCTCCCCTCGTCTCCGAGCCGCATTACGAGCGGGAGGCCCATTTCGACGGGCGCCACCCGACCGAGCACATGGTCAAGATCGGCCGCTTCGGTGCGCTGAAGCGCGCGGCCGCCTGACCCACACACTTCCAAACCCAGAGAGGTTCCCATGACCACCGCAACCGCGGCCGGCACGGCCGTGTTCGATCGACGCGAATCGGAAGCGCGCAGCTATTGCCGCAGCTTCCCCGTCAGCTTCGTCAAAGCCCAGGGCTCGACGCTCTGGGATGCCGAGGGCCGCGCCTATACCGACTTCCTGGCCGGCTGCTCGACCCTCAACTACGGGCACAACGACCCGGACATGAAGGCCGCGCTCCTCGAGCATATCGCGGGCGACGGGCTGGCCCACGGGCTCGACATGCACACCGACGCGAAGGCCGCCTTCCTGGAGACCTTCGAGCGGCTCGTGCTCGAGCCCCGCGGCTGGGACCACAAGCTGATGATGACGGGCCCGACCGGCACCAATGCCGTGGAGGCCGCCATCAAGCTCGCCCGCAAGGTGACCGGCCGGCGCACCATCGTCGCCTTCACCAACGGCTTCCACGGGATGACCATGGGCGCGCTCGCCTGCACCGGCAACGCCTCGAAGCGCGAGGGCGCCGGCGGCGGCCCGCTCTGCGGCACGGCGCGGATGCCCTACGAGGGCGCCTTCGGCCCGGATGTCGACACCCTGCAGGTGATCGAGACCATGCTCGACAACCCCTCCTCGGGGATCGACGCCCCCGCGGCCTTCCTCGTGGAGCCCGTGCAGGGCGAGGGCGGGCTCGACGCCGCCTCGGCCGAGTGGCTGCAGGGGATCGCGCGTCTCGCCAAGAAGCACGGCGCGCTCCTGATCCTCGACGACATCCAGGCCGGGATCGGCCGCGCCGGCGGCTTCTTCTCCTTCGACGGGATGGGCATCGAGCCCGATCTCGTGCCGATGGCGAAGTCGCTCTCCGGCTTCGGCCTGCCCTTCGCCGCGCTGCTCATCAAGCGCGAGCACGACATCTGGGGCCCGGCCGAGCACAACGGCACCTTCCGCGGCAACACCCACGCCTTCGTGACGGCGCGGGTCGCGCTGGAGAAGTTCTGGGCGGACGGTGCCTTCGCCGAGGAGGTCCGCCGCAAGGGCGCCTATCTCGAGCGCCGGCTCGGCGCCATGCGCGCCCTCGTCCCCGGCGCCAGGGTGAAGGGGCGTGGGATGATGCGCGGGCTCGATGTGGGCTCCGGCGAGCTTGCCGGCGCGATCTGCGCGGAGGCCTTCCGCCACGGTCTCGTCATCGAGACCTCGGGCGCCCATGACGAGGTGGTGAAGGTGCTCGCGCCGCTCACCACGCCGATGGAGCAGTTCGAGCGCGGGCTCGACGTGCTCGAGGCCGCGGTCGCGACCTGCGCCGGCGGCCAGCGCGTCGCCGCGGAGTGAGGAGGCAGCCATGATCGTTCGCGACTTCCACGCGCTGAAGACCACCGACCGCGCCGTCTCGGATGCGCGCTGGACCTCGGTCCGGATGCTGCTGGCCGGCGACGGGATGGGCTTCAGCTTCCACATCACGGTGATCGAGGCGGGCTCTGAGCACACCTTCCACTACAAGAACCATTTCGAGAGCGTCTATTGCATCTCGGGGAAGGGCTCGATCGAGGATCTGGCGACCGGCGAGGTCCACGAGATCCGCCCGGGCGTGATGTATGCGCTCGACAAGCACGACAAGCACACGCTGCGCGCGGAGGAGGAGCTGGTTCTCGCCTGCTGCTTCAACCCGCCGGTGACGGGCACGGAAGTGCACCAGGCCGACGGGTCCTACGCCGCGCCGGAGACCTCGTGACACACAACGACAAAGGAGCGGGGGCCGGGCCGCAAACCCTGACCCCCGAGGCACATATGACCGCGCATTCTGTCGAGAAGATCGGCGGCACCTCCATGAGCCGCGCCGACGAGCTGGTGGGCACGCTCTTCGAGCGCCCCGGCGGCGATCCCTATGGCCGCATCTTCGTCGTCTCGGCCTTCGGCGGGGTGACGAACCTGCTGCTGGAGGACAAGAAGACCGGCGAGCCCGGCATCTATCGCCGCTTCGTCGCCGCCGATTCGGGCCATGGCTGGGGCGACGCGCTCGACGCGACCCACGCCCGCATGGCCGAGATCCACGGCGCGCTGCTCGACCATCCGGCCGACCGGCGGATGGCCGACGACTTCCTGCGCGAGCGGATCGAGGGCGCGCGGAGCTGCCTGATCGACCTGCAGCGGCTCTGCTCCTACGGCCATTTCCGGCTCGACGAGCACATGACGACCGTGCGCGAGCTGCTCTCCGGCATCGGCGAGGCGCATTCGGCGCACACCATGGCGCTGATGCTCCGCCGCGCCGGGTTCGAGGCCCGCTTCGTCGACCTCACGGGCTGGCGCGACGACAGCCAGCCGAGCCTCGAGGAGCGCATCCGCCAGGGCTTCGAGGATGTGGATCTCGCGACCGAGATGCCCATCGTCACCGGCTATGCCCAGTGCCGCGAGGGGCTCGTGCGCGAGTTCGACCGGGGCTATTCCGAGGTGACCTTCGCCCGCATCGCCGCGCAGACCGCGGCGCGCGAGGCGGTGATCCACAAGGAGTTCCACCTCTCGAGCGGGGACCCGAAGATCGTCGGCGCCGACAAGGTGAAGAAGATCGGGCACACCAATTTCGACGTGGCCGACCAGCTCTCCAATCTCGGCATGGAGGCGATCCACCCGCGGGCGGCGAAGATTCTGCGCCAGGCGGACATCCCGCTGCGGGTCGCCAACGCCTTCGAGCCGGCCGATCCGGGCACGCTGATCGACGCCGAGCTCTCCGGCGAGCCGGGGGTCGAGATGGTCACCGGGCTCGAGCTCATCGCCTTCGAGGTGTTTGAGCAGGACATGGTGGGCGTGAAGGGCTATGACGCGACGATCCTGAAGGCGCTGACCCGGCACGGCGTGCGCATCGTCTCCAAGCAGTCGAACGCCAACACGATCACCCATTTCCTCGACGGCTCGCTCAAGGACGCCAAGCGGGTGAAGCGGGAGATCGCGGAGGCCTATCCGGCGGCGCGGGTGCACATCCAGAAGGTCGCGCTCGTCAGCGCCGTCGGCCGGGACCTCTCGGGGCTGCCGGTCTCGCGCGCGGGGCTCGAGGCGCTCGCCGAGGCCGGGATCGCGCCGATGGCCATGCAGCAGAGCGCGCGCGCCGTCGACGTGCAGTTCGTCGTCGGCACCGAGGAGCGGGTGCCTGCGCTGGCCGCGCTCCACCGCCGGCTGATCGAGCAGGGGGCCGGCATCGCCCCGACGATCGAGGCTGGCGCGGCCGCCCCCGCCCCTGCGCTCAAATCGGCGGCCTGAGGCTCAGCTCCGGCCGATCGAGCGATAGGCGAACCCTGCCGCCCGGGCCTCGCTCGGGCGGTAGATGTTTCTGAGATCGACCATCACCCCGCCCCGCATCGCCTGTTTGAGCCGGGTGAGGTCGAGGGCGCGGAACTCGTTCCACTCGGTGATGATCACGAGCGCGTCGGCCTCCGAGGCCGCCCGATAGGGGTCGGCCTCCCAGATCACGCCGGGCAGGAGCGCCTCGCCCTCCTTGCGCCCTTCGGGATCGCAGACCCGCACCTCCGCGCCCGCCCCGATCAGCGCCGGCACGATGACGAGCGACGGCGCGTCGCGCATATCGTCGGTGTTGGGCTTGAAGGTGACGCCGAGGACGGCGATGCGCTTGCCCGCCACCTTGTCGTCGAGCGCCTCGACCACGCGCTCGGCCATCGCGCGCTTGCGGGCGGCGTTGACCTCCATCACCGTCTCGACGATGCGCACGGGCGAGGCGTGCTGGCGCCCGGTCTGCGCGAGCGCGGCGGTGTCCTTCGGGAAGCAGGAGCCGCCGTAGCCTGGCCCCGGATGGAGGAACTTCGCCCCGATCCGCCCGTCGAGCCCGATCCCCTTGGCCACCTGCTGCACGTCCGCGCCGGTTTTCTCGCAGAGATCGGCGATCTCGTTGATGAAGGTGATCTTGGTCGCGAGGAAGGCGTTGGCGGCGTATTTGATCATCTCGGCCGACTCGATGTCGGTGAAGAGGATCGGCGTCTCGCGGAGATTGAGCGGGCGGTAGATGTCGTTGAGGGCCGCCCGCGCGCGATCCGTCTCGCAGCCGCAGACCACCCGGTCGGGGCGCATGAAGTCCTCGATCGCCGCGCCCTCGCGGAGGAATTCCGGGTTGGAGGCGATGTCGACATCGGCCTGCGGCGCGGTCTCGCGGAGGATGCGGCCGACCTCGCGATTGGTGCCGACCGGCACGGTCGATTTGGTGACGACGAGGGTGTAGCCGCTCAGATGGCCCGCGATCTCGCGCGCCGCCGCATAGACATAGGAGAGATCGGCATGGCCGTCGCCCCGGCGCGTCGGCGTGCCGACGGCGATGAACACGGCGTCCGCCGCGGCCACCGCCTCGCCCATCTCGGTGGTGAAGGAGAGCCGGCCTGCCTGGGCGTTGCGCGCCACGAGATCGTCGAGGCCGGGCTCGTAGATCGGCATCTCGCCGCGCTCGAGCCGGGCGATCTTCTCGGCGTTCTTGTCGACGCAGACCACCTCGTGGCCGAAATCCGAGAAGCAGGCGCCGGAGACGAGCCCGACATAGCCCGATCCGATCATCACGATGCGCATGCAGTCCTCCCGGCGCGCTGGGCGCCTTGTCTCGGCGGTGGTCGGCTAGCGGACGGGGCCCACCCCGGGCAGGGCGAGCGCCTTGATCATGTCGCGCAATTCCTGCCGCGCTGCAACATGGCTGAGGGTGAGATTCACGAAGCCCTGCCGGAGATCGAGGAGGGTGAGCCCGTTGAGGAACAGCTCGCGGAAGATCACCCGCTCGGAGAAGCCCGGCACGATGCGGAAGCGGATCCGCTCCGCGAGCTCCTCGAGGACGCCGGAGACCTTGCGCTTGTTGCGGCTGTCGAGGGTGGACATGCGGTTGCGGAGCACCACCCAATCCGTCGGCCCGCGGCGCTCGGCGGCGCGGCGCTGGCGGGCGGCCCAGACCATCTCGGAATAAACCGAGGGGCCCAGCACCTTGTTGTTCACCGGATCGACGCGGCCGAGCAGGTCGAAGTCGATCATGCTGTCGTTGATCGGGGTGATCAGCGTGTCGGCCGAGGCATGGGCGGATTGGGTGAGCGGGTTCACCGCGCCCGGCGTGTCGATCACGATGAAGCGGCAGGTCTCGGAGAGCGCGTCGATCGCCGATTCGATGCTCTGGCGGTCTTCCTCCGCGGCGGTGTCGCGGTGGGGGGCGTCGGAGCGGGCGATGGTGATGCGCTGGGGCATCTTGAGCCGCGTGCCCTCGCGCGTGCCGTAGGCCTCGCGGTTCTCGAGATAGCGGAAGAAGGATTTCTGGCGGAGGTCGAGATCGAGCGCGCCCACCTCGTGCCCGTCGCGGAGCAGGGCGACGGTGAGGTGCATGGCGGTCGTGGACTTGCCAGAGCCGCCCTTCTCGTTGCCGAGCACGATCACATGCGCGCGCGCAGCCATCGCGCCGACACCCCTCTCACGCGATCCGGCGGGGCCGGATCAGAAGCCGAAGCTCTCGAACTTCTTCTTGAACTTGGAGACGCGCCCGCCCTGCTGGACCACCCGCTGCCCGCCGGTCCAGGCCGGATGGGAGGAGGGGTCGATCTCGAGGGTGACCGTGTCGCCCTCCTTGCCGTAGGTCGAGCGCATCTGCACCTCGGACCCGTCGACCATCTTGACGGTGATGACGTGATACTCGGGATGGATCTCGGCTTTCATGGCGGTCTCTCGGGCGATGGGTCACGGACGGGCCGGGCGCGGCCTGCGCCTCGCGCCCTCAATTCGGAGTGCGTCTGATACGGGATTCCCCGCCGCCCCGCAAGGCCCCGTCGGCGCACCGCTCAGAGCCCGTCGTCGTCGTGATAGGGCCGCCGCGGCGCCCCCTTGCGGCCGAGGAGAAGGAGCCCCGGCACCGCGATCACCGGGGTCAGCACCACGCTCGCGACGAAGCAGGTGAGCGGGTTGCGCCCCTGCAGCCGCCCGATCCCGGCGGCGAGCGCCGAGCCGCCGAGCCACACGCCGTAGAAGAGGAGGGACGCGCCGTCCATCGCCTCAGGCGGGGCCGGGGCCGTAGAGCGCCTCGTAGATCGGCGCGATCTGCTCCTCGGAGAACAGCGAGGAGACGCTCGTGTCCTTGCTGACATTGAGGATCGACTGCGCGAAGAGCGGCGCGACCGAGATCACGCAGATGTTGCGCGCGGCCTTCACCGCCTCTGTCGGCGCGATCGAGTCGGTGATGACGAGGCTCTCCATCGCGGAATTGGTGACGCGCTCGATCGCGGGGCCGGAGAGCACGCCGTGGGAGATATAGGCGTGGACCTCCGCCGCGCCCTCGGATTTCAGCAGCTCCGCCGCCTTGCAGAGGGTTCCGGCGGTGTCGCAGATGTCGTCCACGATCACGCAGGCGCGGTCCTTGACCTCGCCGATGAGGATCATCTCGTCGACCTCGCCCGCGCGCACGCGGCGCTTGTCGACGATGGCGAGGCCCGCATCGATCCGCTTGGCGAGATCGCGGGCGCGCACCACGCCGCCGACATCGGGGGAGACCACCGTCAGCTCCTCCCGGTCCTTCAGATGGTGGCGAATGTCGAGGGCGAAGACGGGGGCGGCATAGAGATTGTCGACGGGGATGTCGAAGAAGCCCTGGATCTGTCCGGCATGGAGATCCATCGTCAGCACCCGGTCGATGCCGGAATGGGTCAGCAGATTGGCGACGAGCTTGGCCGAGATCGGCGTGCGCGCGGAGGTGCGCCGGTCCTGCCTGGCATAGCCGAAATAGGGCATCACCGCGGTGATCCGGCGCGCCGAGGAGCGGCGCAGCGCGTCGGTGATGATCAGGAGCTCCATCAGATTGTCGTTGGCGGGCTTCGAGGTCGGCTGCACGATGAAGACGTCCTCGCCGCGGACGTTGTCGTGGATCTCGACCCAGACCTCGCTGTCGTTGAACCGCTCGACCCGGGCGGAGGTGAGCTGGAACTGCGTGCCCTGATGGACGGCGATGCGCCGGGCGATGGCCTCCGCGAGCGGCTGGTTCGCGTTGCCGGCGATGATTTTCATGTCGTCTGCTGGGCGCATGGTCTCCCCCTCGCAGCGGCCCGCGCCGCCTCCCTGCGTCCGGTCCGGAGTGTGTTGCACGAGCGAGGGGCGCGGGCAAGGGCTCAGGGGGCGCGGGGGCCGGCGCCCCGGTCGGCGCGCAGCGCGAGCGCGGCCTGCACGCGCCGGGCGGTCTCCTCGCTCGCCTGCGCGAGCTCCTCGAGGAGGCCGGCGAGATCGCGCCGCTCGAGCCGCGCCGCGATGCGGGCATGGCGGAGCGCGATCGCTGCGCGATCCTGCCCGCGATAGGTCAGCCGGTTGAGGAGGGGCTGGATCGCGTCGATCACCCCGGCGGTCTGGAGCGCGAGGAGCGGGTTGCCGGTCGCCTCGGCGAAGACGCGGTGGAAGCGCACGTCGGAGGCGCAGAACTCCCGGTCGGTCGTCGCGGGCGCGCGCTGCACCTCGATCTCGGCGCGCATGGCGGAGAGATGGGCCGGCTCGCGGCGCGCGCAGGCGAGCCCCGCGCAGGCCTCCAGCAGCGCGAGGCGCGCCTCGGCGACGCGCTCGGCCGGGATCGGGTCCATGCCGAGGAGGAGGGTGACGGTGGCCGCCACCTCCTCGCGGGCGTCGGCCCAGGAGAGGCGGTTGACGAAGCTGCCCCCGGCGGCGCCGCGGCGGGTGCGGATCAGGTTCTGCGCGGCGAGCCGCTTGAGCGCCTCGCGCAGCGTCGGGCGCGAGACGCCGAAGCGCTGGGCGAGTTCCTGCTCGCCGGGCAGGCGCTGCTCGGGGCCGAGCTCGCCCTCCAGGATCAGCCGGCGGATCTCCTCGGCGATCCGGTCGCCGGCCGGCGCGCGGGGGGCGGGCGCCTCCTCCCGGGGCTCTGACGTCATCGGCCTCTCCCGGCGGCGCGCGGCGCCGCTTGCAATCTCGCCAATCGTCTGACGTTCTAGGCGGCGCAGGCCGCATGAGGAGGGACAGATGCCATTTCGCGCGCTGATTGTCGACAAGGCCGAGGACGGGACCGTCAGCCAGACGATCCAGGAGATCGAGGAGGACCGGCTGCCGGAGGCGCCGGGGGAGAGCGTCACGGTCGATGTCGAGTGGACGACGCTCAATTACAAGGACGGGCTCTGCCTCACCGGCGGCGGCGGGCTCGTGCGCAGCTATCCCCATGTGCCGGGGATCGACTTCGCGGGCACCGTGTTGCGCTCCGACGTGCCGGATTTCGCGGTGGGCGACAAGGTGGTGCTGACCGGCTGGCGCGTCGGCGAGGCCTGGTGGGGCGGCTATGCCGAGCGCGCGAGGGTCAAGGGCAAATGGCTCGTGCGCCTGCCCGAGGGGATCGACGCGCGCCAGGCGATGGCCGTCGGCACCGCGGGCTTCACGGCGATGCTCGCGGTGATGGCGCTCGAGGAGCACGGGCTCGCCCCAGAGCAGGGGCCGGTGCTGGTGACGGGGGCTGCCGGCGGCGTGGGCTCGGTCGCGACCGCGATCCTCGCCAATCTGGGCTACGAGGTGGCGGCGGTCACCGGCCGCCCGGAGACCGAGGCCTATCTCAAGGAGCTCGGCGCGAGCCGGATCGTGCCGCGCGCGGAGCTCGCCGAGACGGTGAAGCGCCCGCTCGAGAGCGAGACCTGGGCGGGCTGCGTCGACGCGGTGGGCGGCGCCATGCTCGCCCGCGTGCTCGGGCAGATGAAATACAACGCCTCTGTCGCCGCCGTCGGCCTCGCGGGGGGAGCGCAGCTGCCGGCCACCGTGATCCCCTTCCTGCTCAGGGGCGTGAACCTCCTCGGGATCGATTCGGTCATGCGTCCGCATCACGACCGGGTGGTCGCCTGGGGCCGGATCGCGCGGGAGCTGCCGATGAGCAAGCTCGAGGCGATGGCGGTCGAGGCGAAGCTCGAGGACTTGCCCGAGCTCGGGCCCAAGATCCTCGAAGGCGGGGTCAAGGGGCGCGTGGTGATCGACCCCTCCGCCTGAGCCCGGCGCGTCCGGGCTTGCGCGGGGGGACGGCGGGGGGCATGGGAGGGGCCTGACCAGAGCGGAGGGCCCCATGACCACCACGCGCGCCGCCGAGACCGAGCTCGATGTCGCCTATGTGCGCCGGCAGTTCCCGGCCTTCTCGGAGCCCACGCTCCGGGGCTGGAGCTTTTTCGAGAACGCCGGCGGGTCCTATCCCTGCCGGCAGGTGGTGCGCCGGATCACGGAGTTCTACGAGCGCACCAAGGTGCAGCCCTATGCGCCCTATCCGGCGAGCCGGCGGGCGGGGGCCTGGATGGACGAGGGCCGCGCCCGGCTCGCGGACTGGCTCGGCGTCGGCGAGGAGTGGCTCCATATCGGCCCCTCGACGACGCAGAACGTCTATGTCCTCGCGCAGGCCTTCCGCCGGCTCGGCGATCCCCGGCGCGAGATCGTGGTGACGGATCAGGACCACGAGGCGAATTCGGGGCCCTGGCGGCGGCTCGAGCAGGACGGGTTCACGATCCGGGAGTGGCGGATCGACCCGGAGACCGGCCGTCTCGACCCGGGGCTCCTCGAAGGGCTTCTCTCCGAGAAGACCCTTCTCCTCGCCTTTCCCCATTGCTCGAACATCGTGGGCGAGATCAATCCGGCGGCGGAGATCTGCGCGCTGGCGCGCGCGGCGGGGGCGGTCTCGGTGGTCGACGGGGTGTCCTACGCGCCGCACGGGCTGCCGGATGTGGCGGCGATGGGGGCGGATGTCTATCTCTTCTCGAGCTACAAGACCTACGGGCCGCATCAGGGGGTGATGGTCGCCGACCCCGATCTCGTGCGCCGGCTGCCGGTGGAGGGGCACGGCTTCAATGCGGGCGCGCTCGCCAAACGGCTGGTGCCGGCGGGGCCGGACCATGCGCAGGTGGCGGCCCTCGCCGGCATGGCGGACTATTTCGACGACCTCTACAGCTGGCATTTCACCACCAACCGCTCGGCGGACGGGCGTGCGGCGCGGGTGCGGGGGCTCATGCGCTCCGCCGAGATCGCGCGGGCGCGGCCGCTGCTCGACTGGGTCTCGCGGCGGGCCGATCTGCGCCTCCTCGGCCCCGCCGACCCGGAGCGCCGGGCGCCGACGGTCTCGCTCCTCCATCGCCGCCCGGGCGCGGCGCTCGCCGAGGACCTCGCGCATCACCGCATCATGGCGGGCGGGGGCGATTTCTATGCGCCGCGGGCGATCCGCGCGATGGGGGGCGATCCGGAGCACGGGGTGCTGCGGCTCTCCTTCGTGCACTACACCTCTGAGGACGAGATCGAGCGGCTGATCGCGGCGCTCGACCGGGTGCTCTGAGGCGATGCGGATCGTCGGCGGGCGGTTCTCCGGCCGACGGCTCGCGGGGCCCGGCGCCGATGGCGGGGGGGCTGCGCATCTGCGCCCGACCTCGGACCGGGTGCGCGAGGCGCTCTTCAACCTGCTCGCCCATGGGGACTATCCGCCGATCGCGGGGGCGCGGGTGCTCGACCTCTTTGCGGGCACCGGCGCGCTCGGGCTCGAGGCGCTCTCGCGCGGGGCGGCGCGGGCGGTCTTCGTGGAGGAGGTCGCCAGGGCGCGCGCGCTCGTCCGGGAGAACGTGGAGCGGCTCGGGGCGACCGGCGAGACCAAGATCTGGCGGCGCGACGCGACGCGGCTCGGGCCCTGCCGGGGGGAGCCCTTCGGCCTCGTCTTCGCCGATCCGCCCTATCGCTCCGGCCTCGGGCAGGCGGCGCTCGAGAGCGCGGAGGCGGGCGGCTGGCTCGCCCCGGGGGCGGTGATCGTCCTCGAGATCGCGGCCGGGGAGGCGGCGCCGGAGGCTCCCTGGCTGGACCTCGCCGACCGCCGCCGCTATGGCGACACCGAGATCGTGATCCTGAGGCATCGCGGGGAGGGGAACCCATGAAGATCGGAGCGGAGACCCCGGCGGTCGTGAGCGGGGGGGCGAGCGGGCTCGGGGCGGCCTGCGTGCGCGATCTGCGGGCGCGCGGGGCGCCGGTCGCGATCCTCGACCGCGATGGGGAGCGGGGCCGCGCGCTCGCCGCGGAGACCGGCGCCTTCTTCGCCGAGGCGGACGTGACCTCGGACGAGAGCCTCGGCGGGGCCCTCGCCCGGGCGGCCGAGCGCCAGGGGCCTGCGCGCATCGCCGTCGCCTGCGCCGGCATCGCGCCGGCGGCGAAGGTGGCGGGCTCGAAAGGCGCGCATCCGATGGAGCTTTTCGCCCGGGTGATCGAGGTGAACCTCGTCGGCACCATGCGCCTCCTCGCGCTCGCGGCGCAAGCGATGCGGGAGCTTCCGGGGATCGGGCCGGACGGGGAGCGCGGGGTGGCGGTGCTGACCGCCTCGGTCGCGGCCTTCGAGGGGCAGATGGGGCAGGCGGCCTATGCGGCGTCGAAGGGGGGCGTGGCCGCGCTCGTCCTGCCGGCGGCGCGCGATCTCGCCAAGGACCGCATCCGGGTCGCCGCCATCGCGCCCGGCACCTTCGCGACGCCGATGCTCGAAGGCCTGCCCGAGGAGGTGCGCGAGAGCCTCGCGGGACAGGTGCCCAATCCGCCCCGCCTCGGCGATCCGGCGGAGTTCGCGGCGCTCGCGGCCGTCATCGTGGAAAACGGGTATCTGAACGGCGAGGTGATCCG
>CAZNTX010000017.1:0-49743 GCA_964576075.1 uncultured Limibaculum sp. | reverse complement strand
CTATTCACCAAATCGGCGCAGTCATCAGGTCCGGAGAATATCGGCCCTGAGAGACTACTTCTGGGCTGCTTGCCACCGAGGCCAGTGCTCAGCCCCACCCACATAACCCTCGAAAACAACGATAAAATCCGGCTGCAGCCGGATCGGGAAAACGCTTTCGCGAGGGCAAGTGGCGGTGCCGATGGGATTCGAACCCACGAGACCCTTTTGGGGCCTACTCCCTTAGCAGGGGAGCGCCTTCGACCACTCGGCCACAGCACCGCGGACAGGGATAGCAATCGAGCCCCGGGCGGGGCAAGGGGCTGGATCGGGTTTCCTCCGTCAGAGAGGCGACCCGGGCGAGGGCACATCCTCATCCAGAGGTTCAGGGTAAGACGGTCTGGGATATGGTGGAGGCTGAGCGGTCGGGCCCCGTGCCTTATGCCGGCCGTTTCGATGGTGTCCGTTCCATGCCGGTGTCGGTCTCGAAGGCCTGCCTGCGCGACGTTTCGGCAACATCTGCCAGTAGGTGGCGGCGAGCGCCGTCGGCCGGACCGTCGGGATCCGGGCCTATGCCGGGCGGATCGAGGTCTGGCAGGGCGGCCGCGTCGTCGGCGAGCAGGCCCGCGGCTTCGGGCGGGGCGAGACCGTGCACGTCCCCTGGGTTCCTCATCTGCCAGTCTTCGCACGCAAATCCGGGGCGCTGAGGAACGGCGTCTCCTTCGAGGGAGGGGTGCTGCCGGGGCGTCTCGTGCGGGGCGCCGGACGCTGCGGGCGGGTGGCGGCTGGCACCGGGAGGGCCTCGCGGCCCTTGCGGGTCCGGATCGCGCCGGAGACGGGCGGCCCGGGGCGCGTCTCCATGGGCGCCGATCGCGGCGCGCGGCGCTTGCCCCGCGGCGGGATGGCCGATGTCGACGGCGTCTGGTTGGCGCTCTTTCCGAGATGCACCGCGGGGCCGGCGCGGCGGCGATGCCGCGGGTCATCCGGCTCGTGGGCGGTGGCGCAGACGCGGGACGCCGCAGGCCGCGCCCCCTCTCGCCCTCGACCTCTATGGCGGCGACGGGGCGTCGCAGGGGGGGGGCGCCTCTGCCCTGGGGGGCGCGGGGTCAGCCGAGTTGGCGGCGGATGTCGCTCAAGGTTCGGTTGAGGGTCGTGACCGCGGTGATGGAGACGAAGGGGTTGGTGTCGAGCTCTGCCAGGACCTTGTCCTTCTCCAGCATGGCGAGGATCTCGCCGGCGGTGCGGGCGGCGTCGCGGCGGGCGGCCTCGGCCTTCTTCGGGTCGGAGATGCCGGGGTCGAGCACGCCGTCGAGGGCGTTGCGGAAGCTCTGGAGGCGCCAGCCGATGCGGGCGAAGGCCTTGTCGATCTTGGCGGCGCCCGGGAGCCCGTCGCAGGCCTTGTTGATCTCGCTGCGGAGCGTCTGGATCTCCTTGGCCGAGCGTGCGAGCCCGCCCGTCCAGCTCTTCTTGGCCCTAACCAGGGGGGCGGCGCGCTCGTCGGGCTCGGGCTCGGGCTCGGGCGCGGCGCGCTCGGGCTCCGGGGCAGGGGCGTGGCTCGGCTTCGGGAGCGCCCGCTGCGCGCGGTCGGCGATCGCCTTCGCGCCTGCGAGATCGGGCGGTTCGGCGCCGAGGGCGGCCTCGAAGCGCCGGGCGAGCTCGTCGATCGCGGCCTTGCGCTTGGGGTCCGCGCCGAGCGCCTGCATCAGCCGCGCATGGATGCGGGAGAAGAGCGTGCGGAGCTTCTCCGCCTCCGGGTCCGGGGCAGCGCCGGTGTCCTCGCGCTCCGGGTCCGGGGCGGCGCCGGTGTCCTCGCGCTCCGGGTCCGGGGCGGCGCCGGTGTCCTCGCGCTCCGGCTCGGGGGCGGCGCCGCGATGCCCGCCCATCCGCGGAGCCGCGTCGTCGCGGGGGGCCGGATCGGGGGCCGCGTCCTCCCAGGTCCGAAGCGCGCGCAGCCCCTCGAGCGCCCGGGCCGCGGCGGCCTCGGGGAACGGGGTCTCGGCCATCAGGGGCTGGATCTCCTGGATCAGCCGGTCGACGCGCGATTTGAGCTCGGGCTGCTTCGCGAAGCGGGGCATCAGCTCCCGCACCACGGCGTTGACCTCC
The DNA here is from genome assembly GCA_964576075.1 of uncultured Limibaculum sp. Lineage (GTDB taxonomy): Bacteria > Pseudomonadota > Alphaproteobacteria > Rhodobacterales > Rhodobacteraceae > Thermohalobaculum. The sequence goes on along the minus strand of CAZNTX010000017.1, from coordinate 47,661 downwards.
TTGAGGAACTCCGCCTGCACCTGTTGCGGGCCGGCGGCGCCCTCGAGATCCTCGTCGTCGATCTTGCCGTCGGGCGCGACGATCACCGGTTTGACCGAGACCCCGCATTTCGCGAGATAGTCCTTCAGCGCCTTGCGCGCCTTCGAGGGGGGATCGACCTCGCACTGGAAGTAGATCTTGCCCCCCGCGAAGCTCATTTTGCCGAAGGCGAACTTGGTGCCGCCCGCCTCGGCCTTGGCGAGCTTGCCGAGCTGCGAGGCCTTCTTCGACTTGTGGGTGACGATGGCGGGGTCCGGGTCGCCGAGGCAAAAGCCGAAATTGCCGCCTTTGCGCGCATGGTCGATGACGGTCTGCGCCGCCTTCTTCAGTTGCTTCGCGGACATCTCTGCGGTCTTGCCCATCGCGACGCTCCCGGCTTCCGCTGTGCCACGTGTTAAGATACTGTGTGGGGACTTCTTCGCAAGCCTGGAGTGCGGCTATGCCCAGTCTGACCGACTCGCAACGCGCCTGGTTGAAGCGCACGCTCGGCATCGACGTCGATGTCGCCGAGCACGAGGAGGTGGCGCCCGCCGGCCCCGGGGAGGAGATGAAGCCCCGCGAGCTCGGCGCCAAATACCGCGGCGAGGACGAGAAGGCGACCTGGTTCGGCAAGGAGGAGCATCGCGAGACGGACTTCCGCGTCGTCCACTATTAGGACGAGGAGGAGCGCGAGGCGAACACCGTCCGCGCCGATGCGGAGGGCCGGTTGAAGACCGCCGAGGGCGAGGATGCAAGCGGCAGCTACAACTACGCCGTCGACGCCGAGAAGGGCGAGATGGTGCTCGGCCCGGAGTTCAGCTCGGTGATTCGCCGCCGCACCGACGAGGGCGGCCTCGCCGACGAGACCGAGGAGTATCCGATCTCCCAGCGCGCCGAGAAGCTCCGCCAGGCCGGGCGGACTGCGCTCGACCCCTCCGCGCCCGGCGAGAAGTTCCGCGTCGAGGAGACCCATCACAGCTCGCTCCATGCCGGGAAGGACGTGGCGGGCGCGGGCACCGTCCGGTTCTCGGAGGGCAAGGTGGTCCGGGTCTCGAACGCCTCGGGCCACTATCGCCCGGCCTTCGAGCATCTCCAGCAGATCGTCGAGATGCTGCTGAAGAACGGTGCGCTGCTCGACACCTCGCTCGCCGATCGCGACGGCAGGCCGGTCGATCCGAGCTCGCCCCTCGGCAAGCTCGCCGCGCAGATGCGCGAGGTGGCGCCGCTCCTGCCGAAGCTCGAGGGCGAGGTGACGCGGCTGTCCGAAGCCGGCGCGGGCGACGACGACCCCGCCGTCAAGAAGCTCGTCTCGCGCATCGGCAAGATCCGCAAGGGGATGGAGGCGCTGCGCGATGCCGGCGTCGCGCCGGCCAACCGGATCCTCGAGGACAGCACAGTCGGGGTTCGCTATGCCGGCGAGAACCTCCTCAACCCGCACGAGGCGCCGAAGAAGGATCTCTCCGTCAAGGACTTCCTGATGGGCGAGGGGGCGAGCGCGGCGCTCGGCCCGAGCCCTGAGCCCGAGGGCGAGGAGCGGCTCGACTGGAGCGTCGACGACGGCGGGCGCGAGGAGGAGAGCGAGGACGATTTCGACTGGAGCCTCGACGACAGCGAGACCGGGGAGGAGGGCATCGTCCCCCGCGCCGAGGGCGGCGCGGAGCCGCCGCGCAGCTACGACGCCTTCTCGCCGCAGGCGCAGAGCTACGGCTCCGCTCGGGAGACCTTCGACGTCGACGTCGACGCCGAGGAGGAGGACGAGGAAAGCGAGGACTGGGCCGAGGCCGTCCGCGAGGAGGAGGCCCGCCGCGTCGACCCCCCCACCGACCTCCTCTACGGCGCGCAGGCGGGCGGGCCCAACCCCTACGACACCAAACGCGCTCCGGAGCCTGCAGAGGGGCGGACCTATCTCACCCCGGTCGAGGACGGGGCGGAGACCGAGGAGGGGGACGAGACCTCCGACGATGCGGAGCTCGCGCCGGAGCCCGCGGAGGGTCGGACCTATCTCACCCTGGTCGAGGACGGGGAGGAGACCGAGGAGGAGACCGCCCCTGCCGGCCTCGAGGGCGCGTCGGGGGCGGGCGGGCGCTACGCCGAGACTTCGACGGTCATCTCGGTGGACGACGAGGACGACGAGGACGACTGGGACGACGAGGACGACTGGGACGACGAGGAGGACGAACCGAGCCCCGCCCAGCTGGCGCGCGAGCAGGAAGAGAGAGGCCGACGCGCCCATGAATGGCGCCAGTTCGGCGCGACCGGTCCCGAGGGCGCGCCCGTCACCCGCGCCGACATGATGGCCGAGATCCGCGAGAAGACCGCCGAGACCCGCGAGGCGCTCGAGACCGACGACGCGGCCACCTCCCGCAACGAGATGGCCCGCATCCACGACGAGGAGGGCGAGGCGGCCTATGAGCGCGCCCGCCGGACCGAGGACACGGAGATCGACGAGGCGGTGCGGACGGCGGCCGAGGAGCTCGAGTCCTTCGTCGACGAGATCGAGATGGAGAAGGCCCTCGCCGAGCGCGAGCGGCGCCTCGCCGAGCCTGTGCCGGAGACCGAGGAGCGCGACGAGGCGGCGTCCACCAGCGGCTACGATCGCGTGGCCTATCAGGCGGACGAGCCCGTGTCCTATGACGATGTCTCCGGCCTCGAGCTCGAGGGCGGCGAGGAGGAGGAGACCGACGACCGCGGCGGGCGCGGGCGCGGCTGAGCGCGGGCCCGCCCCTCGTCCGTCCGGCGCGGGATGCAGGCCTTGGGGGTGTGGCGCATCGAGCCGCCGGCGCGCCGGGCCGGGGGCGCCCGGGCCCTGCCGAACGGCCTTCTCCGGCGGCTCCCCCCATCTCCGCCCGCCCGCATGGGAGCGGCGGACGCCGGACGGCGACCCGGCCCGGTCGGCGAAGAGCCGCGCGGCGGCGGAACCTCCGCCCCCGCCGCGCGTTGGTGCTGCGCGAGCCTCGCCGAAGGCCCTGGCAGACCGAAAGGAGGATCCCATGACGCAGGATCGATCGAGCGCCCCCACCGCCCCGGACGCCATGCCCGAAGGCGACCGCCGGCGCCGGGAGCGGCGGGGATTCTTCTATCTGGGGGTCGTCGCCACGACGGCCGTGATCGCCGCGGTCTCGCTCCTCGGCGCGCTGCTGCCGGCGCCGGCGGAGGGGGCGGTCCCGGCGGGTCTGATGACCGTCGCCGTGGTCGCCGGGCTGCTGCTCGTCGCGGTGATCGGGCTCGCCCGCTACATCGTGCTCGGCAACCGCCGGGCCAGGGCGCGCCGGGCGGCGGAGGGGCGCTGAGCCCGCAGGACTGGAAGCGCCGGCTCCGCGCGCCCATCTCAAGACGGCGGCCCGCCCCCGGGTCCGCGCCCAGGAGGAGGCGAGAAATGAGCTGGAGCCCGTGCCCCGACCCGACGCTCGGCGACGCCGCGAGCGTGGATGCGGTGGAGACCGTGATCGTGCCGCGCGCGGTGGATCTCGGCGAGATGACCGTGCGCCGGGCGCTGCCCTCGACGGCGCGGCAGATGGTCGGCCCCTTCATCTTCTTCGACCAGATGGGCCCGGCCGAGTTCCTGACCGATCAGGGGATCGACGTGCGCCCGCACCCGCACATCAACCTCGCCACCGTCACCTATCTGCTGGAAGGCGAGATCCTCCATCGCGACAGCCTCGGCACCGAACAGGCGATTCGCCCGGGCGCGGTGAACTGGATGCGCGCCGGGCGCGGCATCGTCCATTCCGAGCGCACCGCGCCGGAGCGCAAGCGCAGCGGGCAACGCCTCTTCGGTCTGCAGACCTGGGTGGCGCTGCCCGAGGCGCAGGAGGAATCCGACCCCGCCTTCCTCCACCATGGCGAGGGCGAAATGCCTGTGGTCGAGGACGGGCCGCTCCGGCTCCGGCTGATCGCGGGCGGGCTGCACGGGGCGCGCTCCCCGCTCGCCACCGTCTCCGAGACGCTCTATGCCGACATCGCGCTCGCCCGCGGCGGGAGCTATCGCGTGGAGGCGACCCACGAGGAGCGGGCGCTCTACGTCCTCGCGGGCCCCGTGACGGTCGACGGCAGCTCCTACGAGGCAGGCACGCTCCTCGTCCTCGCCCCCCGCGCCGAGGCGGTGGTCACCGCCGAGGCCGACGCCCGGCTGATGCTCTTCGGCGGCGAGCCGATGGAGGGGCCGCGCTATATCTGGTGGAACTTCGTATCCTCCCGCCCCGAGCGCATCGAGCAGGCCAAGGAGGAATGGCGCCGCGGCCGCTTCGAGACCGTCCCCGGCGACGAGGCGGAGTTCATCCCGCTGCCCGACGGTCCCGGCAAGCCCCGCCGCGCCACCGGCGGGCGGGCCGCCGGCTGACCCGGGCGCGGCAAGGCGGTTGACGCGGCGGGGGCTTTCCCCGACCTTGAACGACCTTCAAGTCGACCGCAGGCCGCCCGTGGACGATCGCGCCATCCCCAAGCTCGGAGCGACGCTCCGCTATCACCGCAAGCTGCGCGGGCTCACCCTGCAGGAGCTCGCCCAGGCCGCGCGCTGTTCCGAGAGCATGGTCTCGAAGATCGAGACCTCCTCGGTCAACCCCTCGCTGACCATGCTGAGCCGCCTCGCCGCGGCGCTCGACATCAACGTCTCGGTGTTCTTCGAGGGCGGCTCTGAAGGCGAGGTGGTGATGCGCGCGGGCACCCGGCCGCGGCTCGACACCGATGCGCTGCGCCGCGGCGACGGGGTGACGCTCGAGCGCCTCGTGCCCTATGCGGCGGGCTGCCTGCTGCAGGCCAATCTCCACATCGTCGCGCCCGGGGGGCGGAGCGACGGGCTGATCAGCCATGTCGGCGAGGAGATGGGCTATCTGATCTCGGGCCAGCTCGAGCTCGAGGTGGACGGCGAGCGGCATCTGCTCGCGCCGGGCGATTCGTTCTATTTCCCCTCCGAGAAGCCCCACGGCTATCGCAATCCGGGCCCCGGCGAGGCGCGGGTGCTCTGGGTGAACACCCCTCCCACCTTTTGAGACCCCTTTTCGATTGGCGGACGCTCGCCCTGCAGGCGAGATGTGCAATTGCCGGTTATTTCGGCACATATCCCGCGGCGCGCCCTGGAGCGATCAAGAATGTGGCGGAGTTTGAATAAAGTTTCTTGACTGCGCCGGGTGGTCCCCCACCATTCCCAGGTGTTTCGGACGGGGCGCGGGACCTCCTCGCGCATCCGGCCAAGGAACCGGAGGATCGGAGGGCCGCCCGATGAGCCAAGCCGCGGGAGCCGCGCTGACCGTCGCCTGCCTGCAATTCGAGCCGAAGATCGGCCGGCTCGAGGAGAACCGGGAGACCGGGCTCGCGATGATCGCGGAGGCCGCGGATCTGGGCGCGCGGCTCGTCGTCCTGCCGGAGCTGTCCGACACGGGCTATGTGTTCGAGAGCCGGGAGGAGGCCTTCTCCCTCGCCGCGTCCGCCGCGGAGTCCCCCGCAGTTCGCGCCTGGGCGGAGGTGGCGGCGGCGCGCGGGCTCCACATCGTCGGCGGCTTCGCCGAGCGCGAGGGCGGGCGGCTCTTCAACGCCGCCGCGGTGATCGGGCCGGACGGGCTCGTCGGCGTCTACCGCAAGACCCATCTCTGGGACGCGGAGAACCTCTGGTTCGAGCCCGGCGACCTCGGCTACCCCGTCTTCGCGACGCCGCTCGGGCGGATCGGCGCGCTCGTCTGCTACGACGGGTGGTTTCCGGAGGCCTGGCGGCTCCTCGCGATGCAGGGCGCGGACATCGTCTGTGTGCCCACCAACTGGGTGCCGATGCCTTCGCAGCCCGACAATCTGCCCTCGATGTCCAACATCCTCTGCATGTCGGCGGCGCATTCCAATTCGTTCTGCGTCGCCGCCGCCTGCCGCACGGGCGTCGAGCGCGGGCAGCCCTTCATCGGGCAGAGCCTGATCGTCAATCACGAGGGCTGGCCGGTCGCCGGCCCTGCGGGCGAGGCGGAGACGCGAATCCTGACGGCCGAGCTCAACCTCGCCGATGCGCGCCGCAAGCGCCGGCTCAACGACTTCAACCAGCTCCTGCGCGACCGGCGCACGGATCTCTACGGCGAGATGCTCGGCACGGAGCTCCGCCCGGGCTGGTTCTGACCGGGGCCCCGGCCCCCACGACCGACCAGAAGCAACAGGAGGCGAGACGACCATGACCCTGAAACCCATCGCGGCGGGCGCCGTTCTGGCCGCGCTCGCGGGGCTCCCGGCGGCGGCCGAGGACCCGATCAAGATCGGCATCCCCGTCGGCCTGAGCGGCGCCAACAGCGTCGTCGCGCCCTCGGTGGTGCAGTCCTCGGAATACGCCGCCAAGGAGATCAACGAGGCCGGCGGCATCCTCGGCCGGCAGATCGAACTCGTGGTGGCCGACGACGGCTCCGGCGCCCAGGGCGCCCAGCGCGCCTTCGAGAGCCTGGTCTACGAGGAGGAGGTCGACGTGCTGATCTCCATGGAGACCTCGGCCGCGCGCAATGCCGGGCTCCCGATCGTCAATCGCGGGCGCACGCCGTATATTTATACCTCGTTCTACGAAGGCCGCTCCTGCTCGCCCTGGATGTATATCAACGCCTGGGTGCCGGAGCAGCAGGTCGCGCCCATCGTCGATCACTTCATGGCCGAGTTCGAGGCCAAGACCTACTTCCTGATCGGCTCGGACTACGCCTTCGGCCGGGGCATGCTGGAGTTCACCCGCGACTATGTGGAGGCCAACGGGGCGAGATCGTCGGCGAAGAGTATCTGCCGATGGACGGCTCCGACTGGACCGCGATCATCTCCAAGCTGAAGGCCGCGGGGCCGGATGCGCTCATCACCTCGACCGCGGGCGGCGCGCCGAACGTCACGCTCACCAAGCAGCTTCGCGCCGCGGGCGTCGACATCCCCTACGGCAACCTCGCCGTCGACGAGGGCACCGCGAAGTCGATGGGCGCGGACGCGGCGGGGATCTTCATCGCCGCCTCCTGCATCACCTCGATCGCGAGCCCGGAGAACCAGGCCTTCCTGAAGGGCATGGAGGAGATGTTCGGCGACGATCTCGTCACGCCGAACGACCTCTCGGTCCCGCAATACGAGGCGATCTACGCCTACAAGGCGGCGGTCGAGATGGCCGGCAGCACGGACCCTCAGGCGGTGATCGACGCGCTCGACGACGTCGCCGTGACCGGCCCGCGCGGCACCATCCAGATGAACGCCCAGCGCCACGCGCCGCTCACCATGTATCTCGGGCAGGTGCAGGCGGACGGTTCGGTCGAGGTGATCGAGACCTTCGAGAACGTCGATCCGGGCGAGCAGTGCCCGCAATTCGCCGGCTGACGAGCCCCCACCCAGCGAGCCCCGGGGCGGCCCCGCGCCGCCCCGCACCCCGGAGGCGGCGATGGCCAATCTCGCGCTCGACATGATCACCACCTCGGCGATCCTCTTCGTCGTCGCCTCGGGGCTGATGATCATCCTCGGCGTCATGAAGCTGATCAACTTCGCCCATGGCGCCTTCCTCACCATCGGCGGCTACACCGCCTATCTGACGACGGAGGCCGGGATCACGCCCTGGCTCTCCGCCCCGCTCGCCGGCCTTTTCGGCTTCGCGGCGGGGGTGGCGGTGGAGCGGGTGATCGTCCGCCCGCTCTACGACCGCCCGCTCGATGCGATCCTCGCCACCTGGGGCCTCGGCATCATCATCGGGCAGCTCATCACCATCGGCTTCGGGCGCGAGGTGCAGTTCGCCGAGAGCCCGATGACCGGCACGCTCAGCCTCGGCGGGATCGACTATTCGGCCTATCGCCTGACGCTCACCCTCGTCGCGGCGGCCCTCGGGGCGGCGCTGACGGCGCTTCTCTATCTCACCCGCTTCGGGCTCAACGCGCGGGCGGTGATCATGAACGAGGGCCTCGCCCGCGGGCTCGGGATCGACAGCGCCAGGGTGCGCTCGCTCACCTTCGGGCTCGGGGCCGGGCTCGCCTGCGCGGCGGGGGCGCTGATCACGCCGCTCCTCTCGGTGGACCCGAACATGGGCCTGCCCTGGCTCGTCAACTCCTTCATGCTGGTGCTGGTCTCCGGCGTCTCGATCCCCTCGCTCGCGCTCGCCTCGCTGATCCTCGGCAGCGCGCAGGTGGCGGTCTCGACCTATGTGAGCCCGATCATCGGGGGGCTCACCATCGTGGTGCTCGCCGCCGTCCTCCTCCGTCTCTATCCGAAAGGGCTCGGCAGTGGCTGACGCGACCTCCGGCTCCGGCGACGCCCCCGCCCCCGCGCGCCCCGCCCGGCGGGCGCTGCGCACCGTCGCCATCGGCGCGGCGGTGGCCGCCGCCGTGATCGCCACCGCGCCCTTCTATATCGACACCTACACCACCAACATCCTGATCCGCGCCTTCTTCCTCGCGGCGCTGGCGATGACGGTGGACGTGCTCTGGGGCTATACCGGCATCCTGACCTTCGGGCAGTCCGCCTTCTTCGGGATCGGGGCCTATGCCTGCGCCCTGGTGGCGACGCATTACGGCTTCGGCCCGCTCTGGTTCGCGGGCTCGCTGCTCCTCGGGGTGGCGGTCGCGGTGGCGGTCGGCGGGCTGATCGGCTGGCTCGCCTTCTACCATGGCGCCTCGCCGCTCTATGCCTCGATCATCACGCTCGCTCTGCCCATCGTGCTCGTGCAGCTCATCTTCGCGGGCGGGCGGTTCACCGGGTCGTCCTCCGGCCTCTCGGCCTTCCCGACCTATTACTGGGCGTTCGAGACCTGGTTCTGGATCGCCGGGGGGTATCTGATCGCCGTCACGGTGCTCGGCTATCTCTTCGTGCGGAGCGATTTCGGCCGGGTGCTCGTCGCGATCCGCGAGAACGAGGAGCGCTGCGCCTATCTCGGCATCCCCGTGAGCCGCATCAAGATCGCGCTGATGATGGCGGCGGGGGCGATCGGGGCGGGCGCGGGCTTCGGCTATGCGGCCTTCACCAATGTGGTGGCGCCGGAGCTCGGCGGCTTCCTGCTCGGCACGGAGCTTCTGATCTTCACCGCCCTCGGCGGGCGGGGGACGCTGATCGGCCCGGTGATCGGCACCATCGGGATCGACGTCACCGCCTCCTATCTCTCGGGCTCGCTGCCCTTCCTCTGGAAGCTGTTGACCGGGATCGCCTTCGTCGTGGTGATCGTGCTTCTGCCGCAGGGGCTGATCCCGATCCTCGGCCGCGGGCTCGCGCGGCTCTTCGGCCCGCTTCTGCCGAAGCCGGAGCCCGAGCGGATCCGGCTGCGCACCTTCCCGCCCAAGACCGCCCATGGCGAGAGCCCCTCGGCGCCGCTCAAGACGCAGGCGCTCGCGCGCCATTACGGCAGCCTCAAGGTGCTCGACGGGATCGACATCGAAAGCCGCGGCTCGGAGCTTCTCTCCATCGTCGGCCCCAACGGCGCGGGCAAGACGACGCTGATGCGCTGCGTCTCGGACGGGGGCGAGCGGACCGGCGGGCAGGTCTTCGTCAACGGCGCCGAGATCGGCCGCGGGGCGCCGCAGACGGTGGTCGCCAAGGGGATCGGGCGGAGCTTCCAGAACACCAACCTCTTCGAGACGCTGACCGTCGGCGAGTGCCTGATGCTGTCGCGCTGGCGGATCGACGGCGCGCCCCTCTTCGCCCGGCGCGGGGAGGTGGCGCTGCCAGAGCCCGCCCTCGGCATCCTGCGCGCCACCGGGCTCGACCGGGCGCTCGAGACGCAGACCCGCAACCTCTCCCACGGGCAGAAGCGCGGCCTCGAGCTCGCCATGGTGCTGGCGACAGAGCCCTCGGTGCTGCTGCTCGACGAGCCGACGGCGGGCCTCACCAAGGCCGAGCGCATGGCCATCGGCGGCGTGCTCACCACCCTCGCGCGCGAGCACGGGCTCTCGATCCTCCTGATCGAGCACGATCTCGATTTCGTCCGCGAGATCTCCGACCGCATCGTCGTGCTCCACCAGGGGGCGCTGCTGATGGAGGGGACGGTGGAGGAGGTGATCGCCTCGGACCTCGTGCGCGCGGTCTATTCCGGGCAGAGCGTGGAGGGCGCGGCATGAGCGCGGAGGCCGCCGTCGAGACCCGCCCGATCCTCGCCGTGGAGGGCCTCTCCGCGGGCTATGGCGGGGCCAACGTCATCGAGGGGGTGACGCTCGATCTCCGCGCGGGCGAGATCCTGACCGTCCTCGGCAAGAACGGGATGGGCAAGACGACGCTCCTCAAGACGATCATGGGCTTTCTGCCTGCGGCCGCCGGCCGGGTCGCGCTCGCCGGCGAGGACGCGACCCGCCGCCCGCCGCACCGGATGGCGCGCGCCGGCGTCGCCTATGCGCCGCAGGAGTTCACCATCTTCCAGGAGCTCACCGTCGAGGAGAACCTGCGCATCGCCGTGCCCGAGGACAGGGTGTTCCGCGAGCGTCTGCCCTCCCTCGATCAGGTGTTCCCCCGGATGCTCGAGCGGCTGAAGCAGCGGGCGGGGACGCTCTCCGGCGGCGAGCAGAAGATGCTCATCATGTCCCGCGCGGTGCTGGCGCGGCCCCGCGTGATGCTCGTCGACGAGATCACCGAGGGGCTGCAGCCCACGATGATCGAGCGCATGGCCGAGGTGCTGCGCGCGACCCGGGAGGGAGAGGGCACCGCCGTCCTCCTCGTCGAGCAGCATCTCTCCTTCGCCCTCTCCGTCGCCGACCGGTTCGCGGTGCTGAAGCTCGGGCGCATCGTCGAGGAGGGCCCGGCGGGGGACCCGGGCGCGGCGGCGGTGCTCGCCGATCATCTGAAGGTCTGAGCGATGGAGCCCTGCGCGCATACCTATTCCGTCGTCGCCCGCTGCGGCCGCACGGGCGAGCTCGGCGCCGCGGTGGCTTCGGCTGTGCCCTGCGTCGGCGCGATCTGCCTCCATCTGCGGCCCGGGGTGGGCGCGGTCAGCACGCAGTCCTGGGTCAACCCCTATCTCGCCGAGGCGGTGCTCGCCCGGCTCGCCGCGGGGGAGGGCGCCGAGGCCGCGCTCGCCGCCGCGATGGCCGAGGACGACGCGGCCGCCGTCCGCCAGATCGGCGCCATCGCCGCCGCGGGTCCCGGCGTCGCCCATACGGGGGCGGACTGCACGCCCTGGGCCGGGCAGCGGACCGGGGCGGAGTTCGCCGTGCAGGGCAACATGCTGACCGGGCCGGCGGTGCTCGACGCCATGGCCGAGGCGGTCGCCGCCGAGCCTGCCGCGCCGCTCGACCGGCGCCTCCTCGCCGCGCTCCTCGCCGCCCAGGCCGCCGGGGGGGACAAGCGGGGGCGGCAGGCGGCGGCGGTCAAGGTGATGGGGGCGGAGGACTACGCCCGCGTCGATCTGCGCGTCGACGAGCACGCCGACCCGGTGGCCGAACTCGCCCGCATCCACGCCGTCGCCGAGGCGCAGCTCGCCCCCTTCGTCGCCGGCATGCCGAAGCGCGGGGAGCCCGCCCGCCCGGCGCCCGCCGAGGTGACCGAGATGCTGTTGAAGCCCCCGCCGGACCGCCCGGGGGGCGGCGGCTCCCGAGAGCCCTGAGGCCCCCATGACCGACCAGACCGACCCGCTCGACCCCGCCGCCTTGACCGGCCTCGACCTGCCGCCGGACCGGCTCGCCGAGGTCGCCGCCGCCTTCGCCGCGATCCGCGCGGAGATCGAGGCGCTGCGCCGGCTCGATCTCGGCGAGACCCATCCGGCGGTGGTGTTTCGCCCCGTGAGCCGGGAGGGCGAGGGATGAGCCTCGAGGACCCCTGCGCCGCGACCGTCGCCGACCTCGCGCCCCTCCTGCGCTCGGGCGCGCTCTCGCCCGTCGAGCTGCTCGAGGCCTGCGAGGCCCGCATCGCCGCGGCCGACGGCGCGCTCCAGGCGATCGTCGCCCGCTCCGAGGCCGCCCGCGCCGCCGCCGAGGCCGCCCATGCGGAGATCGCGGCCGGGGACTGGCGCGGGCCGCTCCACGGGGTGCCGATCGCGGTCAAGGACAACCACACCACCCGCGACATGCCCACGGGGGCCGGCACCGCCGCGCCCGTCGCCTATCCCCGCCGCGACGCCCACTGCGTCGCGCGGCTGCGGCAGGCCGGGGCGATCCCCTTCGTCAAGACGCGGATGCACGAATTCGCCTGGGGCATGGAGACCCCGCCGACCGCCAATCCGCGCGACCCCGCCCGCGTCCCCGGCGGCTCGAGCGGGGGCTCCGGGGCGGCGGTGGCGGCGGGGCTCGCGCCCGCCGCGCTCGGCTCGGACACCGGCGGCTCGATCCGCATCCCCGCGAGCCTCTGCGGCACCGTGGGGCTCAAGCCGACCTTCGGGCTGATCGGGCGCACTGGGATCGTGCCGCATAGCTGGTCGCTCGACCATGCGGGCCCGCTCACGGCGTCCGTCGAGGACGCGGCGATCGTCACCGCAGCGATGGCCGGGCCCGATCCGGACGATCCCGCCTCGCTCGCCGGCAGCCCCGGAGACTGGTCCGCGGCCCTCGCCGCCGGGGCCGCGGGGCTGCGCGTCGGGCTTTGCCGGACGCATTTCTTCGAGGGGATCGCGGCGGAGGTCGCCGAGAGCGTCGAGGCGGCCATCGCGGCGCTCGGGCGCGCGGGCGCGGAGATCGTCGAGTTCGAGCTGCCGGAGATCGGGCAGGGCCTCGGCGCGATCTTCGCCATCGAGCTCGCCTCCTCCACCAACTACCACGACGCTCGCCTGCGCCGCGGCGAGGTCTCGGCCTTCGCCCCCGATGTGCGCCTGCTCGTCGAGATGGGGCGCATGGTCTCGGGGGCCGACTATCTCCAGGCCGAGCGGTTCCGCGCGCATCTCGGCGCCCGGGTGGCGGAGGTCTTCGACCGGGTGGACGTGATCGCCGGGCCGACCATGCCGCTCACCGCCTGGAAGACGGGCGAGCGCTCGGTGACGATCGGCGGGCGGGAGGAGAGCGTGCTGGCGGTCTCCTGGCGGCTCACCTATCCGTGGAACCTGCTCGGCCTGCCGGCGATCTCGCTGCCTTGCGGGAGCGACGGGGAGGGGCTGCCGATCGGGTTGCAGATCGCCGGCCCCGCCCTCGGCGAAGCGGCGGTGCTGCGCGCGGCGGCGGCGGCGGAGCGCGCCCTCGGCGGCCCGATGCCGCGGGTCGCGCCCGGCTGAGCGGGCTGGCGCGGGCCGGGCGATCCGGCCTATGCCGCGGGCCTCGGCCCATCGCGGCGAGAAGGGGAGGGGAAGATGAGCGCACCGGCCAAGAACCTGACGGTCGACGGCGAGCGGCTGTGGGACATGCTGATGGAGATGGCGAAGATCGGCCCGGGCGTCGCGGGCGGCAACGACCGCCAGGCGCTGACCGATGCCGACGCCGAGGGCCGCGCGCTCTTCCAGCGCTGGTGCGAGGCGCAGGGCATGGCCATGGGGCGCGACCGGCTCGGCACCATGTTCGCCCGGCGCGAGGGGGCGGAGCCCGCGCTCGACCCGGTCTATGTCGGCTCCCATCTCGACACCCAGCCCACGGGGGGGAAATACGACGGGGTGCTCGGCGTGCTCGCCGGCCTCGAACTCGTGCGCACCCTCGACGATCTGGGCGTGCGCACCCGCCGGCCCATCGTCGTCGTCAACTTCACCAACGAGGAGGGGACGCGCTTCGCCCCCGCCATGCTGGCCTCGGGGGTCTTCGCCGGCGTGCACACGGTGGAGTGGGCCGAGGCCCGGCGCGACGCGGAGGGCCGCACCTTCGGCGACGAGCTCGACCGCATCGGCTGGCGCGGCGAGGAGGAGGTCGGCGCGCGGCGCATGCACGCCTATTACGAGCTCCATATCGAGCAGGGCCCGATCCTCGAGGCGGAGGGGCTCGAGATCGGCATCGTCACCCAGGGCCAGGGGCTCGTCTGGACCGAGGTGACGATCACCGGGCGGGACTCGCATACCGGCTCCACGCCCATGCCGATGCGCCGGGATGCGGGCCTCGCCATGGCGCGCGTCATCGCCCTCGTCGAGGAGATCGCGCTGTCGCACGCGCCGAACGCGGTGGGCGCGGCCGGCAAGATCGACGTCTTCCCCAATTCGCGCAACGTCATCCCCGGCAAGGCGGTGTTCACGGTGGATTTCCGCTCCCCGGACAAGGCGGTGCTGGAGGACATGGTGCGCCGCCTCCGCGAGGGCGCCGAGGCGATCTGCGCCGATATGGGCTGCGAGGTCGGGTTCGAGCGCACGGGCGGCTTCGACCCGGTGACCTTCGATCCCGGCTGCGTCGGCGCGCTGCGCACGGCCGCCGAGCGCCTCGGCTACGGCCATCGCGACATCGTCTCGGGCGCTGGGCACGACGCTTGCTGGATCGCCCGCGTGGCCCCGGCGGCGATGGTGATGTGCCCCTGCGTCGGCGGGCTCAGCCACAACGAGGCGGAGGAGATCACCCCGGCCTGGGCCGAGGCGGGGGCCAACGTGCTCCTCCACGCGGTTCTCGAGAGCGCGGAGGTGGTGTAGGCCCGCTTCCGCCGCCCCCGTCCCGCTGCTAGGCTTGCGCGAGCGACAGGAGGCGGCGATGCAGCGCGACCGGACCGGACACCCCCTCACCACCGAGAGCCCGGAGGCGGCGGCGGCCTTCGACCGGGCGGTCGAGAGCTATGTCGCCTGGCGCACCGATGTGATGGACCACCTGAAGGCCGCGAGCGCCGCCGATCCGGGCTTCGCGCTGCCCTATGCCGTGAAGGGCCTGCTGATGCTGGGGCTGAGGAAGCCCGAGCTCTCGCCCCCCGCCGCGAAGCTGCTGGCCGAGGCCCGCGCCGCGCGCCCGCCCGAGACCGAGCGGGAACGGCGCTACATCGCCGCCCTCGACGCCGCCCTCGCCGGGCGCCTCACCGAGGCCGTCACCGAATACGAGGCGATCGCGCGCGCCTGCCCCCACGACCTCCTCGCGCTCCGGCTCTCGCAGTTCGAGCTCTTCTGGATCGGCGAGGTCGCCTGGATGCGCGACATCTCCGAGCGCGCGGCGCCCGCCTGGCGCGAGGGCGATCCGGGCCTCGGCGCCTATCTCGCGATCCGCGCCTTCGGGCTCGAGGAGACGGGCGACTACGCCGCCGCCGAGCGCTGCGGCCGCCGCGCCGTGGAGCTCGACCCGTCCGACCCCTGGGGGGCGCATGCGGTGGCCCATGTGCTGATCATGCAGGGCCGGCTCGCCGACGGCGTCCGCTGGTGCTCCGAGCTCTCGGCCAACTGGGGCGCGGCCAACCATATCCGCCACCACAACTGGTGGCACCTCGCGCTTTTCCACACGGAGGCGCGGGACTACGACGCCGCCCTCGCGATCTATGACGAGCGGCTGCGCGACCTCGACTCGCCGCTGATGCAGGCGGTCCCGGATTTCTACGTCGACATCCAGAACGACGTGGCGCTGCTGCAGCGGCTCGAGCTGCGCGGCGTCGATGTGGGCGCGCGCTGGGGGGAGATCGCGGAGCTCGTCGCGAGCCGGGTCGGCAACCATGCGAGCCCCTTCACCTCGGCCCATTGCGCCCTCGGCCTCGCCGCCGCCGGGCGGTTTGCGGAGGCCGAGGAGTGCGTCCGGGAGATGCGCGCCTTCGCGGCGGAGGACCGCGGCACCCTCGGGCCGCGCTACGCCATGGCCGCGATCCCCGCCGCCGAGGCCGCCATCGCGCACCGCAAGGGCGATGCGGCGGGCGTGCTCGCGGCCCTCCTCCCGGCAAGGCGCGATCTCTGGATGATGGGCGGCAGCCACGCCCAGCGCGATCTGTTCTTCCAGCTCCTCGTCGATGCCGCCCACCGGCTCGGACGGCGCGATCTGTTGGCGATCCTCTTCGAGGAGATGCGCGGGATCGGGCTCGCGCATCTCGAGGAGCGCTCGAGCTATGCCGATGCGCTCGCCGCCCTCGCCCCGGAGGCGGGGCGCGCCTGAGCCGCGTCCGCCCCGCCGCCGGCCGCCGCCTCGATCAGCGGCTCGAGCAGCGGGTTCGGGAAGCGCCGGCGGAGCGCGATGGCGAAGAACTCTTCCGTCAGCTCCGGCAGGCGGGCGGCCTCGACGAGCTCTCCCGAGGCGAGCTCGTCGGTGACCACGATGGGCGGCACGACGGCGATCCCGATATCCTCGCGCGCGAGCACGCGCAGCATCGCCATGTCGTCCACCTCCGCCGCGATCCGGGGCGTGAGGCCGAGGCGGGCGCAATAGCCGTCGAAATCGGCGCGCAGGCTCGTGCCCTCGGCCGGCGCGACCACCGGCTCCGCGGCGAGGAGGGCCGCGGGTTCTGAGCCCGGCGCCGCGCGGCCCGCCCGGGCGACGAGGCTCACCGGCTGCGCGGCGATGCGGTGATCGAGGAAGGGGGTGTCCGGGTCTCCGGCCGCGCGCTCGTTGGCGAGCACCACGTCGAGCGCATGGGAGGCGAGCGCCGCGAGGAGATCGGCGAGCCGGCCCGACCGGACCGAGACCGCGACGTCCCCGCGCCCGAGGAGCGGGCGCAGGAAGCCGACCTGGAAATTGCGCGAGAGGGTGGCCACGGCGCCCACGCACAGACGCGCCCGGCCTGCGACCGGCCGCTCGGCCAGGGTGGCGACGAGTTCCTCCCCGGTGGCGAAGATCCGCTCGGCATGGGCGAGGGCGATGCGGCCGGCCTCCGTCAGCTCGAGCCTGCGGCCGATGCGGGCGAAGAGCGGCTGCCCGAGGCTCTCCTCGAGCTTGCGGATCTGCGCCGAGAGCGCCGATTGCGAGAGATTGAGCCGCTCGGCGGCGCGCGTCAGGTTCCCCTCGCGCGCGACCGCCTGGAAATAGCGCAGGTGGTGATAGTTGAGCGTCCGCTGCATCGTTCGACCATAGCGAACGATATCCGCGAAACAATGTATTTTTCACGAAGAGGGCGCCGGCCTATCCCTCCCCGCCAGCGAAACCTTGCTGGAGGGGGACCAACCCATGAGCTTCGAACTCCTCGCCCTGGCGGCGCCGGCGGCGCTCCTCGCCGCGGCCCTCGCCGCGCCCCGCGCGGGCGGCGATCCCGACCGCGCCGCGCGTGCCGCCCGCCGCGCCGAACTGGCCGGCCTCGCCGCCTTCGCCTTCGCCGCGGCCGCGGCCGCAGCCCTCGCCGTCACCGCGCCCGGCACCTCGCCGCTCCTCGGCGCCGCGGGGCTCGGCCTCGCCATCCGCCTCGACGTGGTGAGCGCGACCATGCTGGTCCTCGTGGCCTTCGTCGGCTGGGTGGTGCTGCGCTATTCGGCGACCTATCTCGACCGCGAGCCGGGGCAGGCCTCCTTCACGGGCTGGATGGCGGCGACGCTCGCGGCGGTGATGGCGCTCGTGCTCGCGGGCAACCTGCTGCAGCTCGTCCTCGCCTGGATCGCGACCGGGCTCTGCCTGCACCGCCTGCTGCTGTTCTATCCCGGCCGGCCCGGGGCGCAGCGGGCGGCGCGCAAGAAGGCGCTGGTCTCGCGGGCGGGGGATGCAGCGCTCCTCGCCGCGGCGGCGCTCCTCTGGACGGGCTACGGCACCGGCGACATCGCCGCCATCCTCGCCGCCGCGCGGGAGGGGACGGCGCCCGTCGAGGCGCTCTGGGCGGCCGGGCTCCTCGCCCTCGCCGCGATCCTCAAATCGGCGCAGATCCCGGCCCATGGCTGGCTGACCGAGGTGATGGAGACGCCGACGCCGGTCTCCGCGCTCCTCCATGCTGGCGTGATCAATGCGGGCGGGTTCCTGCTGATCCGCTTCGCCGACGTCATGCTGCTCGCGCCCGGGGTGCTCGCCGCGCTCGCCGCCATCGGGGGGGCGACGGCGATCTTCGGCGGGCTCGCGATGCTCGCGCAGCCGGCGGTGAAGACCTCGCTTGCCTGGTCGACCATCGCGCAGATGGGGTTCATGACGCTGCAATGCGGGCTCGCGCTGTTCCCGCTCGCGCTTCTGCACATCGTGGCGCATTCGCTCTACAAGGCGCATGCCTTCCTCGCCTCGGGGACGGCGGTGGAACTCGTCGCCTCGATCCGCCGGCCGGGGCCGGTGGCGGTTCCCTCGGGGGGCGCGGTGCTCAAGGCCTTCGGGCTCGCGCTCGCGATCTATGCGGCGATCGCGCTCGGCTTCGGGCTCGAGGGCAAGTCGGTGCAGGCGATCGCGCTCGGGGCGATCCTGATCTTCGGCGTCGCCTATCTGATCGCGCAGGGCCTCGCCGATGCCGCGCCCAGGGCGCTGACGCTGCGCACCGGGGCCTATGCGCTCGCCGCCTCCATCGGCTATTTCGCGCTGCAGACCGGGGCGGAGTGGCTGACCGCCGGCACGCTGCCGGCCACCCCGGCGCCCGGGCCGCTCGAATGGGCGCTGATCGCGCTCGCGGTGGCGAGCTTCGGGCTCGTCGCGCTCGCCCAGGCGCTGTTCCCGCTCTGGGCGCATCATCCGGCGGCGGAGGGCCTGCGCGTCCATCTCGCCAACGGCCTCTACCTCAACGCGCTGTTCGACCGGCTGACCGGCGGCTGGGCCGTCCGGCCCGAGCCGCGGGCGTGATCTCAAGATGCAGGAGACCGAGACGATGACCCTCCCCGCCATTGCAGACCGGACCGCCCTCGAGCGCCCGATGGTCGAGCGCGCCGCCGACGCCGCGGTCCGCGCGATCCCGCCCGCCTGGCCGCTGGATTCGACCGTCGCCGTCAACCCCTTCCTCGGCCAGACCGGGGAGCGCCTCGCCGCCGCCGGTGCGCGCCTCGCCCGGGTGGGCGGCGTCCCGGTCGCCATGGCCCGGGCCTGGTATCTCGCGCGCATCGAGCGGGGCGAGATCGGCGAGGAGGCGCTCGCCGCCGCGCTGGCTGCGAGCCCCCATGCCGGCAAGCCCGCCGATGTCGCCGCGCTGCGGGCCGCCGCCGCCGATCCGCGCCCCGCGCCCGCCGCGCTGCCGACCGTCGCGGACCTCGCGGCCGGCGCGAGCGGGGTCGACTGGCCGGGCCTCCTCGCCGACCGGATCGGCGCCTGGGCTGGCGCGGAGTTCGACCGGGGCCAGGCGCTCTGGCAGGTGCCGCAGGGCCGGCGCGCCTGGGACAGCTGGCGCGCCTGGGCCCGGCGCGACCTGACCCCGGAGATCCACGGCCTCCAGGGCTTCGCCGCCCTCGCCGCCGCGGCGCCCGACCGGCCCGCGGACGCGATCCTCGCCGCGGTGCGCGCCCTCGGCCTCTCGCCCGCGGCGCTCGAGACCTATTTCCACCAGCTCCTGCTCTCCCTCGGGGGCTGGGCGCAGTATGGGCGGCAGCGGCTCTGGGAGGCCGAGCTCCACGGCGGGGCGGACACCACCGCCGCCGATCTCCTGGCGATCCGCCTCCTCTGGGAGCAGGCGCTGCACGGGCTCCACGGCGCAGCGATCGCCGAGCCCTGGGAGCGGGCGCGGGCGGCCCATGCCGCGCCGATCGAGCCCGGACCGGCCGAGATCGTCGACGAGATCCTGCAGGAAGCCGCCGAGCGGGCGGCGCAGGCCCGCCTCGCGCGCACCCTCGCCGCGCCCGCCGAGGACCCCGGCGCGGCCGAGGCGCGGCCGGCGCTGCAGGCGGCCTTCTGCATCGACGTGCGCTCCGAGGTGTTCCGCCGGGCGCTCGAATCGGTCGATCCCGGCATCCGGACGCTCGGCTTCGCCGGGTTCTTCGGGGTGTCGGCGGAGCATCGCGGCTTCGCCTCCGACATCGCGGAGCGGCGGCTGCCGGTGTTGCTGCAACCCGGCGTCTGCTCCGTCGCGGACGGCGCGCCGGAGGCCGACCGGGCGGCGCGCCACTCGGCCCGGGCCGGGCGGGCCTGGGGGCGGTTCAAGCTCGCCGCCGTCTCCTCCTTCGCCTTCGTCGAGGCGGCGGGGCCGATCTATGTCGGCAAGCTCCTGCGCGACGCGCTCGGCCTCGCCGCCCCCGAGGCCCCGGCCGAGCCCGCCCCGCGGCTCGACCCGGCGTTGCCGCTCTCGGCCCGGATCGACGCCGCGGAGACGGTGCTGCACGCCATGGCGCTGACCGAGGGCTTCGCCCGGGTGGTCCTGCTCGCCGGCCATGGCGCGGGGGTGGTGAACGACCCGCACCGCTCGGCGCTCCAGTGCGGCGCCTGCGGGGGCTATTCGGGGGAGGTCAATGCGCGCCTCCTCGCCGCGCTCCTCAACGAGGCGGAGGTCCGCGCCGGTCTCTCCGGCCGGGGCATCGAGATCCCCGAGGACACGCTCTTCCTCGCCGGGCTGCACGACACGACGACCGATGCGGTGACGCTCTACGACGCCGATGCCGACACCGCGGGCCGGGCGGAGGAGATCCTGCGCATCCGCGGCTGGCTCGCCGAGGCCGGGCGGCTCACGCGGGGCGAGCGGGCGCCGCGGCTCTCTCGGGCGGGCGACGGCTCGGCGATCCCGGCGCGGGCGCGGGACTGGGCGGAGGTGCGCCCCGAATGGGGCCTCGCCGGCTGCGCCGCCTTCGTCGCGGCGCCCCGCGCGCGCACCCGCGGCCGCAAGCTCGAGGGCCGGGCCTTCCTGCACGACTACGACTGGCAGGCCGACAATGCGCGCGGCTATCCGGTGCTCGAGCTGATCCTCACCGCGCCCGTGGTGGTGGCGAGCTGGATCTCGCTGCAATACTACGGCTCGACGGTCGCGCCCGAGACCTTCGGCGCGGGCAACAAGCTCCTGCACAACGTCGTCGGCGGGATCGGGGTGCTCGAAGGCAATGGCGGGGCGATGCGCGCGGGGCTCGCCTGGCAATCGGTGCAGGACGGGCAGGGCGAGGCGCACGAGCCGCTCCGCCTCGCCGTCTATGTCGAGGCGCCGACGGAGGCGATCGGGTCGATCCTCGCGCGGCACCCGGATGTCCGGGCGCTGTTCGACAATCGCTGGCTCCACCTCTTCGCCCTCGGCGCGGACGGGCGCGTCGCCGCCCGCTATGCCGGCGATCTCGCCTGGGAGAGCTGAGTCCCCCGGCCCGGCGCGCCTACTCCCGCGCGCCGGGCCGTCTGCCGCTCGCCGAAAATTCGCATCGGCAATCGGTCCGATTTCGACTAAGCTCTCGACCCGAGGCAGAGCGGGGTCCGGGAGGTGCGTGATGGCCAAGGTTTTCGGCAGGAAGAAGAAGAAGGAGAAAGAGGCCCGAAAGCTCTCCGAGAAGCAGAAGAAATGGGTCACGGAGATGCACGCGGTGCTCGGCATCGCGCAGAAGCAGGGCGAGAGCGGGCCGAAGGGCGGCTCCCCGCTCGAAAGCTTCGAGGCGGAGGCCCGGCGCATCTCCGAGACCGAGCTGCCGGCCGCGCGGAAGGCCCGCCAGAAGATCGACGACGCGCTGCAGAAGAAGCGGCTCGAGCTCCAGACCTCGCCGCCGAAATCGGAGAGGGAGCAGACCTCCCGCGAGGCGGCGATCGAGAAGCTCGAGGCCGAGCTCGCCGAGGCGGACGAGGAGATCGAGCATCTCGAGCGCCATCGCCTGCGCCAGGTGAAGGGCAAGATCGCTCGGCTGAAGGCGGCCGATGCCGAGCTCGCCGAGGAGACCCGCAAGGCGCATGAGGAGGCGGAGGGGATCCGCAAGGACCTCGGCACCGATCTGCCGGGCTTCGGCGACGCCAAGCCGGAGGAGATCGAGAAATTCCGCGCCCGCTACAACGAGGTGATGATGCGGGTGAAGATCGAGGGCGACGCCACCTTCCAGCGCACCCGGGAGACGCCGAAGGGCCCGGAGACCGAGACGCTGCCGGTGCTCGACGCCCCCGAACGCGCCCTCCTCGCCGCAATGCAGGAGACCGCGCTTCTGCTCTTCCAGAGCGGCAAGCCGGAGTTGGCCTATGCCAAGCTCGAGGCCGTGCTCAAGACGCTTTTCGAGAAGATCAAGGTGCGCACCGGCTTCTCGGAGATCGCGCAGGGCGAGCCGCAGCAGAGCTATGGGCGGAAGAACGACGAGGCGATCCGCGAGGTCGAGGCGGCCTCCGACCGGCTGAGGAAGGCCGGCTACACCAAGGCCGCCGACGGGCTCGACGCCGATCTCTCCGTTTTGATCGACAAGCTCGACAACGCTCGCCGCGCCTCCAAGACGCTCGGCCCGGAGGCGCTCGAGACGGCCCATGCGGGGGATGTGGCGGAGCTGACCAAATCCGCCGCGGCGGCGCTCGACATCCGCGACGAGATCGCGAAGATCAAGGAGGCGATCGGGCGGGACATCCAGGCACTGCACGCCAACGGGGCGCACGAGACCGCCGGGCGCCTCGCCAAGGAGGCCGCGCGCACCGATCTCGACCGCGGCATGCCCGCCGCCCTCAACGCCGCGAAGGACCTCGCCAAGAAGATCTCCGAGGCCGCGGCCGAGGCGCGCGAGGACCTGATGGCGCGCAAGAAGGTCGACCCGAAGGTCCTCGCCGGCGATATCGCCACGCTCGACCAGAAGTTCGACGAGCTCTTCAAGCATACGCGCTCGGGCGAGGTGAAGACGATCAAGGACCACGAGACGCAGCAGGAGAAGGGCAAGAAGCAGAACCGCAATCTCCCGCGCGAGACCATCAACGAAATCGAATTGCGTATCGGCGCGGCGAAGCAGCTCGCCGAGAGCGGGTCGGGCGACGCCGCGGCCGAGGCGGTGGCCTATCTGCGCGAGGTCAAGCAGTTTTTCGACAATCTCGAGATGGACCCCAAGGTCTTCACCAAGCTCGAGAAGGAGATCTCCGAGCGCGACAAGGCGCTCGCCAAGATCGCCAAGAAGTTCCCGCTCTACGAGACCCCCGCGCGGAAGGAACTCGAGGAGGAGCTCGGCAAGATCCGCAAGGGATACATGACGGCGCCCCCGGTCCAGACCGGGCAGAAGCTTATCGACATCGACCCCCAGATCGAGGCGCACAAGGCGAAGTGCCTGAAGATGCAGGCCCGCAAGCGCGGGATCGCCAAGCGCTGCGACATGATCGACAAGAAACTCACGCAGCTCGGCAAGATCCTGAAGCAGCACTTCTCGAACCCCGTGATCGAACTCGACGGGGATCACACTCCTATCACGTCAAGCTGAAGGAGGTGCGCGATCTCGTCGCCCGGCGCAGCGAGACCTCGCTCCAGAAGGCCGACGACGAGCTGTCGACCCTCTCGACCGAGGTGCATGTCCTCCTCGACCTCTTCGCCGGCATCTACAAGGACAAGAAGAACCCGACCGATCCGACCGGCCTCGCCGAGGCGCACAAGGACCTGATCGTCAATTTCAGGCTCGACGCACAGAACCAGCAGGTGATGCACGACCGGCAGATCGCGAAGAAGAAGGAGTTCGAGTCGACGGCGAAGTCGCTGCGCCAGGACGCCGAGAAGCTCGCCAAGAAGCTGATGAAGCGCAAGGTGGATCCGAGCGAGGCGGAGGCGATCGTCTCCGAGGTGAAGTCGCTCGAGGCGGAGACGAAGAGCTCGGAAACCTGGGCCGACGCGCTGCCTAAGCTCGAGGACATCCGCACCCGCTACACCAACCTCAAGACCGACGCCGACGAGGCCGCGGCCATCACCGACGCCAAGCTCGAGGACGCCGCCCTCAAGGTCCGCGACAAGGCGACGGAGCTGCGCAGCTATCTCGACGGCTTCGTCGCCGCCGAGATCGAGCCCAAGGGGATGGTCGGCAAGACCAACTCGCTGGCGGAGAATTTCGAGAAGAAGAAGATCGAGGCCTATTGCAAGGCGCTCGCCGCCGCGGTGCCGGCCGACATGGTGAACGGCATCGTCGCCAACGCCAAGATCGTCGCCGACCGCAAGGCGGAGCAGAAGGTCCGCAAGAACGCCCGCAAGGAGGCGCTGCGCTCGGTGCGCCGGCTCATGGCGGTGATGGAGGGCTTCCCGCCGATGGACCATTTCCGCCGCCAGCCCTTCGACCCCGGCACCAAGGCGGTCGCCGGCCTCAAGCAGGCGCTGCCCCGCTTCGAGGTGAAGCTGCTGACCACGATCTGAGGCCGCCGAGGGGAGACGCGCCATGACCCAGTCCGTCGACACCGCCGAGAAGGGCGGCTTCAGCGAGGCCCAGATCGCCTGGCTCGAGACCGCGCAGGAGAAGAGCGCCGAGTTCTCCGGCGCCGCCAAGACGCTCGAGGCCAAGGCCGAGCGGCTCTCCGAGATCACCGACGAGATCGAGAGCTTCCGCGAGGAGATGCAGCAGGCCAACGAGGCGCTCAAGGTCGAGTGGAAGGCCGAGGTCCCGATCAGCAAGTTCTACAGCCTCGTGGTGACGACCTCGATGGACTGGATGAACGGCGACCGGGATTCGGAGATCGACACGGTCCACGACCTCAAGGGCTCCTACAAGGTCGATCCCGAGAAGGCCAAGCAGGTGCAGCTCTATCACCGCCGGCTCGTCGAGTTGCAGACGAAGATGGAGAATGCCAAGGACGAGAACGGCAATCCGGTCTTCACCGCGAAGGACATCGAGCGCGAGCTGTGGTCGCCGCTGGTGCGCGCCGACATCATCCCCTCGAACGCCGTGGCCGACGAATACAGCCAGGAGGCGCAGGTCTGGAAGGGCGCGTGCGACCTCTACCAGAAGCGGCTCGAGGAGCACACCAAGACCGCGTCGAAGCACGAGCGCGCCAAGCAGGTGCTGCGCATCGGGGCGGCGACGGTGACGATGATGGGCTCGGTCGCCGCGGGCTGCCTCAAGGCCGCGAACTTCCCCGACACCTACATCTCGAAGGACGCGAAGGCGGCGAACGCCAAGAACGTGCACGAACTCAAGGAGCTCAAGGCGGTCAAGAACCCGAGCCCCGAGCAGGTCGAGCGCATGAAGTCGCTGACGGAGAAGACCGAGGCCTTCGACAAGCGCGTCGACGACGCCAAGAAGGCGGGCCGCGCGCTCAAGCAGCAGGAGGCCGCGCTCACGCTGGCGGTCTCGGCGGTCAATGGCGGCATCGCCATCGCCGACAAGGCGCTCGACCGGGAGAAGGACCGCCAGAAGCGGGGCTGGAAGATCGCCGAGGCCTGCTACGGGGTCTGCGAGACGCTCGCGATCGACAGCTTCGGGATGTGGGCCGCCAACGCCGCCAAGAGCGATCCGGACTATGCCGGCACCCAGGATTTCAAGAACCGCGCCAACGTCATCAAGTGCTCGATGCAGGCGGGGTTCAAGGCCGGCAAGATCGTCTTCCGCATCCAGGAACTCGCCACCGCCAAGGACGACGGCACCCGCAAGAAGGCGGCGATGGCGATCGTCGACACCATCGCCGACGTCGTCGCGGTCTCCTTCGCCGCCGCCGACCAGCAGCGCGGGACCAAGACGGACGGGGACGGCAACATCGTTACCGACGACCAGGGCAAGAAGGTCTTCGAGACCGGCGACCAGGCCAAATGGGCGAAGATCGGCGCCTATATCAAGACCGCCATCAAGGGCAGCGCCCGGCTCGGCGATCTGATGCACCAGATCACCGTCGACGCCAAGGGCGGCAAGGCGCCGAACCCGGCGATGCTCTTGAGCTCGCTCGGCTTCATGGGGCTCGCCACCGCCTCCATGGCGACCTTCGACACCGTCTCCGACAAGACCCGCACGGACCACACCGGCAAGACCGACGAGGACGGCGACTACGCGGCCGAGACCTTCTACACCGAGACCGAGAAGCAGAAGAACGCCCGCCTCGACAAGGCCGGGCAGGACCTCAACAAGATCGCCGATCAGGGCGCCGCGATGCAGAAGCTGATCGGCACGATGCCGCAGAGCATCGACGTCGCCGGTCTCGAGCAGAAGATCGCCGAGACCATGAAGAAGCAGGAGGAGGACCTCAAGAAGGCGGAGATCTCCAAGTTCCAGGAGAGCCTCAAGGACCCGAAAAAGCAAGCGGAGGTCCTCGGCAAGATCAATCAGGAGTGCGACGAGCAGGTCGAGGCGCTGGAGAAGCTGATCGAGGAGGCGAGCGCCTCGCCGGACGATCTGCAGGACGAGGAGAAGGCCAAGCGCGCGATGGAGGCGGTCGACAAGCTGATCGCCGAGGCCGCCGCCTGCAACATGCGCTGGAACGTCATCACCGGGATGACCAATGGCGGCGTGTCGATCCTCGTCGCAGCCCTGCCGGTGGCGGGCCTCGCCGCCTCGCTGACCAAGCTCGCGACCGACACCGCCATCCTGATCCGCCGCTCCTATCATCTCAACCGGTGGCGCAAGAACCTCGCGCTCACCTTCAACAACGGCTCGGTCTACGGCCCGGCGATCCAGAGCCGGCTCAACTCCGCCACGGTGCAGGTGAGCGAGCAGGCCGCGCGCGTGGTGTTCGATGCGGTGGGCGTCGCGGCGGACAGCCTGAAGCTCGCCGACGCGACCGGGATGGGCGCGATGGTCGGCGCGGTCGGCCACGGGCTCGAGATCGGCAATTCGATGGCCCGGGCGCTGACCGAATACGGCTTCAAGATGCGCAAGGAGCACGAGATCGAGAAGGGCTGGAAGACCTACAAGAAGGCCCGTGCGAACCCCGGCGACCGCAAGCTCGCGCGCAAGGCGATGACCTGGAACTCGACGCTCTCGAAATGCGTCATCGCCTACGGCATCGTGATCGACGGCGACCCGATCGCCAAGGAGGTGGGCCGCTCCTGCGGGCTCACCCCCGAGATCCTGGCCGACCAGAAGGACGTCTGCCCCAAGGTCGTGAAGTATTTCGAGACGCTCTACAGCGACGATCCGGTGGTCCTGCGCCGCATTCCCATCGTGAAGAGCTGGCATCCCGGCTCGCCCACGCTCACGCTCGACAGCTGGGCGCGGTTCAAGGCGGCCGCCCTCGCCCAGGCGGTGCCGCCGCTGCACCCGGACTCCGGCAAGACCGCCGCGCTCGACAAGGCGCTGATCGAGCTTGTCGCCGTGATCGGCAAGGAGGCGAATTACTCGCTGACCCGCGACGCCAAATTCCCCGACGACCCGCTCGGCGCCAACCGACGGGGCGACGACTATCGCGCCTTCCTCGAGTCCGCGCTCAAGGCGACCAAGGCGGTGAAGAGCGCGGTCGAGGCCTATCAGCCGAAGAACGGCCCCTGTCCGAAGGATGTCGACGAGAAGGACCGCTGGATTGAGGGCCTGCGCCACGACGGGATGAACGACATCGCCGTCAGCCTGATCGCCCAGGCGGCGATGCTCGAGGGCGAGATCGAGGTCGACATCGCCGAACTCGACTCTCTGGAGGAGGACCTTGCGGGCGAGATGCTCGGCGACCTCTTCGACGAGGAGGAGGCCGAGCTTCCGAGCCTCGAGCCCGCCAACTGACCCAGCCGACCGGGCCGGCCCCGCCGGCCGAGACCGCAGGAGACCCGAGATGAAGAGCGCGAGCGCCATCCAGCTCAGCAAGGCCTGGTGGAAGAAGGAGGCGCCCGAGGGGCTGAAGTCCTACGCCGCCTTCGAGAAGGCCATCGACGCCTATTCCAAGGCCAATGCCGGCCTGCGCGACGCGAACGAGAAGACCGTCGCCGGCTTCGAGGACGCGCTCGAGGGGCTCCTCGACGCCGGCCAGAAGGTCGCCGCCGAGTGCAGGAAGCTCCTCGGCTCGGAGAAGAAATCCGCGGCCAAGGCGCGCCTCGCCGATCTCGAGAACACCGTGCAGGTGATGGAGAAGGCGCTCCCCCGCGAGGTCGAGGACGCGCGCGACGCCATCCCCGATCTCGACGACGACGACGACGAGGAAGGCGGCGACAAGCTCACCGACGCGCGCCTCCACGGCGTCTATCTCAAGAAGATGGCCGGCAAGCTCAAGCGCCGCGTGATGACCTTCGGCCTCGGCATGCCGACGAAGGAGCCGTCGGACATGCGCATTCTCTTCCACCCGAAGAAGGCGGGGCGCTCGCTCGCGGCCATGGTGAAGAAGACCGTCGGCGCGCAGCGCTTCACCTTCGGCCTCGCCGGCACCCAGGCGCTCGCGGCGCAATACGGCGTGGAAGGCGCCAATGCCCGCACCCTCGTCGTCAAGCTCGAAGGGCGGAACATCCCCGGCCTGCCGAAGCGGCTGAAGATGATGATGCGCGCGCTCAAGGTCGCCACCTTCGGCAAGTTCATCGTGATCGGGCCCAATGGCGAGATCGAGGAGGCCGACGAGGCCGACGAGGACGACGCCCTGCCCGAGATCGCCGATTTCGACACCCCCGAGGAGATCGTCGAGGCGCCCGAGGAGGCGGCGGCGCCCGATCCCGTGGCGGCGCCGGAGGAGGCGCCCCAGGGCGGGGCCGTCCAGGACGACGCCGCCCGCCTCGCCGGCTTGAAGCAGCGCCTCGGCGCGGCCGTGCCGAAGATCAAGCAGGCCCCGCCCCAGATCGCCGCAGAGCTCGGCCCCCTCGCCAAGACCGCCAAGGGCCATCTCGACCAGGGCGCGCTCGACCCCGCCGAGGAGGCGATCGCGCGCATCGAGACCGCCCTCGGCGCCCCGGCGCCCGCGCCCGCCGAGGAGGCGCCGCAGGGCGCCGAGGAGGCCGCCCGCCTCGCCGGCCTCAGATCCCGCCTCGGCGCGGCGGTCCCGAAGATCAAGGAGGCCGCCGCCCCGCTCGCGGCCGAGCTCGCCGCCCTCGCGAAAGCCGCCAAGGGCCATCTCGACCAGGGCGGGCTCGACGCCGCCGAGGAGGCGATCCTGCGCATCGAGACCGCCCTCGGCCTCGGCGCCCCCGCCCCGGAGGAGCAGCGCCCAGAGGCCTCGGAGCAGGCTGCCGAGATCGAGGCGGCGCTCCTCGCCCTCGGCCAGCGGATCGTCGCCCTCGGCCCGAAGGGCGCGGCCGACGCCGCCCGCGAGCTCGGCGCCCGGGCCCGCGAGATCCAGAGCATGCTCCGCGCGGGCCAGGTCCAGGACGCCGCCGCCGCCCTCGCCCGCCTCGAGGAGGCGGTGGCGGCGGCCGAGCAGGCCGCCGCCGCCGCCGGCGAGGCCGCCTTCCTCGCGGAGATCGCAGAGACCACCGACCCGATGGACATTTGGAACGCCGCCAAGGAGCTGATCGACAAGGACCTCACGGCGCTCACCGACGGCTTGCGCAGCATCGGCCACCCCGATCTCGACAAGATCTGCGACTACGGGCTGAACGGCGCGACCGAGGGCAACCAGACCGCGCTCGCCAAGGCGCTGTTCGACTACCGCGCGGCGCCGGCGGAGCGCAAGCCTGCCGCCGCCGCCGCCCTCCGCCAGCAGGTCGAGACCTATCGGAGCTTCATCCGCTCGAACCAGCTCCTCGCGCTTTGCGAGGACAACCCCTTCGACATCCGCGTCAGCATCAAGGACCCGATCGACCGCGCCCTCGACCGCATCGCCGAGGTCGTCGCCTGACCCGCCCCGGCGCGGAGGGCCGCCCGCCTGCGGCGCGGCCTCAGACGAAGCCCCACTCGCCGGGCGCCGTTTCCTCGAGCGTCTCGACGAACGGCGACCCGGTCAGATTCTCCGGACTTCTGGCGAAGGCGAGCAAGAGATCGTCGCGGCCAAAATCCGGGCGTGCAACGACCGCGACCCAGAAATCGACGCCGGCGCGTTCCCCCTCGCGGTCGAGAACATTACGGTAGAGCCGCTCGACGAGTTCCCTGTCGGAGAGGCTCGCGGGCGGCCCGAAGGCGTTGGCGAATTCTGGGCTGTCTAGGAAGGCTTGCGCGATGTCGGTCTCGCTGAGTCCGTTCTCGCGCCGATCGATCCAGAAGTTGAGCCCGTCCAGGTCGATGTTGCCGTTTCGGTCCAGCCCCGCCTCGTAGAGATAGGCGACGTCGCGCGCCTCCTGTTCGGTCAGCCCCAGGCCGAACTGCAACACCTCGACGGTGAGACGCTCGGTGTAGGAGGCGCCCGCGGGATCGGTGACCCGGAGCTGGATGGAGTAGCTCGGTGCCGTTAGGGCGGGTGTGCCGTCGTAGAAAACGCCCGTGGCGACCTCGGTCGGGAGGTGATAGAAGCGGCCGCCGGCATCGTCAAGCAGCTGGAAGGAGAGCCGGTCGCCGTCGGGATCAGTCGCGCCGAGATTGGCGACGATGTCCCCGGCTTGGGCGTCGTTCTCGATATCACCCGACGTGGCCCAGAAGATGTCCGTCGGCGCGGAGTTGACGGGCTCCGGCGGCCCGATTCGAAAGCCATTATCGAAGTTGCCGAAGTCCGCGATCTCAAAGCCATCGTTGACCGCGTCGCCGGTGAATTGGGTGACGAACAGAACCACTGCGTATTCACCATTAGGCAAAGTCTGATCGTATCTATCTGAAAACCGAATATCGAAAAAATTCTGCCCTGGCCCGAGGCGCCCGTTGCTTTGTTCTGGCCGATACTCAGCGAGTTTGTAACCGGTTATACTTCCAGTTCCGGAATAGGTTTCATCCAACGCCCAAAGTTCGAACCTGAGGGTTCCGGTGGTCACGCTTTGCGAGGTGTTCTGAACTCGGTCGATCTCGACGGTGACGATATCGTCTGAAATTCGGTAGGAATAGGCACCTTGGATGTCGATCACCGAGGGACCGGTGGCCGGCGGAATCGATGGCGTCCCGCTCGAACCGAACGAAACCGGATCGTTGAAATTGGAGAAATCCGCCGCGGAATAGCCGCCATTGTTGGGGTCGTTGGTGAATTCGGTGACCACAATAGTGATAAAGTAGTCGCCGTTGGGTGGCTCGTTTAGAAGCGGCCCTCTAGAGCTAATGTTTGTAAAAGATTCGCCTGGGGACAGCTGCCCATCGCTAAATTCGCGGGAGTCGAACTCCGCCAATTTGTAACCGTTGCGGAGTGATCCCGAATACGGTTGATCGAAGGCCCATAGCTCGAACTTGATCGTACCTGAAGTGTAACCGCTGGTGATATTTGCTACGCGGTCGATCGTGAAAGCAACTTCGTTGCCTGAGATTTGATAGGATGTGGAACCTTGTAAATCGATATTCATGTCTGATCCGTCAAAATGACCATGACAAACCTTCGCGTATGCGGTCAGCGTTAAACAGGGTGGGCGCGCCGTGCGCTCCTGTCAAGTCGGCGCGGGGGGTGCCGGCTGCCGATGCTCTCGCCGACCGTCCCCTGACGCTGAGCCTCGGCGCCCGAGCGCGCCTTCGCCGGCCGTGGATGGCGGGCAAAGGGCGCCCCGACTGTCACCGAGCACACTGCCGGACGTATCTGCCCGCCGCGATGGCGGTCGAGAAAGTTGTGTGTGGAGATGGTACCGCCTCCCCGGCTCGAACGGGGGACCTCTAGATCCACAATCTAGCGCTCTAACCAGCTGAGCTAAGGCGGCTCCGGGCTGTCGGGCGGCGTTTGGGGCCGCGTCGCGTGTCAGGAGCGATAATCGCCCCGCGCGCGTTTTTCAAGCGCCCCTTTGCAATTCCGTCGTCGGCTCTGGCATGCTTGACACCTATCGTGAGAGGAATTGCGGACAGGCGAAGAGGGGTGGAGGCGCGGATGGGGATCGACAGCGAGAGCGAGGTCGAGGCGACGCTCAGAATCGGTCCGACGAGCCTCGGCATGGTCCGCGTCTATGTCGAGGCGGAGGGCGTCGAGCTAACGATGGATTTCGACCCCGACGAGGCGCTCGAGATCGCCGAGGAGATCCGCGCCGCCGCCGAGCGCGCGCGGGCGCAGTCGCGCTCCTCCGGCTCCCCCGACGGCGGGCGCGGCCGTCGCGGCGGGGGCCGAGGCTGAGCCGGCGCGGCGCGGGCGCCATGGCCACCCCGAGCGCGGTGCCGCCCGACGGGCCGCCCGCCGTGCCCGCGCCGGAGCCCGCGGTCGGCGGCGCCGGGCTGCCGATCGCGATGGCGGCGATCTCCGTCGACGGGCGCTGCCGCGAGCGCAACCCGGCCGATGTCGCGATCTTCGGCGCCGAGCGCGACAGGTTGAGCGCGCGCTTCGTCGACGCCGAGGCGGGGCAGGCGATGCTCGCGCGGGCGGTGGCGGACGGCTCGGCCGAGGCCACTCTGCGCCTCGCCACCGGCGCGGGGGAGCGGCTGTTCCGGGTGAGTCTCTGGCGGCAGCGGGGCGGCGAGCGGATCCGCGTGCTCGGCGCCTTCGCGGCGCTCGGCGAGGAGCGCGCGGCCGGGTCGCCGGCTGCGGGGGAGCCGGCCGACGGCGCCTGCGCCGGATGCCCGGAGCGCATGGCCGCGGGGCGGGCGCCGCTCTTGGCCGTGCGGGCGCTGCGCGCGCCGCTCCGGGCGGCGATCGGCGGAGCGGAGCGGCTGCGCGACGGCCTGCGCGCCCCGGGGGCCGAGGTCCCGGCGGGGGCGGCGCGGGCCACCTCCGACCTCCTCGCCGCGGGGTGGCGCCTCGCCCGCCTGGCCGATGCGCTGTTGCAGGAGGCCGAGACCGGCGCGCCGCCGCCCCGCGCCCTCGGCGAGGTCGACCCGGTCCGGCTCCTGCGCCGCATCCTCTCGTTGCTCGCCCCGGAGATTGCGGCGCGGGGGGTGGAGATCGGCGAGGGCGGGCTGGCCTTCGGGCGCGGCGGGCCGCTCTTGCTGGCCGACGAGAGCACGCTCTGGACGGCGCTCGAGGCGCTCCTGCTCGATTCCGCGGCGCGGGCGGGGTCCGGCGGGGGGCTCGCCGTCACGATGGAGCCGGCGCAGGCCGGCGAGGGGCTGGCCTTCGAGATCGCCGTGAGCGCCGAGCCCGGGGAGGGGCGGGCGCCGCCGGAGCCCGCGGCGACCGGTCCCGGCGGAGAGCCTCCCGCTCCCGCGGGGCCGACGGCCGAGCCGCCGCTGCCCCGCCGCGACGCTGGCCCGGAGCCGGAAGGCCCGGCCGCCGGGGGCGATGTCGGCTGGTCGCTCGCCGCGGGGCTCTTGGCGCGGAACGGGCTCTCCCTCGCCGTCTTGCCCGATCGCGAGGCGCCGGAGACCGCCTATCGCCTGCGCATCGAGGCGCCCGCGGCCCGCTGCATCGACCCCGCCTGAGCCCCTGCGCGGCCGCAGGGCAGAGGCGTCGCCGCCCGGCGGGCCGAGCGCCCTGGCAGGGGGCCGACGGCGCCCCCCCTTATGGCGAGGGCGCGCCCGGCGGCTCAGAGGAGGGCGGCGGCGCGGCTCGCGGCGAGGCGGGCGAAGCGCAGGGTCAGCGCCCGGCGGCGGGCCGGCGGGAGGCGGTGCTCCGGCGCCTCGCGCAGCACTTCCGCCGTGAAGCCGTCGGCGAGGATGAGTCCCGTGCCCTCCGGCAGGATCGCGAGCGGGAAGCCCTCCGGCACCGCGAAGTAGAACCGGTCGCACCAGGCGCGGTAGCCCGGCCATTTCGCGTCCGCCCGGAAATCGGCGCGGCAGGATTTGACCTCGACGCCCCAGACCGCCCCGTCGCGGCCGAGCGCGCAGACATCCATGCGCAGCCCGTCCGGCAGGGGCACCTCCGTGAGCGGTGCCGCGCCGAGATCGGCGAGGCCGCGGCAGACCCCGCGCGCGATCAGCACGCCGTCGCGCCGGGGGGGCTCCGCGGGGGCGGTCGGGTCGGTCTCCATGCCTCAAGATGGCTGGAACGCAAGGCGAACGTCAATCCCCGCCGCCCGGTCCCGCGCTTCCTATTCCGCCGCGCTCGCCCTATACTACAGAGACGGAGGCGAAGAGGTCGTCGATGCAGGTGATGTCCGATCAGATGCTGACCCTCTCCCGCAGCTTTCTGCGCGAGGCGGGGGGAGATTTGCGTCTCGTCCAGCGAGCCATGGTCGAAGCGCGCCGCGCGACGGGCGAGGACGCCCCCGCCGTCAGCGCCATCCGCGCCAAGATCGCCGAGCTCGTCCGGCAGGGCAAGCGCGGCGCCGCCTGACCGGCGCGCGGCGCCCGCATGGTGAGCGCGGCCGCCCTCTTCGTCGCGCTCGCCATCGCGCCGGGGCTGCTCTTCATCGCCATGGCGGCGCGCCGGATGCGGGTGGCGCGCGATCTCGGGAACGCCCCGCTCACGCTGAGCTTCGGCGCCTCGGCTTCTCTCTTCGTCCATCTGGTGGCCGCGGCGCTCGTCTGGATGTGCCTGCGCATCCTCGAGGGGCAGCCCTATCTCCTCCCCGCGGCCGAGACCGCGCCGGGTCGGCTCGCCGCCTCGCTCGGGGTGCTGGTGGTCGGCGCGGCCGGGACCGGCCCGAGCCTCGCCGATTTCGTCAACGCGATGCTCTACGCCTTCCTCGCCACGGCGCTCGGGGCGGGGCTCGGCTACGGCTTCGGGGCCCTGGTGATGCGGGGGCGGATCGAGACCGACTTCTTCCACGGTGCGCTCTACCCGTATGTCCGCGAGGACGCCGCGCGCTTCGTCTTCGCCTCGGTCCTGAGCCGGACCGAGATCGACGGGCGGCGGCTCCTCTATGACGGCTTTCTCGCCGATATCCGGTGGCATGCGGACGGCACCGTGGCCGGGATCGCCCTCATCGCGCCGACCCGCTCGCTGATGGTCGCCACCGGCGGGCCGGGCGCTGCCGGGCCGCTCGGCATTGCGCGCGAGGGCGAGGTGCAGATCGGGAACGAGACGGGCGATGTCGCCAACACGCTCTTCGTCGACGGGGACGATATCGCGAATTACGTGCTCTATGACTTCGAGGTCGACAAGTGAGGCTCAGACGGAGGCGCCCTCGATAGCGCGGAGGTCGAAGGCGGCGGCCATGAGGGCGCGGGCGTAATCGGTCCGGGGGCGCTCGAAGATCTGCTCGGAAAGCCCGGCCTCCACCACCTCGCCCTGGCGCATCACCACGATCCGGTGGGCCAACGCCCGCACCACCTTGAGGTCGTGGCTGATGAAGAGATAGCCGAGCCCGTGGCGGGCCTGCAGATCGCGCAGGAGGTCGACGATCTGGGTCTGCACCGTCATGTCGAGCGCGGAGGTCGGCTCGTCGAGCACCAGGATGCGGGGCTTCAGGATCATCGCGCGGGCGATGGCGATGCGCTGGCGCTGGCCGCCGGAGAACTCGTGGGGGTAGCGGTCGGCCATCGCGGGTTCGAGGCCGACCTCCGTGAGCGCGCGGGCGACGGCCTGGGCCCGGGTCTCGCCGGTGTCGAGCTTGTGCACCCCGAGACCCTCGGCGACGATCTCGCCCACGGACATGCGGGGGCTGAGCGAGCCGTAGGGGTCCTGAAAGACGATCTGCATGGAGCGGCGGAGCGCGCGGAGCGCCCTGCGGGAGAGCTTGCCGGTCTCGCGGCCGAGGACGACGACGCGGCCCTGCGCCTCGGTGAGGCGGAGGAGGCCGAGGGCCAGGGTCGTCTTGCCCGAGCCCGACTCGCCGACGATGCCGACGGTCTCGCCCGCGCGGAGCGAGATGTCGATGTCCGTCACCGCCTTGATGTGGCCCACGGTGCGCTTCAGGAGCCCGCGGCGCATCGGGAACCAGACGCGCACGCCGTGGGCCTCGAGCACGGTCTCCGCGCCCTCGGGAACGGGCTCCGGCCTGCCCTTCGGCTCCGCGGCCAGCAGGCGGCGGGTATAGGGGTGCTCCGGCGCCTCGAAGACGCGCGCGGTCGGCCCGGTCTCGACGATGCGGCCCGCCTGCATCACCGCGACGCGGGCGGCGACGCGGCGGACGATGCCGAGATCGTGGGTGATGAAGAGCATCG
The DNA here is from genome assembly GCA_964576075.1 of uncultured Limibaculum sp. Lineage (GTDB taxonomy): Bacteria > Pseudomonadota > Alphaproteobacteria > Rhodobacterales > Rhodobacteraceae > Thermohalobaculum. The sequence goes on along the minus strand of CAZNTX010000017.1, from coordinate 12,341 downwards.
CGAGCCCCTCCCGGCGCTGCAGATCGGCGAGGAGCTGGAGGATCTGGGCCTGGATCGTCACGTCGAGCGCGGTGGTCGGCTCGTCGGCGATCAGGAGCTTCGGGCGGTTGGCGAGGGCCATGGCGATCATCACGCGCTGGCGCTGCCCGCCGGAGAGCTGATGCGGCCAGGAGGCGAGGCGGGTTTCGGGATCGCGGATGCCGACCTGGGTGAGAAGCTCGACGATGCGCTCGCGCGCCGCCCGCCCGGTCAGCCCCTGGTGGAGCGCGAGGCTCTCGCCGATCTGGGTCTCGACCCTGTGGAGCGGATTGAGCGAGGTCATCGGCTCCTGGAAGACGAAGCTCACATCGTTGCCGCGCACCCGGCGGAGCTCCGAGACCGGCGCGCCGCGCATCTCCCGCCCCTCGATCTTCACCGAGCCGGAGACCTCCGCCGTGTCCGGCAGGAGGCGGACGGTGGAGAGCGCGGTGAGCGACTTGCCGGAGCCCGACTCGCCGACGAGGGCGAGCGTCTCCCCCTCAGCGACCTCGAGAGAGACGCCGTCGACGGCCGTCGCCTCCCCGAAGCGGACCGAGAGGTCGCGGATCTCGAGGAGGGGGGCGGTCATGCGAAGGTCTTCCGCGGATCGAAGGCGTCGCGCACCCCCTCGAAGACGAACACCATCAGCGAGAGCATGATCGCGAAGACGAGGAAGGCGGTGATCGCGAGATGGGGGTCCTGCAGGTAGTTCTTGCCCTGCAGCGCGAGCTCGCCGAGCGAGGGGTAGCCCTGTTCGAGCCCGAAGCCCAGGAAGTCGAGCCCCGCGAGGAGGCCGATGGAGGCGGTCAGCATGAAGGGCAGGAGCGTCAGCGTCGCCACCATCGCGTTCGGCAGGAGATGGCGGAACATGATCGTCCAGTCCCCCACCCCGAGGGCGCGGGCGGCCATCACGTATTCGAAATTGCGCGCGCGCAGGAATTCGGCGCGCACCACCCCGATGAGCTGCGTCCAGGAGAAGGCGACGAAGATCGCGAACATCACCCAGAGCGTCGGCGCGAGCACCGAGACGATGATAAGGATGACGTAGAGGAGGTTGATCGACTGCCAGATCTCCTCGACCCGCTGGAACACGAGATCGACCCAGCCGCCGAAGAAGCCCTGCGCCGCGCCCGCCACGATCCCGATCAGCGCCGAGGCGATCGTCACCCCGAAGCCGAAGAGCACCGAGAGGCGGAAGCCGTAGATCACCCGGGCGAGCACGTCGCGGGCCTGGTCGTCGGTGCCGAGCCAGTGGGTCGCGTCGGGCGCCGAGGGGGCGGTGGCGACGTCGTAGTCCACCGTGTTGTAGGAGAAGGGGATGAGGGGCCAGAGCATCCAGCCCTCCTCCATGCCGTCCGCCACCTCGGCGCGCTCGATAATCCCGTCGGCCTCGTCGAAGCAGCCGTCGATATTGCCGCCGGTGCGGATCAGGCATTGCACCACCGGGTCGGTATAGGCCGCGGTGGTCTCGAACTCGCCGCCGAAGCGGGTCTCCGGATAGTCCTCGAGGAGCGGCGAGAGGAGCTCGCCGTTGTAGGACATCAGGAAGGGCCGGTCGTTCGCGATCACCTCGGCGAAGAGGGAGAGCACGAACAGCACCGAGAAGATGCGCAGCGACCAGACCGCCCGGCGATTGGCGCGGAAATTCGCCAGCCGGCGCCGGTTGATCGGCGAGAGGCGCGAGCGCGGGCGGGCCGGCGCCTCGGCGAGGGGGGTGCGCTCTGCGATGGTCATCCCGTGCGCGCCTCGAAGTCGATCCGCGGGTCGATCCAGACATAGGTGAGGTCCGAGATCAGCTTCACCACGAGCCCCATCAGCCCGAAGATGAAGAGCGTGCCCATCACCACCGGATAGTCCCGGTTCACCACGCTCTCGAAGCCGAGGAGGCCGAGCCCGTCGAGGCTGAACACGGTCTCGACGAACAGCGACCCCTGGAAGAAGGCGAAGATGAAGGCGCCGGGGAAGCCCGCGATCACGATCAGCATGCCGTTGCGGAACACGTGGCCGTAGAGCACCGCGCGCTCGGTGAGGCCCTTGGCCCGCGCGGTCATCACGTATTGCTTGCGGATCTCGTCGAGGAAGGAGTTCTTCGTCAGCAGCGTCAGCGTGGCGAAGCCGTTGAGCGCCATGGCCGTGACGGGCAGGACGATGTGCCAGAGATAGTCAAGGATATAGGGCCCCCAGGCGAGGTCCTCCGCCCCGTCGGAATGCAGACCGCGCAGCGGGAAGATCTGGAAGAACGAGCCGCCGGCGAACACCACGAGCAGGATCACCGCGAAGAGGAAGGTGGGGATCGCATAGGCCGCGATCACGATGCCGGAGGTCACCGCGTCGAACCGGGTGCCGTCGCGCACCGCCTTCATGATGCCGAGGGGGATCGAGACGAGATAGGCGATCAGCGTCGTCCAGAGCCCGAGGGTGATGGAGACGGGCAGCTTCTCCCCGATCAGCTCGATCACCGATTTGGAGTGATAGAAGCTCTCGCCGAAATCGAAGGTCAGGTAGTTCCAGACCATGATCGCGAAGCGCTCGTAGACCGGGATCGGCTGCTTCTCGCAGGCCGCCGCGGTCACGTCCGGCTCGCCCTCGTAGCCCTCGGCGCAGACGATGCGGGCGAAGCCGAACTGCACCTCGAGCTCGGCGATGAAGGCCGGGTCGAGCCCCTGCGCGCCGCGATAGGCCGATTGCTCGCCGCCGCCCCCGCCGCCGCCGTCCCCGCCGCCGGCGAACCGCGCGGTGGCGCCGCCGCCGCCATGGGCCGCCTCCTCCACCTCGGAGAGCACCTGCTCAACGGGCCCGCCTGGGGCGAACTGGATCAGCAGGAAATTGAGCGCCAGGATGCCGAGCAGCGTCGGCACGATCAGCGCGAGCCTGCGGAGGATATAGGCGCCCATCAGCCGGAGAACTTGTCGCCGAAGCGGGCCTGCTTCTCCGGGTCGATCCACCAGCGGTCGATCACCCCGCGGGCGTATTTCGGCTTCTCCTCGACGGCGGGGCGGCCGTAGATGTCCCAGAAGGCCAGCGTGTGGCTCGCCTTGTTCCACTGCGGCACCCAGATGTGGAGCGCGCGCAGCACCCGGTCGAGCGCCTTGACCGCGACGGTCAGCTCCTCCCGGCTCTCGGCGTTCTCCACCCGCTCGACGAGGGCGTCGACGGCCGGGTGCTTCAGCCCCGCGAGGTTTTCCGAGCCGCTGTTGTCCGCGCTCTCGGAGTGGAAATAGTTGCGCAGCTCGACGCCCGGGGTCGAGGACATCGCCTTGCGGTCGACGATCACGTCGAACTCGTATTCGTCCTGCCGGCGCTTGTATTGCGCGGCGTCGACGCGGCGGGTGGTGGCGTCGATCCCGATGCGCTGGAGGAGCTTGGTGTAGGGGTTGGTGATCCGGTCGAAGGAGGGGGTGGAGGAGAGGAACTCGACCGCGAGCACCTGGCCCCCCTTCATCCGCTTGCCGTCGACCACCTCCCATCCGGCCTCGTCGAGGAGGCGCGCCGCGCGGCGCAGATTGCGCCGGTTGCGGCCGGAGCCGTCGGTCTCGGGCGGGGTGTAGGCCGGCTCGTCGAGCACGCCGTCGGGCAGGGTGTCTGCGAGCGGCTCGAGCAGCGCGAGCTCGGCCGGCGAGGGCTTGCCCCCCGCCTCCATGTCCCCGCCCTCGAAGAAGCTGTCGGTGCGGTTGTAGAGGCCGAAGAAGAGGGTGTCGTTCGACCACTCGAAGTCGAAGGCGAGCGCGATGGCCTCGCGCACCCGGATGTCCTGGAACTTCTCCCGGCGCAGGTTGAACCAATAGCCCTGGGTGCCGGCGGGGCGCTCGTCCGGCAGGGTCTCGCGCACGATGTCGCCGCGATTGACGGCGGGGAAGTCGTAGCCGGTGGCCCAGAGCTTCGACCAGAATTCCTCGTTGAAGGAGAAGGCGCCGGCCTTGAACGCCTCGAACTGGGCCGAACGGTCGCGGAAATACTCGATGCGAATGCGCTCGAAATGGAACCGCCCGCGCATCACCGGCAAGTCCCAGCCCCAATAGTCCGCGCGGCGCAGATAGGTGATGAACCGGCCCGGCGAGAGCGCGTCCTCCTCGACCATATAGGGCCCCGAGGTCATCGGCGGCTCGAGCGTCGCCTCGGCGAAGTCGCGGGTGTCGAACCAGGCCTTCTGGAAGATCGGGATCGAGGCGACGACCATCGGCAGGTCGCGCTTGGCGGCCTCGGGGCGGAAGTCGAAGCGCACGCGGCGGGGGCCCTCGGCGGTCGCGGAGGCGACGCCGGCGAGCAGCACGCGGTATTGCGGGTGGCCCTTCTCGCGCAGCACGTCGAAGGAGAACACGACGTCCTCGGCCGTCACCTCGGAGCCGTCGCGGAAGCGGGCCTCTGGGCGGAGCGTGAAGGTCGCGTAGGCGCGGTCCTCCGGGTATTCGATGGTCTTGGCGAGGCGGCCATACATCGCGTCCGGCTCGTCGGCGGCGCCGGTCATCAGGGTGTCGACGGTGAAGTCCATCCCGATCACCGGGGTGCCCTTGATGACGAAGGAGTTGACGCTGTCGAAGGTCACCCCGCCATAGCCGGTGGAAAAGGTGCCGCCCTTGGGGGCGTCCGGCGTGGCGTAGTCGAAATGCGGGAAGCCGGCGGGGTATTTGAGATCGCCGAAGGCGGAGACGCCATGGGCGACGATGGGGGTGCTCGCCCTGAGGAGCCCCGGGCTCGCCGCGAGGAGGCCCGCGCCGAAACCGAGCTTGCCGAAGCCGCGCCGTGTCCACCTCATGCGCCCGTCCTCCCGTTCTGGCTCTTTCAAAGGGGTAGGTCGCTGGCGGGGGGCTTTCAAGCGCAACCGGCGGCGCGAAGACGAAAAGGGCCGCCCGGCGGGGGCGGCCCTCACGATCCTGTCAGGCAGGGACGGTCACTTCAGGTCCAGCGGCGCGTCGCTCTGGCTATTGAGATAGAGGATGACGTTGGCGCGATCCTCCTCGCCGCGGAGCGCGAAGGCCATCTTGTTGCCCGGCGCCCACTCCCGCGGGGCCTCGAGCCAAGCCATCATGTTCTCCACGGTCCAGCTCTGGTCGGACTTGGCCTGCAGCGCGTCCGAGTAGCGGAAGCCCTCGACCGACGCGACGGGGCGGCCGATCACACCGTAGAGATGCGGACCGACGCCGTTCACGCCCTCCTGGACCTTGTGGCAGGCCTGACAACGCCGATAGACGCGCTCGCCGGCCTCGACGCTCGCATTGGCGAAGACATCGGCATAGGCGGCGGGAATGGCCCCGCCGGAGGCCTCGGCGGCCGGCTCCGCCTCCGCCTCGGGGGCCATGGCGACCTCGGTCTCCTCGGCGGCGGGCGCCTCGGCCTCGGCCTCGGCAGGGGCCGGCTCTTCGGCGGCGGCCTCTTCGACGGGCGCTTCCTCTGCGGCCGCTTCCTCGGCAGGGGCAGGCTCCTCGGCGGCGGCCTCCTCGACGGCGGCCTCCTCGGTGGCGGCGTCCTCGGCAGGGGCCGGGTCCTCGGCGGCGGCCTCCTCGACGGGCGCGTCCTTTGTGGCGGCGTCCTCGGCAGCAGCGTCCTCGGCCGCGGCCGGCTCTTCGGCGGGCGCCTCCGCTTCGGCCATCTCCGTCTCGCCCTCGGCCGCGGCCTCCTCCTCGCCGCCGCCGAGCCCGGCGGTCAGGTCGATCGGCGCGCTGCCCGCCTCGTTGAGATAGGCGATGACGTGCATGCGCTCTTCGGGGTCGGGCAGGGCGTAGCCCATCTTGTTGCCGGGCGCGAACTCGCCGGGCGCGCCGAGCCACGCCATCATGTTCTCCACCCCCCAGGGGCCCTCCTTCGAGCCGAGGGCGGAGGAGTAGGTGTAGTCCGACACCGAGGCGATTTCGCGGCCCATCACGTTGTAGAGATGCGGGCCGACGCCGTTCGCGCCGTCCTCGACCTTGTGGCAGGCCTTGCACTTGTTGAAGACCTTCTCGCCGGCGGCAGGATCGGCGGCGGAGGCGAGCTGCACGAGATCGAGCGCGGGCTCCTCCTCCGGTTCGCCGGACGCGTCGGCCTCCTCCTCGCCCGTATCGAGAGCGAATGCGAGCACCTCGTGCTCCGCATGCGCCGTCGGTCGGGTGCCGAACACCTTCTCAGAGAAGAAGCCGAGCAGCAGGAAGACCAGCACCGAGCCGATCACCGCGCCCGCGATCTTGTTGATCTCGTTGGAATCCATCTCCGCACCTTGCATTTGGCCCCGGGGGGGCGGTCGCTTGACCGGGGATTTAGCGCTTCCCTCCGAGCCCCGGCAAGCTATAGAGGCGCGACCAAACGACGTTGCCGCCACGAACCTCGGCGACGGGGGGAGAGGAGGCCCCGAGCCATGGGATTTGGATCTTGAGCGCCCACCCCACCAAGCGGATCGCGTTCCAGGGCGAGCTCGGCGCCTTCTCCCATCAGGCGGCGCGGGAGGTGTATCCCGATCTCGAGCCCCTGCCTTGCGCGACCTTCGAGGCCGCGCTCGACGCCGTGCGCTCCCGCGAGGCCGATCTCGCGATGATGCCGATCGAGAACTCGTTGCACGGGCGCGTCGCCGATCTCCACCATCTGCTGCCGACCTCGGGGCTCTACGCCATCGGGGAGCATTTCGTGCCGGTGAGGCTCCAGCTCCTCGGCTTGCCCGGCGTGCAGCTCGAGGAGATCGAGGAGGCGATGAGCCACACCGTGGCGCTCAGCCAGTGCCGCGTCTTCCTGCGCGAGCACGGCATCCGCGCGCATACCGGCGGCGACACGGCGGGCTCGGCGCGCATCGTCGCCGAGGCCGGGGAGCGCAAGCGCGCCGCCATCGCCTCGCGCCTCGCCGGGGAGATCTACGGCCTCTCGGTGCTCTCCGCCGATATCGAGGACCATGCGCACAACACCACCCGATTCGTCGTCCTCTCGCGCCAGAAGATCGAGGCGGACCCGACCGGGGGCCCCGCGATCACGAGCTTCGTCTTCCAGGTGAGGAACGTCCCCGCGGCGCTCTACAAGGCGATGGGCGGCTTCGCGACCAACGGGGTCAACATGGTGAAGCTCGAGAGCTTCATGAAGGACGGCAGCTTCACCGCGACCGAGTTCTACGCCGAGATCGAGGGCCACCCGGCGGAGCCGCGGGTCGCCCGCGCGCTCGAGGAGCTCGGCTTCTTCTCGCGGCAGGTGGTGGTGCTCGGCGTCTTCCCCGCCCATCCCTATCGCCGGATCGCGGGCACGGGCGCGCCCGCCGGGGAGGCGGTGCGGGCCGGCGCGGGCGGGCGCTGAGCCGGGTGGCGCCGGCGGGCGAGCCTGGCGGCGGACGCGGCCTCCGCGCGCGCCTCCTGCGCGGCGGGCGGCGGCGCCTGCGGCGCGCGCTGCAGCGGATCGCGCCGGGGCCGAGGCCGCTCGCCCTCGCCGCGCCGCCGCGCGTCTCCCGGGGCCCGGAGCGGGTGGCGATCTACATGGCCTGCCCGCGCCCGGAGATCCGGGCGGCCTGGGGGGACTATCACTTCGCCGTCTCCCTCGGCGCCGCCTTCGGGCGGCTCGGCGTGGGCTCCGAGATCCATTTCCGCGACGCCTGGTACGACCGCCTCCCGGCGCGCGGGACGGCGGTGCTGGCGCTCCGCGGCGTCGCGCGCTTCGTGCCGCCGCGGGGGTGGCCGGCGGCGATGTGGGTCATCTCCCATCCCGAGCGGCTGACCGCGGAGGAGTGCCGGAGCTACGGCCATGTCTTCTGCGCCTCCGCCGCGCTCACGGCCCATGTGGAGCGCCTCGCGCCGGGGCGCGCCTCGACGCTCCTGCAATGCACCGATGCCGAGCGCTTCCGCCCGCCGGCGCCCGGCGAGGCGGCGGGGCCCTTCCCGGTGCTCTTCGTCGGCAATTCGCGCGGGGTGGCGCGGCCGGTGGTGCTGCGGGCCGCGGCCGAGGGGCTCGATCTCTCCGTCTACGGCGAGGGCTGGGAGGGCTTCCTCGCCCACCGTTTCGTCAAGGGCGGCAACCTCCCCAACACCGAGCTCTACCGCTACTACGGCGGCGCCGGGGTGCTGCTCAACGACCACTGGCCGAGCATGCGCGCCTGGGGGATCGCGTCCAACCGGATCTTCGACGGGCTGGCCTGCGGCGCCCGGGTGCTCAGCGACTCGATCGCGGGGCTGCCCGCGCCCATCGCCGAGGCCGTGGCGATGGTGGAGGACGGCGCGCCCCTCGGCCCGGCCATCGCCGCCATGGGCGCGGAGAGCGGCCCGGCCCGGGCGGAGATCGCCGCCCGTATCCGCGCCGAGGAGAGCTTCGACGCGCGGGCCCGGGCGATCCTCTCGGTGCTCGCCCGGGCCTGAGCGCCTCAGCCGTTCTGCGCGATCAGTTCGGACTGCTTCACGATCACTTCGGCCTGGCGGATCGAGGCGAGGTCGATCAGCTTGCCGTCGAGGGTGACGGCGCCCTTGCCCTCGCGCGTCGCCTCCTCCATCGCCGCGATGATCCGGCGCGCCTTGGCGACGGCCGACTCGCTCGGCGTGAAGATCTCGTTGGCGAGCGCGATCTGGGAGGGGTGGATCGCCCATTTGCCGACCATCCCGAGCGTCGCCGAGCGCAGCGCCTGCGCCTTGAAGCCCTCCGCGTCGGAGAAGTCGCCGAACGGGCCGTCGACCGGCAGCACCCCATGGGTGCGGCAGGCGGCGACGATGGCGACCGTCGGATAGTGCCAGGGATCGGCGAAATGCATGGCCCGGGGGGAGCCGTCCTCCTTCGGGTCCTCGATCATGTAGTAGTTTGCCTGGGTGCCGCCGATCGCGGTGGTGGCCATGCCCATGAAGGCCGCGTAGTCGGCCGGGCCGAGGCTCATCGCCTGCATCCGCGGCGAGGCGGCGGCGATCTCCTCCACATGGGCGAGGCCCGCGGCGGTCTCGATGATCACCTCGAGGCCGAGGCGCTTGGTCTTGCCGGTGGCGTCCTCGAGGGCGGTGACCATGGCGTCGACCGCGTAGACGTCCTTCGCGTTGCCGGCCTTGGGGATCATGATCAGATCGAGCCGGCCGTGGGTGCCCTCGATCAGGTCGACGACGTCGCGCACCCAATAGGGGGTGTCGAGGCCGTTGATGCGCACCGAGAGGGTCTTGTTGCCCCAGTCGATGTCGTTGATCGCCTGCACGACGTTCTTGCGCGCCTCGATCTTGTCGTCGGGGGCGACGGCGTCCTCGAGGTCGAGATTGACCACGTCGGCGGCCGAGGCGGCCATCTTCTCGAAGAGCGCGGGCTTGGAGCCGGGCCCGAAGAGCTGGCAGCGGTTGGGCCGCGCGGGCGGGGCGGGCTGGACGGTGAAGCTCATCGGGGTCTCCTCGCTGTTCCTGTCCCTTGGCCGGCTTGCGGGCCGGCGGCGCGAGACTTGTAGCCACGCCCCGCGCGCCCGGTCAATCGGCGGGAGCGGGGCTCGCGGGCGCCGCGCCCTGGCGGGCGCGCCCCCCGGGCGAGCGGGGGCGCCGCGACGGCCGGCGCGCCCGTGGCGGCGGATCGCCCGCGGCGCGGCGGGACCGCCCGCGCGCGTGGTGGGCCGTGTCGGGCGGGCCTGCGATGCGACGGGCTCTGGCCCGGGGCAGGCGCGCGGGGCCTGCGGGCGGCGGGCGCCTTCGGCTCAGGGGGCCGGCGGGGGGAGGCGGCAGCAGCCGGCGAGGGTCTCCCGGCCAGGGCCGTCGGCGAGGGAGAGGGCGATCCTGTAGGCCATCACCCGGTCGGACATCCCGTCGGAGCAGGCGCGGGCGGAGACATGGGCGACGGCGGCGAGCGCGCCGTCGCCCGGGGCTGCGAGCCAGAGCGCGGAGAGGTCGCGCCGGCCGCTCGCGCGGGCGGCCTCGGCGAGGGCGAAGAGGCGCTTGCGGGTCTCGCCGAGGCGGGAGAGGACGGCGCGGCCGCCGGGCTTGAGGGAGAGCGACCAGAACGGCTCGGTGCCGGCGCAGACGAGGCCCGCGGGCAGGCCGCTCGCGCCGATCTCGGGGAGGTCGACCGGCTCGAGATAGCGCATCGAGACCCAGCCGCCGCGCTCGCCGGCGGTGACGCGGCCCCAGCCCTGCCGGGTCTCGACCACCTCGACCGGGCCGGCGCCCGGGGCGAAGCCGCCGAGCACGGGCGCCCCGGCCTCGGGCGCGGCGCGGATGTTGAGCACGTCGTCTGACGCGACGCCGGCGACGCGGTGGTAGCTCGGCTCCGTGGCCGGGGCCGGCTCGAGCGCGGCGGCGGGGCTCGCGAGGAGCGCCGCGGCGAGGGCCAGGGCGGCGAGGCGGTGGGGCAGCATCTTCTCGTCCTCCCGTCGCCGCGCGGCCACCTGCTCGCTTGACCGGCCGGGGCGGCTTCCTTAAGTCGCCTTCATGCTCCGACCGATCCTGATCCATCCCGATCCGCGGCTCAAGAAGGTCTGCACCCCCGTCGAGGAGGTCGACGGGCGCATCGACGCGCTGATCGGGGATATGCTCGAGACGATGTATCACGCGCCCGGGATCGGGCTCGCGGCGCCGCAGCTCGGCCTTCTGCAGCGCGTCGTGGTGATGGACTGCGCCTCGAGCGAGGAGGGCGAGGCGCCGGAGCCCTTGGCGCTGGTCAACCCGGAGATCCTCGCCGCCTCCGAGGAGACGCGCACGCACAACGAGGGCTGCCTCTCGATCCCGGACGTGTTCGAGGAGATCCTGCGGCCGGCCTCGGTGCGGGTGCGCTACGTCTCGCGCGCCGGCGAGGTGGAGGAGCGGGACTTCGAGGGGCTCCGCGCCGTCTGCGTGCAGCACGAGATCGACCATCTCGACGGCAAGCTCTTCATCGACCGGCTCGGCCCGATCAAGCGGCAGATGATCACGCAGAAGATGAAGAAGCTGAAGCGCGACCGGGCGCGGGCCGGCTGAGGCGATGGGGCGGACGCGCGCTTTCGGTCCCCCCGGCACGCACCGCCCGTTCCTGCGCTGGCCGGACCCGCGGCTGAGGGCGCCGGCGGCGCCGGTCGTGGCGGTCGACGAGGCGGTGCGCGAGATCTGGCGGGAGATGGTGGTCGCCATGGTCGGCATGCCGGGGATCGGACTCGCCGCGCCGCAACTCGGGATCGGGCTGCGCCTCGCCGTGGTGGACGCGACCGCGACCGGGCTGCGCCCGCTCAAGCTCGCCAATCCGGAGATCCTCTGGGCGTCGGAGGAGACGCGGGCGGGGCGCGAGGCGAGCCCCAATCTGCCCGGGGTCTCGGAGGAGGTGGTGCGGCCCGTCTCGGTGCGCGCGCGCTGGCTCGACGAGGCGGGCGAGGCGCAGGAGCGGCTCCTGCAGGGCGACTGGGCGCGGAGCCTGCAGCATCAGATCGACCATCTCGACGGCAAGCTCTATCATGAGCGCCTCGGCGCGGTGCGCCGGCGCCGGCTGCTCGAGCGGTATCGCAAGCTCGCCCGCGGGCGCGGGGAGTGAGGCGGATGCGGCTCGCCTTTCTCGGAACGCCGGATTTCGCGGTGCCGACGCTCGAGGCGCTCGCGGCGGCGGGGCACGAGATCGTCCGGGTCTATGCGCAGCCCCCCGCGCGGGCGGGGCGGGGCAAGGCGCTGCGGCCTTCGCCGGTGCAGGCGGCGGCGGAGCGGCTGGGGCTCGCCGTCGAGACCCCGGAGCGCTTCCGCGGGCCGGCGGTGGAGGGGGTCGCGGCCCTGCGGCTCGACGCGGCGGTGGTGGTGGCCTATGGGCAGATCCTCGGGCGGGACGCGCTCGCAGCCCCGCGGCTCGGCTGCTGGAACCTCCATGCCTCGCTCCTGCCCCGCTGGCGGGGGGCCGCGCCGATCCAACGCGCGGTGATGGCAGGCGATCGGGAGACCGGGGTTTGCGTGATGCGCATGGAGGCGGGGCTCGACACCGGGCCCGTGCTCGCTTGCGCGCGCACCGAGATCGGGCCGGAGGAGACCGCGGGGGCGCTGCACGACCGGCTGGCCGAGATGGGCGCGCCGCTGATGGTGCGGGCGCTCGCCGATCTCGCGGCCGGGCGCGCCGAGCCGGTGGCGCAGCCGGAAGCGGGCGTCACCTATGCGCGCAAGATCGACAAGGCGGAGGCGCGGATCGACTGGGCGCGCCCGGGCGAGGCGCTCGCGGCCCATATCCGCGGGCTCTCGCCCTTTCCCGGCGCCTGGTTCGAGGCGGAGGGGCAGCGGGTGAAGGTGCTCCGGGCGCGGGCCGAGGCCGGGGCGGGGCCGCCCGGCACGGTGCTCGACGGCGGGTTGCTCGTCGCCGCCGGGGAGGGGGCCGTTCGGTTGCTCGAGCTGCAGCGGGCGGGGCGGGGCCCGCTTGCGGCGGAGGACTTCCTGAGAGGGATGCCCTTCGCCCCCGGCGACCGGCTCGGCTGATCGGGGGGCGCGGGCCCGCCG
>CAZNTX010000016.1:0-54093 GCA_964576075.1 uncultured Limibaculum sp. | reverse complement strand
GCAAGGGGGCTGACAGGGGCGCGCGGGCGGGCTATGGGGCGGCCATGACGGATATTCTCTCGAAGATCGCGGCCTACAAGGCCGAGGAGGTCGCCGCGCGGCGGGCCGCCCGGGGTCCGACCGAGACCGAGGCCGCGGCGCGGGCGGCGCCCCCGGTGCGGCCGTTCCGCGCGGCGCTCGCGCGGGCGGAGGCGGCGGGGGGCTACGGGCTCGTCGCGGAGATCAAGAAGGCGAGCCCATCCAAGGGGCTCATCCGGGCGGAGTTCGATCCGGCCGAGCTCGCGCAAGCCTACGAGGCCGGCGGGGCCGCCTGTCTCAGCGTGCTGACGGACGGGCCGTCCTTCCAGGGCTCGGAGGCGGATCTCGTGGCGGCGCGGGGGGCCTCGGCCCTGCCGGCGCTGCGGAAGGACTTTCTGGTGGACCCCTATCAGGTGGCGGAGGCGCGGGCGATCGGGGCGGACTGCATCCTGATCATCCTCGCCATGGTGGACGACGCCCTCGCCGCCGAGCTCGCCGCTGCCGCTGCGGAGTGGGGGATGGACGCGCTCTTCGAGGTGCACGACCGGGTCGAGCTCGACCGGGCGGCGGCGCTCGGGGCGGGGCTCCTCGGCATCAACAACCGCGATCTGCGGACCTTCGAGACCCGGCTCGAGACCACCGAGGCGCTGGCCGGCCATGTCCCCGAGGGGTGCCATCTGATCGCCGAGAGCGGGCTGTTCACGCCGGGCGATCTGGCGCGGCTCGCCCGCGTCGGGGCGCGGAGCTTCCTGATCGGGGAGAGCCTGATGCGGGCTGCGGACGTCGCGGCGGCGACGCGGGCGCTGCTCGTCGATCCCTGGCCCGCCCGGGGGGCGGCATGAGCGGCGGCTTCACCCATTTCGACGCCGAGGGCCGGGCGCGGATGGTCGATGTCGGCGAGAAGCCGGACACCAAGCGCACGGCGACCGCGGCGGGGGCCGTCGTCATGGCGCCGGAGACGCTCGCGACGATCGTCGAGGGGCGGGCGAAGAAGGGGGACGTGCTCGCGGTGGCCCGCCTCGCCGGGATCATGGCGGCGAAGCGCACGGCCGATCTGATCCCGCTCTGCCATCCGCTGATGCTGAGCAAGGTGGCCGTCGATCTCCGCCCCGTCCCGCCCGACCGGGTGGAGATCGAGGCGACCGTGGAGCTCACCGGCAAGACCGGGGTGGAGATGGAGGCGTTGACCGCCGTCTCGGTCGCGGCGCTCACGGTCTACGACATGGCCAAGGCGGTCGACCGGGGGATGCGGATCGAGGGCGTGCGCCTCCTGCACAAGGCGGGCGGCAAGTCCGGCGAATGGCGCGCCGAGGACGGGGCGGCGTGAGTCTGCTCTCCGTCGAGGCGGCGCTCGCGGCGGTGACGGCGCTGATGCCGCGGATGCCGGCGGAGACGGTTCCGCTCGAGGCGGCGGCGGGCCGGGTGCTGGCCGAGGATGCGGTGGCGCGGCGCGACCAGCCGCCCTTTCCCGCCTCGGCGATGGACGGCTACGCGGTGCGCGCGGCGGAGGCGGTCGCGGGCGCGACGCTCCGCCTCGCCGGCGAGGCCGCGGCGGGGCACGGGCATCGCGGCCGTCTGCCGGAGGGCGGCGCGGTGCGGATCTTCACCGGGGCACCGGTGCCCGAGGGGGCGGATGCGATCCTGATCCAGGAGGACGCGGAGGCCGTGGCTGCGGCCGTGCGCGTCCGCGAGGCGCCTGTCCCCGGGGCCTATATCCGCCCGGCGGGGGGGGATTTCTCGGCCGGCGACCGGCTCGCCGCGCCGCGCCGGCTCACACCGCGCCATGTCGCGCTGCTCGCGGCGATGAACGTCGCGGAGGTGACGGTCGCCCGCCGCCCCTTGGTCGCGCTGATCCCGACCGGGGACGAGTTGGTCCCGCCGGGCGCGACCCCGGGCCCGGATCAGATCGTCAGTTCCAACAATTACGGGCTCGCCGCGCTGATGGCCGCCTGCGGGGCGGTGCCGCGGCTCTGCCCGATCGCCGAGGACCGGCCGGAGAGCCTCGAGGCGGCGCTCGCCGCGGCCGAGGGGGCGGATCTGATCGTCACCCTCGGCGGCGCCTCCGTCGGCGATCACGATCTCGTCGCCAAGCTCGCCCATGGCCCGGGCTTCGAGCGGCATTTCTACAAGATCGCCATGCGCCCGGGGAAGCCGCTCGTCGCCGGGCGCTTGGGCGATGCGGCGCTGATCGGGCTGCCCGGCAACCCGGTCTCGGCGATGATCTGCGGGGAGGTCTTCCTCGTGCCGGCGGTCGAGGCGGCGCTCGGCCTGCCCGCCGCCCCCCGCCGGCGCCGGCGCGCGCGGCTCGCCGAGCCCGTGCCCGCCAACGGCCCGCGCGAGCACTATGCCCGCGCCGTGCTGACCGAGACGGAGGGGCTGCCGGAGGCGCGGGTCTTCGAGAACCAGGACAGCTCGCTCCTGCGCACCCTCGCCGAGGCGAACGCCGTGGTCGTCCTGCCCCCCCATGCCCCGGCGCTCCCCGCGGGGGCGGAGGTCGACGCCATCGCCCTCGACGGCCGCTGAGCGGGCGAGTCGGCGAGCGTTGACACAAAGCGGGAACTTTCCTAGAACGATAGGGAGGCGACATCAACCCCGGAGCGGGCGCGGCCGATGCTGACCAAGAAGCAATACGATCTCCTCATGTTCATCCACCAACGGGTGCAGAAGGACGGCGTGTCCCCCTCCTTCGACGAGATGAAGGCGGCGCTCGATCTTCGCTCGAAGTCGGGCATCCACCGGCTGATCACCGCCCTCGAGGAGCGTGGATATATCCGCCGCATGGCGCATCGCGCCCGCGCCGTGGAGATCATCCGCCTGCCGGAGAATGTGGAGAGCGCGCGCGCCGGGCGCGGCTTCCAGCCTTCGGTGATCGAGGGCGATCTCGGGCGCGCCCCCTCGGGCGGGCCCGCACGCGACCTCCGCGAGGTCGCGCCCGAGCCGGGCCTGGCCGTCCGCGTCGTCGGCCGCATCGCCGCCGGCACCCCGATCGAGGCGCTCGAGCATGGCGAGTCCGCGATCGCCGTGCCGTCCCAGATGGTCGACCGGGGCGCGGAGCACTACGCGCTCGAAGTGAAGGGCGACTCGATGATCGAGGCCGGGATCCACGAAGGCGACATCGTGGTCATCCGCCGCCAGGACACCGCCGAGACCGGGGACATCGTCGTCGCCCTGATCGACGATCACGAGGCGACGCTGAAGCGCCTCCGCCGCAAGGGCGGCGCCATCGCCCTCGAGGCCGCCAACCCCTCCTACGGCACCCGGGTCTACCGGTCCGCCCAGATCAAGATCCAGGGCCGCATGGTCGGCCTCATCCGCACCTACTGAGCCGCGGCCCCCGGCCGGGGGACCAGAGCCGCGCCCCCGCCCGCGCCGTCTCGAAGCGCGGCGCGCCGCCCTCCATCCGGATCGCCACCGCCCCGGACGCCGCCAGCGCCGCGCGTCCGAGATAGCAGCAGGGGCCGGAGACAGCGCCGCCGTGGCGCGCGACGAGGATCGTGCTCGCCGTGCAGAGCCGGGCGAGCGTTGCCGGCTCCGGCCGCCGGCCGTGCACCACCTCGAGCCGCCAGCCCTCTCCGAGCGCCGCCCGCGCCCAGCCTCGGCCCTGCTCCATCCCCGGCCGCATCGCCGCCGCCTCCTGCGCGGCCCCGTCGCCGTCGCGCCGGAGCCAGGTTTCGGCGGCGTAGCTCTGTGCTCGGGGATGGTCGACGGCGCGCCCCTCCGGCCCCATCACGCCGACGAGGCGGGCCCCCGGCGCGATCAGCACCTCGGGCCGGTCCCCCGGCGCCGCCCAGAGCAGGAGCCCCGCCGCCGCCACGACCCCCCCGGCGAGCCGCAGCCGCGTGGCGAGGAGCGCCGCGAGGAGCCCCCCTGCGGTGACGAGCGCGAGCGCCGCCCCCGGCGCCGCCGCCACCGGGCGCACCGCCCCGGGCCAGGACGCCACCTCATGCGCCACCGCGAGCACCTGCGCGATGCCCGCCCCCATCAGGGCGAGCGGCCAGTCGGCAAGTCCGAAGGGCGCGGCCGCCGCCGCCAAGAGCGCCGAGGGCGCGATCCAGAGCCCCATCGCCGGCACCGCGACGAGGTTCGCCGCGAGCCCGTAGACCGGCAGCCGATTGAAATGGAAGGCCGCATAGGGCGCCGTCGCGAGCCCTGCCACGAGGCTCGTGAAGACGAGCCCGCCGAGATAGGTCCAGACCCGCCCGACCCGCCGCGCCCCCTTTCGAGCCCGCAGCGCCTCGTAGCCCGCGACGAGCGCGAGCGTCGCCGCGAAGCTCATCTGGAAGCCCGGCTCGAGCAGCGACACCGGCCGCATCGCCAGCACGATCGCCGCGGCGAGCCCGAGCGCGCGGAGCGTGATCGCCGGCCGGTCGAGCAGCACCGCGACGAGCGCCACCCCGGCCATCGTATAGGCGCGCTGCGTCGGCACCGTCGCCCCGGAGAGCAGGAGATACCCCGCCCCCGCGAGGAGCGCCGCCCCGGCCGCGAGCTTCTTGCCCGGGAGATGGAGCGAGACCTGCGGCACCAGCGCCGCGAGGAGGCGCACGAGCGAGAAGACGAGCCCGCAGAGGATGCCCATATGCAGCCCCGAGATCGCGAGGAGATGGGCGAGATTGGCCACGCGGAGCGCCTCGGCGTCGGCATCGTCGATGCCGCTGCGGTCGCCCACCAGGATCGCCGCGGCGAAGGCGCCCTCCGGGCCCGGCAGCGCGGCGCGGAGCGCGTCGGCGAGGCGCGCGCGCCGCTCGGAGATCCAGAGCCGGGCGCCGTCGAGCGCGTCGCGCTCGGGCAGGCGCAGCACCGGGCCGCGGGTGTAGCCGACGGCGCCGAGCCGGTCGAACCAGGCACTGCGGCGGAAGTCGAAGCCGCCGGGCTCCACCGGCCCGCCGGGGGGGAAGAGCCGCGCATAGAGCCGGATCCGCGCGCCCGGCCGCGGCGCCTCGGCGAAATCGGTCTCCAGGAGCGCGACGCGCAGCCGCGCCGGCGTCTCCTCGGGCGCGAGGCCGTAGACCGTCACCTCCGCGAGCGTGACGCGCGGCGCGCCGGAGGTGGAGCGGCCGAGCTCGATCACCAGGCCGTCGACCGTCTCCTCCACCGGCCCCGCGAGCACCGGGGCGGCGGCGGCCCTGGCATGGAGCACCGCCGCGGAGAACCCCGCCGAGCCCGCGAGCAGCAGGAGCGCGAGCGCCCGCGCGAGGAGCCCCGCCCGGCGCCCCGCGCCGAGGGCGAGCGCGGCGAGGGGCAGGAGCGGCGCCGCGGCCCACGCCGCCGCCGGCTCCGTCTCCAGCGCGAAATAGAGCCACACCCCGGCGCCGAAGGCCACCGGCAGCCAGAGCGCGGCGCGCGGCGCCTCGGCCTTGTAGATCGCCTCGGCCCAAGCCCGCATCGCCCTCCCGCCCTTGTCCCGCCGCCGACCCTGCCGCATAACCGTCGCCGCATCGGGCGGCGCTTCGCAAGGGGCGCGGCCCACGGCCGCGAGGGAGCCCGCCATGCCATCGGACAGCCCCGAGATCGTCAGCCGCTTCGCCCCGTCGCCGACCGGTTTCCTCCATATCGGCGGCGCGCGCACGGCGCTCTTCAACTGGCTCTTCGCGCGCCACCATGGCGGGCGGTTCCTGTTGCGCATCGAGGACACCGACCGGGCGCGCTCGACCCCCGAGGCGACGGAGGCGATCTTCGAGGGGATGCGCTGGCTCGGGCTCGACTGGGACGGCGAGGCGGTCTCCCAGGCCGCGCGGCAGGCGCGCCACGCCGAGGTCGCCGAGGCGATGGTCGCCGCCGGCACCGCCTATCGCTGCTGGGCCACCAAGGAGGAGATCGACGCCTTCCGCGAGCGCGCCAAGGCCGAGGGCCGCCCGCCGCTCTTCGAGAGCCCCTGGCGCGACCATGCAGGCCCGGCGCCGGAGGGCCCCTCCGTCGTCCGCCTCAAGGCGCCGAAGGAGGGCACCGTGACGGTCGCCGACGCGGTGCAGGGCGAGGTCACCTGGGGGGCGGACAAGCTCGACGATCTGATCCTGCTGCGCTCCGACGGCACGCCGACCTACATGCTCGCCGTGGTGGTGGACGACCGGGACATGGGCGTCACCCATGTCATCCGCGGCGACGACCATCTGACGAACGCCGCCCGGCAGACGCTGATCTCCCGCGCGATGGGCTGGGAGACGCCGGTCTTCGCCCATATCCCGCTGATCCACGGGCCTGACGGCGCCAAGCTCTCCAAGCGCCACGGGGCGCTCGGGGTCGAGGAATACGCCAAGATGGGGTATCTTCCCGAGGCGATGCGCAACTATCTCGCCCGCCTCGGCTGGTCGCATGGCGACGACGAGTTCTTCACCACCGAGCAGGCGGTCGCCTGGTTCGGGCTCGAGGCGGTCGGCCGGGCGCCGGCGCGCTTCGATTTCGCCAAGCTCGAGAATCTCAACGGGCAGCATATGCGCGCGGCGAGCGACGAGCGGCTGGTCGCGGCCCTCGAGGATTTGCGCGTGCGGCGCGGCATGGCGACGCTGGACGCAGCCGCCCGGGCCCGGCTCCTGCAGGCGATGCCGGGCCTCAAGGAGCGGGCCAAGACGCTGATCGAGTTGGAGGATCTGGCCTATTACCTGCTCGCCGAACGCCCCCTCGAGCCCGACGCCAAGGCCGCGAAACTGCTCGACGGCGACGCGCGCGCTCTTCTCGGACGCCTTAAGGCTCGGTTAGAAGATCTAAAAGGCTTCGACAAAGCGTCGGCCGAAGCGGCCGTGCGGGCCTTCGCCGAGAACGAGGCGCTCAAGCTCGGCAAGGTCGCGCAGCCGCTCCGGGCCGCGTTGACGGCGCGCGCGGTGAGCCCCGGCGTGTTCGACGTGATGGAGACGCTCGGTCGGGAGGAGACCCTGGCGCGGCTCGAGGACGCTCTGTGATCCCGTCCCGCGCCCGAGGCTAGTCAGCGCCCTGCGCGGGCGCCCAACAGCGAGGACGAATGATGGACGCGAAGACCACGCGCAGCGCCACCGTGACCATCGACGGCAAGACCGTCGACTTCCCGATCTACGACGGCAGCACCGGCCCCTCGGTGATCGACATCCGCAAGCTCTACGCGGAGACCGGGCTCTTCACCTACGACCCCGGCTTCACCTCCACCGCGAGCTGCGAATCGACCATCACCTATATCGACGGGGACAAGGGCGAGCTGCTCTATCGCGGCTATCCGATCGACGATCTCGCCGAGAAGAGCCATTTCCTCGAGGTTTGCTATCTGCTGCTCTACGGCGAGCTCCCGACCGCCGCCACGCTGCAGGACTTCGAGAGCCGGGTCACCAACCACACCATGCTGCACGAGCAGATGGTGAACTTCTATCGCGGGTTCCGGCGCGATGCGCATCCGATGGCCATCGTCTGCGGCGTCGTCGGCGCGATGTCGGCCTTCTACCACGACTCGACCGACATCACCGATCCGTGGCAGCGCGAGGTCGCGCAGATCCGGATGATCGCCAAGCTGCCGACCATCGTCGCCTGGGCCTACAAATATTCGATCGGCCAGCCCTTCGTCTATCCGCGCAACGATCTCGACTATCCGGCGAACTTCCTGCATATGTGCTTCGCCGTTCCCTGCGAGGACTATGTCGTCAACCCGATCCTGGCGCGCGCCATGGACCGGATCATGACGCTGCACGCCGACCATGAGCAGAACGCCTCGACCTCGACGGTGCGCCTCGCCGGCTCCTCCCATGCCAACCCCTTCGCCTGCATCGCCGCCGGCGTCGCCTCGCTCTGGGGCCCGGCCCATGGCGGCGCCAACCAGGCCTGCCTGGAGATGCTGCGCGAGATCGGCACGGTCGACCGCATCCCGGAATCCGTCGCCCGCGCCAAGGACAAGGACGACCCCTTCCGCCTCATGGGCTTCGGCCACCGGGTCTACAAGAACTACGACCCCCGCGCGAAGGTCATGCAGCAGACCGCCAAGGAAGTTCTCGAGCTCGTCGGCGTCGAGAACGATCCGACGCTGCAAGTCGCGCAGGAGCTCGAGAAGATCGCCCTCGAGGACGAGTTCTTCATCGAGAAGAAGCTCTATCCGAACGTCGATTTCTACTCCGGCATCGTGCTCAACGCGATGGGCTTCCCGACCTCGATGTTCACCGCGATCTTCGCCCTCAGCCGCACGGTCGGCTGGATCGCGCAGTGGAAGGAGATGATCGAGGATCCGACGCAGCGCATCGGCCGCCCCCGCCAGCTCTACACGGGGGATATCCGGCGGGAGTATGTCGACGTCTCCGCCCGCTGAGCGCGGTCAGTTGTGGGTGACGACCACGCGCCGGTCGCTCGCCTGATCGTCGGGGAGGAGGCCGAAGAAGGTGAAGGCCTCCTCCTGCTTCGCCACCTGCATCACGTCGCGCGGCACGCCGCGCTTGGCGAGGAACTCGCGGACCCGGTCGGCCCGGCCCTGCGCCACGCGGGCATTCGCCTCGTCGCTCCCGGTCGCATCCACCTGGGCGAAGAGGCAGATCCCGTCGCGGAACTTCGCGGTCTCGGCGAAGCGGGCGAGGCGCTCGACCTGGTCGTCGGGGATCGCGGTCTGCCCGGTGGCGTAGCCCTTGATCACCACGCGGCCGCGTTCCTCGAAGCCGCACGGGTTGGCCAGCGCCGCGCCGGCCGTGGCCGCGGCGAGCGCGGCGGCGAGGATGATCTGTCGCATCGGGGTCTCCTCTGAGGGGCGAATGCGGGCAGTGTATCACCCCCGGCCGCGCCGCGCCTCCTCCAAGCCGGCGAGGATCGCCCTGGCCGCGCGCTCGGAGGCCGGCGGGCCGCCGCGGCCGAGGAGGGTCATCGCCCGGTCGAACGCCGCGATCTGCGCCGCGCGCTCGGGCCCCTCGGCGAGGAGGGGCAGGGCGGCGGCGGCGATCTCCTCGCCGGTGCAGCGCTCCTGCAGCCGCTCGGGCACCGCCCTCTCGCCGAGGACGAGATTGACGAGATGCGCCGTGTCTACCTTGATCAGCCGCCGGGCGATGGCCGCGGAGAGGGCGGAGACGCGGTAGACGGAGACATGGGGCGTCCCCGCCGCCGCCATCTCGAGCGCGACGGTGCCGGAGGCGACCACGGCGGTGCGGGCCGCGCGGAAGGCCGCGTGCTTCGCCGCCTCGCCGGCCTCGGGGAGGACGGGATGCGCCGGCATCGGCAGCGCCCGCAGCCAGGGGAGCACCGCATCGGCCACCGTCTCCGCCACGGGGACGACGGCGCGCAGGCCGGGATGCGCCGCCGCGAGCCGGCCCGCCGCCTCGGCCAGCGGGCCCATATGCCGCGCCACTTCCCCGCGGCGCGAGCCCGGCGCGAGGAGGAGGAGCGGCGCCCCCTCGGGGATGCCCGCGCCGGCGCGGAAGGCGGCGATCTCGCCCGCCTCCGGCTGCGCGCGGTCCGCGACGGGGTGCCCCACGAAATCGCAGGCCATGCCGGCGGCCTTCATATAGGGCGGCTCGAAGGGGAGCAGGGCGAGCACTTGGTCGGTGAACCGCGCCATCCGCCGCGCCCGCCCCGGCCGCCAGGCCCAGACCGAGGGCGCCACGTAATGCACCGTCCGGATCGCGGGGTCGCCCGCGCGGATATGGGCCGAGACGCGCAAGGAGAAGGAGGGCGCGTCGATCGTCACCAGCGCGTCCGGGCGGCGGGCGAGCACGTCGCGCTTCGCCTCGGAGAGCCGGCGGAGAATGGCGGGCAGGCGCGGGAGCACCTCCGTCAGCCCCATGACCGAGAGTTCCTCGATCCCGAAGAGCGGCGCGAGGCCGGCCGCGCGCATCTCCTGCCCGCCGATCCCCTCGATCCGGCAGCCGGGCGCCTCCGCCCGGAGCGCGCGGATCAGCCCGGCGCCGAGCCGGTCGCCAGAGGGCTCGCCGGCGATGAGATAGAGGGACGGCGGGCTCACGGCGCGTCCTCCATCGCCCAGAGGAAGAGGCCCGCACGGTCGGCCGCGGCCACCGTCGCCGCCCGGTCGAGGATCTGCACCCCGCCGGCCTCGATCGCGACGCCGGCGAGCCCCGCGGCCGCTGCGCCCTTCAGGGTCCGCGGGCCGATGGCGGGGAGGTCGAGCCGCCGGTCCTGCCCTGGCTTCGGCATCTTGAGGAGGAGACCCGAGGGCGGGGGCGCATGGGCGCGCTTCTCCGCCGGCAGGGCGGCGACGCGGGCGAGCAGCGCATCCGTCCCCTCGATCGCCTCGACGCCGAGGCAGACCCCCCCCGCCACCACCGCCGCCTGCCCGACATCGACGGGTCCGAGCGCCTGCAGGATCTCCCGGGCCCGCGCCGCATCCGTCCGCGCCGCCGCATCGGGGCGGACCCGGCCGAGGACCCCGGGCTCGGCCGTCAGCCGCAGCCCCTCGACGCAGGCCTCCGGCGCCACGAGGCGGATCCCCTCGGCCTCGAAGATCTCCCCGAGCCCGCGCAGGAGCGCATCGTCGCCCTGCCGCAGGAGGCTGAGCACCCGGGCCGCGACCTTGGCCGCCTTCCAGTCCGCCGCCCAGACGCGGAGCCGCGGCCGGTCCATCCCGCCGGCGAACACCGCCTCGGTCACCCCGTGGGCCCTGAGGCTCGCGAAGAGCCGGCCCACCTTCTCGAAGCGGTGGACCTCGTGGGGGTGGCCCTCGGCCCAGGGGAGCGGGGTGTCCGGGAAGGAGACGACGAGATAGGGCCGCCCGGTCTCCCGCGCCCGCTCGGCGATCATCCGCGGCAGCTCGCCCCGGCCCGCGACGATGGCGAGCGCCCCGGGCATCACTCCGCGCGCGGGGTGCAGAAGCTCCGGCTCGAATCGGCGAGGATGAAGGCGACCATCTGCTCGATTGCCTCGACCCCGCGATGCGCCTCCGCCGCCCGCGCCGCGCGCTCGGCGAGCGGGCCCTCGCCGAAGAAGATCTCGCGATAGGCGGCGCGGAGCGCGTGGATCACCTCGCGCGGGAAGCCGCGGCGCTTCAGCCCGACGATGTTGAGCCCGCCGAGCTCCGCGCGGTTGCCGATCACCGAGCCGAAGGGGATGACGTCCTTCTCGACGCCGGACATCCCCCCCACCATCGCATGCGGGCCGATGCGCACGAACTGGTGCACCGCGGAGAGCCCGCCGAGGAAGGCGTGGTCGCCGATCTCCACATGGCCCGCGAGCGTCGCGTTGTTGGCGAGGATGACGCCCGACCCGATCTGGCAATCGTGCCCCACATGCGCGCCGACCATCAGCAGGCACCGCTCGCCGATGCGGGTGTGCAGCCCGCCCCCCTTGGTGCCGGGATTGGCGGTGACGTGCTCGCGGATCATGCAGTCCGCGCCGATCTCGAGGGTGCTCTCCTCGCCCTCGTATTTCAGGTCCTGCGGCTGGTGGCCGAGGGAGGCGAAGGGCCAGACGCGGGTCCGCGGGCCGATCGTGGTCCGCCCCCAGACCACCGCATGGGAGAGGAGCGCGACCCCGTCGCCGAGCCGGACATCGGGGCCCACATGGCAGAACGGGCCGATCGCCACGCCCTCGCCGAGCTCGGCGCCGGGCTCGACGATCGCGCTCGGATGGACCGTCACTGAGCCCCCTGCGGGTGGCGGGCGTCGTCCTTGTCGATGATCATGGCGGAGAACTCGGCCTCGGCCATGAGATCGGGCCCGACCCGCGCCTCGCCCCAGAACTTGAAGACCTTCCCACGGCCGCGGAGGATGCGGACATGGAGCTCCAGCCGGTCCCCGGGCACGACCTTGCGGCGGAAGCGGGTCTTGTCGAGCGTCATGAAGTAGACGAGCAGGTCCTCGCCCTCCTGGCCCAGACTGTCGACCACGAGGACCCCCGCGGTCTGCGCCATCGCCTCGACGATGAGGACCCCGGGCATCACCGCCTCCTGCGGGAAATGCCCCTCGAAATGCGGCTCGTTGGCGGTGACGTTCTTGATCCCGACGGCGCTGTCATGCGGCTTGATCGCTTGCACCCGGTCGATCAGCAAGAAGGGATAGCGATGCGGGATCATGCGTTTGATCCGCGCGAGATCCGCCACCCGCTCCGTCGGTTCCGTCTCCGTCTGCTCGCCCGCCATTTCGTATCTTTCACCCGCCCGGACTTGCCCTGAATACCGGGCGGCCGGTCGAAATCAAGCCTCAATCGGGCGCGACGCGCTCCGTCGCCGCGTCGAGCTCCCGCTCGGAGGGCAGAAGCGGCGGTCCCTCGGGCAGCACGATCTCGGGCGCCTCGACCCGCTGGTCGAACAGCGCGATCACCGCGTCGGTCATGTTGACCGAAGGAGCGGCGACGAGGACCTGGTCGGCGTCGAGCACGATCGAGGCCCCCTCGGCGCGCAGCAGCTCGATGAGAATGGGGGCGAGCTCCGCCGTCAGCCGCTCCCGCGCCTCGCGCACGGCCTGCTGCAGCTCGGCGGCGCGGCGCTGGCTGCGGCGCCGGGCGATGCGGACCTTGCGGTCGAAGCGGGCGGCGCGGCGGTCGAACTCGCCGCGCTCGATCTCGCCGCGCAGGCGGGTCAGCTCGGCCTCCTCGGCGTCGATCCCGCGCTTGATGGCGTCGACCTCGGCCTGGAAGCGCGCGCCGAGCTCGCGCTCCGCCTCGCGCAGCGCCCGGCCCGCCGCGCTCTCGCGCAGCACCTGCTCGCGCGAGACGACGATGACCTTCGGTCCCTCCTCGGCCCGCACGCCGAGGCAGCCGCAGGCGAAGGCGGCCGCGAGCGCCCCGATCGCCGCGCGCCGCGTGCGCATCCTCAGAAGCGGGTCCCGACCGAGACGCGGAAGATCTCGTCCTCGTCGAAATCCTCCTTGACGAGCGGAAAGCCGATGCTGAGCTCGATCGGCCCGAGCGGGCTGTTGATGAAGAGGAGGCCGCCCGCGGAGAGGCGGAAATCCATCCCGTCGTCGATCGTGACCGCGGGGGCGAGGGGGGCGGCCGGGAAGCTCGTGCGGTCGAGCCCGAAGAGCGTGCCCGCATCGACGAACACGCCGCCGAAGATGCCGAACTCCTCCGGCAGCCCGAGCGGGAAGGAGGCCTGCATCCGCAGCGCGGCGAAATAGTTGCCGCCGACCGCGTCGCGCGTGTTGGGGTCGCGCGGGCCGATGCCCTCGGCCGCGAAGCCGCGCAGCGTGTTGCCGCCGATGAAGAAGCGGTCGTTCACCCGGCTGTCCTCTCCGATGGAGAACAGGGCGCCGGCCTCGACCTCGGCACTCAGCACGATGTCGTCGTTCAGGAAGCCCTGCCAGCCCTTGATCGACGCGCGGGTCTTGACGAAGCTCGTATCGCCGCCGAGGCCCGCGAAGTCCTGGTCGATCCGGGCGAGATAGCCCGCCGTCGGCTCGATGGGGTCGTTCCGCGCATCGTAGGTCAGCCGATAGCCGACCTCGGATTTGAACCGCACGCCCTCGTCGACGAAGATCGCGGGGGAGGCGTCGTTGGCCGCCTGCAGGTCGTCGCGGCTGAAGGAGTAGTCTAGCCGGAGCTGCGCGCGCTCCGACAGCGGGAAGGCGACGGAGGGCTCGAAGCCTGCGCGGTTGATCTCGAAGGAGCTCTCGTCGTCGCGGTCGTCCTGGATGAAGAAGCCGCGCAGCGTCACCCCGAGATCGCGGTCGAGGAACTTGGGCTCGGTGAAGGAGAAGTCGTAGACCTGGGTGTCGCCCGCGGCGGTGACGGTCGCGTTGACGATCTGGCCGCGGCCGAGGAAATTGCGCTCGGTGATGGAGACCGTGCCGATCGGGCCGGCGTTCGACGAATAGCCGATGCCGAAATTGATCGAGCCGGTGGACTTCTCCTCGACCTTGACGGAGAGCACGGCGCGGTCGGGCTGGCTGCCCTCCTCGACATCGACCTCCACCCGGTCGAAATAGCCGAGGCCGCGGATCGCGCTGCGGGTGCGGCGGATCTTGCGGGCGTCGAAGGCGTCGCCCTCGACGAGCTCGATCTCGCGGCGGATCACCCGGTCGAGCGTCGCGGTGTTGCCCTGGATGTCGATCCGCTCGACGAAAATGCGGCTGCCCTCGGAGAGCTCGAAGGTCACGTCGATGACGCGGGTCTCGCTGTCCTTGTCCGCCCGCGGCTGGACGCGGACGAAGGCGAAGCCCTTGGCGCCGGCGAGATCGGTCAGTTCGTTGGCGATCTCCTCCACCTCGCTCGCGTCGTAGGTCTCGCCCTCGAGATCGGGGAGCGCGGCGAGGAAGTCCTCCGCGTCGAGCCCCTCGGCGTTCACCACCACGTCGAAGAGGCCGAAATCGTATTGCTCGCCCTCCTCGAGATTGAAGGTGATGAAGAAGCCCGACCGGTCCGGCGCGAGCTCGGCCGTGGCGGAGAGCAGCGAGAAATCGGCATAGCCGCGGGAGAGGTAGAACTGGCGCAAGAGCGCCTTGTCGAGCTCGAGCCGGTCCGGGTCGTAGACGTCGGTCGAGAAGAAGGCGGAGAGGAAGTCGCTCTCGCGGGTCTCGATCTCGTCGCGCAGGCGGCCGTCGGAGAAGGCGCGGTTGCCGGTGAAGTCGATCGAGTTGACCCCGGTCATCTCGCCCTCCTCGATCTCGAAGACGAGATCGACGCGGTTCTCCGAGCGCTCGATGATCACCGGAGTGACCTGCGCGCCGTAGCGACCGGTGCGGCGGTAGACCTCGATGATCGACTGTGCGTCGGCCTCGGCGCTCGCAGGCGAGAAGGGGAAGCGGGGGCGCGAGGAGACGATGCGGTTGAGATCCTCGTCGGTGATCGCGTCGTTCCCCTCGAAGGCGATCTGGTTGATCGAGGGGTTCTCCTCGACCTGCACGACGATCCCGTCCCGCGTCGGCACCACGCGCACGTCGCGGAAGAGCCCGGTCTCGAAGAGGCGGCGGGTGGCGGCGTTGAGATCCTCGGCGGTGATCTCCCGGTCGGTCGGGAGCGCCATGTAGGAGAGGATCGTGCCGGGCTCGATCCGCTGCCAGCCGCGGATCTCGATCCGCCCCGTCGGGTCGCGGGCGACCTGCTGCGCCTCCGCCACCGGGGCGAGCAGAAGCGCGAGCGCGAGCGCGACGGCGCCGAACGGGTTCAGACGGGCCATGTCCCCCTCCTCTCTCGGGGGGCGCGCCCCCTCTCAGCCCGCCAGCACGCGGGTGATGTCGTTGTAGGTCGCGAACACCATCAGCGACAAGACGAGGCAGAGCCCGATCATGGTGCCGACCTGCATCGCGGCGCCGCCGACGGGCCGGCCCCGCACGGCCTCGATAGCGTAAAACAGCAGGTGCCCGCCATCCAAAACCGGGATCGGCATGAGGTTCAGCAGCCCGATCGCGGTGGACAGCACGGCGATGAAGCCGATGAAGGTGAAGGCCCCGCGCTCGGCCTGCTCGCCCGACATCTCGGCAATGCGGATCGGCCCGCCGATATTCGAGAGATCGGCATCGGCGAAGAGCATGTCGCCGAAGAAGACGATGGTGCCCGACATGATCTCCCAGGTCTTCGCCGCGCCGTGCTCGACCGCCTCGACGGGCCCGCGCCAGACCGCCTCGGGCGCGAGGCCGCCGCGGGCGCGCGAGGAGATGCCGAGGGTCGGCTGCGGGATCACCTCCGCCGTCACCGGATGGCCGCGCTCGCGGATCTCCGGGGTGAGGCGGAGCTCCTGGCGCTCGCCGTCGCGCTCGATGGTGACGGCGATCTCCTCGCCATGGGGGAGGTCCATGGTGATCATCTGCAGCGCGAAGAAGGAGTGCACCTCCCGCCCCTCGAT
This sequence comes from uncultured Limibaculum sp., assembly GCA_964576075.1. Taxonomy (GTDB): domain Bacteria; phylum Pseudomonadota; class Alphaproteobacteria; order Rhodobacterales; family Rhodobacteraceae; genus Thermohalobaculum. Next base: position 38,417 of record CAZNTX010000016.1, on the reverse strand, counting down.
GGCGACGATGGTGTCCCCCGGCAGGATGCCGGCGCGCGAGGCGGGCATGCCGGGGGTGATGGTGTCGACCACCGGGGGCACGGAGTAGTGCACCAGGATGTCCTCGACGCTGCCCTCGCGCTCGACCGTGGCCGGGACCGAGGCGCCGTCGGTGCTGTGCAGGAGCCGCACGATGTCGCCGTAGCTGCCGACCGGCTCGCCGTCGATCTCGATCACCCGGTCGCCCGCCTGAAACCCGACATCGGCCGGCGCGTTCTCGGTGATCTCGCCGATCACGGGGGCGTCCGAAGCCTTGCCGGCCACCATGGCGAGCGCCGCGAAGACCAGGATCGAGAGGAGGAAATTGGCCACCGGCCCGGCCACCACCGTCGCCGCGCGGCGCCCGACGGAGGCGGTGTGGAAGGCCACGGCCCGCTGCTCCTCGTTCAGCTCGTCGTCCTCGACGCGGCCGGCGCTCGCCGGGTCCATGTCGCCGACGAACTTGACGTAGCCCCCGAGCGGGAGCGCCGCCACCTGCCAGCGGGTGCCGCGCTTGTCGGTCCAGCCGAAGAGCGGCTTGCCGAAGCCGATGGAGAACACCTCCGCCTGGATGCCGCACCAGCGCCCGACGATATAATGCCCGTATTCGTGGACGAAGACGACCACCGCCAGCACCAGCAGGAAGGGCGGGAGATAGGTCAGCACGTTCCAGAGGGTCTCGAGGAAGGCGGCGGGGTCCATGGCGGCTCCTTCGGCTCAGGCGGCGAAGCGGGGAACGAGGGCGCGGCCCGTGCGGCGCGCCTCCGCATCCACCGCGAAGATGTCCTGCAAGTCGGTGGCCGGGGGCAGATCGTCAAGCGCGTCCATCGCCGAATCGACGAGCCGCGCCATGTCGAGGAAGCCGATCTCTCCCGCGATGAAGGCGTCGAGCGCCACCTCCCGCGCGCCGTTCAGCACGCAGCCCGCGACGCCGCCCCGCTCCATCGCCCGGCGCGAGAGGGCGAGCGCGGGGAAGCGCTCCACATCCGGCGCTTCGAAATCGAGCCGGGAGAGCCGCGCGAAATCGAGCCGCTCCACCTCGAGGCGCCGCCGCTCCGGCCAGGCGAGCGTGTGCCCGATGGCGACCCGCATATCCGCGGGGCCGAGATGGGCGAGGATCGAGCCGTCCGCGAACCCCACCATGGAATGCACGATGGACTGGGGATGCACCACCACCTCGATCTGGTCCGGGCGCACGGCGAAGAGATGCCACGCCTCGATCATCTCGAGCGCCTTGTTGAACATCGAGGCCGAGTCGATCGAGATCCGCTGCCCCATCGCCCAATTGGGGTGCGCCACCGCCTCGGCGACGGTGACGGCGGCCATCTGCTCGGCCGTGCGCGTGCGGAAGGGCCCGCCCGAGGCCGTGAGGATGATCCGTTCGATCTCCGCGGCGCGATCCCCGGCGAGGCACTGGAAGATCGCGTTGTGCTCGCTGTCGACCGGCAGGAGGGTGGCGCCCGTGCGCGCGATCTCGGCGAGGAAGAGCGGGCCGGCGGCGACGAGGCACTCCTTGTTGGCGAGCGCGACCGTCGCCCCCTGGCGCACCGCCGCGAGCGTCGGCGCGAGGCCGGCGGCGCCGACGATCGCCGACATCACCCAGTCCGCCGGGCGGGAGGCCGCCTCGACGAGCGCCTCCGGCCCCGCGGCCGCCTCCGTCCGCATGCCGGCGAGCGCGGCGCGCAGATCCTCGAGCCGGGCGGGATCGGCGGTCACCGCCACCTCCGCGTCGAGCCGGCGCGCGGCTTCGGCGAGCCCCGCGATATTGGCGTGCCCGGTGACGGCGACGACCTCCGCGCCGCCCGTCTGCGCGATCACGTCCACCGTGTTGGCCCCGATCGAGCCGGTGACGCCCAGGATGCTGATCCGCTTCATGCCCGCCTCACCAGATGAACACCGCCTCGCCCCGCCAGAAGGTGACGCCGGCCGCGACGAGGGTGGCGGCCATCAGCCCGTCGAACCGGTCGAGCGCGCCGCCGTGGCCCGGGATGATCCGGCCCGCATCCTTCACGCCGAAGCGCCGCTTGAGCGCCGATTCGGCGAGGTCCCCCCCTTGCGCGAGCAACGCGGCGATGGCCGACACGGTGCAGACCTCGTAGAAATACGTCCCAGTCGTCGCCCAACTGAAGAGCCCGCCGCCGAAAAACGCAAGCCCGATGCCCCCGGCGAGCCCCGTCCAGGTCTTCTTGGGGCTGACCGAGGGCCAGAGCAGCGGTCCGCCGAGCAGCCGGCCGGCGAAATACCCCCCCGTGTCGGTCGCGACGACGACGAGCACCACCCAGAACGCCGTCTCGAACCCATAGGGCTCGGCGAGGCGCAAGGCGAGGAGCGCGAGCGACGAGACCCCGACGAGGGCGATGCCGGCCACGCCCCAGAGCGCCGTGCGCCCCCGCCCCCCCGCGAGATCGGCCGCCGCCGAGAGCAGCGCGGCGAGCGCCAGCAGCCCCGCCGCCTCGGCGAAGCCGCGCTCCACCTGCCAGAGGAGCGCCGCCGCCACCGCCGCCGCCGCGAGCCAGCCGAGTGGGCCCGGCGCGCCGCCGCGCTCGGCCGTGATCGCCCGCCACTCCCAGGCCGCCGCCCCCGCGCCGAGGGCGAACATCGCCGCCGTCCACCACCCCCCGAGCCACAGCAAGCCGAAGGCCGCGGCCGCGAGCGCGAGCCCCGATAGGGTGCGGATCCGGAGATCGGAGAAGCGGCGCTCGGGCGGGCTCGCCATCGCGCCGCCCGCGGCTCAGAGCTGCGCCGCGATCTTCCCGAACCGCCGCTCCCGCGTCGCGAACTCGGTGAGGATCTGCCGGAACTGCGCGGCGGTGAACTCCGGCCAGCACTCCTCCACGAAGGCGAACTCCGCATAGGCCGCCTGCCAGAGCAGGAAATTGGAGATCCGCGTCTCCCCGGAGGTGCGGATCACGAGATCGGGGTCGGCGACGCCGGCGGTGTCGAGATGCCCCGCCAGCACCGCCTCGTCAATCTCCTCGGGCGCGAGGCGCCCGGCGGCGACCTCCGCGGCGATCTTGCGCGTGGCGCCGAGGATCTCCGCCCGCCCGCCATAGGAGACGGCGGGCTGCAGCAGGAGCCCGTCGTTCGCGGCGGTGCGCTCCTCCATCTGGCCCATCAGCCGCTGTAGATCGCGCGGCAGCCGCTCGCGCTGCCCGAGAAAGCGCACGCGCACGTTCTGGCTGTCGATCTCGTCGACCTCGCGCAGGATGTAGCGGCGGAAGAGCGCCATCAGCACCGCCACCTCGTAGCCCGGGCGGTGCCAGTTCTCCGTCGAGAAGGCGTAGAGCGTCAGCGTCTCCACCCCGAGGCGGGGGGCGGCCTGCACCACCTCGCGCACCCGCTCCACGCCGCGGTGATGGCCCGCGGTGCGCGCGAAGCCGCGGCGCACGGCCCATCGCCCGTTGCCGTCCATGATGATCGCCACGTGCTTCGCGCGGCGCGGGTTGCTGGAAAGCTCGTCCGCCATCCTGGTTCCTTGCCTGTATCCCGGCCCTTCTGGACCGGGGCGGATCACACCTGCATGATCTCCGCCTGCTTCGCCTCGACCGCGCTATCGACCTTTTTCACATACGCGTCCGTCAGCGACTGGATCTCGTCCGACCACATCTTCTGCTCGTCCTCTGGCATGCCGGCGGCCTTGGCCTTCTTGATCTGGTCCATCCCGTCGCGGCGGATGTTGCGAATCGCCACGCGCGCGTGCTCGGCATATTGGCTCGCGACTTTGGTCATTTCGCGGCGGCGCTCCTCGTTGAGCTCCGGGATCGGCAGGCGCAGCAGCGTGCCGTCCACCACCGGGTTGATGCCGAGGCCGGACTGGCGGATCGCCTTCTCCACCTTGCCGACCAACGACTTGTCCCACACCGCGATGGTGATCATGCGCGGCTCCGGGACGTTGACCGTGCCGACTTGGTTGATCGGCGTGTCCGCGCCATAGGCCTCGACGGTGACGGGCTCGAGCATGGAGGCGCTGGCGCGGCCGGTGCGCAGGCTGGAGAATTCCGTCTTGAGCGCGGTGAGCGCCCCATCCATGCGGCGCTTCAGGTCGTCGATGTCGATCTCGATCTCGTCGTCTGCCATGGGGTCTTCCTTCGATTGGCGCCGAGCGCGGCGGGCGCGCGCCGGCGGCTCAGGGCCCGACCCGGGTGAAGCGGCCGCGGCCGCAGAGCACATCGGTCAGGCCGCCGTCCTCATGCAGGGAAAACACCACGATGGGAAGCGCGTTGTCACGGGCGAGGGCGATGGCCGAGGCGTCCATCACCTTGAGGTCGCGGGTCAGCACCTTCTGATAGGAGATCTCGGAGAAGCGCCGCGCGTCCGGATCGGTGCGCGGGTCGGCGTCGTAGACCCCGTCGACCTGGGTGCCCTTGAAGATCGCCTCCGCCCCCATCTCCATCGCCCGCAGGGTCGCGGCGGTGTCGGTGGTGAAATAGGGGTTGCCGGTGCCGCCGGCGAAGATCACCACCCGGCCCTTCTCGAGATGGCGCATGGCGCGGCGGCGGATATAGGGCTCGCAGACGGCGGCCATCGGGATCGCGGACTGCACCCGGGTCTGCACCCCCTGCCGCTCGAGCGCGGACTGCATGCCGAGCGCGTTCATCACGGTGGCGAGCATCCCCATATAATCGGCCTGGGTGCGCTCCATGCCCTCGGCGGCGGCGGCGAGGCCGCGGAAAATGTTGCCCCCGCCGATCACCAGGCACAGCTCGATCCCGAGGGCGTGCGCCCGGCGGATCTCCGCGGCGATGCGATCGACGGTGGCGGGCTCGAGGCCATAGCCCTGCGCGCCCATCAGCGCCTCGCCGGATATCTTGAGAAGCACCCGGGAATATCGGGGCCGCGGCTCCGTCGCCGCTGCGGCGCTCTCCGACATCGCCAGCCCCTCCGTTCCAGACGCGCCCTGAATGCACCGGGGGCGGAGGATATGCAAGCGGGGGCGGGCGGCTCACCCCTCGTCCTCCTGCACCGCGAGCTTGATCTCGCCCCGGTCGACCATCGCGCGGATCAGGCTGATGACCTCCGCCTGGGCTGCCTCGCTGTCCTTGCGCCGGACCTTGCCGATCTCGGCGAGCTCTTCGCGGAGCTGCTCGGCCATGCGCGAGGAGATGTTGGACAGGAGATACTCCGCCGCCTCCTTCGCGGTCTCCTGCGCCCCGGCGAGCGCACGCAGGAGGCTCTCCCGGTCCACCAGGCGCATGATCGCGGAGACGTCGCGCGGCTCGATTCGGGCGGGGATGTCCTCGAAGGTGAACATCTTGCGCTTGATCTCCTCGGCGAAGTCCGGCTGCGATTCGCCGATCTTCTCGATCACGTGGTTGCGGATGTCCGCCGCGGTGAAGTTCATGATGGCGCCGACGCGCTCGGCCGGGTCGCGCTTCACCCCGTCGGCGTTCTGCCCGGCGAGGAAGTCGCGGCTGACCGAGGCGCCGATCGTCTCGATCACCTTGTTGTCGAGGCTCTGGGTCTTGGTGATGCCGAGCACCACGTCGCGCGCGCGGTCGGGGTCGAATCGCGAGAGAATGCGCGCGGCGAGCTCGGCCGAGAGCTTGGAGAGGACGACCGCCGCCGTCTGCGGATGCTCGCGCTTGAGGAATTCGGCGAGGGCGTCCTCGTTCACCCGGCCGAGCTTGCGCCACACATTGTGCACCGAGGGGACGTCCACATCGTCGAGGATGCGCAGAAGCTCGCCCTCGTCGAGATGCCTCTCGAGCATCGCGCGCGCGACCTTGAGCCCGCCGCGCACCGCGGTCTCCGAGCGCGAGAGCTCGGTCAGGAACTCCCGGATCACGGCGGTGACGACCTCGGGCTCGATCCGGCGAAGCTGCGCCATCCCCTCCGCGAAGCCCCTGAGCGCCTGTTCGTCGAGCCGCTCGAGCAGCGGGCCCGCCCGCTCGGGGCCGAGCACGCCGAGGATGATCGCCGCCTTCTGCTGCCGGGTGAGGCGCCCCGGGGCCGGCGGCGGCGGCTCGCTGCGGACCGTCGGCTCGCTCATGTCGCATACCCCTCGACCAGCGCGCCCGCGAGCAGGCTCCAGCCGTCGGCCACCACGAAGAAGGCGAGCTTGAGCGGCAGCGAGACCACGACGGGCGGGACCATCATCATCCCCATCGACATCAGCACCGAGGCGACCACGAGATCGATCACCAGGAAGGGCAGGAAGATCAGGAAGCCGATCTCGAAGCCGCGCTCGAGCTCGGTCAGCATGAAGGCGGGGATCAGAATGTCGAGCGGCGCGGGATCGCCGGGGGCGAGCGCCACCTCGCGCCCGGGCGCCGCGGCGGCGAGCTCGGCCACCGCCTCGGGGCGCACCCGGCCCTCCATGAAGGTGCGGAAGGGGGCGATGCCGCGCTCCCAGGCCTGCTCCGGCGTGATGTCGCCGGCGAGAAGCGGGCGGAGCCCGCGCTCCCACGCTTCCGCGAAGACCGGCTCCATCACGAAATAGGTCATGAAGAGGGCGAGCGAGACGATTAGCATGTTGGGCGGGGCCTGCTGCAGCCCGAGGCCCTGGCGCAGGATCGAGAACACCGTGACCATGAAGGGAAAGCAGGTCACCATGATCGCGATGCCCGGCGCGAGCGAGAGCAGGGTGACCAGCAGGAAGAGCTGCACGACCCGCGCCGACAGGCTCTCGCCGTCGCCGAGATCGAGGCTCAGCTCCTGCGCGGCCGCCGGGCCGGCGAGCGCGAGGAGGGCGAAGGCGAGGAAGGCGGCGCGGGCCATGGCGGTCAGAACAGGTCGGTAACGTCGACGATCTCGGTGAGGCGGACGCCGAGCTTGCCCCCGTCCTCGCCGAGTTCCTCGAGCTCGCCGCGCGCGATCACCCGGTCGCCGATCATGATCTCGACGGGATCGTCGACGCGCGAGGAGAGGGGCAGCACCATGTCCCGGCGCATGGCGAGCAGCTCGCCGATCACCGGGCGGGCCTGGCCCACCGAGACCACCACCTCGACGGGCACGGAGAAGATCGCCCGGCGATATTGGCCCTCGGGGCTCGTATCGCGGTTCTCGAGGATCGGCGGCTCGCCCTGGAGATCGGGGCTCTCCGAAGGGGTGTCGGTCATGCTCTGGCGTCCCTCTTGTCGGTGTCGTCACGATCGGTCGCGGGCGGCGCGAGGCGGGCGTCGAGGCGGGCGAGGGCCGCCTCGGCGATCGCTTCGGCGTCGAGCGTCGCGCCGCCGTCGGTCCAGGAGAGGGCGGCGCGGCCCTCGGGAAGCTCGGGATCGGGGCGGAGCGCGAGGCGCCCGGCCTCCGTCGCCCCGGAGGCCGCGAGCGCGGCGGCGATGCGCTCGGCATCGGCCGGGGCGAGCGCGAGGGCGATCTCGGGCTCTGGCGCGCGCCGCACGATCTCGAGCGCCGCGGCCGCGACCTCCGCCGCGAAGCCCTGCCTGGCGAGATGCGGGACGGCGAGGGCCGCGGCGCGGGCGAAGCTCTCGGCGGCGGCCGCGCGGGCGGCGCGCGCCTCGGCCCGGGCCTCCGCGACGGCGGTCTCGAGGCTGCTCAGGAGGGCGGCGAGGGCGCGACGCTCTGCCTCTGCCGCGAGAGCGTCCGGCGACGGCCCGGCCGGCTCCGGCGGCGGCGCGGGGTCGGGCGCGGGCGCCGCTGCGGAGGCGGCGGCGGGCCCGGGTTCCGGCACGCCGTCGAAGCGCTCGAGGACGAGGCGGGGGCGGCTCATGCGGCTTCCTCCTCGGTGTTGCTCAGCCAGTCCTTCAGCATGCTGACGGTCCGCTCCTGGTTCTCGGCGACGGCGAGGCGCAGCGTCTCGGCATCGGAGAGGGTCGGCGGCTCGCCGTCGGCGGCGGGGCCGTCCTCCGCCGCGCCGGCCTCGGGTGCGCCGAGGGCCGCGGGGGTGCCGTCCGGGTTGACCGTGATCATCGCCTCCTCCTCCACCGGTCGGCGGGTCAGGAGCGGGCGGATCACCGTGAGCGCGAGGACGATCGCCACCGCCGCGAGCACGCCGATCTGGATGAGCGTCAGCGCGTTGCGCTCGAGGAAGCGGGCCACGGGGCCGGTCTCGACGAGCTCTCCGGGCGTCGCGTCGGGCTGGAAGGCGAGGCTCTCGACGGTGACGATATCGCCCCGCTCGGCGTCGAAGCCGATCGCGGCCTTGACGAGCTCCTCGAGGGCGGCGAGTTCCTCGGCCGGGCGCGGGGACCAGACCGCCTCGCCCTCCGGGCCCTCCTCGACGATGCCGTCGACCAGCACCGCGACGCTGATCCGCCGGATCGCCCCGGCGGCGCGGGTGCGCTCCCGGGTGAGCTCGGAATAGTCGTAGTTGACGCGCTCGCGGGTCTCGGAGCGGGCGCTCTTGCGGTCCACCCCCTGCTCGGCCTCGCCGGCGGGCAGGTTGCTCGCCACGGTCACGTTGCCGGGGGCGCCCTCGCTGGTGTCGGTGATCTCGGAATTGTCGAGGCTGAGCGTGACGCGGCTTTCCGGGTCGATCACCGTCTCGACGACGCGCTCGGCCTCGCGGTCGGTCTCCACGGCGACGCTGACGCGGGCACGGTCGCGGCCGACGCGGGCGGCGATCAGCTGCTCGATCTCGCTCTTGAGGCGCGATTCGCGCTCGGCGGCGACTTCCGCGCCGTCGCGCTCGCCCCCTTCGTCGCCCGGCGCGAGCACCATGCCGGCGCGGCTGTCGATCACCGCGACCTGCTCCGGCGCGAGATTCGGCACCGAGAGCGCCACGAGATAGCGGAAGGCCCGCGCCTGCGACGGGGTGAGGGCGCCGCCGGCCATGGTGACGGTGACGGAGGCGGTGGGCGGCGCGCTATCCCGGGCGAAGGGCCGCCGGCTCGGCACGGCGATGTGCACCCGCGCGGCCCGCACGCCGGGGGCGGCGAGGATCGTGCGGGCGAGCTCGCCCTCCTTGGCGCGCCAGAAGGCGGCGTTGAACATGTCGGAGGTGGCGGAGAAGCCCGAAAGGGTGTCCAGCAGCTCGTAGCCCGCCTGGCCCTGGCGCGGCAGCCCCTCGCGGGCGAGGGCGAGGCGCACCCGGTCCCGCGCGCCTTCGGCGACGTAGATCGCGTCGCCGCGGACCTCCGAGGTCACGCCCATCTGCTCGAGCCGGCCGACGACCTCCCCGGCGGTTGCCGGATCGAGCCCGCTGTAGAGCAACGCCATGGCCGGGCGCGTCGCAAGCTGCGCGAGCGAGAGAACCGCGACGAGGCTGAGCACGCCCGCGCCGATCACGATCACGCGCCGGCGCGTGTCGAGCGCGCGCCATGTCTGCAATAGCTGATCCATTCTGAACCCAACCCTCTGACGGGGTCTCTGCCTTCTGCATCCGTTCCTGGAGCGGACCATGCGCCGGGGGTGTTTAAGAATGGGTTTAGGGGAATCGGGGTAGCAGGGCTGCAGACGCAAGCAGTCCGGAGCCGAAAGATGACAGACGCCGCGGGCCCGGCGGAAGGGACGCCCGACGCCCCTAAGAAGGGGGGAAAGATCCTGATAGTCGCCACACTCGCCGCGCTCGCGCTCGGCGGGGGGGCGTTCTATGCCGTCCATTCCGGCATGGTGACGCTGCCCTTCGGCGCGGCGGCGGAGGCGCCGGAGGCGGACGAGACCGAGCCGGTCGAGGCGGCGGCGCTCTCTCCCGAGCGCGCGGCGGCGCGCCCGGCGGCCTTCGTCGCCCTTGCGCCCATGGTGATCTCGCTCGCGCCCGAGACCGGGGCGAAGCACCTGAAAGTCTCCGTTCAGCTCGAAGTCGCGCCGGAGCGCGCGGCGGAGGTGGAGGCGGTGCTGCCCCGGGTGGCCGACGTGCTCAACACCTTCCTGCGCGCCGTCGCGCCGGGCGATCTGGCCCGGCCGCGCTCCATGGCGCGGCTGCGCGCGCAGATGCTGCGCCGGGTCCGCCTCGTCACCCCGGAGGGATCGGTGCGCGACGTGTTGATCCAGGAATTCGTGCTCAACTGAGGGAGAGGGGCCATGCAACTGATGGCGGACGGCCTGCTGATCGCCACCGCGCTCGCCGCCGCGGTCTACTGCCTCGTGCTCAGCCGCCGGCTCCGGCGCCTGACCGATGCGGAGGCCGGGATCGGCACCCAGATCAAGGCGTTGAACGCCGCGCTCGAGGAGACCCGAGCGGGCCTCGCGGAGACCAAGCGCGGCCTTGCCGAGCATCGCGCCGCCGGCGCCGAGGCGCGCGAGGCGATCGCGCGCGAGCGTGCCGCGGCCGAGCGTCAGACGGCGGCGCTCGCCGAGGCCGGAGAGCGTGCCCGGGCGATTCTCGCGCGGCTCGACGCGGCGATGGAGGCCGTGGAGGCCGAGGCGGGGGGCGCGCTCCGGCGTCCCGCGCCCGCCCCGCCGCCGGAGCCCCCGGTTGCGGCCTCGCCGCCCGAGGGGGCGGAGGAGGAGGTCGACGGGCTCGACGATCTGGCGGAGAACTGGCAGCCCGATGCGCCTGCGCCCGCCGTTGAGCCGCCCGCCGCCGAGCCCACCGCCGAGCCCGCCGGGTCCGCGGCCGGCCCGGCGCCGCTCAGGATCGAGAGGATGGCGCTGTGAGCCGAACCCGCGCCCGCGCCTCAGGCGCGCTGCTCACCCTGGCCGCGGGCTTCGTGGCCTCGGCGCTCCTGCGCACGGGGGATGTCGTGGCCGCCCTGCCGGAGGACGGCTTCGGCCGGGCCCTGCCCTCCGCCGAGGCCCCGCCGGAGGCCGAGCGCCCCGCCGATGCCGCCACCCTGGTCGCCGAACTCGCGGAGCGCCGCGAGGCGGTCGCCGCCCGGGAGGCCGAGCTCGAATCCCGCGCGCAGACGCTCGAGGCGATGGAGGCCCGGCTCGAGGCCCGGCTCCGAGAGCTCGAGGCGGCGCAGGAGCGGCTCGAGAAGACCGCCGTCATCGTCGACGACGCCGCCGGGCGCGACATCCGTCATCTCGCCGAGATGTACGCGCAGATGAAGCCGAAGGCCGCCGCACAGATCTTCGACCAGATGCCGCCTTCCTTCGCCGCCGGCTTCCTCGGGCGCATTCCGCCCGAGCAGGCGGCGCTCATCATGGCGAGCATGACGGCCGAGAACGCCTATGCGGTGAGCCTCCTGCTCGCCGGGCGCAATGTCGGCCGCGGAGAGGCGGCCGCGCCCGCCCCCTGAGGCGGGCCGCAACCTCCCCTTAACGACGTTCGCCCTAGACCGGGGCGCGAGAGAAGCAGAAGCGGGACCGTCCGGCCATGGGCAGCATCATCGGCATCGTCGTCGTCATCGGCATGGTCTTCGGCGGCTATCTGCTCGCCGGCGGCAAGATGAACATCATCCTCGCCGCCCTGCCCTTCGAGATGATGATGATCGGCGGCGCGGCTGTGGGGGCCTTCGTAATCGGCAACGACGGGCCGACGATCAAGCACACGCTGAAGGACCTCGGCCGCGTCTTCAAGGGCGCGACCTGGAAGCGGGAGGATTATCAGGATCTCCTCTGCCTGCTCTTCACCCTCGTCAAGATCGCCCGGCGCGATCCGGTGGCGATCGAGGCGCATATCGAGGCGCCGGCGGAGAGCCCGATCTTCCAGGCCTATCCCCGCATCCTCGCCGATCCGGGCGCCATCGACATGATCTGCGACACGATTCGCATGTCGATGATGAACTACGACGACCCGCACCAGCTCGAGGACCTGCTCGAGAAGCAGCTCGAGGGGCGGCTGCACCACAATCTCCATTCGGCCCATGCGCTGCAGGTAATGGCGGACGGGCTCCCCGCCCTCGGCATCGTCGCGGCGGTGCTCGGGGTCATCAAGACCATGTCCTCGATCGACCAGCCCCCCGAGGTGCTCGGCAAGCTGATCGGCGGCGCGCTCGTCGGCACCTTCCTCGGGGTCTTTCTCTCCTACGGCCTCGTCGGCCCTTTCGCGCAGAAGGTGAAGGCCCTCGCCGAGGCCGACCACAAATTCTACGAGCTGATCCGCGACACCCTCGTCGCCAATCTGCACCGGCACAGCCCGCAGATCTGCGTCGAGGTCGCCCGGCAAAACCTGCCGAAGGCGATGCGCCCGAGCTTCGACGAACTCGAGCAGGCGCTCAAGAGCGTGCCGGAGGCCGCCTGATGCGCCGCGCCTCGCTCGCCCTGCTCGCCGGGCTCCTCGCCCTCCCCGCCGCGGCCGAACCGGTGGAGACGGCTCTCCTGCCGCATGCCTCCGGCCAGGCGCGCCTCGTCCTCTCCCATTGGCCCGCCGCGGGCTGGGTGCTGAGCCAGCAGGGCCGGCGCGTGGAGATCCGGTTCCCCGGCGAGGCGCTCGACATCGAACTCGCCGGCATCCGCACCCTCGGCGGCGAGTGGCCGTCGCGCCTCGCCGGCGCCGAAAGCGCGGTGGGCCCCGAGGGCACGCTGCTCGCCCTCGCGCTCGCCTGCGATTGCGGCGTCGCCCTCTCGGGCGATGGGGAGGCTCGGCTCGCGATCGACATCGTGGGCGCCGGGCTGCCGCCCGGTCCCCGCCTCCGCGCACGCGGACCTGCGCCGGCGCGCGCGCCGCTGCCCCCGGTGCGCGGAGGGGGCTCGCCCGGGCAGGAGGATCTGCGCCCCGACATCGCGGAGGCCAGGGCGCGGCTCCTCGCCCAGCTAGAGCGCGCGGCCGCCGCTGGCCTCGTCACCCTGAAGCCGGAGGCCGGCGCCGAGCCCTCCGGCGCGCTGCAGGGGGCGGAGCCGCCTCCGGCCGAAACGCCCGGACCGCTCGCGGACACCGTGGATGCGCCGGCTGCGGCGCCGACCGCCGGGCGGGAGGCGGGCGCGCGCGCGGCACCCGCCCCTGAGCCGGCCGCTCCCGAGGCACGCCCGGCCGCAGCGGCCGGCCGCCGTCCAGCCGGCGCGCGCGGGGATGCCGCGCCAGAGCCCGCGTCGGTCGCCGCGGCCCGGCCCGAGACGGCCGATTGCCACCCGGACGCGGCCTTCACCCTGCCCGATCCGCAAGACGAGCCCTTCGCGGCCGCGCTCGCGACACGCCGCGCGGCTCTCCTCGGCGAGTTCGACCGGCCCGATCCCGCGGCCGTCGCCGATCTCGCCCGGCTCTATCTCGCCCACGGGCTCGGGCCTGAGGCGCGCCAGGCCGTCGACGGGCTCGGCGCGGGCGAGGCCGGGCCGCTCCTCTCCGCCATGGCCGACATCGTCACGGGGCGGCCCCCGGCCTCGCCCGGTGCGCTCGCCGCCTCGGGGTGCGGCGGTCTCCACGAGCTTTGGCGCCGGGTCGGCCGCGCCGCGCTGCTCGAGCCCGCGTCCGATGCCGCCGACATGCCCGACGCCGCCACACGAGAGACCCTGGAGGCGATGCACGAGCCGTTGCGCAGCCGCTTCGCCGTGGCCCTCGCGGCCGACGCCCTTCGCGCCGGCGGCCTTCCCGCCGCGCGGGTATTCCGCTCTGTCGCCCGCCGCGGCGACCGGGCCGGTCGCCCCCTTCCGCCCGCGCGCCGGCTCCTCGAGGCCCGCCTCGCCCGGGCAGAGGGCGATCACACGGGCGCGCGCGACCTCTATCTCGGCCTCTGGGCTGAAGGCGGCACGGCCGGCGCGGAGGCGATGCTCGCGCTGTCCGAGATGGCGCTGTCCGGCGCGCTTCCGGGCGCTGCGGACACCCATCTCCTCCGGCTCGATCTCGGGGCCCTCGCGCTCTCGGAGCGCGGCACGGCGCTCGGCGCCCGCGCGCTCGCCGCGGAGGCCAAGCTGGCCGCCCGCGCCCTCGGCCGCGAGGCCGGGCTCGACCTCCTCGCCCACGGCCTCGCCGACGGCACGCTCGACGCCGACGCCCATGCCGCCGCCGCCGCCGAGATCGCGGAGATCGCTCCGGGAGCCGAAGAGACCACTCCCCTCGCACTCCTCTATGCTCGCGCGCCGGAGCGCTATCGCGGCGCCCTCGCAGAGCCCGCCTTCCGGGCCGCCGTCGCCCGCTCCTTCGCCGAGATCGGCTTGCCCGAGCGCGGCGCGGCGCTGCTCGCGCCCGGCGATCTCGCCGATCCCGCCCTCGCCGCCGCCCTCGCCGAAGGACATCTCTCGTGGGGGGCGCCGCGCGAGGCCCTGACCCTCGCGGAGGGGTTGCCCGAGGGCGCCGAGCGGGCCGATCTCGCCGCCCGCGCCCTCGCGGCCCTCGGCCGGCCGGGCGAGGCCCTCGCGCGGCTCGAGGCCGCGGGGATCGGCACGCCGGCGCGCCGCGCCCGCCTCGCCTGGGCGGCGGAGGACTGGCCGGCCGCGGCGGCCGCGCTCGAGGCGCAGGCTGCCGAGGCCCCGAGCCCGGAGGTCGCCGCCCGCCTCGAGATCGCCGCCGCGCGGGCCGGCCGCCCGGCGCCGCAAGCAGCCCCTGCCGCGCCGCCGCCGTCCAGCGCCGCCGAGGTCGCCCCCTATCTCGAGCGCCTGCGCGCAGAAACCGCCGCCATGAAGGAGGTCCTCGCCGATGGATGACGCCCTCTACTACCTCGCGATCAACCGCCAGCGCGGCCTGCGCGCGGAGATGCTCGCCATCGCCAACAACGTCGCCAATCTCGACACCGCGGGCTTCCGCCGCGAGGGCGTGATCTTCGCCGAGCACGTGGTCGGGCGCGATGTCGGCGGCAGCCTCTCGATGGCCGATCTCGACGCCCGCTTCGCGAGCACCGATCAGGGACGGCTGACGGTCACCGACTCGGAGCTCGACATCGCGATCGAGGGCCCAGGCTTCTTCGCCATTGAGACGCCGGAGGGCCCGGTCCTCACCCGCGCCGGCCGATTCACCCGCTCGCCGGAGGGCCTGCTCGTGACCGCCGACGGCGCACCCGTGCTCGATGCCGGCCAGGCGCCGGTCTTCCTCCCCCCCGCGGGCCGGGTCTCGATCGCGGGCGACGGGACGCTCTCGGTCGACGGGCAGGAGCAGGCGCGCATCGGGGTCTTCGACGCCGCGCCTGAGGGGCTTCGCCGCGCCGGGATGACCGGCTTCCGCACCGATGGCGAGATCGTCGCCCTCGCCGAGCCCAGGCTGCGCGCCGGCGCGATCGAGGGCTCGAACGTCGATGCGGTGACCGAGATCGCCCGGATGATCGAGGTCTCGCGCGCCTACGAACGGGTCCAAGGCCTCATCGAGGACGAGGACGAGCGCATCCGTCAGGCGATCGACCGCCTCGGCCGGCCGATCTGAGCCAACCCCAGGGAGCAAGAGATGCAGGCACTCAAGATCGCGGCGACGGGCATGGCGGCGCAGCAGCTCCGCGTCACCGTCACCTCCAACAACATCTCCAACATGTCGACGACCGCCTACAATCCGCGCCGCGCCGAATTCGCCGATCTGCATTACCAGCAGGTCCGCACCCCCGGCGCGATCACCGCGGCGACGGGCGAGATCCTGCCCTCGGGCGTGCAGGTGGGCCTCGGCGTGCGCCCCGCCGCGGTGGCGATGGAGGTCCGCCAGGGCGCCTCGCGCGAGACCGGGGGCGAGCTCGACATCGCGATCGAGGGCCCCGGCTATCTCGAGATCGAACTGCCGAACGGCGAGCCGGCCTATACGCGCGACGGCGCGCTCAAGGTCTCGGCCGATGGCGAGGTCGTCACCTCCGAGGGCTTCCCCCTCGTGCCCGCGATCACCGTGCCCGAGGACGCGCGCGAGATCGTCGTCAACACCGACGGCACCGTTTTCGCCCGCTTCGAGAACCAGGTCGAGCTCCAGCAGATCGGCGACATCACCCTCGCGAGCTTCATCAACGAGAAGGGGCTCGAGGCGCTCGGCGACAATCTCTTCCGCGAGACCGCGGCCTCCGGCCCGCCGACCGTCGGCGAGCCCGGGGTCGACGGGCGCGGCCTCATCCGCCAGGGCTATCTCGAGGACAGCTCGGTCGACGTGGTCTCCGAGATCACCGAGCTGATCGAGGCGCAGCGCGGCTACGAGCTGAACTCGCAGGTGCTCAAGGCCGCCGACGAGATGCTCGCCACCACCTCGAGGCTGCGCTGATGCGCGCCCTCGCGCTTTGCCTCGCCGCCGCCCTCGCGCTGCCCGCGGGCGCCGCGGAGGTCGTCGCCGCGCGCACGCTCCGGCCCGGCCTGGTGCTCGAGGCGCGGGACTTGCGGGGTCCGGAGGCCGCGGTCGCAGAGCTCGTCGGCCTCGAGGTTCGCCGCGCGATCTATGCCGAGCGCCCGGTGCGCCCCGCCGATCTCGGCCCCGAGACGCTCGTCAGGCGCAACGCGATGGTCACCATGCTCTACCGCTCTGGCGGGCTCGAGATCCGCACCGAGGGCCGCGCGCTCGACGAGGGCGGGATCGGCGAGCGCGTCCGCGTGATGAACCTGACCTCGCGCCAGTCGGTCCCGGCGCTCGTGCGCGGGCGCGGCGTCGTGGAGGTGACGAAATGAGGCCCCGCGCCCCCGTCGTGGCGGCCTTCGCGCTCGGCCTCGCCGGCTGTTCGGGCCAGCTCGACCATCTCGGCCGTCCGCCGACGATGTCCGCCCCCGGCGCGCAGGAGCCGGTCGCGGCGCCCCCCGCGCCCCAGCGCGTCGCCCTCGTGCCCCCGCCCCCGCCGCCGGCGAGGACGGCGACCACCGGCTCGCTCTGGCAGTCCGGCCCCTCCTCGCTCTTCGGCGATCGCCGCGCGCGGCGCCGTGGCGACATCCTCACCGTGGTCGTCGAGATCGACGACGAGGGCGAGATCTCCAACACGACGAACCGCGCCCGCTCCGGCTCGGACGAGGCGAGCATCTCCGCCCTGCTCGGCCTGCCCGCCGTCGCCGACGTGATCCTGCCCGGCGCCGGCACGCTCACCCCTGCGGTCTCGGCGGGCGGGGACAGCAGTTCGACCGGGGCCGGCAGCGTCAACCGCGAGGAGCAGATCACCTTCCGCGTCGCCGCCACCGTCGAGCAGGTGCTGCCCAACGGCCATCTCGTGATCCGGGGCAGCCAGGAAGTGCGGATCAATTTCGAGCTGCGCGACCTGCAGGTGAGCGGCATCGTCCGGCCCGAGGACATCTCGCGCCAGAACGTCATCACCTCCGACAAGATCGCCGACGCCCGCATCGTCTATGGCGGGCGCGGGCAGATCACCGACCTGCAGCAGCCGCGCTACGGCCAGCAGGTGGTGGACCTCGTCTTCCCGTTCTAGGAGCTGGCCATGAAGGCGATCCTCGCCCTTCTGATCGTGATCGCGGGGGTCGCCGGCGGCGGCGCCCTCGGCCTCGTCCTGAAGCCCGCGCCCGACCCAGACGCGGAGCCCGCCGAGGCGCCGCCCGAGCCGGCGCCCGTTGCGGAGCCAGGCGCGCCCGAGGTCGAGCCGGCCTATGTCAAGCTCGGCCGGCAAATGATCGTGCCCGTGGTGGAGGGGGGCGAGACCAAGGCGCTGATGGTCTTCGAGATCGCCCTGGACTTGCCCGCCGCCCATCGCGCCACGGCCTTCGAGCGCGAGCCGCGCATCCGCGACGCCTTCCTTCGCGAGCTCTTCGAGATGTCCTATACCGGCGCCTTCCTCGAGACCTATACGAGCGAGCGCGTGATGGAGGATCTGCGCCAGAAGCTGCTGGCGGCGGCCCGCCTCCATCTCGGCCCTCATGTGCGCGACGTGCTGATCCTCGACGCGCTGCGCCAGGAGCGTTGAGGGCTCAGCCCTCCTCCTCGGCCGGGGGCGCGCGCAGCGCGGCGATTTCCTCGGGCCGTGCGGTCCCGCCGTCGGCGAAGTCGATCAGCACACCGTCGGCCGTGCCGCGCACGCCGGCGACGATCCGCGGCACCGTGGCCGCCTGCTGGGCGAGGAGCGTCTCGCCCTGGAAATGCGCGATCTCGATCCGGAGCGGGCCGAGCGCGGGCGCGCCGGTGGCGTCGAGCCCGTCCCAGACCGCCTCGCCGGCGGCAGAGGGGTCGAGCTCCAGGGTTGCGACCGCGCTGCCGTCGGCCCGTCGGATCGCGGCGATCGACCGGTCGGCGCCCGGCGCGGGCGCATAGGCGAACGGAACCGGCTCCCCGGTGCCGCGGAAGCTGCCGTCGACCACGCTCGCCGCACGGTCGATCCAGCCGGCATAGCGCGCGGCGGCCTCGGCATCGGCGCGGGCGGCGAGCCCGTCGAGCCGGCCGTTGGCGCCGATCAGCTGCTCCACGGTGGAGAAGCTCGCGAGCTGGGCGACGAACTGAGTCGGGTCGAGCGGCTGCAGCGGGTCCTGATTTCGCAGCTGCGCCGTGAGAAGCCTCAGAAAGCTCGAGAAATCGGCGCTGGCCGCGGCAACGTCGGTTCCGCTCCCGTCCTCCGCAGGCGCGGGGGGACGGGGCAGGAGGGGCGGGTTGGTCACCGGATCCATGGCGGAGCTCCCTGTCAGAGGCGAAGATCGAGGCCGTCCGAGCCGTGAGCCGGCAGCTCGGCGGTTCTGTGCTCGACGTCGGGTCCCGCGGCTCGCCCGCCGGGGGCGGCGCCGCCCTCGGGGGGGCCGCTGCCCCCGCGGCCGCTCCCGCGCCCGTCGGCGAAGCGCAGGTCGATATCGGCGAAACCCGCGTCCTGCAGCTGCTGCAGGAGCATCTCGCCGTGGCGGCGGATCAGATCGCCCGTTGCCGGACGTTCGGCCGCGAGGGTGGCGCGCAGGCCCTGATCTGCGATCTCCAGGACGATCTCTATGCGGCCGAGCTCGGGCGGGTCGAGCTGCAGATCGAGCCGGCCCGGTGCAGTCTGCGCCGTGAGCGCGGTGGCGATCTGCGGGGCCACGACCCGGGCCGCCTCCGTGCCCGCCGGGGCGGAGGCGGGCCATGGTGTGGCGGCGGGCGCGGCAGGGGTTTGCGCCGGGCCGGCCGTCTGAAGGATGGGCTGGCCGTGGCGTGTCTCGCCCTGGCCGCGAGAGGTGTCCCCGCGTGCCGCCTCGCCCTTCAGCCTGGGCGGGGCGGGGGCGGGGTCCGCCGGCGCGGCGGGCTTCGGATCGGCCGTAGGCGCGACCGGGTCGACGGTCGGCGACGGGGCCGGGCGGCGTTCGGCGGCCCGCTCGGCGGCGCGGTTGGCGGCCGCGGGCGCCTCGGGCGAAAGCGCCGGCGCCGGGCGCGCGGGTTTGGGCGCCGAGCCCTCGGGTGCCGCAGTCCTCTCCATCTTGGGAACCGCTGAGGCCTGCGCGGCGGCCTGGGCCGCGCTGTCCGGGCGCGACCGCCCGATCGGCGGGGCCTCCATGGCGATCCGTCGGCGGTCGGGCTCCTCGGTGTCCGTCCCGGTCTGCGGGGCCTGGCCGGCCAGCTCTGCGGTGGGCTGGGTGGCGGGCGGTGCGGCAGGGGTGCCACGGTCGCCCTGTTCGGCCAGACGGTGGGGGGGCGACGTCTTGGCGGCCTGCACTCCCGCCGCGGCCTTCGCGGGAGGGGGCGGGGCCGGCGCCGGCTCTGGCCGTCGGGCCCCTGGCGGCGATTCGGCCGGAACACGGACCGGCTCGGCCGAGGCCTTCGACGCGGGTTCGCCCGCGGGGCCTCGAGGCTGGGGCCGAGGCGGGGCCGCCAGATCGGCCTGCGGCGCTTGCCGCGCGGTCTCGATCCGGACCGTGCCGGCGGCGGCCGGGCGGTCCGCGGCGCCGTCCGCCTCGGCGACGGGCGGCGCCCCGGCGCCGGGGAGGAGGGGCTGCGCCGCGGGGCCGGCCGTCGCGGCCGGGGTGCCCGTCAGGCGAGGACGGGCGTCGGCGTCGGCCGCGCCTTGGGCCGTCAGGCCGGGGGCGGCGGGTGTCGAGGCCGGGGACCCGGCGCGCCCCGGCGGAGGGGCGAGCTCCGGGGGGGTCGGCGCAGCGGGTGTCGCCGCAAGGGCGGCGGGGCCGGCGACGGCGCCGGTGACGGGGCCGCGGGACGGCGGGGCGTCTGCGGGCCTCGCGGCGGTCTGCGCTGCGGGCCCGACGGGCTCGGCCGGACCTGCGGGCGCCTGCTCCGGAGGCGCCGGGATCGTGGCGCCGAGAGACGCCGCCGCAGGCGCGGGGAGGAGACCGGGGCGCTCTGCGAGCGCGCGAGGACCGGGCGCCGCGTCCCCCGCGGCCGTCGGGGCGGGCGCCGCGGCGGGCTCGCCCGAGGGCATGGCGGCGGGGGCCCGGCGCTCCGGCGCGTCGTCGGCCGAGGCGCCGAGGTTCGAGAAGAGATCGGCGAAACCGCCCTCGCCCTCGCCCGGGCCGCCGGAGACGCCGGCGCCGGGGACGTCCGACGCGCGGGCGGCGGGGCCGCGTCCTGCCGGGTCCGGTCCGCGCGCGAGCAGCGCGATCAGGCTCGTGTCCATCCCATGTCCTCCGCAAGGGGCCGTCGCTCGGGGGGTAAAGGAAATGCCTTACCGAATCTTTACTCGGGCCGGGCTAGCTCGCCCCTCGAACGCCGAGAGGAGGCCCCTGCCCATGACAGACCCCGCGATCTCCCTTCAGCCCGCCCTGCCGGAGAGCCGCCCCGCGGTGCCGCGCCCGACGTCGGAGATGCGCGCCGCCGCGCGCGAGTTCGAGGCGGTGTTCCTCGCCGAGATGCTGCGCCATGCGGGGCTCGGCGCGGCGCGGGAGAGCTTCGGCGGCGGGGCGGGGGAGGCGCAGTTCGCCCCGCTCCTCGCCCGCGCGCAGGCCGATGCGATGGCCGAGGCGGGCGGGCTCGGGCTGGCGGACCGGATCGCCGAGGCGCTCGCCGCGCGCACCGGGCGATGAGCGCGGAGGTCGCGCTCGCGGGGCTCCTCGAGGAGGGCCGCGCGCTGTTGACCGAGGAACGCGTGGCGCTGCTCGAGGGGCGGTTCGACCGGCTCGCCCCCCTCGCGGCGGCGAAGGAGGCGCTGCTCGGCCGGCTCGAGCGGGCGATCCCCGCCGCGCGCGGCACGGAGGCGTTGCGCGCGGCCCTCGCCCGCCTCGTCGCCGAGGGGCGGCGCAACGAACAGCTCCTCGATGCCGCCCGCGCGGGCCTCGCCGCGGCGCGCCGGCGCATCGCCGCGATCGAGGCCGCCCGGCGCGGCGACGTCGCCTACGAGAAGGACGGCGCGCGCATCGTCAGCCAGGCCGACCGCGCCGGAAAAAGCAGCCGGGCGTGAGGCTTTACCCGCTGGAAATCTTTCGGTGGTTCTCTGCCTCCAGCGGCGAAACGCTCGCAGGCCCCGCCAGCCGGGGCGACCGTCAGAAGGCGCGCACGGGGCGGCAAGGAGCTGCCGCATCCATCGCTCTCCCGAAACGCGGGACTTCCAGGGATCGCGTGGCGTGAAGCGCGCCACCAACCAGAGAGGAACGGTCTCATGACTGCCAGCATTCTGACCAACACGAGCGCGATGATCGCGCTGCAGACGCTCCGCGACACCAACGGCCAGCTGCGCGAGATCAACAGCCAGATCTCCACCGGCAAGGAGGTCGCGACCGCCAAGGACAACGCCTCGCTCTTCGCCATCTCGAAGGTGATGGAGTCCGACGTCGCCGGCTTCCAGGCGGTGTCCGATTCGCTCTCGCTCGGCCGCTCGACCGTCGCCGTCGCGTCGAACGCGGCGAGCTCGATCAACGAGGTGCTGAACGAGATCAAGCAGAAGATCGTCGCGGCCAACGAGGACAACGTCGACCGCCAGAAGCTGCAGGACGAGATCGTCTCGCTGCGCGGCCAGATCTCCTCGATCACCGGCGCGGCGCAGTTCAACGGCCTCAACCTGATCGACGGCTCGATCGAGGGCGCGGGCAACCAGTTCAGCGTGCTCGCCTCGCTCGACCGCGACAGCGCCGGCTCGGTGACCACCGCCTCGATCACCTTCGACCCGACCGACACCAACCTGTCGACCGCGAGCGGCACCGACCTGACGACCGGCACCAACCCCGCCGGCACCAACGCGGCGATCTTCGCCGCCGTCGCGACCCCGGATGTCGGCCTGACCACCGCGCAGATCGGCGCGATCACCGGCGCCAACGCCTTCGGTCTCGACCGCGACGACGGCGCGGCCGCGGGCAACGACGAATTCCGCCTCGGCGGCTTCGACTTCCTGGATGCGGCCGGCGCGGCCGGCGGCACCGTGGCGCTCGCCCAGGACGAGGTCGACCTCTCGGCCGCGACCGCGCAGAACGCGCTTCTCGAGGGCGACAAGATCACGCTGGCGGTCGGCGACACCGTGGCGACCTACACCGTCCGCGCCGGCGACCGGACCGAGGACCTCGCCTCCGGCCTGCGCACGGCGCTGATCGAGGCCGGTGTCGACGAGAGCCAGTTCGCGCTCAACACCTCGACCAACGCCGGCGAGATCAACATCCAGAACCAGACCGAGCAGCAGGTCAACGGCTACTACCAGATCACCCGCGCCTCCGGCGGCCTCGCCGGGCTCGACACGATCGACGTCTCGACCGCGGCCGGCGCGGCCAACGCGCTCTCCGCGATCGAGGGCTACATCCAGAACACCGTGGACGCGCAGGCCCAGCTCGGCACCACCGAGCAGCGCCTCGAGATCCAGGACAAGTTCATGTCGAGCCTGATCGACAGCTTCAAGTCGGGCATCGGCAGCCTCGTGGACGCCGATCTCGAGGAGGCCTCGGCCCGGCTGCAGGCGCTGCAGGCGCAGCAGCAGCTCGGCATCCAGGCGCTCTCGATCGCCAACCAGCAGCCGCAGAACCTGCTCGCCCTCTTCCGGTAATCGCTCTGAGGGGCCGGAGCCTTCGGGCTCCGGTCCGCCCCCCGCGGGCCCGGGAGCGGGCCGCGCCGACTCCAGGAAGGACGACCCCCCATGAGCTTCCACGCCGCGAGCGAAACCGGATACGGCAGGGCGACGCGGGCCCTCGGAACCGACCGCGACGTCGAATACCGCGTGTTCGGCCAGGTGACCGGGCGGCTGCGCCATGCCCTGCGCGAGGACGCGCCCTTCGCCGAACTGGCCGGGGCGCTGCACGAGAACACCCGGCTCTGGACGGCGCTCGCCGCCGATCTCGCGAGGCCGGACAACGCGCTGCCCGAAGCGCTCCGGGCCCAGCTCCTCAGCCTCGCGATCTTTTCCGTCAAGCATGGGCAGCGCGTCCTCGCGCGCGAGGCGGCGGCGGAGGTCCTCGTCGAGATCAACACGGCGGTGATGGGCGGCCTGCGCGGCCAGCCCGCCCCGGAGGACGCACAGCCATGGCCGGCCTGATCCTCAAGCTCCGCGCGCATGAGCAGATCCTCGTCAACGGCGTCGTGATGCAGAACGGCGAGCGCAACGCGCGGCTGATCATCAAGACGCCGGATGCGAAGATCCTGCGCCTGCGCGACGCGATCCATCCGGACGAGGTGGACACCCCCGTCAAGCGCGTGGCCTATGTGGCGCAGCTCGCCGTCGCCGGGGAGGCGGAGCCGGAGGAGGCGGCGCACCAGCTCGCCCGCGGCATCGGCCAGCTCGCCGACGCGCTGCGCGGCCATCCGGGGGCCACGCACCTGATCGAGGCGCAGGCCGCGCTCGCCAAGCGCAATTTCTACGGGGTGATGCGGGCGCTGCGCCGGCTCCTGCCGATCGAGGAGAGGCTGCTCGGGCGGGCCGACGGTGCCGCCTGCGCGGCGGAGGAGCGCCCCTGATGGCCTTCGCTCCGGTGGTCCCCCTCGGCGGCGTCGCCGGTCTCGCCTTCCTCGACCGCACCTACGACCGCCAGCTCGCCCAATTCGTCGAGAGCCCCACGCTCCGGCGCGACATCGAGGCCTTCCGCGCCCGCGCCGGCGGCATCGAGACGGTCGAGGACCTGATGGCGGACCGCCAGGTGCTTCGCGTCGTTCTCGGCGCCTTCGGCCTCGAGGAGGACATCGACAAGCGCGCCTATCTGCGCAAGGTGATCGAGGAGGGCACGCTCGACCCGCGCGCCTTCGCCAACCGCATCGCCGACCCGGCCTATCGCCAGCTCTCGCGCGAGCTCGGCTTCGGCGATCTCGGCGGCCGGCTGGGGCTGAGCGATGTGCGGGACCGGATCGTCGAGCGCTACGAGCGGCGCCAGTTCGAGACGGCGGTGGGCGCGCGCGACGTCGATCTGCGCGTCGCCCTCGCCTTCCGCCGCGAGATCGCGGAGGTCGCGGGGAGCGAGGCGGCGGAGACGAGCGGCTGGTTCCGAGTGCTCGGCTCGAAGCCGCTGCGCCGGGTGGTGGAGCTCGGCTTCGGCCTGCCCTCGCAGTTCGGCCTGCTCGACATCGACCGCCAGGCCGAGGATCTCCGCGCCAAGGCCCGCGAGCTCTATGGCGGGGAGGGCAGCCCCGCGGTGTTCCGGGACAGCGCAGCGGTCGACGACATCCTGCGCCGCTTCCTCGCACGGGCGCAGGCGGAGGCGGGGCTCGCCGGGCTCGGCGGAGGCGCCGCCGCCCCGGCGAGCACGGCGGCGCAGATCCTGCAGGCGGGCGGCCTCGGCGCGAGCGCCCAGGCCAATCTCTTCGCCTCCAACTTCCTCTGATCCGAGGCGGCGCTGTCCATCGCGCCGGTCTGCAGGGGGCGAGCGGGGGGCCGGCCCCCCGGCAGTCAGCCCGCCCGCCGCGCGGCCCCCCGCTCGGCCCCCCGCTCGGCCGTCGCGCCGAGGATCTCGGCGAGGCGGGGGAAGCCCTCGCCGGCCTGGCAGCTCTCGGCGAGAAACCCGTCGAGCGCGGGGTGGAGCCGGACCGCGTCGTCGAGCACCGGATCCCCGCCCGGGGCGTAGAGCCCGGCCTGGATCATCGGCTCGGCCTCCTCGTAGGCGGCGACGAGCCGGCGCGCGTGGGCCGCGAGCGCCGCCTCCTCCGCGCTCCAGACCGCCGGGGCGGAGCGGCTGACGGAGCGGGCGAGGTCGATCGCCGGGAAGCGCCCGCGCTCGGCGATGGCGCGCTCGAGCACCACATGCCCGTCGAGGACGCCGCGCACCATGTCGGCCACCGGTTCCTCCATGTCGGACCCTGCGACGAGCACCGAGAAGACCGCGGTGATGTCGCCCGGCCCCTCCGCCCCGGGCCCCGCCCGCTCGCAGAGCGCGGCGAGCTCGGCGGCGGTCGAGGGCGGATAGGCGCGGAGCGCCGGCGCCTCGCCCGCCGCCAGCGCGATCTCGCGATGCGCCTCGGCGAAGCGGGTGAGCGAATCGAGCAGGCAGAGCACATGCCGCCCACGGTCGCGGAAATGCTCGGCGACGGCGAGGGTCAGGAGCGCGGCGCGGCGCTTGACGAGGGCGTTCTGGTCCGAGGTCGCCGCGATCACCACGGCGCGGGCGAGCCCCTCCGGCCCGAGCCGGTCGCGCAGGAACTCCCCCACCTCGCGCCCGCGCTCCCCGATCAGCCCGACGACGACCACATCCGCCGCGACCCCCTTGGCGAGGGCGCCGAGGAGCATCGACTTGCCGACGCCCGAGCCCGCGAAGAGCCCGATCCGCTGCCCGCGCGCGATCGGCAGGAGCGTGTCCGTCGCCGCGAGGCCGGTGGCGAGGCGGGGGCCGAGCCCGCGCCGGCGCTGCGCCGGCGGGGGGGCGGCCCGGAGCGCCGCGGGCTCTGCGCCCTCCGGCGCGGGCCGGCCGTCCGGCAGCCGGCCGAAAGCGTCGACCGCATGGCCGAGCCAGCCATCCGAGGGCCGCGGCCGGCCGACCGCGCGCAGCACCGCCCGTGCCCCCGCGCCGACCCCCTCGCCGGGGGCCATGAGCATCGCCGTCACCGCCCCGCGCCCGACCGCCACGATCTCCCCCGCGACGGGGGCGGCGCCAGGGCGCTCGATCGACACGCCGTCGCCGAGGGCGGCGAAGGCGCCGAGGCCCGCGATGCGCGCCACCGCCCCATCGCAGTCGGCGACGCGGCCCCAGATCTCGGCGGAGGCCGGCAGCCCCCGCGGCGGCAGGCCCGTATCGCTCATGCCCCGCCCCTCCGCACACGTTCCCTTAACCATGACGGGCCTAGACCGGCGGTGCCGATCGCAGAACGAGGATCGCCGATGCTGGAGAAACTCAGCGTGGTCGCCAAGGCCTCCGCCATGGCCCGCCACGCCGCCGCCCGCCACCGTCTCGTCGCCGAAAACGTCGCCAATGCCGATACTCCCGGCTACCGCGCCCGCGATCTGCGGCCGTTCGGCGAAATGGTTAACGCGACAGAGGTTAACGATCCGTTCACGCCGCGGGCCACCCGCGAGGGTCATCTGCTCGGCCGCGCCGCCGAGGCGACGGCCCGCTTCCGCCCGGAGGAGATCGCCGCCCCGCCCGCGCCCAACGGCAACAGCGTGAATCTCGAGGAGCAGACGGTCCGCTCGGTCGAGATCCAGGGCGACCATGCCCTCGCCCTCGCCGTCTATCGCAAGGCGGCGGATATCTGGCGCATCGGCCTCGGCCGCAACCGCTGAGGCCCGCCATGCACGATCTTCTCAAGGCGATGACCTCCGCCGCCTCCGGCATGCGCGCGCAATCGGTGCGCCTGCGCCTCATCGGCGAGAACGTGGCGAATGCCGACACGCCGGGCTTCCAGCGCAAGCAGGTGAGCTTCGAGCGGGCGGTCGATGCGCGCTCTGGCGCCGAGACGGTCCGCCCGAGCCGCGTCGATCTCTCCGAGAAGCCCGCCCGCGAGGTCTACGAGCCCGGCCACCCCCTCGCCGACGATCGCGGCATCGTCACCTTCTCCAACGTGGACACGCTGATCGAGATGGCCGACGCGCGCGAGGCCAACCGCTCCTACCAGGCCAATCTCTCGCTCTTCGACCAGGCGCGCCGGATGTATGGCGCGACCCTCGATCTCCTCCGCCGCTGACCCCCAGACCGCCCCAGAAGGAGCCCAAGATGGATATCGACACGAGCTTCGCCGCCCGCCTCTACGACACCGCCCGCAAGCTCGGGCAGGAGGGCGCTGGCGAGGCGCCGACCGCGCAGACGAGCTTCGCCGACACCCTCGCCCAGGCCGCCCGCGAGATCGCCGAGACCCTCGAGCGCGGCGAGGCGACGGCGGATGCCGCGGTCTCCGGCCAGGGCGACGTGCAGGCCGTGGTCGAGGCGCTGACGGCGACCGAACTCGCCCTGCAAACCGCCGTCACGGTGCGCGACCGGGTGGTGGAGGCCTATCAGGAAATCCTCAGGATGCCGGTCTGACGCCGTGGACGAGCCCGCCTTCGTCTCGATCATGCGCGAGGCCGTCTGGACCGCGATGCTGATCTCGGCGCCGATCCTCGTGGTGGCGCTCGTGGTCGGCCTCGGGATCGGGCTGCTGCAGGCGCTCACCTCGATCCAGGAGCTGACGCTGACCTTCGTGCCGAAGCTGCTCGCCATCGGGATCGTGTTCTGGGTGAGCCTGTCCTTCGTCACGCAGGGGCTGGTCGAGCTCTTCCAGGCCCGGATCATCCCGATCGTCGCCGGAGGCTGAGATGCGCGCGCTCCTTGCCGGCTTGCTGCTCGCCGCCCTCGCCGCGCCCGCGCCGGGGCGCGCGCCGGGCGATCTCTGCCGCGCCGCCGCCCGCGCCGCGGCCGAGCGCCACGGCCTGCCGGACGGCCTGCTGGAGGCGATCGCGCTGGTCGAGACCGGGACGACCCGCGGCGGTGCCCGCGGCCCCTGGCCCTGGACGCTCAACATCGAGGGCGAGGGGCGCTGGTTCGACAGCCGAGCCGAGGCCCGCCGCGCCGCGGAGGCCGCGATCCGCGCAGGCCGCACCTCCACCGATATAGGCTGCTTCCAGATCAACTGGCGCTGGCACGGGGAGGCCTTCGAGAGCGTCGACGCGGTCCTCGAGCCGGCCCTCGGGGCGGACTACGCCGCGCGCTTCCTCAAGGGGTTGGCCGCGGAGGCGGGGGACTGGATGACCGCGGCCGGCTGGTATCACTCGCGCACCGAGGCGCATGCGACGCGCTACCGCGCCCTCGTCGCCCGGCTCTTCGAGGGCGGCGCGCCGCCGCCGGAGGCCGCGCCCGCCGCCCCCCGCCCGGCGCCGGGCCCCGCGGCCCCCGGCGGCGTGCGGCTGACCTCGCTCACCCCGGCGCGGGGCATCCTCCTCGGCATCGGCAACTGAGGCCCGGCGATGGAGAGCTTCTCGATCCGCGCGCTCTACCAGCCCACGGTGCTCCTGGTGCTGGCGCTCATGGCGGTCATCGTCATGATGATCCTGCCGATGCCGCCCTGGCTGCTCGATATCGGCCTCGCCGTGTCCTTCGCGCTGGCGATCCTCACCTTCACCGTGGTGCTCTTCATCGAGCGCCCGCTCGATTTCTCCGCCTTCCCGACGATCCTGCTCGCCTCGCTGGTGCTGCGCCTCTCGCTCAACGTCTCCTCGACGAAGCTCATCATCGGCGAGGGGCATACCGGCACCCAGGCGGCCGGCGGGGTGATCGAGGGCTTCGCGATGTTCATCATGTCGGGGAACATCTTCCTCGGCCTCGTGGTCTTCGGCGTCCTGCTGATCGTCAATTTCATCGTGATCACCAAGGGCGCGGGGCGGATGGCCGAGGTCGGCGCGCGCTTCGCCCTCGACGGGATGCCCGGCAAGCAGCTCGCGATCGATTCGGACGTCGCCGCCGGCGCGATCTCCCACCAGGAGGCGCATGAGCGGCGCAAGCGCGAGCAGGAGGAGACGACCTTCTTCGGCTCGCTCGACGGCGCCTCGAAATTCGTCAAGGGCGATGCGGTGGCGGGGCTCTTGATCACGCTGCTCAACCTGGTGATGGGCCTCGCCATGGGCCTCGCGGTGCACGATCTCTCCTTCGACGAGGCGGTGCGCACCTATTCGATCCTGACCGTCGGGGACGGGCTCGTCAGCCAGATCCCCTCGGTCATCACCTCGATCGCCGCGGCGCTCCTGCTCTCCAAGGGCGGCGTCGCCGGCTCGGCCGACCGCGCGCTGATCGACCAGCTCGGCGGCTATCCGGCCGCGCTCGGCACGGTGGCGGCGCTGATGGCGCTCTTCGCGCTGGTGCCTGGGCTGCCCTTCGCGCCCTTCATCGCCGGGAGCGCGGCGCTCGCCATCGCCGCCCTCCTCGCCGCGCGCAGCCGCGCCCGCAAGGAGGCGGAGGCCTTCGCCCCCCCGCCGGAGGAGGCGCCCGCCCGCCCCGCGGACCGCCCGATCGGGGACCTGATCGACGTCGACGAGATCCATCTGCGCTTCGCCCCCAATCTGATCGGCGCGATCATGGAGCCCGGCACCGGCCTCGAGCGGCGCATCGTCAACATGCGACGGCACATCGCGACCGAATACGGCTTCGTCATGCCCGAGGTGCGGCTGACCGACGATCCGATCCTCGCGCCGGGGCGCTATTCGATCCAGATCCAGGGGGTCGAGGCCGCGGCGGCCGAGCTTCGCCCGGGCCAGGTGCTCGCGCTCACCCGGCCGGACATCGCGCTGCCGGTGGCCGGCGAGGACGTGAAGGAGCCGGTCTACGGCGCCCCCGCCCGCTGGATCTCCGAGCGCGACCAGGACCAGGCGGCCGCGCTCGGCCTGCCGGTGGTGGCGCCGGGGGAGGTCGTCGCCACCCATCTCCTGGAGACGGTGCAGGCGAATTTCGGCCGCCTCTTCACCCGCCGGGCGCTGCGCAAGCTGATCGAGGCCTTCACCTCGCCCTCCGACCCCGCCCGCGCCGAGGCCAACAAGCGCCTCGTCGACGAGTTCGTGCCCGAGAAGGTGCCGCACGATCTGTTGCAGACGGTCCTGCGCATGCTGCTCGAGGAGCGGGTCTCCGTGCGCAATCTCGCCCTCATCCTCGAGGCCGCCGCAGAGGGGCGGACGGCGGGCCTGCCGGCGGAGGAGATCGTCGAGCATATCCGCCGGCGCATCGCCTTCCACATCGTCGCCCGGCTCTGCGACAAGGAGGGCCGGCTCCCCCTCGTCCAACTCGCCCCCGCCTGGGAGACGCTTTTCGCCGAGCACGAGGCGGAGGGCGGGCGCGACGTCGCGCTGCCGCCCGGCGAGTTCAACCGCCTCGCCGGCGCCGTCGGCGGGCAGATCCGCCGCGCCGCGGAGCAGGGCAAGAGCCCCGCCGTCGCCACCTCCGCCAGGCGCCGCCGGTTCCTCCGCCAGGCGCTGAAGGCCAAGGGGATCGACGCGCCGGTCCTCTCCTTCGAGGAGATCGGCACCCATGCCGAGCTCGCCCTGTTGGGGACCGCCTGATGGACCCGCTCGCCGAGATCTTCCGGACGGCGGAGGCCTATGTCCTCACCGTGGCCGGCGTCTTCGCGCGCGTCGCCGCGGTCGCCTTCCTGCTGCCCGGGATCGGCGAGCGGGGCATCTCGATCCGGCTCCGCCTCGGCGCGGCGCTCGCGCTGTCGCTCCTGCTCGCCCCGATCATGGCGCCGCTCCTGCCGCTGCAGCCAAAGGACGCGCCCGGCCTCGTGCACATGATCGCGGCGGAGGCGGTCGCGGGGCTCGTCATCGGCCTCGGCTTCCGCCTGCTGGTCCACGCGCTGCAGATCGCCGGCACCGCGGCGGCCTATCACCTCTCGATCAGCCACGTCTTCGGCTCCCCGGTCGACACCGCGCCCGAGCCCACCATCGCCACCTTCCTCGCCATGGGCGGGGTCGTGCTCGCGCTGCAGGCGGGGCTCCATTTCGAGATCGTGGCGGCCCTCGCGCGGCTCTACGAGGTGCTGCCCTTCGGCGTCTTCCCCAATCCAGGGGCGCTGGCGGAGCTCTCGGTCGCCCGGGTGGCCGAGGTCTTCGCCCTCGGCATCGCCCTCGCCTTCCCCTTCATCGCGATCAGCTTCGCCTACAATCTGGCGCTCGGCGCGATCAGCCGGGCGATGCCGCAGCTCCTCGTCGTGCTGATCGGCGTGCCGCTCCTGATCGGGCTCGGGCTGCTCACGCTCTGGGCCGCGCTGCCGGCGATCTTCGCGCGCTGGCTCGAGGCGCTGGGCGCGCTCTTCGCCGATCCGATCGGGGGGCTCGGCTGATGGCCGAAGGCGACGAGGCCCAGGAGAAGTCCCACGAGGCGACCCCCCGCCGCCTGGAGAAGGCGCGAGAGGAGGGCGACGCCCCCCGCAGCCAGGACGCGCAGACCCTGGCCGCCTATGCCGGCCTCGCGGTGGCGCTCCTGCTCGGCGGCGGCTGGTCGGCGGTCGCGATGGGCGAGGCGCTGATGCCCGCCATCGCCCGGCCCGAGGCGCTCGCGGCCGATCTCCTCTCGGCCGGCGGGGACGGGGTGCTCGGCGAGTTGGTCGGGCGTGTGGTCCTCGCCGCGGCGCCGGCGGTCGCGCTTCCCGCCGCCCTCGTCCTCGCCCTCCTCGTCGCGCAGCGGGGCGTGATCGTGGTGTCGTCCAAGGTCTCGCCGAAGCTCTCGCGCATCTCCCCGATCGCCAACGCCAAGCAGAAATTCGGCCTCTCGGGGCTCGTCGAATTCGCCAAGAGCGTGGTGAAGGTCGCCGCCGTCGCCGCGGTCCTCTACATCGCCATCGCCCGCGAGATGCCGGAGATCGCCGCCGCCCCCGCGCTCTCGCCGCGCCTCCTCGGGCCGCTGCTCGCCCGGCAGTTCGAGACGGTGATGATCGGGCTCCTGATCGTCAGCGCCGCCATCGCCTTCTTCGACGTGGTCTGGCAGCAGGTCGATTTCCGCCGCCGCAACCGGATGAGCCATCAGGAGCTGAAGGAGGAGACGAAATCCACCGAGGGCGACCCGCATATGAAGGCCGAGCGGCAGAGCCGCGCCCGCGAGATCGCCAATCAGAAGATGATGCGCGAGGTGCCGGAGGCCGATGTCGTGATCGTCAACCCGGAGCACTACGCCGTCGCCCTGAAATGGGACCGGGCGGGCGGCGGCGCGCCGGTCTGCCTCGCCAAGGGGGTGGACGAGCTCGCCCTGCGCATCCGCGAGATCGCCGCGGCCGCGGGGGTCCCCGTGCACCAGGACCCGCCGACGGCGCGCTCGATCCATGCCCTCGTCGAGATCGGACAGGAGGTCCGCCCGGAGCACTACAAGGCCGTCGCCGCCGCGATCCTCTTCGCCGAGCGGATGCGGAGCCGGGCCCGGGCGGCATGAGGGCGGCGGCGCTCGACCGGCTCGCCCGCGTCCTCGCCGCGGCCCGCACCGCCGCCGAGGGACGCCTCGCCGCGAAGCGGCGCGAGGCCGCGGAGCGGCGCGCCCGCGCAGCGGCGCTCCGTGCCGAGGCCGGCGGGCCGCCAGGCCCGCCGCCGGCCGATGCCGCCGATATGGCGGCCGCCGCGCGCGTCGCCTGCGCGCGCCTCGAAGAGGCACGCGCGGCGGAGCGCGCCGCCGCCGAGGCGGAAGCCGAGGCGCGCCCCCTCGCCGAGGCCCTCGCCAGGGCCGAGGCGCGCATCCGCGCGCTCGACCGGCGGCGCGCAGCGCTCGCCGCGGAGGCGCGGCGCCGCGCCGAGGCCCGGGCCGAGGCGCCCCCGCCTCAGCGCTCCGGGTCCTCCCCGCCAGAGGAGCCCGGCGCCTCCTCCGTCGGGATCGCATAGGCCCCGCTCAACCACCGCCCGAGATCGACATCGGCGCAGCGCTTCGAGCAGAACGGCCGCCACGCCTCGGCGCGCGGCTTGCCGCAGATCGGACAGCGCGGGGCGGGGGCTGGCTTCGCCATGGCTGCGGCTCCGGAGACGACGGACAATTCCGCGCCCGACGTTATATAACGCCGCAAGCGTGGGGAACCCCGCGCGCCCCGAGAGGTGAGCGCATGTATCAACGTCGAGACCCGGTCCCGAGCCTCGAGGCCCCGCCCCGGCGTGCGCCCTGGTGGCATCGGGCGATCGCCTTCCTGATGAAGGCGGCGCTGCCGGTCGCGCTCCTCCTCGGCGCCGCGGAGATCGCGCGCGAGATCTACACGAGCGCCCCCGGTGCCGACCGCGCCGCGCCCGAGCGCCAGCCCCGGCTGGTCGCCACGTCCCCCGTGCGCGCCGCGGAGCGCGGGCCCGAGATCCGCGCCTGGGGGGTGGTGGAGCCCGCGCGCCGTCTCGTGCTGCGCCCCGAGATCGGCGGCCGGGTGGCGGAGCTCCATCCCGACCTCACCCCCGGCGGGCTGGTCTCGGAGGGCGAGGTTCTGGTGGCGCTCGACGACCGCGAGCGCCGGCTCGAGCTCGCCGAGGCCGGGGCCGAGATCGCGCAGATCGAGGCGCAGATCCGCCTCGAGCAGGGCCAGCGGGCCCGCGCCGAGCGCGATCTCGCCCGCAGCCCGCTGCGCGACCTCACCGAGGAGCAGCGCGCCCTGATCCTGCGCGAGCCGCAGATGAACGAGCTGCAGGCCCGGCTCTCCGCGGCCGAGGCCCGGCGCGAGGCGGCCCGTCTCGCCCTCGACAAGACCGTGCTCCGCGCGCCCTTCGATGCGGTGGTGCAGAGCGAGGAACTCGCCCCCGGCACCGTTCTGACCGCCGGTTCCGAGATCGCGCGGCTGGTCGGGACCGAGCGCTTCCGCGTCGTCCTCGCCGTGCCCCCCGCGGCGCTGCATCGGATCGAGGCGGCGGAGAGCGCCGAGGTCCGTCTCGCCCAGCCCGGCGTCTGGGAGGCGGGGGCCGCCCGCAGCGGCGAGATCGCCCGCATCCGGCCCGAGCTGTCGGAGACCGGGCGCATGGCCGAGGTCGTCGTCGAGGTCGCCGACCCCCTCGCGCGGGACGGCGCCGCCGGCCCCCGGCTCCTGCTCGGCACGCTCCTCGAGGCGCGGATCCTGCTGCCCGCGATCCCGGGCTCGGTGGCGGTCGACCGGACCTGGATCCGCGGCGAGAGCCGGGTCTGGGTCGATGCCGGCGGCCGGCTGGAAATCCGGCAAGTGGAGATCGCCTGGGCCGGGCCGGAGACGGCGCTGGTGACCGCGGGGCTCGCGCCCGGCGAGCGCGTCGTCACCACCCTGATCGACACGGTCGCCGACGGCATGGCGATCCGCACCCGGGAGGACGGCGCGTGACCCGGCGGCTCGCCGGCGCCGGTCCGATCGGCTGGATGGCGCGCCACGGGGTCGCGCCCAATCTGCTGATGCTGCTCCTCGTGCTCGGCGGGCTCCTCTTCGCCACCCGGATCACGCAGGAGGTCTTCCCCTCCTACGAGACCGATACGGTGACGGTCTATGTCGCCCTGCCGGGCGCGACGCCCGAGGAGGTGGAGCAGTCGATCACCCTGCCGATCGAGGAGGAGCTCGACGCCATCGAGGGGATCGACGAGCTGACCTCGAGCGCCAAGGAGGGCTCGACCTCGATCGTCGCCGAGATCGCGCCGGAGCGGGACCGGCAGGCGGTCTATGCCGAGATCCGCCAGGCGGTGGACCGGGTTTCGCTGCCCCAGGACGCCGAGGACCCGATCGTTCGCCTCGTGGTGCCCAAGCGCCAGGTGATCGAGCTGCAGATCTATGGCGAGGCCGACCGTCACGCGCTGCGCATGGCGGCGGAGCGGCTGCGCGAGCGGCTCTTGCTCGAGGACGGCATCAGCCAGGTGGAACTCGCGGGCACGCGAGAGCTGGAGATCCATGTCGAGGTGCCCCAGGCCGCGCTCGTGGCCCACGGGCTGACGCTCGAGGAGGTCGCCGCCCGCATCCGCCAGAGCGCGCTCGACCGGGCCGGCGGGAATCTCGAGACCCGGGGCGAGGACCTGCTCCTCCGGCTCGCCGACCGGCGCGAGCTGCCGCGCGAGTTCGCCGACATCCCCCTGATCGCCGACGCCCGCGGCCCGGTGCTGACCCTCGGCGAGGTCGCGACCGTGCGCCGGGGCTTCTCCTCGGCCGATCTTTACGCGACCTATGACGGCGCGCCCTCGCTCGAGCTCGACGTCTACCGCACCGGCGACGAGACCCCGATCACCGTCTCGGACGCCGTGCGCGACGCGCTGCCGCGGGCGATGGTCGGCCTGCCGGAGACCTTCGGCGTCGCCATCACCGAGGACGATGCGGAGATCTATCGCGGCCGGCTCGATCTGCTGCTCACCAACGGCTTCATCGGGCTGCTGCTCGTGCTGCTCGTCTTGAGCCTCTTTCTCAAATACCAGGTCGCCTTCTGGGTCGCGGTCGGCATCCCCACGGCGTTTCTGGGGACATTCCTGGTCCTCCCGGCGACAGGCGCCTCGATCAACATGGTGACGATGTTCGCCTTCATCATGGCGCTCGGCATCGTGGTGGACGACGCGATCGTCGTCGGCGAGAACATCTACGAATACATGCAGCGCGGCATGAGCCGGCTCGAGGCCGCGATCCAGGGCGCGCGCGACATCGCGACTCCGCTCGCCTTCTCGATCCTGACCAACATCGCCGCCTTCCTGCCGCTCGCGCTCGTACCGGGGGCGTTCGGTAAGTTCTTCATCTGGATTCCGGTGGTGGTGGCGACCGCGTTCCTGCTGTCCTGGATCGAGGCGCTGTTCGTCCTGCCGGCGCATCTCGCCGCCATCCGCGCCCGGGAGGCCGAGCGTCCGCCCAACCGGCTGGAGCGCATCCAGCGGCGCTTCTCCGCCGGGCTCTCCTTCGTGATCGAGCGGATCTACCGCCCGGCGCTGCGCCTCACCCTGGCCTGGCGCTACGCCACCGCGGCGGCGATGGTCGGGCTCGCGATGATCGTGATGGCCTATCCGATGTCGGGCCAGATGGGGTTCAGCCTGTTCCCCCCCGTGCCGCGGGATTACGCGACGCTCACCATCCACCTGCCGGTGAACGCGCCCAACCCCCTCGCCGTCGAGGTGCGGGACCGGGTGGTGGCGGCGGCGCAGCGGACCATCGAGGAGAACGGCGGCGACGAACTCGCCCGCGGCGTGCACGGCCTCGTCGAGGGCAACCGCATCACCGTGCGCGCCTATCTCCAGGGGCCTGAGACCCGCCCGATCTCCACCGCGCGCTTCGCCGAGCTCTGGCGCGAGACGCTCGGCCCGGTGCCCGAGGCCCGGACGGCGCGCTATTCCTCCTCCTTCGGCGGGCCCGGGGGGGCGTCGGGGATCGAGGTCGAGCTCTCCCACCCGGAGACCGAGGCGCTCGAGGCCGCCGCCGAGGACCTCGCCCGGGCGCTGCGGCAGTTCTCCGCGGTGCGCGACATCGACAGCGGCTTCACCCCCGGAAAGACCGAGATCGCCTTCCGCCTGACCGAGGCCGGCCGCACCCTCGGCCTCACCTCCGAGGAGATCGGCCGGCAGGTGCGCGCCGCGTTCGGCGGCGTCGAGGCGCTCGCGCAGCAGGAGGGGCGCAACGAGGTGACGCTGCGCGTGCGTCTGCCGGAGGAGGAGCGGAGCTCCGAGGCCGATCTCGAGCGGCTGCTGATCCGCACGCCGGACGGCGGCGAGGTTCCGCTCTACCAGATCGCCACCGTGGAGCGCGCCGTCACCGAGGCGCAGATCGAGCGCAAGGAGGGCCGGCGGATCCTCAGCGTCACCGCCGAGCTCGCCGACGACAGCCGGGCGAACCGCATCCAGACCGCGCTCGAGGAGGAGATCCTGCCCCAGCTCCGCGCCGACCATCCGGGCCTCGGCACCGGCTTCGGCGGGCGTCAGGAGCAACAGGCGGAGATGATCGAGACCTTCCGCACCTTCTCGATCCCGCTGACCCTCGCGCTGATCTACGCGCTGCTCGCCATCCCCTTCCGCTCCTACATCCAGCCGCTCATCGTGATGGCGGCGATCCCCTTCGGCATCGTCGGCGCCGTGCTCGGGCATATGCTGATGGGGATGAGCCTCTCGATGATCTCGATCTTCGGGGTCATCGCGCTCGCGGGCGTGGTGATCAACGCCGCCATCGTGATGATCGCCTATGCCAACGAGGCGCGGGAGGCCGGGCTCTCGGCCTTCGAGGCGATCTGGCAGGCGGGGGTGCGCCGCTTCCGCCCGATCGTGCTGACGACGCTGACCACCTTCGGCGGGCTCGCGCCGATGATCTTCGAGACCTCGGCGCAGGCCAAGTTCCTGATCCCGATGGCGGTTTCCCTCGGCTACGGGATCCTCTTCGCGACGCTGATCGTGCTGTTCCTGATCCCCGCGCTCTATCTGATCCTCGAGGATCTGCGCTGGCTCGCCAATCCGCCCGGGCGGCGCGACGAGGCGGCGGCCGGCGGGCGCGGGCCCGCCCCGGTGCAGCCGAGCCGCCCCGTCGCCGGCGAGTGAGGCTCGGGCAAGGAGATTGACAAACCGGCCGTCTGTCGCCATCTCGTGATCTGTCATAAAACTGTCGCGAGAGGGTCATGAAAGAGCTGGAGCTCAAGATCGAGATCGACCCGGCCGCCGCCGACCGGCTGGCCCGGAGCCCCGCGGTCCTGCGCTTCGGCGAGGCGGAGCCGGAGACGCGGACGCTCCGGACGATCTACTACGACACCCCCGATCTCGCCCTCGCCCGCGCCGATCTCGCGCTCCGGCTGCGCCATGACGGGACGACCTGGTGCCAGACCGCGAAGGCCCGCCGCGCCCTCCTCGCCGGCGTCTCCGAGGCCGAGGAGAGCACCGTCCCCGCCGAGGGGCCAGAGCCCGACATCGCCGCGATCCCGGAGGCGGCGATCCGCGACGAGATCCTCGCCGCGCTCGACGGCGCAGCCCTCGCCGCCGCCTACGAGACCGAGATGACCCGGACGACGCGCCGCCTCGCGCTCCCGCATCTCGGCACGGTCGAGCTCGCGCTCGATCTCGGCGAGGTGCGCGGCGGGGGACGGGCGCAGCCGGTGGCCGAGGCGGAGATCGAGCTTCTCTCCGGCAGCCCGCGCACCGTTTTCGAGGCGGCGCGCCATCTCTTCCCCGAGGGCGGCGTGCGCCCCGCGCTAGAGACCAAGGCCGAGCGCGGCGCCCGCCTCGCCGCCGGAGAGACGCTCGCCCCCGCCCCGCGGACCGCGCGCCCCGTCGCGCTCTCTGCAGACATGACCACGGAGCAGGGCGCCCGCGCCGTCCTCTCGGAATGCCTCGACCAGATCGCGGCCAACATCGCCGTCTGCGCGGTCTCCGACGATCCGGAGGGGCCGCACCAGCTCCGCGTCGGTCTGCGCCGGCTGCGCTCTGCGGCGGCGGTGTTCCGCCGGGCGCTCGGCGGCCCGGCGCTCTCCGGGCTCGACCGCGAGGCGCGCTGGCTCGGCCACGAGGCCGGCCGGGTGCGCGATCTCGACGTGGCGCTCGCCGACATCCTGGAGCCGCTCGCTGCCGAGATGCCCGAGGAGCCCGGCATGGCCCGCCTCGCCGCGGCGCTCGAGACCCATGCCGGGGAGGCGCGCGGAGCCTTGCGCGCGGCGCTCTCGGGGCGGCGGGCCTGGGCCTTCCTCGTCGATCTCGGCGAGTTCGTGGCGGCGCGCGGCTGGCTCGACCCGGCCGACTGGGAGCAGACCGCCCGCCTCGCCCGCCCGCTCGCCGAAAGCGCGGCCGAGGCGCTCGAGGCGCGCTATGCCAAGGTGCTGAAGCGCGGCGCGAAGATCGCCGAGCTCGACATCGAGGCGCGCCACGATCTCAGGAAGGAGCTCAAGAAGCTGCGCTATGCGGTGGAGTTCTGCTCGCGGCTCTTCCCGGAGAAGGCGGTCAAGCCTTTCGTCAAGCGGCTGAAGGAGCTGCAATCGGTCTTCGGCAGCCTGCAGGACTCGGCGATGGCCGAGGGGCTGTTCCGCGCCGGCGACGGGCCGGCGGCCGAGGAGGTCGCGGCGGCGCGCGCAGCCGGCATCGTGATCGGGGTGAGCTCAGAGCGCGCGCGGCACGACTGGGAAGCGGCCAAGGGGCTCTGGAAGTCCTTCAAGGGCGCCGATCCGTTCTGGCGGTGACGGGCGCGGGTCCGGCTCGCGCTCCCGCCC
>CAZNTX010000015.1:3739-54300 GCA_964576075.1 uncultured Limibaculum sp. | reverse complement strand
CCGGGAGCCGGCGGACCCGGGTCGCACCGGCTCCGGCCCTGCGGCGGGCGCCGCGCCGGGGGCCGGAGGGCGGGGCGCGGGGCCGGGGCGGGTCAGCGGGCCGGTGGCGCGACCGACCCCCCGGGGTCCGCGCCTCCGTGCGGGAAAGGCGGGGCTTCGGGTCAGCCGGGGGCGCGGCCGCGCCGGCGCAGGCGGCGGGCGAGCGGCGCCGGGCTGAGCGCGTAGATCGCGGCTTTCGCGGCGCCCGACCCGGGGCCGAGGCGGGAGAGGGCGGTCCAGGCCGTCCGCACCGCGCCGAGGCGGTCTCCCCCGGTCGCCTGGAGGAAGGCGCTGTCGACGAAATGGGCGGCGAGGTCGTTGTCCTCGCCCTCGATCGCCCCGCGGAAACGGGCGCGGAAAGCGGCCTCGCCCATCGGCGGCAGGCCGCGGCGGGCATGGGCGCGGTCGACCATCAGTCGGAGATAGCGGGCCCGGCGCTCGGCGCCGCTGCGGGTCTGGCTGCCCTGGCGGACGCGGTAGCGGTAGAGCGCGCGGCCGATGACGGCGATCGGCAGCCGCTCGCCGATGCGCAGGACGACGTCGACGCCCTGGGCGATCCTGAGCTCCGGGCAGTAGGGCGTGGCGCGGGCGACCTCGGCGCGGGCGACGAGGGTCGGGTCGTGCGCCGGCATGCGCAGATCGGCGATCTCCGCGGCGCAGCGTGCGGGGTCCTTCGCCTCGGCCCGGGGGGCACAGGGGGCGGCGGCGCCGTCGAGGATCAGGCTCACCCCGGACATCACGGCGGCGAGGCCGGGCTCCGCCTCGAGGCGCGCCACCGCTGCGGCGATGCGCTCGGGCTCTGCGAGGTCGTCCGAGTCGAGCACCGCGAGGTGGCGCCCGCGCGCCGCGGCGATCATCGCGTTCATGGCGACGGACTTGCCCGCGTTCTCCTGGCGCATGGGCCGGATGCGGGGGTCGCGCGCGGCGTGGGCGGCGGCGATCTCGGAGGTGCGGTCGGCGCTGCCGTCGTCCATCACGAGGATCTCGATCGCCCGCTCGGTCTGGGCGGAGGCGCTCTCGAGGGTCTCGGCGAGGGTCGCTTCGGCGTTGTAGGCGGGGATCAGGAGGCTCGCGACGGGATCGCTCACGCGGTGCTCCCGCCGTCGACGGTCAGCACGGTGCCGGTGATCTTGGCGCCGCCTGGGCCGAGGAGGAAGGCCACGGCGCGGGCCGCGTCCTCCGGCGCCGCGAGGCCGAGGGGCGCGCGCCGGCGGATCTGGTCGAGCCGGCCGCCCTCGAGGCCCGCGGTCATCTCGGTCTCCATATAGCCGGGCGCGACGCAGTTGACCGTGACGCCGCGCTTGCCGAGCTCGCGGGAGAGCGAGCGGGTGAAGCCCTCGAGCCCCGCCTTGGTGGCGGCGTAGACCGAGAGGCCGTGGAAGCCCGTCGAGGCGATGATCGAGGAGATGTTGACGATCCGCCCGCGCCCGGCCGCGAGCATGGCGCGGCCGACGAATTTGCTGAGCGTGATCGGCCCGGTGAGGTTCGTCGCGATCAACCGCTCGATGTCGGACTGGTGCTGGGTGGCGAGCACGCCGTCGAGCCCGATGGCGGCGTTGTTGACGAGGCCCCAGGGCGCGCCCTCCTCCTTGAGGATCGCGCGGGCGGTCTCGGCGATGGCGGCGCTCTCGGCCATGTCGAGCGGGCGGAAGGCGGCGGCCTCGGGGGCGCGCGCCGTCAGCGCCTCGAAGCCGCCGGGGCGGCGGCCGAGGCCGATCACCCGGTGCCCGTCGGCGAGCAGCGCCTCGGCGATGGCGAGGCCGAGGCCGCGGGAGACGCCGGTGACGAGGACGGTGCCGGTCATCGTCCCTCCGCCGCGGGGGTGCGGGCGAGCTTGCCGGCGGCGGTGATCTCCGCCTCGAGCTCGGCCCGGGAGGCGATGCGGATGCGCGCGGGCCGGGCCTCGCGCGGCAGACGCTCGCGGCAGAAGGCGGCGAGGGTCTTCTTGAGCGCGGCCGCGTCGGCCTCGGGCGCCTCGGGGACGACGGTCAGCATCAAGAGCGCGCCGGTGATCGGGGAGGGGCGGGTCTCGATCCGGGCCATGGCGACCTCCGGGTGGTCGTGGATCAGATACTCGATTTCTTCGGGCTGGATCTTCGCGCCCCCGATGTTCACCGCCGAGGTCTCCCGGCCGAGGAAGCGCACGCGGTCGCCCTCGCGCGCCACACGGTCGCCGGTGTCGATATAGCCCTCGGCGTCCTGGGCGTGGCCGCCGCCGAGGGCCTCCGGCCGGGCGCCGGGCGGGCGGATCCAGAGCCGGCCCTCGGCGATCTTGAGCGCGACGCCGCCCTGCGGCGCCTCGAGAAAGGCCGCGGGGAAGCCCGCCCGCCCGTCGCGCACCGAGAAGCCGACGCCCGCCTCCGTCGAGGCGTAGATGTGGCGGATGCGGGCGGCGGGGAAGCGGCGGGCGAGCGCCGAGAGCACCGCATCGTCGGCGATCTCGCCGCCGAGCGTCACGTGGCCGGGCGCGAGCCCCTCGGCGGCGGGGTCCATCAGCACGCGGCGCCAGAGCGTCGGGGTGGCCGAGATGTGGGTGGCGCGGGCGCGGGCGAGGAAGCCGAGCCGCTCGGAGATGGCGGCGTCGGCCGGGAGCGCCGCGAGCCGCCCGCCGCCGAGGAGCGCCTGCAGCACCACCTGCAGGCCCGCGAAGCGCGTCGGCTCGTAAAGGAGGCCCCAGACGGGGGGCGGGCCCTCCGGCGCGGGCTTCACCGTGCGGGCGAGGCCGGCGAGGCGGTGGGCGACCATCTTCGGCGTGCCCGTGGTGCCGGAGGTGGTGAGCAGCCAGGCGGTCTCGCGCGGGGCGGCCTCCGCCGGGGCGTCGAGCGCCGCGGCGGGGGAGAGCGCCTCCGGCAGGTCGTCCCGGTCGCTCACGAGCGCGGCCGCGCCCGCGGCGGCGACGAGCTCGGCCACCGCGGCGGGCGGCAGCGCCGGGGAGAGCAGCAGCACCCGCGCGGCCCGCCCGTCGAGCGCCGCGAGGAGGCCGAGGAGCGCCCGCGGGGCGCGCAGCGACAGCGCCACCCCCTGCCCGAGCGCCCCGGAGAGCGCCGCCCCGGGGCGCGCGGCCGCGATCTCCGCACCGGTGGCCTCGCCCTCGGGCGTCAGCAGGACCGGCTCCGCCCGCGCCGCGAGCGCCGCGCCGAGGGTGGGGGCGCTCACGCCTCCGCCCCTCCGGCGGCCCGGCCCGCATGCTTTTCGTAGAAGGCGACGAACTCGCCGAAGGTCTGCGGATAATAGGCTTCGTCCGCGGCGGTGAAGGGGTCGAAGCCGAGCTCCTCGTCGAGCCGGGCGACGAAGATCGCGAAGCCGAGGCTGTCGAGCCCGCTCTCGAGCAGCACCGTGTCGTCGGCGAGCTCGGGCGCGGGGCCCTCCTCCTGCTCGGCCCAGAGCTCCTCGAACACCGCCTTGATCTTGTCGCGCATCCGTCCGCTCCCCTGCTCTCAGGCCTCGACCGTCTCGCCCTCGTAGATCCGCCCGTCCGGCAGCGTCTCGCCGGGCCGGGGCTTCATCCCCCAGCGGATCGTCTCGATCCCGCGCTCCACCACGCGCGCGGGGTTGCCCATCACCAGGCAATTCGATGGCACGTCGCGCATCACCACGGCGTTGACGCCGACGATGCAATGATCCCCGACCGTCACGCCCGGAAAGATCACCGCGCCGGCCCCGATGAAACAATAGCTGCCGATCCGCGTCGTGTGGTGCTTGCGGTTGACGAAATCGTGGGCGAGGACCACGGAGTTGAAGGTCAGCGCCGTCCAGTCCCCGATCACCACGCCGCGCGGATTGGTCTTGTCGAGCTTGGCGGCGAGGGAGATCCGCGTGCCCTCGCCGATCGTCATCCCCCAGATCCGGGAATAGTAGAGCCGCACGGCCTGCACCACGACGCGGTGGAGGAAGTTGCGGATGGTGACGAGCGCCGGACGCCGCACGGGCGATCTCCTCAGATGCCTGCCGGGGGCGGCCCGCGGCGCGGCCGGCCGCGCGCTCCGCCCGGCTGCGGGGTAGCGCCCCAGTCCCCCGGGCGCAACGGAAAACTGCGCGCGGCGCCCGGGCGGCGGCCCCCGCCTTGACAGCCCCCGGCCCAAGTCCTTTGTAACCAACCACACCCGGGGCCCCGTCCCGAGGGAAGCCCATCCGGGGAGGAGGCCCGCGTGACAGCCGACCTATGGTTCAACCTCGCCGCGCTGCCGGCCTCGCTCGCGCTCCTGATCCTCGCCTCGGACTACTTCCTCACCGGCGCCATCGCCATCGCCGGGCGGCTCAGCCTGCCGGAATTCGTCGTCGGCAGCCTGATCGTCGCGGTCGGCACCTCGGCGCCCGAGGTCGCGATCAACGTCGCCGCCGGGCTCGAGGACCAGGGCAATATCGTGATCTCCAACCTCGTCGGCTCCAACATCGTCAATGTCTGCCTCGGGATCGGGCTCGCCGGGCTTTTCGTGCGATACGCGGCGATCGGGGCGGACTATGGCCGCGCCTTCGTGATGGGCCTCGCCGCGGCGCTCGCGCTGGCGGC
Source organism: uncultured Limibaculum sp. (assembly GCA_964576075.1). Taxonomy (GTDB): domain Bacteria; phylum Pseudomonadota; class Alphaproteobacteria; order Rhodobacterales; family Rhodobacteraceae; genus Thermohalobaculum. The sequence goes on along the minus strand of CAZNTX010000015.1, from coordinate 49,751 downwards.
CTGGACTCTGCTGCTCGGGGCGGAGGGCCAGGCGGTGATCCCGCGCCTCGCCGGGCTCGGGCTGCTCGCGATCTTCGCCGTCTATGTCTGGCGCAGCCTGATGGCGAGCGACGCGGGCGAGCCGGAGGACGACATCACCACCCCGGTCAAGAGCCTCTGGCTGAGCCTCCTGCTCGTCTTCGGCGGCGCGGCGGCGATGGCCTTCCTCGCCGATTTCGCGGTGGGCCGCGCGGTCAACATCTCGGAGTATCTCGGCATCCCCGAGGCGGTGATCGGGGCGACGGTGATCGCCGCGGGCGGCTCCCTGCCGGAGATCTTCTCCTGCATCGCCGCGGCGCGGAAGGGACGGCCCAACATCGTGCTCGGCAACATCGCCGGCAGCCAGATCTTCAACCTGGTCGGCATCCTCGGGGTGAGCGCCATCGTCGCCGACATCCACTACAACACGACGCTCGCGATCGACATGGGCTTCCTGATCCTCGGCACGGTGGCGCTCCTCGCCCTCGCGCGGAGCGCGGAGACCCGTCGTGCGCTTCCCTTCGTTCTTCTGGCGATCTACGCTGCCTATGGCGGCTATCTCGTCCATATCTCGAGCTAGGCTGCGGCGGGCGGAGGGGACGCGATGAAGCTCTCGGACCTCGATTGGGGCGAGCCGGAGATCGGCGGCCTCCTCAAGTCCACCCATTCGGTCGCCGAGGCGCGGTTCCGCTGGCAGGGGCACGATTTCGTGGCCGTCGAGTGGTTCCACCGCACCGGCCATCTGCTCCACCCCTATGCGAGCCTGATCCTGATCGCCGAGGAGTGCGACAAGACCTCCGACGGCGCGCTGCTCAAGGCCATCGCCTTCCACGCGCCGCCGGGGGAGGACGGCACGCCGCGGCTCATCCATTCCGAGAGCCTCGGCCGTCAGGTCATCCTGATCCGCGATGCGCGCGACCGCGGGCTCGACCTCGCGCCGGCGCTCTCCGGCATCATCTGAGCCGGGCGAGGGCGGCGCCGGCGAGCGCGCCGAGGGTGTTGGTGATCAGGTCGTCCACGTCGAAGGAGCGGTAGGGGCAAGGGTAGATCCCGAAGAGCCCCGTCCCTTGCGCGATCTCCAGAAACAGGCTGTAGCCGAGCCCCGCCGCCGCGACCGCGAGCACCCGGCCCCCGGCCCAAGGCGCCGCGAGCCAGCCGAGCCCGGCGAAGACGGCGAAATTCGCCGCCGCCGTCGCCACCGTCCGGTCGCGCAGCCAGGCGCCGAGGCCCGCCCCGCTTTCCCAAAGCGCGACCGCCCGCTCCAGCATGTGGAAAGGCACGACGCGGGCGATCTGCCCGCCGCCGGAGCAGTCGAGGCTCGCCGGGTCGGGGAAGGGGTGGAAGGCGAGGCTCGCCATGCCGACGCCGAGCGCGAGGAACGCCCCGGTCCTCACCCCCGCCGGCCGCCCCAGAAGCCGGAGCGCCGCCACCCCGATCGCCGCCGCGAGCGCCCCCCGCCAGAGCGCGCCCCAGAGCATCGAGAGAATGAGAGAATCACTCAGCATGTCGCACCGTCTCCGATCAGGACACTTCCCTTTTTCGTCCGGCCTTGATACGGATCAATTCCGGGTGAGATGCGGCAAAGTCGACGGAGTCCGGCGGCGAAGCGCGGTTCGCGCGCCGCGCAAGTCGGAATTCGTTGACAGTCTCGCGCGATTGGCCACCCTAATGGGTGGTGAGTGTGTTGGCCGATCTGTGGACGTGAGTGTGGTTATGACTGGTGTGAGGTTCCTGTTCAACCTGGCGGTGTCGCTGTTCGTCGCGCCCACGCCGGGGCTTCTGCTCGTGATGTATGCCAATGGCGGGTCGACCATCCCGCCCGCGCAGGGGCTCGTGGTGCTTGCGATCTCCGCCGCGGCCTACTGGATCTGGCTGCTCGACCGGCGCAGCCGCAAGGATGCGGAACGGCAGGTGGAGCGGGTGCGCCACGCCGCCCCCGAGAGCCCTGAGAGCTTCGAGGAGACCGAGGCCCGCGCCGCCCAGGAGCGCCTCGCGGCCGAGCGCCGCCGCGCCCGGGAGGCTCTGACCGGCCATGACGACCTGCCCGATCCCCTCGCCGAGGCGCGCAGCCAGCCCCCCGCCCGCGTGTTGGTCGACCGGGTCGCCGATCTGCGCCAGCTCAAGAGCCTGGTGACGCAGAACGAGGTGAGCCTGCTCAACGCCTTCCACCGCAGCGTGGACCGCGACGAATACGGCGCGCCGGACTACACCCACTGGGCCTACGAGGCGGACCGGTTCCTGATGTCCTCGGCCCTCATGGCGCGCACCCTCAACCGCCACGAGTCGATCGCGGCCGTGACCGCCGAGATCGAGCACAGGGTCTCGGATGCCGGCGCGCGCCGCCCGGCCCGGGCCGAGATCGCGCAGCCGCCGGCCCGCGCCCTCCTCGCGCCGCCGCAGGCCGAGCTCGGCGCCCGCCGGATCGCGCCCCGCCCGGAGGATCTGGTGGCCGAATACGCCGAGGCGGGCGCGCCCGAACCCGGCCATCGCCGGATCTCCGAGGCGCTGCGCCAGCGCCTCGCCGCTCGCCGGACGAGGGGCTTCGCCGAGGACTGCGCCGAGATCCTCGGCCGCCACGGCTGGTCGACCCAGACCACCGATTCGCCCGGCAGCGACGCCATCGACCTCTTCGCCGAGCGGGGCGAGCTGATCATGGGCCTGCGCTGCCGCGCCACCGTCGAACCCGTCGGCGAGGATGCGGTGGCCGACGTCATGCAGGCGCGCGACCGCTTCGGCCTCGACGCCGCCGGCATCGTCACCGCCTCGGGCTTCACCACCGGCGCCCGCGCCGCGGCGACGATCAACGGCATCTGCCTGCTCGACGAGGGCGATCTCGGAGACCTTCATCTCTATGTCGCCCAGCGCAAGAAAGTCGTGCCCCTGTTCCGCGATCCCGGCCAGCAGGCGCAGGCCTGACGCCGGCGTCCGACCTCGGACACCCCCGCCCCGCCGCGGGGGCTGTTCGCGCGGGCCTCGACCGGGTAGTCTCTCCCTGATCGGCGAGAGGGGGCGAGCGTGGATCAGGTCTACGCGGCGGAGGTGCTGCTCGAGCGGCCCTGGCATTTCGACATGGCCGATTTCGCGGCGAAGCTCGCCGAGCGGTTCGAGGAGCTCGGCGAGGTCCGCGCCTGCGAGATCGCCCGGCCCGGCGCCGCGCCCGTCAGCGGGATCGAGATCGAGGGAGCCGAGGTTCCCATCCTGCTGCAGGAGGCCCGCGCCGAGATCGCCCCGCCCGATCCCGGGTTGACCCCCGTCCGGGCCTGGGACCCCGAGCCCGCCGCCGCCACCCACAAGGCGCATCTCTCGGTGAACTGCCGGGTGCCGGGGCAGGGGCTCGTCTGGGCCAAGGCTTGCGCCACCGTCACCACCCTCGTGGCCGGCGCCCTCGCCAAGCTCGGGCCCTCCATGGCGGTGCACTACCCGGCCTCCGGCGCGATCCTGGCCCCGGAGGAGGCCTATCTCGCCGCGCGCACGGCGCTCCGCGGGGTGAGCCCGATCGAGGCCTGGGTGAGCTTCTACGCCTTCGCCCCGGACCCCCCGCTCGGGCGCGATCCGGAGCCGCACGGGGCGCTGACCCGCGGGCTCCTGCCCTTCATCGGCCGGGAGATCGCTCTCGCGCCGCGCCCCGTCGCGCCGCGCCAGGCGGTCGACGGCGCGCATGGCGCCGCCTGGGCCGCGCTCGACGGCGAGGAGCCCATCGCCGAGGGGATGACCCTGCCCGAGCCGCTCGGGCTCCACGGCGTCGCGGTGCGCGCGGCGGAGGAGTGGGGGCGCCCCGGCGTCCCCGTCTTCGTGCTGGTGGCCGACGATTCGCCCGTGGATCCGCGCACGCTGGCCCTCCGCCGCCCGGTCGAGGCGCGCCTCGGCGAGGCGCTCGCCGCCGCCCGCATTCCAGGCAAGGCGGAGCTGCGCGCCGCCGCGGGCGCCGTGCCCGGCGCGCTCAAGCGGCAGGGGGCGAAGCTCGCGAGCGCCGCGGCCCCGGTGCTGGGCCAGGGCGCCCGCCGCGCGGGCCGCGAGCTCGGCCGCAGCCCGGAGCACGCCGCCACCGCCTTTCGCGCCGCGCGCAAGCTCGGCGGCCTCGCCGCGCGTCAGGCGCAGACCGGGCTCGCCGCCGGCAAGCGCTATCTGGCCGAGCGCCGGGAGAAAGCGGCGCGCGAGAGCGGGGAGGGCTGAGCCATGCTGCGCTTCGACCATCTGGTGATCGCCGCCCGGGAGCTCGCGCCCGCCATCGCCTGGGCGGAGACGCGCCTCGGCGCGCCCCCCGCGGGCCGCGGCCGGCATGCCACGATGGGCACGCACAACGCGCTCTGGGGCCTCGGCGACGGCTATCTGGAGGTGATCGCCCCCGACCCCGACGGCCTCCGCCCCGACCGCCCCCGCTGGTTCGGCTTCGACGACCCGGAGACCTGGGCCGCTCTCGCCGACGGGCCCCGCCTCGTCACCTGGGCCGCCGCGACGGACGATCTGCCGGGGCTCCTGGCCGCCGCCCCGATCCCCCTCGGCGCCCCGATGGCGCTCTCGCGCGACGATCTCGCCTGGGAGGTCGCGATGACGGAGGCCGCGGCGCTGCCCCTCGGCGGGGCCTGGCCGCTGCTGATCCATTGGACGGCGGGGCTGCACCCGGCGCGGCGGCTCGGCAGCCAGGGCCTCGGCCTTCAGGCCTTGGAGATCGCGGGGGAGGGCGCCGCCCCGGCCGCCGCGGCGCTCGCGGGCCTCGACGACCCGCGCCTCCGCTTCCTCCCCGGTGCGGGGCCGACGCGCCTGTCCGCCCGCCTCGCCACCCCCGCCGGGCCGGTGACGCTCTAGCCCTCCGCGTCGAGCGCGTCCCAGGCGGCGAGCGCCCGGGCGCCATACATCAGCGACGGCCCGCCGCCCATATAGACGGCCATGGCGATGGTCTCGGCGATCTCCTCGCGGCTCGCCCCGTGCCGCGCCGCGGCCTTGACGTGGAAGCCGATGCAGGCGTCGCAGCGCACCGCGATGCCGATGCCGAGGGCGATCAGCTCCTTGCCCTTGGGGTCGATCGCGCCGGGGGCCGTCGCCGTCTTGGCGAGGCCCGCGAAGGCGCGCGCGGTCTCGGGGATCTCGCGCTTCAGCGCCGCGAGCTCGGCATTCGTCTCCTCGAGATAGCTGGTCCAGTCCATGCGCGCGCCCTCCTTGGCCGGTGTCCGCGAGGCGTATGGGACGGGCCCGGCCAGGGCGCCTTGCGCGAGGTCAAAGCCCGGCGATCTCCCGGGCGCGGGCGGCGAGCGCCGCGGGCTCCCCGGCGATCTCGAGCGTCTTGATCCGTGCCGTCTCCCCCTTCGCGATGCGCACCGCCGAGCGCGCGACCCCGAAGGCCCCTGCCACGAGCCTGACGAGCGCCGCATTCGCCGCCCCGTCGACCGGCGCCGCCGCGACCCGCGCGCGCAGCACCCAGCGCCCGCCATGCTCCGCCGCGCCCTCCATCGCGTCGCGCCCGCCCCGGGGCGTCAGCCGCACGGCGAGCGAGATCCCCCCGGGCGCCGCCGCCCAGGGCGGCTCAGCCATAGGCGATGGGGGCGAGGTTGTTGTTGACGACGATCCTGAGCGCATAGAGTCCGAACAGCACGATCATCGGCGAGAAGTCGATCCCGCCCATCGCCGGCAGGAAGTTGCGGATCGGGCGATAGACCGGCTCGGTCATCTGGTTGAGCCCGCGCCAGATCTGCCCGACGATCGGCTGTCGGATGTTGAGCACGTCGAAGGCGACGAGCCAGCTCAGGATGAACTGCGCGATGATGATGTAGAAGCAGATGTCGATCGCGAGGTTGAAGATCGCGAGGAAGGACTGCATGGGCACGCTCCCGGCTTGGCCCCGCTTAGGTAGCCGCCCCCCGGCTCCGGGGCAAGACGCCTGCGCCCGCGCCCGCTTGACACCGCCCCGCCCCCCGCGTATCGCAGCCGCCAGGGGCCCGTAGCTCAGTTGGGAGAGCGCTGCAATCGCACTGCAGAGGTCAGGGGTTCGAATCCCCTCGGGTCCACCATCCTCCGATCAGGGCTGCCTGGCCCCCCCCCCCGCAAGAGCCTGAATGGATTGGGATCGGGGCGGTCCGAAAAGCTCCGCCCAAGCTGGCGAGCGGATTGCGTGACGGCGCCGTCACCGTCTCGATCGGCACGCGATCGGCCTCGAGCGGCTCGATCTCTTGGGCCGAGATGGCGCGGGGGCGATCCGCGTCCGTCATCCGCGTGAGCACCCGCGCACCCGTCTTCTCGGTCCGGCGGATGTCGGCAGTCCCCTCCTCGGCGCCCAGGTCGGGTGTTTCCTGGCGCTCGTCGCGGGCACTCCCGAGCCTGTCGCGTGGCGCGGTACAGAGCGCCGCTGCGGGGCGCGGGTCTTCCGACGGCCGTTCGAAGCTCTCATCGATCCGATCCTGGCAGGGCGGTTTTCTCTCTCATGCACGCGTCCGGTGGCAGGCACCCTGCGCCTAACAGGCCGTGCGCCCCTTGCGCCATCACGCGCTCACCGGATGTCCGATGCGCCCCGCCGCGTGGCGATCGCCCCGCCGGCAACGCGGCTGCCGGCTGCGGGCGCGGAGGGGCGCGCGAGCCCCCCGGCTCAGCGGAGGGCGGGCGCCGGCGGCTCTCCCTCGGCGAGGGCCTGGAAGAAGCGCTCGACGGCGCGGGTGGCGGAGAAATCCTGGTTGGTCTCGCCGACGAAGCGGGTGCCGAGGCGGGAGGGGCGCGAGCCCGGCCAGGTATGCCCGCCCCCCTCCACTACGTAATGCAGGAGCGGCGCCGCGCAGCCGCGATAGTTCCGCAGGGTGACGGTGGAGCCGTCGGACTCGGTCCGGTCCGGCAGCGGGCGGGCCTCGAAGCCGTCGCAGCGGTTGCGCGCGGCGAGGCGGCGCATGGTGTCGGCGATGGGGTCGACCCAGCCGCGCTCCCGGATGAGCGGGTTCCACCCCCCGATGCGCCCGCCGCCGGGGGGGACGATGTCGTCCTCCGTGCCGTGGATCACGAGGACGGGCCGCGGCGGGCCGTCCGCGCAGTCGAACCCGCGGGGGAAGCTCGCGATGGCGATGGCCGCGCCCGCCACGAGATCCGGCATGTCGCAGAGGAGGCGCAGCACCATCATCCCTCCGATCGAGGGGCCGGCGAAATAGACGCGCTCCGGGTCGATCCGGCCGGCCTCGGCGAGGGCGCCGATCAGGCGGCGGAGGAAGCCGAGATCGTCGGCGGTGTCGAAGGGGCGGCCGAGATGGTCGGTGCGCCCGTCGTTCCAATCGTCGAGCGCATAGGGCCAGAGCACCACCCAGCCCTCGCGGGCGAGGCTCACCCGCGCCCGGCGGCGGATCGTGTAGGGTCCGGCGAGCCCGCCATGGAGGGCGACGAGGACCGGCGCGCCCTGCGCGTCGCGGGGGGCGTCCATGATCGCCTCGCGCTCGATGCCGTCATGGAGGAGGCTGATCCGGGTGGTCTCGACGGCGCCCGCGGGGAGCGCCAGGAGGCAAAGGGCGAGAAGGGGCAAGAGGCGCATCGGCGTCTCCCTCGGTCGCGGAACGGCTCGGCAAAAAGGATGGGCCGGCGCGCGCCGCTGTCGAGCCTCAGGCGAGGGCGGGGAGGATGCGCTCGGCGAGCAGACGGTGGAGATCGCCCACATAGCCGTGCGAGCGGGCGGGGCGCGTCGGGTCGGAGGTGACGGCGACGCTGACGCCCCGGCCCGGCAGGACATAGAGCATCTGCCCGCCATAGCCGCGGGCATAGGCGAGGTCCTCCCCCCGATGCGCGCGAGAAACCAGCCATAGCCGTAGTCGTGCCCGGAGAAGGGGGAGCGGGTGCGCGCCTGCCAGGAGGCGGCGATCCAGTCCGCCGGGATCACCTGCCGCCCCTGCCAGACGCCGCCCGCCCGCGCCGTCTCGCCGATCCGGGCGAGGGCCAGCGGCGAGAGCGCCATGTTGTTGCCGCCCATGAAATATCCCTCGGGCGCGCGGGTCCAGGACGGGATCGGGATGCCGAGGGGCCGGCCGAGCCACTCCACCGCGAGGGCATGGAGGCTCCGCCCGCTCGCCTCGGCCAGCAGCGCGCCGAGGACGTGATAGGCGCCTGTGGAATAGAGGAACCGCGCGCCGGGCTCGGCGACCCTCTCCCGGGTCAGCGCATGGGCGACCCAGTTCGGGCTCGAGACCCAGGCGCCGTAGTTCGCCCCGGAGGTGCGGGCGAGGCCCATGCGCATGGTGAGGAGATCGGCGACGCGGAGCGCCGGAACCGCCGGGTCCGCCCCGCGCGGCACGAGCCGGGGCGCGACATCGCCGAGCCGCGCCTCCGCGCCCGGCAGCACGCCCTTGTCGATGGCGATGCCGGTCAGCAGGGCGACCACCGTCTTGGAGACCGATTTGACGTTGACCGGGCGGTCCACCGGCGGGCCGCGGAAGGCGCGGGCGAAGACCGTCTCGCCCGCTCGCGCCACCACGAGGGCGCGGAGCTGCTCGAGGCTCTCGGCCCGGGCCGCGACCTCGGCGAAGGCCGGCCCGTCTCCCCGTGCCGGAACCGCGAGCCCCGCCGCCAGAAGGCCGAGCGCGCGGCGCCGGTCGATCGCTCTCGCTGCCATGGCCCTGCCCTCCCTTCGCCCCGAGAGCTAGGCCGCCCCGGTGCGTGCGTCGAGCCCTCAGCCCTCCGGCCCCGCGCCGACGCGGTGGCGCCGCGGGCCGAAGAGGCAGGCGAGGCCGAGGATCGCGCCGGAGACGGTCGCGACCATGCCCGCCGCGCTCACCGCATGGGGGCTGCCGAGCCAGAGCGGCCCGTAGCCCGCGAGCACATAGCCGAGGACCGCCGAGAGGATGGCGAAGACCACCGACCAGGCCACCTGCCGGGCGAGCCGGTCGGTCATCAGCCGGGCCGCGGCGGGGGGGCAGATGAACATGGCGATGACGATGATCGAGCCCACCGCGTCGAAGGCCGCCACCGCCGCGACCGCCGCGACGATCACGAGGCCGAGCCCGATCGCCCCCGTCGGCAGGCCGAGCGCCTGGGCGAAGCCCTCGTCGAAGGTGGAGATCGCGAGCCAGCGCCAGAAGACCGCCGTCAGCAGGGCGACCGCGAGGGCGACCGCGGCCATCCGGAAGAGCTCCGGCGGCATCCCGGCGAGCGCGGCGGGGTCGAGCAGCGAGCCCCAGCCGGTCGCGTCGAGCCAGACGAGGGACTCGAGATTGCCCATCAGCGCATGCTCGACGTCGAGATGGACGCTCGAGGTGTCGGACTGCTCGAGCAGCAGAACTCCGCCGGCGAAGAGGGTGGTGAAGACGACGCCCATCGCGGCGCCGGGCTCGATCCGCCCGAGCCGCTTGACCGCCTCGATCAGCACCGCCGCGACCACCGCCGCCGCGCCCGCGCCGAGGAGCATCGGCACCGCCGAGACGGCCCCCGTCACCAGGAAGGCGACGACGATGCCGGGAAGCACCACATGGCTGATCGCATCCCCGATGAGCGCCTGGCGGCGGAGCACGAGGAAGTTGCCCGGCAGCGCGCAGGCCACCGCCGCGAGCGCACCGATCAGGATCGGCGTCAGCGAAAGCTGGACGAACTCGGCCCCCATCAGGCGCCTCCGACCGCGGCTGGCCCGCCGAGACGCCGGTCGAACTCGGCGATCTCGTCGGGGGTGAAGACCCGCTCGATGGGGGTGAGCCCGTCATAGCGCCCGGCGAGCGCGGTGTCCTGGTGGATCTCGCGGGCGACGTCCCAGCGCCGCTCGTCGCGGGCGATCTTGGCGGCTTGGGCGCGGCCGGCCTCGGTGGCGACGCCGTCGGGCCGGATCAGCCCCTCGCGGCGCAGCACGCGCAGGGTGAAGGGCTCGAGGATCGTCTCGCCGCGGGCGAGCGCCAGCAGCCCCTGGCGCCGGTGCACCCGCCGCTGGAACCGCCGATGCCGGAGCACCGCCGCCGCCACGCCGCGCACCGGCGCGAAGAGGAGCGAGAGGAGAAAGAGCCCGGCCGCCACGAGCACGATGATCGGGCCCGTCGGCAGCGCCGGCGCCGAGGCCGAGATCGCAGCCCCCACATAGCCGGCGACCGCCCCCACCCCGCCGGCGGACCAGACCATGCCCTGGGACCGCTCGGTCCAGAACCGCGCCGTCGCCGGCGGGATGATGAGGAGCGCGACGATCAGCACGAGGCCGACGAGCTTCAGCCCGATCACCGTCACCGCCATCACGAGAGCCATCATCGCCAGGTCGATCCGGCGCAGGTCGTAGCCGAGGGCGGCGGCGTAGCCCGGGTCGAAGGCGACGAGGGTCATCGGCCGGCGCAGGAGATAGGTGGCGAGGACCGCGAGGGTGCCGCCGACGGCGATCGTCGCCGCGTCCTGGAACAGCATGCCCGCGGTGGACCCGAGCAGGAAATCCTCGAGCCCCGCCTGCCGTCCGGCGCCGACCGTCTGGATCACGGTCAGCAGCACGATGCCGAGCCCGAAGAAGACCGACAGCACGGCGCCGATCGCCGCGTCCTCGGCCAGCCGGGTGCGGCTCGCGATCCACTCGACGAGGAGAAGCCCGATCCCCGCCGAGACCGCGGAGCCCGCGAGCAGTCCGACGAGGTTCCGCCCGTCCCCGCCGAGCGCGACCATCAGGAGGAAGGCGAGGCCGATGCCCGGCAGCGTCGCATGCGCCACCGCATCCGAGACGAGGGCGCGCTTGCGCAGGAACAGGAACGTCCCCGACGCCCCGGCCGCGAAGCCGAGAAGGGCCGCGCCGATGCCGACGAGGGCCGCGTTGTAGCCCGCGCCGAGGAGGAGGGCGTCGAGGAAGGCGCTCATGCGCCTCCGGCGAGGGCGAGCCGGTCGATCTGCGTCGCCGCCAGCCGCCCGCCATAGGTCGCGCGCAGCGTCTCGGGGGTGAAGGCGGTCTCGACCGGGCCCTCCGCGATCTTGCGCAGGTTGAGGAGCAGCACCCGGTCGAAATAGTCGGCCACCGTGGCGAGGTCGTGATGCACGGCGACCACCGCCTTGCCCTCGGCCTTGAGCGATTTGAGCACCTCGACGATGGCGCGTTCGGTGGCGGCGTCGACGCCGGCGAAGGGCTCGTCGAGGAGATAGAGATCGGCGTCCTGCGCGAGCGCCCGGGCGAGGAAGACGCGCTGCTGCTGCCCGCCGGAGAGCCGGCCGATCTGGCGGTCGGCGAAATCGGCCATGCCGACGCGCTCGAGGCAGGCCCGCGCCCGCGCCTCGTGCGCGCCCCGGATGCGCCCGAGGAGCCCCAGCTTGCGGTAGAGCCCCATCAGCACGACCTCGAGCGCGGTGGTGGGGAAGTCCCAGTCCACGCTCGCGCGCTGCGGGACGTAGGCGATCCGATCCCGCGCCCGCTCCACCGGCCGGCCATAGACCGTCACCTCGCCGGAGAGGCGGGGGATCACCCCGAGCGCGGCCTTCAGGAGCGTCGACTTGCCCGCCCCGTTCGGCCCCACGATGGCGGTCATCGCGGCCTCGGCGAAGGTGGCGTCGACCGAGAAGACCGCTGGCGTCTCCCCGTAGGAGACCGTGAGCCCGCGGATCGCGAGGGCCGCGCCGGCGGCCGTGTCCTCCGGGCGTCGGCCGTCCTCGGCGGCGAGGGTGAGCGCGTTCTGAAGCATCTGTGGTCCCCTTCAGAGCCCGGCGAGTCGGCCGGACATGCCGCCCTCGGGCACCTCCCCGCCGAGCGCCGCGGCGATCAGGCTCGTGTTGTGGTCGATCATGCCGAGATAGGTGCCCTCGTAGCTGCCGGGAGCGCCCATGGCGTCGGAGAACAACTCGCCCCCGATCACGACCTCGTGCCCCTTCGCCGCCGCGCCCTCGACGAGCGCGCGGATGTTGCGGTCGGAGACCGAGGACTCGACGAAGACCGCCCCGATCTCGCGCTCGACCAGGAGATCGACGAGGTCCGCGATCCGCCGGAGCCCGGCCTCCCCTTCGGTCGAGATGCCCTGGATGCCGACCACCTCGAAGCCGTAGGCCGCGCCGAAATAGTTGAAGGCGTCATGCGCGGTGACGAGCACCCGCCGCTCCTCCGGCACCGAGCCGAGCACCCGCCGGGCATAGTCCCCGAGCGCCGCGATATCCGCGAGATGGGCCTCCGCATTGGCGCGGAAGGCGGCCTCGGCCTCGGGCCGGCGCTCGATCAGCGCGTCGCGCACGGCGCCGACGACGACGGCCCAGAGCTCGGGGTCCATCCAGACATGCGGGTCGAGCTTGTCGTCGTAGTCGTCATGGGCGATCAGCCGGTCCCGCGGCACCGCCTCGCCGACCGCGACCACCGGCTGCCGCTCGGCGAGATCGAGCAGGAAGCCCTCCATCTGCGCCTCGAGATAGAGCCCGTGCCAGAGCACGAGATCGGCCCGGGCGAGCGCCGCGATGTCGGTCCGCGTCTGGCGGTAGGAGTGCGGGTCGACGCCGGGGCCCATCAGCGCCCGCACCTCGACAAGATCCCCCCCGACCTGGCGCGCGGCGTCGGCGATCATGCCCGTCGTCGCAACCACCTGAATACGCGCCTCGGCGGCCGCGCCGGGTGCGCCTGCCGCGATCGCCGCCGCCGCGAGGGCGGCGAGCATTGCCCGTTTGGTCAGCATTCCGTGTCGTCTCCCTGCCGGCGGGGCCGGTGCCCCGTCTGCCCGGACAATTGTGCTTTTGCGATCCAGTTGCAAGAGCTGATGCTAACAAAAATCGTTCTCAAAACGTGGGAGGGAGGCGGCGCGGCGTCGGATCCGGCCTGTATCGGCTTGGACGCGGCGGTGGCTGGCGGTAAACTCGGCGCCGGCGGGACCGGAACCGCCCCAAGGGAAGGAGCCTCGGATGAAATCGCTCGTCGCGGCCTTCGCCGCGTTTGTCCTCGCCCTGCCGGCCGCCGCGCAGGACGCACAGGAAATGCAGCAGAAGACCAGGGAACTCGGCCTCTCCGTCGGCAACGCCTATGTCTGCCAGCCGGAGGACGCGCGCGCGGCGTTCGAATCCGAGTGGATGCTGATGTACGACATGATCCTGATGGATGCCGGATCGCGCCTCGCCTTCGTGTTCGCGACGGCGTCGGGCTACGGCGCCTCGCTGCCGAAAGAGGAGCTCGATTGCGCGGCGCTCGCCGAGAGCTGGGCCGCGACACGGGGCGATTTCGGGCTCGCCGGGGAGGCGGAGTGATGCGCCGCGTCCTCTGCCTGTCCGCGACGCTGATCGCCATCGCGCTTTCGCCGGCGCCGGCCTCTGCGATGGCTCCGCACCCCGCCGCCGCGGCGATCGCCGCGGGTCCCGCGGTGGCGACGGCGGGCGATGCCGCCGCTGCGGCGACGCTCGTGCGCTGCGGCCCGCGCTGCCGGGCGGAGCGGCGCGCCGTCCGACGCTATCACCGCCATCACTGGGGTCCGGGCTATCGGCCCTACCGGCCGCGGCCCTCCTATCCCTACCACCGCCATCGCCGCGGGGACGCCGCCGCCGCGGCGATCATCGGCGGGGTGATCGGCCTCGGCGTGGGCGCGGCGATCATGAACCACGACCGCGCCTTTTACGGCTACGACACCGCGCCCGATTTCGGCGGCGGCGGCAGCGAGCGCTGAGCGCTCGCCGCGCGCCCTCGGGCGAGCGGGCAGGGGGATCGGCGGCGCGGCGGGGCGGGTGTCCCGCCGCGCAGATCGGCGGGCGATGTCCGAAACCCTGGCGGCGATGGTCGAGGCGATGGAGGACGGGGCCCGTCTTTGCGGCTCGGCCTTCCTGCGGAGGTGTGCGCGCTGCCCCGGCCGGCTATCCGTTCGAGACGGCCGGGGAGGTCCGGCCCGTCCTCGACGCCCGCGCCTCAGCCGGGGGTGCGGATATGGGCGAGATGGCCGGTCTTGATCCAGACGCGCGCGCCCTCCGGCCCCGCCACCGCCTCGAGATCCGTCCCCTGCGGCAGCCGCAGCCAGGAGCGCGGCCCGAGCGCCTCGCCCCGCTCCGTCGCCGCGCCCTCGAGCACGAAAAGCTCGATCCCCCCCTTCGCCGAGAGCGAGACCTGCGTGCCGGGCGCCCAGCGCTCGATGCGGACCTCCTCCTCGGCGTCCTTGAAGAGCGGGGTGACCGCGACGCCCGGGCGCCCCTCCGCCGGGACCGCGCCGATCTTCGTCGTGTCGAGGCGCAGATGGGTCCGGTCGTCGGGATGCATCTGCCAGAGCTTCACGAAGATCGTGCAGCCTGGGGCGGAGGCCGGGGTGTGGCGCGAGGTCGGCGGGTTGCGGATATAGGAGCCGGCGGGGAAGTCCCCGTGCTCGTCCTGGAACACGCCGTCGAGGACGATGAACTCCTCGCCCCCGCCATGGGTGTGCGCGTCGAAGGCGCTCTCCGGGGCGAAGCGGACGATGCTGGTGGCGCGGGCGACCTCCTCGCCGATCCGGTCGAGCGGGCGGCGCTCGACGCCGGCGGCGGGGCTCTTCAGCCAGTCGAGGCGCTCGCTGTCGACGAGGACGCGGGCGTCGAAATCGGCGTTGATCTCCATTCTGGGCTCCTCTCCCTCCGTCTGGGGCGCGATGTGATGCCGACCTTCCGATAGGTCAATACCTCAGGCCGGCGGGGCGGAGACCCGCCGCAGCAGGCAGGCCTGACGCGGACCCTCCGGCGGGGCCGCGCAAAGCGGCTCGGTGGCGAGGAGGGCGTCGAGCACCTTGACCACATAGTCCCGCGTCTCCGCATAGGGGGGCACCCCGCCATGCCTGTCCACCGCATTCTCCCCGGCATTGTAGGCGGCGAGCGCGAGCACCACGTCGCCGCGGAACCGCTCGAGCAGAAAGTCGAGATAGGCGGTGCCGCCTGCGAGGTTCTGCTCCGGATCCGTCCGGTCGCTGACGCCGAAGCGCCGCCCCGTCGCGGGCATGAGCTGCATGAGCCCGGTGGCGCCCTTGGGCGAGACGGCGCGCGGATTGCCGGCGGATTCGATCGCGATCACGGCGAGGATCAGCGCCTCGGAGACGCCGTGGCGCCGCGCCACCGCCTTCACCGGCGCGCCCCAGCGTTCGGCGAGGCGCTCGATCCGCGTCTCGGGGATCAGCGCGCCGTGGCTGAGGCGCCGGCTCCGCAGGATGTCGAGCGCCGCGGCCCAGCGGTCCGGGCGGGCGGCGGCCTTGGGGTCCTCGGTCTTCCAGAACCAGCCATGGTGCTCCTTGCGCGGGCGCGACGCTGTGCCGCCGCGGCGGTTGGGGGCGAAGCGCTTCTGCCCCGGCCGCGGCGGGCGGATCGTCTGGAACCCCGAGCGGTCCCAGGCGCGGACGCCGTTGTCGAGCCGCGTGCTCTTGGCCTGCGAATCGCTCGCGAGCGGCAGAGAGAGAACCGCGCCCGCGCCGATCCCCGCAGCGAGAAACAGCGCCCGGCCATAATGTTGCCACAGTTTGCCCATGTTCGCTCCACAGTTGAACCGGCCTCGCCCAGCTTTTAACGGATTTCCACCATGAGCAGAAAAAAAGTCGCCTCATGCACGCGGAGTTCGGCCTGTTGTCGCTTTCGCCGGACCTGGGCTCGGTGGTAAAACTCTGCACGTGGAGAGGTTGGTGTGGAGGCCGCCTCGCCCTGTCCCGCATCTGGGGTTCGGTGCGGGCGTGTCAGGCAGAGTACCGAACGCAATCGCAATCTGGAGGGTTCCGAAATGACCATCTTCGCTCAGTTCATCCGCGACGAGGCGGGTGCCGTCACCATCGACTGGGTCGCGCTCACCGCTGGCGTGCTGCTCCTCGGCATCGCGGTCGTCTACGCGATCTTCGAGGTCGGCGTGATCGACGTCGTCGACACCATCAACACCGAGCTGTCGGGCGCCGTGTCGAACAACCTCGACACCGACTTCGACACCGGCAACTCGCTCACCCAGTAATCCGGCGCTCCGGGCCTCCGCCCGGGCGAGAGCGGACCGACGGGCCGGGGGCGTCGCTCCCGGCCTTTTCCGTTTCCGGCGCGCGGCATTTACAACCAGAGCGTGTCCGGTGAGGCACGCATGCCCCGAAAGCGACACAAAATCTCCCAAGACGGACGGTCCCGCCCTCCCCAAGTCCCGCGAGTCGCGCTATAGGGTGAAACTGTGCGAGCCGGTTGATTGCGAGGAGAAGGCCGATGATCCGAATCGCGGAGTTTCTCGAGCGCGAGGACGGCGCCGTGTCCGTCGAATGGGTCGCGGTGACCGCGGGGCTGATCGTGGTCGGCGCCTGGCTGACCTACACGCTCTATGCCGACGGCATCAACAAGGTCTCCGAGCGGAACAATCAGGACTTCTACCGGGTGAATATCGGCGAGTGACGCCCTCCGGGCGCCCGTCGGGCAAGGGAAGCGAGGCGAAGGCATGAAGATCATCGCGATTTTGGTTCTCATCTTCGGCGTGGCGCTCGCGGGCGGGGCGATCTACTTCGCCTCGACCTATTTCGACCAACTCGAGGCGCGGATGCAGCAGCAGCAGCCGGCCGGGCCGAAGATGGTGAACGTGATCGTCGCGAAGGAGCGGCTGCCCTACGGCACGGTGCTGCGCGGCAAGATGCTGCGCTGGCAGGCCTGGCCGGAGGACTCGCTGCCCCCCGGCGCCTTCACCGAGGCCGAGGCGCTGCTCGGCGAGAAGGACGTCCCCCGGGAGGAGCGCGCGCGGATCGTGCTGCGCCAGATCGAGCCGGGCGAGCCGATCCTCGCCTCCAAGATCACCGGCTTCGGCGAGCGCGCGCGCATGGCGATGCAGCTCGGCGACGGCAAGCGCGCGGTGGCGATCCCGATCGACCCGATCTCCGGCGTCGCGGGCTTCATCAATCCGGGCGACCGGGTGGACGTGCTGATGATCCGCAATGTCGGCAACGGCAACATGGAGAGCAAGGTGATCCTGCAGAACCTGCTCGTCATCGCCGTCGATCACGAGACCAACACCGAGGTCAACCGTCCCAAGAACGCGCGGACCGCGACCGTCGAGGTCAGCCCGACCGATGCGCAGAAGCTCGCCCTCGCGCGCAATCTCGGCCGGCTCTCGCTGACGCTGCGCGCGCTCGACAATCACGCGATCGACGAGGCCGAGCCCGAGACGGTCGACGTCCGCGATCTCTTCGGCATCGAGGAGCAGGCCCCGGCGCCCGTGCAGGAGCGGGCCGGCACCTCCGTCACGGTGCGCAAGGGCGGCGAGGTGGTCGACCGGCTGCGCTTCCAGTCGGCCGAGTGATCCTCGCCTGAACCCCGGGACGAGCTTTCCGGGGTAACCGCTTGAGCTGTGTCGTGTTTTGGTGTTTACTTCGCGATATGCGGAGCAGGGTCGGGTTTGCGTCCGCACAAAACGCAATAAGAGGGACCGAAGACATGACACTCAGGATCGTGCGGTCGGCGCTCGCGGCCCTTCTGGTCGCCGCCATCGCGGACCCGGGGGTGGCCTCCGCTCAGAGCATTCTGAGGATGTCGCGGGGGCTCGCATCCGACGACATCGTGGTTCTCACCAACCGTGCCGTGGTGGTCGAGAGCACCCAGCCATTCACCGAGCTCTCCATCGCCCAGCCGGAGATCGCGGACGTCCAGCCGCTCTCCGACCGCTCCATCTACATTCTCGGCCGGCAACGGGGGAAGACGACGCTCACCATGCTCGGCGAGGGCGGCCGCCTGATCTCCAACGTGACGATCGTAGTCCAGCCCGATATCGGCGAGCTGAAGGAGCGCATCGGCACCATCATGCCGAACGAGGACATCGAGGTCCGCGTCGCCGGCGGCGGCGTGATTCTCTCGGGCACCGTCTCCGGCAAGGCGCAGCAGGACAAGGCGCTGCGCCTCGCCCGCGCCTATGCGGGCGATGCGGTGACCAACATGATGACCGTCGGCGGCACGCAGCAGGTGGCGCTCAAGGTGCGCGTCGCGGAGATGTCGCGCAACGCGGCCAAGGATATCGGCGTGTCGCTCGCCGCGCTCGGCTCCGGCCGGCGCTTCGCGACCGACAACGTCACCGGCACCGCGCTCAACCTGACCGAGCCGCTCTCCTCCCCCGCCGGGCCCGACGCGCCCTCGGGTTCCGTGGGCAATCTTGCGGGGATCGAGCGGGTCTTCTCCGGGGCCTTCGGCGCCTTCGGCGCGATCTTCGCGATCGCCGACAACTTCATCCTCGATGTCGAGCTCGACGCGCTCGAGGCCAAGGGCTTCGTCAAGATGCTCGCCGAGCCGACGCTCGTCGCGCTCTCGGGCAGCCAGGCGAGCTTCCTCGCGGGCGGCGAGGTGCCGATCCCCGCGGTGGACGGCGAGGGCAACGTGGATGTCGAGTTCAAGAATGTCGGCGTCAACGTGACCTTCCAGCCGACGGTGATCGACGGCAGCCTGATCAACCTCAAGCTCACGGCGGAGGTCTCCTCGGTCGATCCGGCGCTCGCCTCCACCTCGGGCGGCATCGACATCACCGGCTTCCAGACCCGGCGGACCACCACCGAGGTCGAGCTGCGCGACGGGCAGAGCTTCGCGATCTCCGGGCTCTTCGAGGAGAACTTCTCCGACGCCATCGACCAGGTGCCGCTCCTCGGGGACATCCCCGTCCTCGGCGCGCTGTTCCGCTCGGCGCAGTTCCAGCGCAGCGAGTCGGAGCTGGTCTTCATGGTGACCGCCAATCTCGTCACCCCGGTCGACAGCGAGGATCAGATCGCCCTGCCGACCGACCGGATCGGCGTCCCCACCGAGTTCGAGCTCTTCCTCTTCGGGAACATCATGGAGGGCGGCGGCGCCAACCTGATGACCACCCAGGGCTTCGACGGCGACTTCGGCTATGTTGTGGAGTGACGGTCCAATGAAAAAGATCCTGATCGGAATCGCGCTTCTCGGCACCGGCCTCCTCGTCTCGGCCTGCGCCCGGGAGGCGGGCGGCGGCGACCGCGCGGAGGAGTTCGGCCAGTCGGTCGATCTCACCATGGCCCGCCAGGTCGCCTACAAGACCCCGGACGACTTCCTCACCGATCTCGGCCGCGTGTTCTCGGCGGAGGCGCAGGACACCGTGACCTTCGCCTTCAACAGCGCGGCGCTCGACCGGACGGCGCGCGCGGCGCTCGACACCCAGGCGGCCTGGCTCAAGGCCAATCCCGAGGTGACGATGCGCGTCGAGGGCCACACCGATGCCGTGGGCGGCGAGAGCTACAACCAGAGCCTCGGCCTGCGCCGGGCGCGGGCGGTGGTCGGCTATCTCGTGCGCCGCGGGGTGTCGCGGTCGCGCCTCGAGGCGGTGGAGTCCTTCGGCGAGACGCGCCTCGTCGTCGAGACGCCGGACCGTGAGCGGCGCAACCGCCGGGCGGTGACGCGGGTCTCTGGCTTCGTGCGCAATTTCGTCGGCGACGGGATGGACGGGCGCCGGGCGCAGCGCATCTACGTCGAGTACATCACCGGCGAGAGGCCGTGACGCGGGGGGCGGCGGCGGACCCGGTCCGCTGCCGCCTCGGCGCGCCCGCGCGGCGCGCGGCGGGGGCCGGCCCGCTCGATCCGGGTCCCCCCGATCCGGAAGGATGCGGTTCGCAGCGTCGGCATCGTGGATATGCTGCGTCGCTCGGTGTAGTCTCTTGCGGTGGGTGTTCCGCCGCGTTTCTGCGTGCTGGAAGGGTGCGATCCCCGGCCGGGCGCGGGCGCCGCGGCGGGGGCGGATCGGATCGGACGACGGGAGAGGTCGGCGATGGCCGAAACGGATGGGCGTGGAAAGAGCGGTCTCTCGGCCTTCCTGGCCGACGAGCGCGGCGCGATCACCACGGATCTCGTGCTGATCCTGCTGCCGATCATCCTGATCATCCTCACGGTGTTCGAGATCGGCGTGTCCTACTATTTCGTGCTCGCGGCGCAGAAGGCGGCGCAGATGGGCGCGCGCTTCATCGTGGCCGAGACGCCGATCCACGCCGCCTTGCAGGGAAACCCCACCTACGAGGTGAATTTCGCGAACGGGCAGGTCGGCGACAGTTGCAGCGGAACCTCCGGCGCCAAGATCCCGATCGCCACCAGCGGGTCCAGCCCCTGCCGGCTCACCCATATCAGCCCGGCCTGGGAGGTCGTCGACACCCGCTACGACAAGGACGGCAACCCCTATGAGGTGCGCGGCTGGCAGTGCGACCCGCAGGACGCGAACTTCGCGACGAATTGCGACAGCGCCGCCTTCACCGAGCTCGTGGACGAGATGCGCATCGTCTATCCGAGCCTGCGCGAGGACGAGGTGGTCGTGACCTATTCCGAGGAGGGGCTCGGCTTCGCCGGCGGCCCGATCCAGCCGATGATCACCGTCACCATCATCGCGCGCGATTCGCCGATCCGGCTGCTCAGCCTGCTCGATCTTCTCTGGAGCCGGCAGGCGGCCTCCAGCAATCTCGGCCCCGACCCGGAGGTGCGCATCGAGGGGGTTCAGGAGGCCTCCGCGAAGGCGCTTCGCCGGGTGTCCGCCAGCGTCTTCGGGGCGGATCTGAGTTCCACGAATGTGAGGAATTGACCAGAGTATGGCCCTATCGATCCGACGTGACAGCTCGCTCAGCTCGGCGCCCGAGGCGCTGGTCTTCGCGGACGGGTTTCCCGAGCTCGATCAGCTGGCGGAGGAGCTCGACAGCGAGTTCGGCGTCGATCAGTGGATGGAGGTGAGCAACTCCGCCGCAGATCAGGCGCTGGCGCAGCTCGGCGGGAACACCTCGATCGCGATCGTCACCGCCTCGGTCGACGCGCCGCAGGCGATCGAGGGGGTGGCCACGCTCATCCGCAAGGCGCGGGACGCGGGGCTCCTGGTGCTGCTCGTGGTGGGAGAGATCTCCTCGCGCAGCATGCACCAGCTGCTCAAGGAAGGCGTCGCGGATTTCGCGCCCTATCCGGAGCCCGAGGGCGCGCTCTCCGAGGCGATCGAGCGGCTGCGCTTCGTGCGCGCTTCCGGAAGCTCGACGGCGATCAGCCCGGTCGGCGGGGCGCTGCAGCGCCGCGGCAAGGTGCTGACCGTCTACGGCGTCGCCGGGGGCGTGGGCGCGAGCACGG
Organism: uncultured Limibaculum sp.; assembly: GCA_964576075.1. Lineage (GTDB taxonomy): Bacteria > Pseudomonadota > Alphaproteobacteria > Rhodobacterales > Rhodobacteraceae > Thermohalobaculum. The sequence goes on along the minus strand of CAZNTX010000015.1, from coordinate 28,835 downwards.
TGGCGGTCAATCTCGCCTGGGAGCTCGCGCTGCTGGTGCGCAAGCAAGGGCGCAAGGTGGCGCTCCTCGACTTCAACTTCCAATACGGCTCTGTGGCGACCTTCCTCGACGTGCCGCGGCGCGAGGCGGTCTACGAGCTCGTCTCGGAGGCCTCGTCCTTCGATGCGACCGGCCTCGCCCAGGCGCTCTCGACCTATCAGGACAAGCTCTGGGTGCTCACCGCGCCGCGCGATGCGCTGCCGCTCGACATCGTCACGCCGACCGACGTCAAGGCCATCATCAATCTCGCGCGCGAGAGCTTCGACTACGTGCTGATCGACATGCCGCAAGCGCTGATGAACTGGTCGGAGCCGGTTTACACCATGTCGGACGAGTTCTTCGCCGTCATGGAGATCGACATGCGCTCGGCGCAGAACATGTTCCGCTTCCTTCGGACGCTGAAATCGGAGAGCATGGACCTGACGAAGCTCAGTTTCGTGCTCAACCGGTCCCCGGGGATGACGGACCTGACCGGCAAGGCCCGGGTCAAGCGCGTGGCAGAAAGCCTCGGCATCACCATCCACCACATGCTGCCGGAGGGCGGCAAGGCGGTGGTCAACGCCTGCGATCAGGGGATCCCGCTCGCGGAGATGGCGAAATCCAATCCGGTCCGCAAGGAGGTGCTGCGCATCGCCCAGCGCATCGCCACCGAGGACGCCAGCAAGGTCGCCAGCGCCGGCTGAGCCGGGGGGCGCCCGAGAGAGACGAGGCCTGCTCATGTTTAGACGGATTCGCAGCGACAAGGACGAGAAGGCCGACGCCCAGCGCGCCGCGATCATGCGCCGCCCCGAGCGCCCGAGGAGCCCGGAGGGCGACGCCAAGCGCCTCGGCCTCGAGATGCCGCTGCCCGAGGGCCCGGGCCAGTCCACCGAACTCGCCGAGCAGAAGCCGACCCGGCTCCAGGTGGCCACCCGCAAGCCCGCCGCCGAGCCGGTGGACGAGGCCGAGCAGAAGCGCAAGCGCCGCCTCCTCGGCCTGCGCGTCGAGCTGCACGGCAAGCTGCTCGACACGCTGAACCTCGCCGCCCTCGAGAAGGTCTCCCATTCCGAGCTCAAGGTCGAGATCGCCGAGATCACGCGCGAGCATATGGCGGATTCGGATATCGTCCTCAGCCGCCCGGAATTCGACGAACTCGTCGAGCATCTCGTGCATGAGACGGTGGGCCTCGGCCCGCTCGAGACCCTCCTCGCCGACGACACCGTGACCGACATCCTCGTGAACACCAACGAGCAGTGCTATGTCGAGCGCGGCGGCAAGCTCGAGAAGACGGACGTCCAGTTCAAGGACAACCGTCACCTGATGCGGATCATCAACAAGATCGTCTCCGCGGTCGGCCGCCGGGTCGACGAGAGCCAGCCCTGGGTCGACGCCCGCCTCGCCGACGGCTCCCGCGTGAACGCCATCGTGCCGCCTTGCGCGGTGGACGGGCCCCTCCTCTCGATCCGCAAATTCTCCAAGAAGCCGCTGACCGTGGAGCGTCTGATCGAGAGCGGGGCCTTCTCCGAGGAGATGGCGCTCTTCCTCCATGCCTGCGTGCGCACGCGCCTCAACATCCTCGTCTCCGGCGGCACCGGCTCGGGCAAGACGACGACGCTCAACGCGCTCTCCTCCTTCATCTCCAACGACGAGCGCATCCTCACCATCGAGGACACCGCCGAGCTGCAGCTCCAGCAGGAGCATGTGGGCCGCCTCGAGAGCCGCCCGGCCAACATCGAGGGCACCGGCGCCGTCACCCAGCGCGACCTCCTCAAGAACGCGCTCCGCATGCGCCCCGACCGCATCATCGTCGGCGAGACCCGCGGCGAGGAGGTGATCGACATGCTGCAGGCGATGAACACCGGCCATGACGGCTCGATGACGACGATCCACGCCAACTCCCCGCGCGACAGCCTCGCCCGCATCGAGAACATGGTGGGGATGTCCGGCGTCGAGCTGCCCCTCAAGGCGCTGCGGGCCAACATCTCTTCGGCGCTCAACCTGATCGTTCAGGTCAGCCGCATGTCGGACGGCGGGCGGCGGATGATCTCGATCTCGGAGGTCGTCGGCATGGAGGGCGAGATCGTCACCATGCAGGAGATCTTCAAGTTCGACCGCCACGGCACCGATGCGCAGGGCCGGATCCGCGGCAAGTTCGTCGCCACCGGCATCCGCTCGCAATATGCCGACCGGTTCAAGCAGTGGGGCTACGAGCTCCCCGCCTCGCTGTTCCGCCCGGATATCTGAGGGACGACCATGCTGTTCCAGCCGATCATCTACGGCCTGATCTTCATCGGCGTCATCGCGATCGTCGAGGGGATCTATCTGATCGTCTACGGCAAGACGCTGAAGCGCGAGAAGAAGGTCAACCGCCGGCTCTCGCTCCTGCAGGACGGCAAGGACACCGAGGAGGTGCTGACCATCCTGCGGGCCGAGCGCGAGGGCTCGGAGCGGATGCGCAAGCTGCCGATCATCGGTGTGCTGCTCGACCAGGCGCGCCAGGCCTCGATCACCATGACGCCGGTCTCGATGACCATCGCGCTCGCCGGCCTCATCGGGCTCAGCTTCTTCCTGCTCTCGGTGTTCACGAGCGCGGTGATCCAGGTGAAGATCGTCGTCGCCATCATGCTCGGCTACGGCTCGCTCTATCTCTGGCTGCGCGACAAGGCGCGCAAGCGCGTCAAGCTCTTCGAGGAGCAACTGCCCGACGCGCTCGATCTCATGGTCCGGTCCCTGCGCGTCGGCCACCCGATGACCGCCTCGGTCGGCATCGTGGCGCGCGAGATGCCGGATCCGCTCGGCACCGAATTCGGCCTCGTGGCGGACGAGGCGACCTACGGCATGGACATCAACAAGGCGCTCGAGCGCACGGCGGACCGGATGCCGGTTCCCGATCTGCGATTCCTCGCCATCGCGATGAACATCCAGTCGACCTCCGGCGGCAACCTCGCGGAGGTGCTCGAAGGGCTCTCCAAGGTGATCCGCGCCCGCTTCAAGCTGTTCCGCAAGGTCCGCGCGATCACCGCGGAGGCGCGCTGGTCCGGCTGGTTCCTGTCGATCTTCCCGATCCTCGCCCTCTTGATGGTGCAGGTGGTGCAGCCGACCTATTACGACGACGTGTCGGACCACTCCCTGTTCCTGCCGGGAGCGATCCTGACCTTCGTGTTGCTTGTCGTGAACGTGATCTTCATGCGCATCCTCGTGAACATCAAAGTCTGAGGCCGGGAGCCCGAACGGATGGCAGACAGCGACGAGAACGGCGAAGCGGCGGCGGACGCCTCGGCGGCCCTGGTGAACCAGGCCGGCGGGGTGGAGGGCTTCTGGGCCTATCTGACCGAGACCTTCGGGCCGTCCGGGCCGTTCTACGCGATCGCCGCCCTCGGCATGGTGCTCGCCCTCGTCGCGCTGCCCTTCGTCCTCAAGCGCCAGCGCGACCCCGTGGAGCGCCTCGGCACCGTCGAGGACCGCCGCGACATGGAACTCGCGAGCCTGCGCACCGACCGCGATTCGGGCTCCCTGCGCGGGCTCGAGGGCTATCTCGAGCCGCAGGACGCCGAGGAGCTTTCCGAGACCCGCGCCAAGCTCGCCTCCGCGGGCTACAAGGATCGCGCCGCCGTCCGCATCTACTTCTTCGCGCGCGCCGTCCTCGGCCTCGGCCTCCTGCTCTTCGGGCTCTTCTTCCTCTTCGTCGTGCCCGAGGATCCGAACGTCATCGTCGCCCTCACGCTGTCCGCCGCTTTCGGCCTCGCCGGCTATTTCGCGCCGGTCTATTGGGTCGAGCGGCAGATCCAGTCGCGCCGCGAGGAGATCGCCAACGCCTTCCCGGACGCGATGGACATGATGCTCGTCTGCATCGAGGGCGGGCAGTCGCTCGAACAGGCGATGGCCCGGGTGGGCAAAGAGATGGAGCAGGCCTCCGGCCCGCTCGCCGAGGAACTGCAGATCGTCTCCTACGAATTCCGCGCCGGCAAGGACCGCATCGCCGTGCTGCGCGACTTCGCGGCCCGCTGCTCGGTCAACGACATCTCCTCCTTCGTCACCGTGCTGATCCAGTCCACCGCCTTCGGCACCTCGGTCTCCGAGGCGCTGCGGGTCTACGCCTCCGAGATGCGCGACAAGCGGCTGATGCGCGCCGAGGAGAAGGCCAACGTCCTGCCGACCAAGCTCACCCTCGGCACCATGATGTTCACCGTGCCGCCGCTGATCCTCATCCTGATCGGCCCGTCGATCATCCAGATCATCCGGGCGCTCTCCGGCCTCGCGCGATGATGGCGCGGGCGCGCTCCCGCCGCGCCGGCCCGCTCGTCCCGGCGCTGCTCTGCCTCGCGCTCGCCGGCTGTCTCGCCCAGGGGCCCTTCGCCGACCCTTTCGCGCCGCTCCCCCCCTCCCCGGAGGAGCTGATCGCCGAGGGCACCGCGCTCCTGCGCGTCGGCGAGCCGGACAAGGCCTACAAGAAGTTCATCCGCGCCTTCCGCTCCGGCGGGCCGCCCGCGCAATCCCTCACCGGCGCGGGGCTCGCGCTGGAGGCGCAGGGGCTCCTCGTCCAGGCCCGCGAGTTCCTCCGCCGCGCGCGCGACCTCGCGCCAGAGTCGGTCAACACCCAGAACAATCTCGGCGTCGTCGAATACAAGCTCGGCGACTATGCCGCCGCGCGGCAGGCCTTCCGCATCGCCTTCGCCGTCTCGAGCGGGGAGAGCGCGGTGGCGCTCGCCAATCTCCGCACGGCGGAGCGCGCCATCGCCGCCCGCGCGCCCCGGCCCGATCTCGCCTCCGTCACCCATGCGGTGATCCCCCTCGGCGGCGGCGTCTACCGCCTCGAACCCCGGGCGCCCGAGGCCCCGGGCGCGGGCGCCACCCCGCCAGAGACGCCCGCCGCGGACCCTGCGCCGCCCGAGCCTGCCGAGGACCTCGCCGCAGAGGGTCCGGAGGCACAGCCCCCGGCGCCCACCGGGGAGGCCGCCGCAGAGGATCCGGAGGCGGCGACGGCAGGCGCGGCCCCGGCCCCCCGAACGGACGGGCCGGCGCTCGGCGAGGCGCCGGACCCGACGGCCGAGGCGCGCCCCGCCCGGACGCCCGAGGCCGCCCCCGAGGAAATTGCCGACGCCCCCTCGCGCCCGGACGGCGCCGCCGAGGAGCCCCGCCCCTGGCCACTCGCCGCCGCGTCGCCGGAGGCGCAAGCCGCTCCCCCATCGACATCCGCGCCCGGGCCGAGATAATCCCGGGTTCAGCACCGACCGAGACAAGGGGTCCCCGATGCGTCATGCGTCTCTCGCCGTCCTGATCGCCGCGGCCCTCGCCGGCTGCGCGGGCTCGCCGAACTCGCGGCCCGACCCGCTCGCGCGAAACGTGATCGACGAGGCGGGGCTCAACAGCCTGCTCCTGCGCGCCGGCGATCCGGAACAGGCCGTCACCTATTTCCGCAACGCCTCCGCCGAAGAGCCCGAGCGCGCCGATCTCCGCCGCGGCCTCGCACTTTCGCTGAAGCGCGCGCAGCGCTATCCGGAGGCCGCCCGCGTCTATGGCGAGCTCGCCTCCCTCGGCCAGGCGACGCCGGCGGACCGGCTCGACCAGGCCTTCATCGCCATCAAGCTCGAGCGCTGGGCCGAGGCCGAGGCGATCGAGGCGGAGCTTCCCTCGGGGCTCGACACCGCCCGGCGCCACGTCCTCGCCGCCCAGGTCGCCGGCCACCGCCAGGACTGGGACAGCGCCGACAGCGCCTATGCCCGCGCCGAGCTCCTGACCGACACGCCGGGCCCCGTCTTCAACGACTGGGCCTATTCCAAGATGCTCCGCGGCGATCTCGACGCCGCCGAACAGCTCTTCAACAGGGCGCTGTCCTACGACTCCACCCTCTTCAGCGCCAAGAACGGGCTCGCCGTCGCCCGCGCGCTGCAGGGGAACTATCGCCTTCCCATCGTGCCGATGACCGACCGGGAAAAGGCCACGATCCTTAACAATCTCGGCATCGTCGCCGCGCGCAAGGGCGAGGTGCGCATCGCCAAGGGCCTGTTCACCGCCGCCGTCGAGGCGCATCCGCAGCACTACGAAGGCGCCGCCAACCGTCTCGCGAGCCTCGAGACCGCGGTCGAGAACTGAGCGATGCTGTCGGATGCGGCGCTGATCGCGGCCATCGCGCTGCTCGCCCCCCTCATGGCGGCCATCGCCTATATCGACACGCGGGATCTGCGGATCCCCAATTGGGCCGTGCTCGCGGTTCTCGGCGTGTTCCTGGCCACCGGCTCCTGGGGGCTGCCGGTGGAGACGTTCCTGTGGCGGCTCGGCTATGCGGCGGCGGTCTTCGTCGTCTCGCTCGGGCTCTACAGCCTGGCGCAGGGGGCCGTGGGGGCGGGGGACCTCAAGCTCCTCGTCGCGCTCACGCCGTTCCTCTCGGGCGCGATCCTGGTGGACTTCCTGCTCGTCTACGTGGCCGTCAGCGTCCTCGGCACGCTGGCCTTCCTGCTCGCCCGGCGGCTCCTGAAGGGGCGGCAGACCGGCTGGCGCGCCTTCGACCATGCCATGTATTTCCCCGCGGGCGTCTTCATCGGGGTGAGCCTTCTGGTCGTGCTCGGCACGGAGGCGGCGCGGCGCTTCGCCTGAGGGGGCTCAGCCCGCGGCCCAGGCCGCCCAGGCGGCGTCGGCGAGGTAGCGGGCCGGGTCGTCCGTCACTACGCCCGCGAGGCCCTCCGTGCGCGCCCAGGCGAGGCGCTCGGGCTCGTTGCAGGTGTAGACCCGGAGATCCACCCCCGCCGCCCGCGCCGCCCGGAGATGGTCGGGGGCGAGCCGGCGATGGTCCATGTGCAGCGCGTCCGCGCCGAGGGCCGCGAGCCGGTCCGGCCAGTCCTCCGGCGGGGTCCACCAGAGCGCGGCGAGGCGCGTCTCTGGCCGGCGGCGGCGGAGCGCCGCGAGCGCGGTATGGTCGAAGCTCGAGACGAGGACGGTGAGCTGCGGTCCCGCCGCGAGCGCCCGGGCGAGGGCGTCGGCATCGCGCTCGGGGTCCCGCCCATGGGGCTTCATCTCCAGATTGACGGCGAGGCCGAGGGCGGCGATCTCCGCGAGCGCCGCGTCGAGGCGCGGCAGCGGCTCTCCGGCGAAGCGCGGATCGAACCAGCCGCCGGCGTCGATCCCTGCGAGGTCCGCGGCGCGGAGATCGGCGAGCGGGCCGGTCCGGTCGGAGCAGCGGTCGAGCGTCGGGTCGTGGCAGAGCACCGGCGTGCCGTCGCCGAGGAGCGAGACGTCGACCTCCACCCAGTCCGCCCCCGCCGCGCGGGCGGCGCGGAGCGCGGCCAGCGTGTTTTCCGGGGCCACCGCGCTCGCCCCTCTATGGGCGACGATCCGCCCCGTCCGGTCCCGCATGCCAGCCCCCCAGCCCCCGTTGCCTCCTCATAGCCGATCCGCGCCGCTTGCGCGAGCGCCCGGCCCATGCCAGATCGGCGGAGAACCGCGCCGGGCGCGCCATCCGGAGGGCCATGATGGGAGGGACGCGGATCGCGCTCGCCGTCGCGCTGCTCGCGGCGGCCGGCGCCGCCTGCCTCGCGGCGGGGCGCCATGCGGCGCTGGCCTACGAGGCGCTCTTGCTCGAGCGCGGGGAGGCGGCGCTCGCGGCCGTCGGCCTCGGTTGGGCCGAGCTCGGCGCCGACGGCACGCGCCTCGCCCTCTCGGGCCGCGCGCCGGACACGCTCGCCCGCGATCTCGCGCTGGAGACCCTCGCCCTCGCCGCTCCGGCCGCGGCCGTCGCGGATGCCACCGAGGTCGCCCCGCCGCGCGCGGTCCCGCGCCCTGCGCCCGCAGTCGAGATCCACCGGGAGGGCCCCTCGCTCCTCTTCCTCGGCACCCTTCCGGACGCCGAGGCCGCTCGCGCGCTCGTCGCCCGCTTCGCCGACCGTGCGCCGGATTTCCGCATCGAGGACCTGATCGCCGAGGGCGCGGCCGCGCCGGAGACGCCGTTGCCCGCAGCGCTCGCGGTGGAGGCGGTGCTGTCGCTGCCGCGCGCGCGGGCCCGGCTCGAACCGGGGCTGCTCCGCCTCACGGGGCTCGCCCGCAGCGAGGAGGCGCGGCGCGCGGTGACGGCCCGGCTCATCGGCGTCGCCCCGGCGGACGCCATGGTGGAGATCGACCTGCGGGTGCCGCCCCCGGTGATCGCGCCCTTCATGGTCTCGGTGGCGAAGATCGGCGGCGCGCTCCGGCTCGAGCGCTGTGCCGCGCGGGATGGCGCCGAAGCCGCGCGCCTCGGCCAGAGCCTCGCGCGCGCGGGGCTGCGCGACAGCGACCGCGGCTGCGAGGTCGGCGCAGGGGGGCCGCCGGGGGACTGGCCCGGCGCCGTCGCCGCGGGCCTCGCCGCGCTCGACACCGTGCCGGCGGGGCGCTTCGCCCTCGATTACCGGATCGCGCTCCTCCGCCTCCCCGGGGACGTCTCCGAGGCCGAGGCCGGTGCCGCAGAGGCGGTGCTCGCGGCGGCGCTGCCGGCGGGCTTCCGTCTCCGGGTCGAGCGCAGCGCAGCCGCCGCGGAGGCCGACGCCCCGCCCGAGAGCGCGCTGTCGGGCTATTGGCTGAGCCTCGCCGCCACGCCGGACAGCGTGAGCCTCGGCGGGCGGATGCCGGGCGGGGTCGCCGCGCGGGCGCTCGAGACGGTGGCGGCCGCGCGCTTTCCGGGACGAGTGGCCCGCGCCGCCCTCTCCCCCCATCCGGACGCCCCGCCGGAGGGTTGGGGCAAAGCGGCGGAGGCGGCGCTCGAGGCGCTCGCCCGGCTCGGGCGCGGCCGGGCGCGGCTTCTGCCTGGGCGGCTGATGCTCGAAGGCCCGATCCCCGAGCCGGCCCGCGCCCGCGAGATCCAGGAGGCCCTCGCCGCCGCCGCGCCCGGCTATGCCGTGGAGACGCGGCTCCGGGTCGACCTTCCCGCCCGCATCGCCGCCCTCGATCTCACGGCGGGGCGCTGCGTCGTCCTGCTCAACCGGCTGATGGCGGCCGAGCCGCTCGCCTTCGCGCCCGGGAGCGCGGTGCTCGAGCCGCCGACCGGGCCGACCCTCGATCGCGCGGCCGAGATCCTCGCCCGCTGCCCCGAGGCGCGGCTCGAGATCGGCGGGCATACCGACAGCCAGGGCTCGGAGGGGTTCAACGAGCGCCTGAGCCGCGCCCGGGCCGATGCGGTGCGCGCCGCCCTCGTCGCCCGCGGCGCCGGGCTCGCGCGGCTGACGGCACGGGGCTATGGCGAGGCCAGGCCGATCGCCTCGAACGCCACAGACGCGGGCCGCGCCCGCAACCGCCGCATCGCCTTCTCCGCGGCGCCGGAGGCGGGGGGATGAGCCTCGAGGCGCTCTCCGGCACCATCGCCGCCGCGCTCTTCGCGGCCGTCGCGGCGGGCTGGGTGCTGCACTGGCTCTGGACGCTGCTCGCCCGCGGCATGGGCGGAGAGAGCGCCCGCATCGCCCATCTCGTCCAGAAGCTCGACGCCGCCGACCGCGCCCGCGAGGCCGCCGAGCGCGCCCGCGCCGAGACCGAGGCCGCCCTCTCCCGCCGCGTCGCCGAGCTCGAGATCCGGCTCGAGGAGGAGGCCGCCGCCCATCAGGCCGAGCGGGAGCTCGCCGCCCAGGAGCATGCCCGCCAGATCGAACAGGCCCGTGCCGAGGCCGAGGCGGCCTGGGACGGGCTCGCCAACGCCCGCCGCCGCATCGCCGAGCTGGAGCGCGGCCCCGAGGCGTGAGGCTCAGCGCCCCCAGCGCGCCGCCGCGGCGTCGTCGCTCTCGCGCGCATCGACCCAGCGCGCGGTGCCGTCCGCCCCGGTCTCCTTCTTCCAGAACGGCGCCCGGGTCTTGAGATAGTCCATCACGAAGGCCGCCGCCTCGAAGGCTGCCTGCCGGTGCCGGCTCGCCGCGAGCACCAGCACGATCCGGTCCCCCGGCGCGAGCGGGCCGACCCGGTGGACGATCCGAAGCCCCGAGAGCGGCCAGCGCGCCTCCGCCTCCGCGGCGATCTCCTCGAGCGCGCGCTCTGTCATGCCGGGATAATGCTCGAGCTCGAGCCCCGAGAGCGCCCCGGCACCGCCCGTCTCCCGCACGAGCCCCGTGAAGCTCGCCACCGCGCCGATCTGCCGGTCGCCCGCAGCGAGCGCGTCCGTCTCGGCGCCGATGTCGAAATCCTCGCGCTGCACCGAGACGCGCGCAGGTCTGCGTCCCGCATCCATCGCTCAGCCCCCCGTGACCGGCGGGAAGAAGGCGATCTCGCGGGCCCCGGCGATCGGGCTGTCGAGATCCTTCATCTCCTGGTCGATCGCGACCCGCACGGCGGAGAGATCGGCGAAGGCATGGGCATAGCGCGCGTCCTCGCCCTTCAGCCGCTCGACGAGGGCGCGCGCGGTCTCGGCCTCCCCGGGGTCGATCTCCTCGGCGGCGGCGCCGATCCGCTCGCGCATCCAGGCGAAATATCTCACTTGCATCTCCGGTCCTCCCTTCCGCGAATATAGGCGACCGCCTTGGCCGCGTAATCCCATCCGGTGACGAGCGTGAGCGCGGCCGCGAGCCAGAGCAGCGCGCGCGCCGCGGGTTCGGCCCCCGCGAGCCCCGCCGCGGCGAGGGGGGCGGCGGCGAGCATCGCCGCGATCGCCCCCATCTGCGCCGCCGTCTTCCATTTGGCCAGCCGGGTGACGGCGAGCCCCGCCCCGGGCCCGAGCGCCTCTCGGAGCCCGGCCACCGCGATCTCGCGCAAGAGGATCGCCGCGGCGGGCAGCGCCACCCAGGGGTCGAGCCGCGCCCCCCCGGGCCCCGTCTCCGCCGTGAGCCCGGTGAGGACGGCGAGCGCGATCACGGTCATCGCCTTGTCCGCGATCGGGTCGAGCACCGCGCCGAGCGCGCTCTCCTGCCCGAGCCTGCGCGCGAGCCAGCCGTCGAGCCAGTCCGTCGCCGCGGCCGCGAGGAAGAGCCCGAGCGCCCACCACTCCGCCGCCGGGCGCTCCAGCGCCACCGCGACGACCGCGAGCCCCGGCGCGGCGGCGAGCCGGGCGAGGGTAAGCATCGTCGGCACCGTCAGCCCCATGCGCCCCCTCCCCGGGAAGCGCCGGAGGGCGCCCGCGCCCGACCGGGCCCGGGCACGGCCCCCCTGCGGGGCCCGCCCGGGGCCGCCCCCCCTCGCGGCAACTCAGCGCTCGCCGTGGAAATGCGCATGGATCGTCTCCGCCAGCGCCGCCGAGATCCCCTCGGCCGCCTTCAGATCCGCGAGCCCCGCCCGCGCCACCGCCTTGGCCGAGCCGAAATGGGCGAGCAGCGCGCGCTTGCGCGCCGGGCCGACGCCCGGGATCTCGTCGAGCGGAGAGGCCCCCACCGCCTTCGCCCGCTTCGCCCGATGCGCGCCGATCGCGAAGCGGTGCGCCTCGTCCCTCAGCCGCTGCACGAAATAGAGCGTCGGCGAGCGGAACGGGAGCGCGAAGGGCGCCGCCTCCGGCTTGTGGAACACCTCCTTGCCCGCGTCCCGGTCCGTGCCCTTGGCGACGCCGACGAGCGCCACCTCCTCGATCCCGAGATCGGCGAGGGCCTCGGCGGCGGCCGAGACCTGCCCCCGCCCGCCGTCGATCAGCACGAGATCGGGCCAGGCCGCGCCCTCCCGGTCCGGGTCCTCCTTGACGAGCCGGAGGAAGCGCCGCGTCAGCACCTCGCGCATCATCCCGAAATCGTCCCCGGGCGCGAGGTCCTCGCCCTTGATGTTGAACTTGCGATACTGCCCCTTCTCGAGCCCCTCCGGCCCCGCGACGATCATCGCGCCGACGGCGTTCGCCCCCTGAATGTGGGAGTTGTCGTAGACTTCGATCCGCCGCGGCGGGCTCTCGAGCCCGAAAGCCTCGGCGAGCCCGGCGAGCAGCTTGCCCTGGCTCGCCGTCTCCGCGAGCTTGCGCGCGAGCGCCTCGCGGGCGTTGCGCTCGGCATGGGCGACAAGCTCGCGCTTCTCGCCCCGCTTCGGTACGGCGACGACGACGCGCCGCCCCGCCACGGTGCCGAGCGCCTCGGCGAGCAGCGCGGCCGTGGGGATCTCGTGGGAGAGCAGCACCATCCGCGGCGGCGCCTTCTCCGAATAGAACTGCCCGAGGAACTGCTCGAGGATCGTCTCGTCCGCGTCCTCCGCGGCGACGCGCGGATAATAGGCCCGGTTCCCCCAATTCTGGTGGTTGCGGAAGAAGAAGACCTGGACGCAGGCCTGCCCCCCGTCGCGGTGGAGCGCGACGACATCGGCCTCCTGGGTCTTGCGCGGGTTGATCCCCTGGTGGCCCTGGATCGCCGTCATCGCGCGGATCCGGTCGCGATAGACCGCCGCGCGCTCGAACTCCATCGCCCCCGCCGCCTCCGCCATCTTCTCTGAGAGCTCCCGCTGCACCCGTGTCGAGCGGCCCTCGAGGAAGCGGCAGGCGTCCTCGACGAGCTCGGCATAGGCCGCGCGCGAGATCTCCCCGGTGCAAGGCGCCGAGCAGCGCTTGATCTGGAAGAGAAGGCAGGGCCGGGTGCGGCTCTCGAACACCGAATCCGAGCAGGTGCGCAGCAGGAACGCCTTCTGCATCTGGTTGAGCGTGCGGTTGACCGCGCCGGCGCTCGCGAAGGGCCCGAAATAGCGCCCCGTCTCCCGCCGCGCGCCGCGATGCTTGCGCATCAGCGGAAAGTCCCCGTCCTCGATCAGGATATGGGGGAAGCTCTTGTCGTCGCGCAGCAGCACGTTGTAGCGGGGCCGGAGCTGCTTGATGAGGTTGGCTTCGAGCAGCAGCGCCTCGGTCTCCGTGGCGGTGGAGACGAACTCCATGCCTGCGGTCTCCGAGATCATGCGCGCGATGCGGTTGGTGTGCCCGCCGAGCTTGGCATAGCTCGCGACGCGCTTCTTCAGGCTGCGCGCCTTGCCGACATAGAGCACCTCGCCGTCGCGTCCGAGCATGCGGTAGACGCCGGGGCGGTCCGCGAGGGTCGCGAGATGGGCGCGGATCACCTCGGGCCCCGTCCGTGCCCGGGGGGGCGGCGCTGCGGCCTCGGTCTCGGTTTTTGCGGGCGGTTTGATCTGGGTCATGGATTCGGTTGTGGCTGCCTCACGGCTCCCGGCATTTCAAGCGGAAAAGCGTCCCCGATTCCTGTGGATAAGCATGTGGGCAAGATGTGGGATCGGCGCGCACGCCATTGAGATTCCTTGGGATTCATTAACTTGACTACTTTTTAGGCAAATAGCTAAGCATTTGGTTTCTTTGGGAAAATTTGTGAATCCATGGAGATTTCGGCGAATTTGAGGCGGATTCGTTTCGGAATTGCGACGGTCGAGGCGGGCGTGGAAAAGCCTCCCGGCCGGTGCTGCGCTGCCGCCACGTCACTCCGGCCCCTGGATGTCCGGCGTGCGCCAGGCGAGATGCTGGCCGCCGTCGATCGCGAGCATCTGCCCGGTGAAGGCCTTGCAGGCGAGGATGAAGCGCATGGCGGCGACGATGTCCTCGGGGTCGGCGCCGCGGCCGAGGAGACAGGCGGCGCGCTGGCGGGCGAAATGGGTCTCCGACTGCCGCGCGGCGCGCAGCGTCGGCCCCGGGCCGATGGCGTTGACCCTGACCGCCGGGGCGAGCGCCTGCGCCGCGGTCTTGGTGAAGGTCAGCAGCCCCGCCTTGGCCACCGTGTAGGAGGCGAAATAGGGGGTCGGCTTCCAGACCCGCTGGTCGATCATGTGGATGACGTTGGCCTGGGCGACCGGCTCGCCCCCGGCATCGGAGAGCGGCTCGGGCGCCTGCGCGGCGAAGGCGCCCGTGAGCGCCACGGGGGCGCGGAGGTTGCTCTCGACGGCGCGGTCCCAGCTCTCGCGCGTCATGGTGGTCACGCGGTCGTCCTCGAAGATCGAGGCGTTGTTGATCAGCAGCGAGAGCGGCCCGCCGAGCGCGGCCATGGCGCGGGGCACGAGGTCCTGCACCTCCGCCTCCGCGAGCAGATCGGCGCCGAGTGCGGCGGCGTGGACGCCATGGTCGCGCGCCTCGCCGGCGGTCGCCTCCGCGGCCTCGGCCGAGCCGTTGTAATGGATCGCCACGTCCCAGCCGCTCGCGGCGAGATCGAGCGCCATCGCCCGCCCGAGGCGCTTGGCGCCGCCCGTGATCAGCGCCCGCTTCGCCGCCATCGCCATGTCCGTCTCCTGACCCTGCGCGTCCCGGCCGAGAGCTAGCGGGCCGGCGGCGCTTCGCAAGCCGCTCAGTCGCGCCCGATCCGGCCGCAATCGCAGGGGCGGCCGGGCAGGTGGAACACGCCGCAGCGCTCGCAGCGGACGAGATCGCGCGGGCGCGGCAGCCTGGGCCGCCCGCGCGCCTTGGGGCGGCGGAACAGCAGCGCCCAGGCGAGGCCGATCACCGCCGCCGTGAGCAGGAGCTTCCAGAACATGCGCGCCTCCCGTCCGCCCGACGGCCCGCCCGGCCGCCGGGAATTCCCCCGCACGGGGATTTCCGATACAGGGGGACGTCCCCGGCTTCAACGCTCGAAGGCTCCGCATGACCCCGACCGACCCGCAGGAACCGCTGAAGGCGGAGCTCGCCGCGCTGCGCGAGGAGCACCGCGACCTCGACGCCGAGATCGCGGCGCGCGAGGGCGAGGGCTTTCGCGACCGGCTCGAGCTGCAGCGCCTCAAGAAGCGCAAGCTGATGCTGAAGGACCGGATCGCGGCCATCGAGGACCAGATCTACCCCGACATCATCGCCTGAGAGCGGCGGGCGGGCTTGCCCGGGGGCGGGCGCCCGCTATGGTGGCGGGTCTCCGGAGAGCGAGGGGGACGCGATGACGGTCAGGGTCGGGATCGTGATGGGCAGCCAGTCCGACTGGCCGACCATGAAGGGCGCGGCGGAGCTGCTCGAGGCGCTCGGAATCGCGCATGAATGCCGCATCGTCTCCGCGCACAGGACGCCCGACCGGCTCTTCGCCTATGCCGAGGCGGCGGCGGAGCGCGGGCTCGCCGCGGTGATCGCGGGGGCCGGGGGCGCGGCGCATCTGCCGGGGATGCTGGCCGCCAAGACGCGGGTTCCGGTGCTCGGCGTGCCGGTGGAGAGCCGGGCGCTCTCGGGGCTCGACAGCCTGCTCTCCATCGTCCAGATGCCGAAGGGCGTACCGGTGGCGACCTTCGCGATCGGGCCCGCGGGGGCGGCGAACGCGGCGCTTTTCGCGGCGGCGCTGATCGCGGTCACCGACGCGGGCGTCGCCGAGCGGCTGGAGGCCTGGCGGGCGGCGCAGAGCGCGGCCGTCGCCGAGGAGCCCGACCGTGGCTGAGCCGCTGCCGCCCGGCTCGACGATCGGCATTCTCGGCGGGGGGCAGCTCGGGCGGATGCTCGCCGTCGCCGCCGCCCGGCTCGGGCTCTCCGCGCATGTCTACGATCCCGGCGAGGCGCCGCCGGCGGCGGAGGTGGCCGCGGCGCACACCCGCGCGGCCTTCGACGACGCGGAGGCGCTGGCGCGCTTCGCCGCGGCGGTGGATGTCGTGACCTTCGAGTTCGAGAACGTGCCCGCGGAGACCGCCCGCGCCCTGGCCGCCCGTGCCCCCGTCCGCCCGCCCGAGCGGGCGCTCGCGATCGCGCAGGACCGGGCGGAGGAGAAGGCGTTTCTCGAGGGGCTCGGCATCGCCGTCGCGCCCTGGGCGCGGGTGGACGGGCCGGACGACATCGCCCCGGCGCTGGCGCGGACCGGCGCCCCGGCGATCCTGAAGACCCGCCGCCTCGGCTATGACGGGAAGGGACAGGCGGCGGTCGCGGGGCCGGAGGCGGCGGAGGCGGCCTGGGCGGCGATCGGCCGGGCGCCGGCGATCCTCGAGGGCCGGGTCGCCTTCGAGGCGGAGCTCTCGGTGATCGCCGCGCGCGGGCTCGACGGGCGCGTCGCGGCCTACGATCCGGGGCTCAACATCCATGAGGGGGGGATCCTGCGGCGCACCGCCGTGCCCGCGCCGCTGCCGCGGGGGCTCTTGCAGGAGGCGGTGCTGGCGGCGGGCAAGATCCTCACCGCGCTCGACTATGTCGGCGTGATCGGGGTCGAGTTCTTCGCCGCGGGCGGGCGGCTCCTGGCCAACGAGTTCGCGCCGCGGGTGCACAACACGGGGCATTGGACGCTCGACGCCTGCCTGATCGACCAGTTCGAGCAGCATATCCGCGCGGTCGCCGGCTGGCCGCTCGGCGACGGGGCGCGGCATTCGGATGCGGTGATGGAGAACCTGATCGGGGCGGAGGCGGAGGCCTGGGCCCGCCTCGCCGCGGAGCCCTGCGCGTTGCATCTCTACGGCAAGGCGGAGGTGCGGCCGGGGCGCAAGATGGGCCATGTGACGCGGCTCTCGCCCCGGCGCTGAGGCAGCGCGGCGCCCTCGCGGCGCGCGCACGGGCGCTGACGGCTCTGCGAGGTATGTGTCGGGCGGGTTGAGGCGGGAGGCGGGCCCGCCTTCATGCGGGGACATGACGCGGGCGGACAACGCCGTCCGCCCCCGGCAGAGAGGATCCCGCCATGACCGCATCCACGCGCGACGCCATCGCCGCCCGCCCGGGCCGGACCGCCGCCACCCTGCTCTTCGCGGGCGCGCTCGCGACGGTCGCCTTCGACGTCTTCGGGCAGACCGTCAGCCCCCTGCTCGGGCCGCTCGCCGGGCCGTTTCTGGGGGCGAAGCTCGCGCCGGTGCCGCTCGCGGCGCAGGTGCTCGCTACCCTCACGGGCGTGCCCGCGCAGGACCTCTCCGCGATGGGGCTGCCCTTCGCCCTGCATGCGCTGACGGGGCTCCTCCTCTATCCGCTCGGCTATCTCCTGGTCGTGCGCCCGCTCGCGGCCCGGTTCGCGCCGGGGCTGCCCTGGGGGGTGACGGCGGCGCTCTACGGCGTCGGGCTCTGGGGGCTCGCGCTCTATGTCATGGCGCATCTCGTGGCCGGCAATCCGCCCTTTCTCGGCTGGGGCGGGCTGACCTGGGTGGCGCTCTGGGGGCACATCGTCTTCGCCCTCGTCGCGGCGGGGGTTATCGAGGCGCGGGCGCGGGGCTGAGGGGCGCGCGCGGCACGATCTGCCGCGGGCGGGCGGGGTCTTCGGCCATTTCCCTCGGCCGCCAGATGGCTATGCTGCCGCGCATGATCGCAGACGAGCCCGACCGCCCCGCCGCGCATGTCGACGACCCGTCCGCCAAGGCGGGGCGCGAGACCCATTTCGGCTACGAGACCATCCCAGAGGGGGAGAAGGCGGCGCGGGTGCACGGCGTCTTCTCCTCGGTCGCCGCGCGCTACGATCTGATGAACGATCTGATGTCGGCCGGGGTCCACCGGCTCTGGAAGGACGCGATGGTCTCCTGGCTCGCGCCGCGCCCGGGGATGCGCCTGCTCGACCTCGCCGGCGGCACCGGGGACATCGCCTTCCGCGTGCTCTCCCGCGCGCAGGGCGCCACCGCGACGGTCTGCGACCTCACCGAGGCGATGCTCGCGGAGGGCGCGCGCAGGGCCGAGGCGCGGGGGATCCAGGGGGTCGACTGGGTGGTCGGCGACGCGATGGCGCTGCCCTTCGAGGACCGCAGCTTCGACGCCGTCACCATCGCCTTCGGCATCCGCAACGTCACCCGCCCCGAGGCGGCGCTCGCCGAGGCGCGGCGGGTGCTGGTGCCGGGCGGGCGGTTCCTCTGCCTCGAATTCTCCCATGTGAGCCCCGAGGCGGTGCGGGCGGTCTACGACCGCTATTCCTTCGACGTCATCCCCGCGATGGGCGAGGCAGTGACCGGGGACCGGGCGAGCTACCAGTATCTCGTCGAGTCGATCCGCCGCTTCCCCGATCAGGAGAGCTTCGCCGAGATGATGCGGGCGGCGGGCTTCGCGCGGGTCTCCTGGCGCAACCTCAGCCTCGGGGTCGCCGCGATCCATTCCGGCTGGCGCCTCTGATGCTCTCGGCGATCCCGCAGCTCTGGCGGCTCCTGCGCACGGGGGCCACCTTCCAGCGCACCGGCGCGTTGCGGGAGATCCTCGACGCGGTCGGGGTTCAGGGCACGCCGCGCCTCGCGCTCCGGGCGATGGCCTGGCCGCTCGGGCTGTTCGGACGCTCGGGAGATCCCGGGCTGCCGCCGGTCGCGCGGGCCTGCCAGGCGATGGGCCCGGCCTATGTGAAATTCGGCCAGATCCTCTCGACGCGGCCGGACGTCGTCGGCCCGCGCATCGTCGAGCAGCTCCGCTTCCTGCAGGACCGGCTGCCGCCCTTCCCGATCGAGGACGCCCGCGCGATCATAGCCGCAGAGCTCGGGCCGAAGGCCGAGTCGCTGATCGCCGATCTCGGCCCGCCGGTCGCCGCCGCCTCGATCGCGCAGGTCCACCCCGCGCGCTGGCGGACCAACGGGCGCAAGGTGGCGGTCAAGGTGCTCCGGCCCAATGTCGCCCGGCGCTTCCGCCGCGATATCGGCACGTTCTACTTCATCGCCGGGGTGGTGGAGGCGATCGTGCCCGCCTCGGCGCGGCTGCGCCCCAAGGCGGTGGTGGAGCATTTCGAGGGCGTCGTGCTCACCGAGCTCGATCTGCGCCTCGAGGCGGCCTCCGCGAGCCAGTATCGCCAGAACGCGCGCGAGGACGAGCGCCTGCACGTCCCCGAGGTGCTGTGGGAGGGGACCGGGCGGCGCGTGCTCACCATGGAGTGGGCCGACGGGCTGCCGCTCGATCCGGAGGTGCTCGCCGCCGCGGGGCTCGACTGCTCGGAGATCGCCGCCCGGGTGATCCGGGTCTTCCTTCGCCATGCGCTTCGCGACGGCTTCTTCCACGCCGACATGCACCAGGGCAATCTGCGCCTGCGCGCGGACGGGACGCTCGTGATGCTCGACTACGGCATCATGGGGCGGCTCGACGTGGTGACGCGGCGGCATTACGCAGAGATCCTCTACGGCTTCCTCACGCGCAACTACCGCCGGGTGGCGGAGGTGCATTTCGAGGCGGGCTATGTGCCGCCCGACCGCGATGTCGAGGAGTTCGCCCAGGCGCTGCGCGCGATCGGCGAGCCGATCTTCGGGCAGGACGTCTCCCAGATCTCCATGGCCCGGCTCCTCGCCTATCTGTTCGAGACCACCGAGCGCTTCGGCATGGCGACGCGGGTGGAGCTGATCCTGTTGCAGCGGACGATGGTGGTGGTCGAGGGCGTGGCGCGCTCGCTCGATCCCCATTCCAATCTCTGGGAGGCGGCGCGGCCGGTGGTCGAGGGCTGGATCCAGGACAATATGGGCCCGCGCCAGATCCTGCGCGACGTGGGCCAGACGGTGGACATCCTGCGCCGGCTCGGGCCGCGGCTGCCGGGGCTCGCGGAGGAGCTTGTGATGCTCGCGGAGGAGGCGCGCACCCGCCGCGCCAATCCGCCGGAGCCGCCGCCGCCCCCGCCGCCCCCGCCGCGCTGGCCGGCCTTCCTCGGCGGGGCGCTGATCGCGGGCTCCGGGGTCTGGCTGATCTTCCTCCTCGGCCTCGCCGGCTGAGCCCGTCACGGCGGCCCGGGGGGGATTTCGGGGAATTCTCCCGTTGCGTCCGGATGCCGCAAGTTAGTACATGGGCGGGATGGAGTTCCATCCGAATTCCGTCGGCAGCGGTCCGGAAGGGGGCGTGCGCGTGCAGGGGCGGCGGATATTGCTGATCGTGGGCGGCGGGATCGCGGCCTACAAGGCGCTCGAGCTCATCCGCCTGGTTCGCAAGGCCGGCGGGGCGGTCACGCCCGTGACGACGCGCGCGGCGGGCGAGTTCGTCACGCCGCTCTCGCTCGCGGCGCTGGCCGGGGAGGCGGTCCACAGCGAGCTCTTCGATCTGACGGCGGAGGCGGAGATGGGGCATATCGAGCTCTCCCGCGCCGCCGATCTCGTGGTCGTCGCGCCGGCCACCGCCGATCTGATGGCGCGGATGGCGCAGGGCCATGCCGACGACCTCGCCACCACGCTCCTGATGGCGACGGACACGCCGGTGCTGATCGCCCCCGCGATGAACCTGCGCATGTGGCTCCACCCGGCGACGCAGCGCAATCTCGCGACCCTCGCGGCCGACGGCGTCGCGGTCGTGGGACCCGAGGAGGGCGACATGGCCTGCGGCGAGCACGGGCCCGGGCGGATGGCCGAGCCCGCCGCGATCCTCGCCGCCATCGAGGCCCGCCTCGCCGATCCCGCGCGCCCTGCCCATCTCGTGCTGCCGGGCGAGCGCGGGGCGGGGCCGCTCGCGGGGCGGCGCGTCGTCGTGACCTCGGGGCCGACGCACGAGCCGATCGACCCGGTGCGCTACATCGCCAACCGCTCCTCCGGCGCCCAAGGGGCCGCCATCGCCGCGGCGCTGCGCGATCTCGGCGCGGAGGTGCGCCTCGTCTCCGGCCCCGCGACGGCGCCCCTGCCCGAGGGCGTGGCGGTCGACCGGGTGGAGACGGCCGCCGAGATGCTCGCCGCCGTCGAGGCCGCGCTGCCGGCGGAGGCGGCGGTCTTCGCCGCGGCGGTGGCGGACTGGCGCGTCGTCTCGGCCTCCGGCTCCAAGATCAAGAAGGGGGCGGACGGCCCGCCGGTCCTCGAACTCGCCGAGAACCCGGACATCCTCGCCACCGTCTCGCGCCTGCCGGAGGGGCGCCGCCCGCGCCTCGTCGTCGGCTTCGCCGCGGAGACCGACAGGGTGGTGGAGAACGCCACCGCCAAGCGCGCGCGCAAGGGCTGCGACTGGATCGTCGCCAACGACGTGCGCCCGGAGACCGGCATCATGGGCGGGACGGAGAACGCCGTCACCCTCGTCACCGCGGCGGGGGCGGAGCGCTGGCCGCGCGCGGCCAAGGGGGAGGTGGCACGCCGGCTCGCCGAACGGATCGCCGAGGCGTTGCGAGAGGGGGAGCGATGAGCGCCTATGTCGGAGAAACCCCGGCGGAGCCCGAGATCCTGTTCCGGGCCCTGCCGCATCACGATCCGGCGCTCGGCCTGCCGGCCTATCGGAGCGCGGGGGCGGCGGGGCTCGATCTCTGCGCCTCGCTCCTGCCGGACGACCGCGCGGAGGGGCTGGCGCTGCCGTTCCTCGGGCGGATCCTGGTGCCGACGGGCCTCGCGGTGGCGATCCCGGAGGGCTTCGAGGGGCAGGTGCGCCCCCGCTCCGGCCTCGCCGCACGGCATGGCGTGACGGTGGCCAACGCGCCGGGCACGATCGATTCGGACTATCGCGGCGAGCTCGGCGTGCTGCTCACCAATCTCGCGCTCGAGACCTACCGGGTGCACCATGGCGCGCGGATCGCGCAACTCGTGGTGGCGCCGGTCTCGCGCGCGCGGGTGCGGCTCGCGGAGGCGCTGCCCGAGACCGAGCGCGGCGCGGGGGGCTTCGGCTCGACGGGGGTCGCGCCATGATCCGGCTCTCTCGCAAGACGCTGCTCGCGCTCGAGGCGGTGCTCGACGTCGCCTACAACGCCCGCCCCGACCCGGTGCAGTCGAAGGACATCACCAAGCGCCAGGGCATCCCGCAGCGCTATCTCGAGCAGGTGATGCAGACGCTCGTGCACAAGAACATCCTGAAGGGCGTGCGCGGGCCGAAGGGCGGCTACACGCTCGCCCGGGAGCGGCGGAAGATCACCGTGGGCGAGGTGGTCCGCGTCGTCGACCAGATCGACGCGGAGGCCGACACCGACCCGGTGAGCGCCGCCGATCTCGGCGAGAAGGTGGTCGCGCCGCTCTGGGAGGAGACCCGCGAGGCGATGCTCGCCCGGCTCGACGCGATCACCATGGAGGATCTCTGCCGCCGCGCCCGCGATCTCGGCGTGCCCCACGGCACCAAGGCGCCGCCCGACTTCAACATCTGAACCGGCCGCGGGCGGTTGGGGGGAAGGGGGTGGCGCTCAATCGCCTGATCGACGGTCTCGACGCGCTCGACCGGGCGCGGGGCGGCGCCGATCTCTGGCGCGCCTCGTGCGAACTCTTCGCCGGCTTCGGCGCGGACTGGACGACGGCCGGCACCGCGCCCCGGGGCGATCCCGCCGATGCCCTCCTGCATACGAACACACCCCCCGCCCTGTTGCGCGACTACGCCGCCGGGGGGATTCACCGGAGCGACCCCTACCTGCAGCTCTGTGCGGAGGGGGCGGGCGTCGTCGATCTCGACGTCGCCGAGGGACTGCGGTCCGGGGACGTTCCGGGCGGCGCGGCGCTCGCCGGGCTGTTCCACGATCACGGCATCCGCCATGCGGCACTCTTCCCGGCCTATGGCGGGGCACGGCCCGGCGGCTTCGTGCTGATGGCGCGCGACGCCGAGGCCGCCCGGCAACTCCGCCGGCCGGAGGCGCGCGCCGCGGCCCGCCTCGCCGCCGCCCTCGTCGCCGCCCGCTTCCGCCCGGGCGAGGCGGAGGGCCCGGCCCTTCCGGTCTGGCGCGCCCGCCCTGCCCTCAGCCCGCGCGAGCGCGAGGCGCTGCAATGGCTCGCCTCCGGCCTGCAGACCGCCCGCATCGCCGAGCGCATGGGGATATCGATTTCGACCGTGGAGAAGCACGTCGTGCGCGCCCGCGCCAAGCTCGGCGCCCGCACCCGCGAAGAGGCTCTGGCCCGCGCCCTCCGCCGCGGCGACCTCGACCTCTGAGCCGTCAAGGTCCGGATATCCATACCTGTCGGCTGCGCCGGGAGCGCGGCAACCTCCCTGCCTGAGGACCGCCCCGAGGGGCGCGCGCAAGGAGGAGACGATGCGGACATTCGACATCCCGCCCGGCAGATCCGGCCGCTGGCGCGGCAGGCCCCTCGCCCGCTCGCTCGCCCTCGGCGTCCTGCTGCTCGGCACGAGCGGGCCGGCGGAGGCGGTGGTCGTCCGGTTCGAGCTCGAGGGCACCGTCGACACCGCGCCGAGCCCCACCGGAACGCTGACCGCGGGCGACAGCTTCTCCATCGGCTTCGACCTGAACACCTGGGCGCCGTTCACCGGCTACAATTTCAGCTTCGCGACCTACAACACGGCGCTCTCGAACGTCGAGATCGAGATCGGCGGCATCGCGGCCGACCCCGCGCTCCTGCTCGGCGGCGTCAATCTGCCGTCGCGGGCGTTGGTCAACGGAACGTCGCCCGGCTTCGACTTCCTCACATTCGCCTTCGGCATCGACCCCACCGGCTTTCTCAGCGGCTCGGCGGACGACTCGCTCGAGTTCATTTTGCAATTCTCCGATCTGACGCTGACCGACGACACTGACGCTCTCTCCCGGCTCCGGTGGGAGACGCTCGGGCTGTCGAACCTGCGGACGGCCAACCTCCGTGCCGGCGGGCCCAACGGGGCTGGGCCGAATTACGTCACGGTCTCGAGCTTCAGCGCGGAGCTCCCGCCGCCCCCGCCCCCGCCGCCGCCGCCGGACATGCCCGAGGCGGCGGTGCCGCTGCCCGCCTCTCTGCCGCTGTTCGCGGTCGGGCTCCTGGCGCTCGCCGGCCTGGGGCGGGCGCGCAGACCTGCCTGACCGCCCGCCGCCCGCTCCGCCGCCGCCGGTGGGCGGACCCCTCCCCAAGATCCTCGCACAGGAGATCAGACCGATGCGCCATCCGACGACATCCGCCGTGCTCGCCGCAGCCCTCGCCCTCACGGGCAGCCTGGCCCATGGGGCGACGCTCACCTCGAACCCGTTCGAGACCTTTTCGGTCAACGACTTCTCGGCCGCCTCCAACCAGCAGGGCGCCGGCCCGTTCGATGCGAGCATCGGCGCCGACACGATCACGCTCACCTCGTCCTACGACCGCTTCCTGTTCGAGAACACGACCTCCAGCTTCGGGCTCGGCGACAACGGCCGCTGGAACTCGGACCGCGGCGGCTGGGTCGGCATCGGCGCGATCCCGGCCGAGACCGCGACCTTCGTCTTCGCGACCCCCGTCTCCGGGGTCGGCGGCTTCTTCAACTATTCGCCGGACGACGACGACGGGGTCTCGGACGCGCTTCTGAGCATCTTCGACGCCGACGGCACTCTCCTCGAGACCTTCGATCTCGAGGCGGATGCCCCGATCTCGACGCCGGGGGTCGGAGTCCGGAACGCCGGCGCCTTCCGCGGCTTCGAGCGGGAGCAGGCGGACATCGCCGCCTTCAGCTTCACCGGCGAGTTCGTGCTGATGGACGATCTGACGATCAGCCGCGACAACGCCGCCGCGGTGCCGTTGCCGGCCACGGCGTGGCTGATGCTCGGAGGGATCGCGGGGCTCGGCTATCTCGGGCGGCGGCGGGGCGCGCGCGGCTGAGCGGCGCGGCGTTCTCGGATTTGCTTTCCGCCGGCCGATTGCCCACTCTCTGGCCCGAGCCTGAGAGGGAGAGGACCATGCGCGAGGCCGAGCCGCGGGGGCGGATCTACGGGGACATCACGGAGACCATCGGGGCGACGCCGCTCGTGCGGCTCGCGAGACTCCGGGCCGAGCTCGGGCTCGAGGCGGAGATCCTCGCCAAGCTCGAATTCTTCAACCCGCTCGCGAGCGTGAAGGACCGGATCGGGGTCGCCATGGTCGAGGCGCTCGAGGCCGCGGGCAAGCTCTCGCCCGGGGGGACGCTGATCGAGCCGACCTCGGGCAACACCGGCATCGCCCTCGCCTTCGCGGCGGCCGCCAAGGGCTACCGGATGGTGCTCGTGATGCCCGATTCGATGTCGATCGAGCGGCGCAAGATGCTCGCGCTTCTGGGCGCGGAACTCGTGCTGACGCCGGCGGCCGACGGCATGAGGGGCGCGATCGCCAAGGCAGTGGCGCTGGCCGAGGAGACGCCGGGCGCGGTGATCCCTCAGCAATTCGAGAACCCGGCCAATCCGGAGATCCACCGCGAGACCACCGCCGAGGAGATCTGGGCCGACACCGGCGGCGGGCTCGACGCGGTGGTCGCGGGCGTCGGCACCGGGGGGACGCTGACCGGGATCGGCTCGGTGCTGAAGGCGCGG
Organism: uncultured Limibaculum sp.; assembly: GCA_964576075.1. Lineage (GTDB taxonomy): Bacteria > Pseudomonadota > Alphaproteobacteria > Rhodobacterales > Rhodobacteraceae > Thermohalobaculum. The sequence continues at coordinate 4,002 of CAZNTX010000015.1, read as the reverse complement.
CTGCCGGGGCTGCGGATGGTGGCCGTCGAGCCCGAGGACAGTCCGGTGATCTCGGGGGGCAGCCCCGGGCCGCACAAGATCCAGGGGATCGGGGCTGGGTTCATCCCGGGCAATCTCGACACGGCGCTGATCGACGAGGTGCTGACCATCGGCAACGAGACCGCCTTCGAGACGGCGCGCAAGGTCGCCCGGCTCGAGGGGGTGCCGGGGGGGATCTCGTCCGGGGCGGCGATCGCGGCGGCGATCGAGATCGCCGAGCGCCC
>CAZNTX010000015.1:0-3729 GCA_964576075.1 uncultured Limibaculum sp. | reverse complement strand
GAGATGGCGGGCAAGCGGATCGTCGCGATCCTGCCCTCCTTCGCCGAGCGCTATCTGTCGACGGCGCTCTTCGACGGGCTCTGAGCGCCGACGGCGGCCGCGCGCCGCGCAGCGCATGCCCCACCCGCCCCGGCCGCCGGCGCGCCCGGCGGCGCCGGCGGTCTTCCCCCCAGGCATGCGCTGCGCGGCGCGCGGCCGCCGTCGGCGCGTCGCCGGGGACGGCTTGACCGGGGGCGGCGCGGGCTATCCTTGGCGCAGGAGGCGGACATGGTGTTGGTCTACGAAGCGCTGGTCGGGCTCGTGGTGCTGGGCGTCGGGCTCTGGGCGCGGCGGCTGCTCGGAGGGCGGCTCGCGGCGGGGCTCGTCGCGGCGCTGGCACTCGCCTTTTTCTGGCCCTGGCTCCTCGCGGCGGATTGGGCCGCGGTCGGCCGGGCGGCGATCGTCGGGGGCGTTGTGGCGGGGCTGGCGCTCGGCTATGCCTTGCTGATCCGGCGCATCCGCCGGGCCGTGCGGGCGCGCGACGCCGGGGCGGCGGAGGACTGAGACCGGCCCCCCTGCGGGCCGTGGCAGGGGGTGCGGGCGCGATGGCCTTCAGCGAGGACGAGATCGAGCGCTACGCCCGGCACATCGTGCTGCACGAGATCGGCGGTGCGGGGCAGCAGCGGCTCGCCGCGGCGCGGGCGCTGGTGATCGGCGCGGGCGGGCTCGGCTCGGCCTCGATCCTCTATCTCGCGGCGGCGGGGGTCGGCACGATCGGGGTGGTGGACGACGATGCGGTCTCGCTCTCCAATCTCCAGCGCCAGGTGATCCATGCGACCGAGGAGATCGGCGAGGCGAAGACCGCGAGCGCGGCCCGGGCGGTGGCGCGGCTCAACCCCAACGTGACGGTCCGGCGCCACCGGACACGGCTCACGGAAGCCAATGCGCCGGTGATTTTCGAGGACTACGACATCGTGCTCGACGGGTCGGACAATTTCGCCACGCGCCGGCTCGTCAACCGCATGGCGGTGGATTGCGGGGCGCCGCTCGTCTCGGCGGCGCTCGGGCGCTGGGAGGGGCAGCTCTCGGTGTTCGATCCGGCGGGCGGCGGGCCCTGCTATGCCTGCGTTTTTCCCGAATCGCCGGCGGAGGGGCTGGTGCCGCCTTGCTCGGAGGCGGGGGTGCTCGGGGCGCTCGCGGGCGTGCTCGGCGCGATGCAGGCGGCGGAGGCGGTGAAGGCGATCACCGGCGCGGGGGAGACCCTGCGCGGCCGGCTCCTCGTCTACGATGCGCTGGCGGCGGAGATGCGGACGATCTCGGTCGCCCGGCGGGTGGACTGCGCGGTCTGCGGCGGGGTGGAGGGCGGCTGAGCCGCCGGGGCGAGAGGAGGCGAGCGATGCGACGGAGGCCTGCGGCCATGGGACGGATCGCGGCGGCGGCGCTCGTGGCGACGTGGCTCGGCGCGCTCTGGCCGGGCCCCGCCTGGGCCGAGGCGCCGGAGGCGCCGCTGCCGGCCGACGAGGCAGCGGAGCCGGAGGCGGAGGCGCCCGAGGAGGTGCCGATCCCGGTCGAGGACTGGCGCGAGATGACGGCGGGCCGCGTCGTGTGGTATTCGATCGAGGGCCGGCATTGGGGCCGGGAATACTACGACCCCGAGCGAGATCGCGCGGTCTTCGTCGGCGCGGACGGGACCTGTCTCTCGGGCGGCTGGGCGGCGCAGGACGGGGTCTATTGCTTCGCCTATGCGGGGCTGCATTGCTTCCGCCATGTCCGGCGGGGGGCGCGGATCGTGATCCTGCCGGTGCCCGACGGCGTCGAGCAGACGGTGGAGCGGATCACCGACGACGGCCCCCTCGCCTGCACGCCGCCGCTGACCATGTGAGCGCGCTTGCGGAGCCGTCGGGACGGGCGGCCGGCGCCCCCGGTCCGACTCGCGCTCCCGCCCGCCCTCCCCGCGCGAGCCGGACCGGGGGCGCCGGCCGCGGGGGCGTCGGGGACGCGGCGATGTCAGGGGGCGCGCAGGTCGAGCCAGACCAGGCGGTGGTCGGAGCTCGCCTCGCGCCGACCCCGGCGGGCGGTGAGGCGGGCGAGCGGGTCTCCCGGCGCCGGCCAGAAGACGCCGGTGCCGAGGATCTCGAGATCGGCGGTGGGCAGCGCGTAGTCGACGCGGAGATTGCCGGGGTCCGAGGGGCCGTCCGGCCAGTCCGCGGTGTGGCGTGCGGGCGGGCCGGCGAGGCCCGGGCGGGGGCCCGCGGCGGCGGCGCCGGGGCTCTCGGGCGCCGGGTCGACGAGGCGGGGATGGGCGAGGAGGGCCGCGATCTCCGCGCGCCTGCCGTCGCCGTCATGGGGATCGGCGTTGAGGTCTCCGAGGACGACCGCCGAGGCGTCCGGCGGCAGGCCGCCCGCGCGGCCTCGGTCGTCGACCAGCCAGTCTCCCCCGCCTGAGAGGATCTCCGCCAGCAGGCGGATCTCGTCGGCGTTGCGCCGGCCGTTCAGGTCCTCGGGGCCGTCGAAGACCGGGGGCGTCGGGTGGGCCGCGAGGATGTGGAGCGTCGCCCCGCCGGGGAGGCGGACGGGCGCGATCCAGTGGCTCTTCGAGGAGAGGCGGAGCGCGGCCCAGGTGGCGTCGTCGTGGAACGGGGTGCCGTCGGGCAGGCGCGGGCGGCGGGCCTCCGGCATGGCGGACCAGGGGAGCCGCGTGAAGCTGCGCACCTCGCCCAAGGGAAAGCGCGAGAGGAGCGCCATGGCGTATTGCCCGGGGAAGCGGCCGAAGCCCCAGGCGTCGCGGGGGCCCGCGGCGCGGCCGTCGCCGTCGAGGTCGCGCCCCGAGGGGAGGCCGACGTTCTGCGGCCCCTGGAAGCGGTGGGGATAGGCGAGCCCGTCGAGCCCGGCGACGCCTTCGGCGAGCAGGTCGGCGAAAGCGGCGAGCGCGCGGCCCTCCGGGTCGGCGTCGAGTTCGTTGATCAGCAGGATGTCGGGGCGGGTGCGGAGCACGATCTCGGCGACCGCCAGAACCTGCGGCGCGCGGCGCTCGATATCGGCGAGCAGCACCCCCGCCCCCGGGCGTGCCATCGCCGCGTTGAACTGCGCCACACGGAGCGCGCCCGGCGGGCGCTCGAGCCCCGGCAGGCCCGCGGCCGCGGCCACCGGGGCGAGGCCCGCGGCAAGCGCGAGCGCCCCGGCGAGGGGCCTCAGCCCTCGGCGCCGGCCTGCCAAGGCTGGGCGAGCCGCTGACGCGCCTCGAAGGCGGCGATGGCGTCCTCCTTCTCGAGGGTGAGCGCGATGTCGTCGAGGCCGTTCAGCAGGCAGTGCTTGCGGAAGGGGTCGATCTCGAAACGGATCACGCCGCCGTCGGGCCCGCGGATCTCCTGGGCCTCCAGATCGACGGTGAGGACCGCGTTGGCGCCGCGCTCGGCGTCGTCCATCAGCTTGTCGACCTCCTCCTGCGGCAGGGCGATCGGCAGGATGCCGTTCTTGAAGCAGTTGTTGTAGAAGATGTCGGCGAAGGAGGGCGCGATCACGCAGCGGATGCCGAAATCGAGGAGCGCCCAGGGCGCGTGCTCGCGGCTCGAGCCGCAGCCGAAATTGTCGCCGGCCACGAGGATCTTCGCCTCGCGATAGGCGGGTTTGTTGAGCACGAAGTCCGGGTTCTCGGAGCCGTCGTCGAGGAAGCGCATCTCGTCGAAGAGATTGGCGCCGAGGCCGGTGCGCTTGATCGTCTTCAGGAACTGCTTGGGGATGATCATGTCG
>CAZNTX010000014.1:11999-56762 GCA_964576075.1 uncultured Limibaculum sp. | reverse complement strand
GCTGAGGCGGCGAGGCGCGCGGGCCCGCCGGCGCCCGGGTGGGCGGGTGGGGGCGGCGGCGGGCCCGCGCGCCTCGCCGCCCCCCCCGACCGGCGCCGCACCTCCGCAGAGCCATGGGCAGCCCACCTCGGACCGAATCGCCGGTCTCCCGTGCGCGGACGGCCAGCCAGAGCAGGCCGGACGGATCGCCCGGCCGCAGCCCGGGGACCCGCCCCCTCCGGCGCCCCGCGCCTCAGCCCGCCGCCGCGACCGGCCGCTCCGAGCGGAAGACGGCGAAGCGCCCGCGCCGCCAGACCAGCTCAGAGCGGAAGCCCGCTCGGGCGAGCCAGTCGAGCCGGCGCTCCGGCGTCGCGCAGCGGTCATGCGCCATGCGCGCCCGCGCGGCCTCCAGCACCGCCTCGGAGGCCCCCGCGGCCCGCACCGCCGCCTCCCAGCGCCGGACCGCCGCGGCTTCCGCCGCCTCCGTCGCCTCGGCCACCTGCTCGGCCTCCACGAACCGCGCGCCCGGCGCGAGCCGGCCGGCGAGCCGGGCGAGGAGATCCGCCTGCTGCGCATGCGCGAGATGGTGAATCGCGAGCGCCGAGACCGCCGCGTCGAAGGGGCCCTCGGGCAGCGGCCCCGCGAGATCGCCCTCGCAGGTCTCCGCCGCGATCCCGAGCGCCGCGAAGCGCCGGGCCGCCTCGGCGAGCATCGCCGGGCTCGCATCGAAGAGCACGAGGCACAGGTCCGGCCGGCGCGCCGCGAGCATCGCCGAGAAGAGCCCCGTCCCCGCGCCGATATCGAGCACGCGCCCGCCGCGGGGCGGCGCGCCGACGGCCTCGATCGCCGCGCCGTAGAAGGCGTCGAAATCGGGCAGGAGCAGCCGCCGCTCCGCGTCGTAGCCCTGCGCCACCCGGTCGAAGAGCGCGACGACCGGCGGCGCGCTCACAGGGGCAGACCGCGCAGCAGCCGCGGCACCTCCCCCGCCTGCCCCGTCGCCTCGGCCATCAGCGCGCGCCGCGCCATCGGGCTCGCCTGCACCGCCGAGAGCCCCGCCTGGCGCAGCAACGAGAGCGCGCCGGAGGCGTTGGAGAACAGCCGGTTGAGCGCGTCCATGCCGAGGGCGAAGACGGTCGCGTCGAAGCGCCGCCAACGCTCGTAGCGCCGCAGCACCGGGAGCCCGCCGATATCCTCGCCGCGCCGCCGCGCCTCGACCAGCACCTCGGCGAGGGCCGCGACGTCGCGCAGGCCCATATTCATCCCCTGCCCCGCGATCGGATGGACGCCATGCGCCGCGTCGCCGAGGAGCGCGAGACGGGGCGCGGCATAGCGCTCGGCGAGCGAGAGGTCGAGCGGATAGGCCCAGCGCCGCCCGATGAGCCGGATCGCGCCGAGCCGCGGCCCGATGCGCCGGGCGAGCTCGCCCGCATAGGCGCGGTCGTCGAGCGCCGCGATCGCCTCGGCCCGGCCGCGCCGCTCCGACCAGACGACCCCGGAGCGATCCCCGGTGAGCGGCAGCACGGCGAAGGGCCCGCCGGGGAAGAAGCTCTGATGGGCGAGGCCCCGATGCGGGCGGTCGTGCTCGATGGCGGCGACGAGCCCGGTCTGCCCATAGGCCCAGCCGACGCGGCCGATCCCCGCGGCCCGGGCCAGGCGCGAGCGCCGCCCGTCCGCGCCGACGACGAGCCGCGCGGCGACGCTCCGCCCGTCGGCGAGCGGCACGCGCGCAGCGCCCGGCCCGACCTCGAGCCCGGAGGGCTCGGCTGCGCCGACGAGCGCCGCGGCGCAGCCGCAGGAGGCGGCGAGGAGGCGCTCCCGAAGCACGTGATCCTCCACGACCCAGCCGACGCGCCCGGCCTCGGTCAGCCGCGGGTCGAAATGCAGGAGCGCCGGGCTCCCGGCCCCCTCGCCGACCTCGATGTCGGCGATCTCCTGCGCCTGCCCGGCGATCTCGTCCCAGAGCCCGGCGGCCTCGAGCAGCCGCGCCGAGCCGAGGGCGAGCGAATAGGCCCGACCGTCGAACTCGGGCGCGGCCCGGGTCTCGACCGCCAGCCGGTCGACCAGCGCCACCTCGAAGCCCGCGCGGGCGAGCACGAAGGCGAGCGCCGAGCCGACCAGCCCGCCGCCGACCACCGCGATGTCGTAGATCCGCTCGCTCATGCGCCCAACTATCGGCTCGCGCGCGCGAATGTCCAATGCGCGAGGTGCGGCGAATGGGGCCGGCCCTTGCCGCCGGGCGCGGGGCGGCGTAGGCCGGAGGCAAAGCGGGAGGGGACTGCGATGACGGAGTGGCGCGAGGAGACGGCGGCGGCCCTGGGGCGGGCGATCGGGGCGGGGCGGCTCGACCCGCGCGATCTCGCCGAGGCCTGTCTCGAGGCGGTGGCCGCCGCGGCGGACGGGGCGCGCATCTTCGCGCGCCTGACGCCCGAGCGCGCCCGCGCCGAGGCCGCCGCCGCCGCGACCCGCGCCCGCGAGGGCCGCCGCCTCGGCCCGCTCGACGGGGTGCCGCTCGCCTGGAAGGACAATATCGACAGCGCGGGCGTCGCCACCGAGGCCGGGAGCCGGCTGCTCGCGGGCCGGGTGCCCGAGGCGGACGCCACGGTCCTCGGCCGGGCGAGCGCGGCGGGGCTCGTCTGCCTCGGCAAGACCCATCTCTCCGAGCTCGCCTTCTCGGGCCTCGGCGTGAACCCGATGGCGGCGACGCCGGAGACCGCGCTGATGCCGGGCCGCGCGCCGGGGGGCTCCTCCTCGGGCTCTGCGGTCGCGGTGGCGCGGCGGCTCGCGCCGGCGGCGATCGGGACGGACACCGGCGGCTCGGTGCGCATCCCCGCCGCCTGGAACGGGCTCGTCGGGCTCAAGACCACGCCGGGGGTGCTGCCGAACGACGGGGTGGTGCCGCTCGCCGCGAGCCTCGACACCGTGGGGCCCATCGCGCGGACCTGCGAGGACGCGGCCCTCGTGCTCGCCGCCCTCCTCGGCACCCCGGCCGAGCCGCTGCCGGAGCCCGCGCCGCCCGAGGCGCTCCTCGTCCCCGAGCCGCTCGGGGCGGAGGGCGCGGACCCCGAGCCGATCGCCGCCTGGGAGGCGGGGCTCGACCGCCTCGCCGCGGGCGGCATCGCGCTCTCCCGCGGCGACGTGCCCGAACTCGCCCAGACCCGCGAGACCGGGGCGCGGCTCAGCCCGGTGGTGACCTACGAGGCTTGGCAAACCTGGGGCGCGAAGATCGAGGCGGCCCCCGGCACGATGTATCCCCGGATCGAGACACGCTTCCGCCTCGGCGCGACCGTCTCGGCGGAGGACGACCGGGCGGCGCGCGCGGAGTTCGCCCGGCTCTCCCGCTCGCTCGCCGCGCGCATCGCGGAGGGGGGGCTGCTCGCGCTCCCCACCGTGCCGATCCTGCCCCCGGAGATCGCCCGCCTCGAGGCGGAGGAAGCGCACTACACCGAGCGCAATCTGATGGCGCTCTCGATCACCCGGCTCGTCAATCTCCTCGGCCTGCCCGCGATCACCCTGCCCCTGCCCGAGACCGCCTGCGGGATGATGCTCGTCGCCGGGCCCGGGCAGGAGGCGCGGCTTCTGGCGGCGGGGATGGCGCTCGAGGGGGCGCTTCTCGGCCCCGGCTGATTCGTGCGGCGCTGGACCCGGGCGCCCCCCTCGGATAGACTGCGGCTCGCACGGCGCGGAGACGCCGGCCGCCCCCGATATCGAGCAGCCATGGACCTCCCGACCCGCTTCGCAGCCCTGCCGGAATACGCCTTCCCGCGCCTGCGCCGGCTCCTCGCCGGCACCGAGCCCGGGGGCGCGGAAATCGCCATGTCGATCGGCGAGCCGCAGCATGCGGTGCCCGACTTCGTCGGCCCGATCATGCTGGAGCACTCCGCGACTCTGTCGAAATACCCGCCGAACGAGGGCATCCCGGAGCTGCGCGCCGCGATCTCGGACTGGCTCGCCCGGCGCTACGGCGTGGCGGAGGGATACCGCGACCCAGAGCGCGCGATCCTGCCGCTCAACGGCACGCGGGAGGGGCTCTTCGCCGCCTGCGTCGCGCTCTCGCCGGAGGAGAAGGGGGGCCGGCGCCCGGCGGTGCTGATGCCCAACCCGTTCTACCAGTGCTACGCGGTGGCCGCGATCACGGCGGGGGCGGAGCCCGTCTACGTGCCCGCCACGGCCGAGACCGGGCATCTGCCGGACTATGCCGCGCTTCCAACCGAGCTGCTCGACCGCACGACGGTCGTCTATATCTGCTCGCCGGCCAACCCGCAGGGCGCCTGCGCCGACCGCGCCTGGTGGGAGCGGCTCTTCGCGCTCGCCGAGCGGCACGATTTCAAGATCTTCGCCGACGAGTGCTATTCCGAGATCTGGCGCGAGAGCCCGCCCACCGGCGCGCTCGAGGTGCTGTCCGAGACCGGCGGGGACCCCGAGCGGCTCGTCGTGTTCCACTCGCTCTCCAAGCGCTCCAATCTCGCGGGCCTGCGCTCTGGCTTCGCCTGCACCGGGCCCGCGAACCGCGCGGCGATGCTGCAGCTCAGATCCTATGCCGGGGCGCCGATGCCGATCCCCGCGCAGCACGCGGCCGCCGCGGCCTGGGCGGACGAGGCGCATGTCGAGGCCAACCGCGCGCTCTACCGCGAGAAATACGCCATCGCCGACGAGGCGCTCGGCAACCTGCCGGGCTATGCCTCGCCCGAGGCCGGGTTCTTCCTGTGGCTGCGGCTCGGGGCGCGCGCGGGCGGGGGCGAGGCGGCGGCGCTCCGGCTCTGGCGCGAGGCGGGGGTGAAGGCGCTTCCGGGCGCCTATCTCTCGCGCCCGGCGCCCGACTGGATGGGCGGCGCGGATCCGGGGGCGGACTATCTGCGGCTCGCGCTCGTCGCGCCGGCGGCGGAGGTGCGGCGCGGGCTCGCCGCCGTCGCCGAGGTCTTGGGCTGAGGGGGGATCGGATGGCGCTGTTCGCAGGGGACGGGGGCGCGGAGGGCTTCGCGCAGGCAGCGCCCCGGGAGGGCGGGACGAGCCAGGCGGTGCGCCGGCGCCTCGCCGAGCTCTGGGGGCTCGCGCTGATCGCGCTCGGGGCCGCGCTCGCCCTCGCGCTCGCGAGCTACGATGCGGGCGATCCCTCGCAGTTCAGCGCGCCGGGGCAGGCGCCGGTCAACTGGCTCGGCCGGCCGGGCGCGGTGCTGGCCGATCCGCTGGTGCGGGTGCTCGGGCGGGCGGCGTGGTTTCTCGTACTGTTCCCGCTGGTCTGGGGGCTCCGCATGGTGCTCCATATCGGGGAGGAGCGGGTCTGGGCGCGGCTGCTGCTGGCGCCCCTCGCCGTGCTCCTCGGCGCGCTCTTCGCGGCGACGCACACGCCGCCGGAGGGCTGGCCGCTCGTCACCGTCGGGCTCGGCGGTCATCTGGGCGACAACGGGGCGCTCGCGCTGCTCGCGCTCCTGCCGGTGCCGGCGGAGACGGCGATCCGCCCGCTCTCGCTCCTCCTCGGGGTGGCGACGGCGCTGGTCTGGGGCGCGGCGCTCGGCGCGACCTCGGGCGAGGTCCGGGCGGCGCTCGGCTGGATGGGCGGGAGCCTCGCGGCGCTTGCCGGCCGCGTCGCCGCGCGCCGTCCCCGGCCCGCCGAGGCCGAGACGGGAGAGCGGGACGATTTCGGCATCGCCGCGGCGGTCGGCCTCGGCCCCGCGGAGCCTGCGGAGCGGCGCGAGCCCGTCCCCCCGGCGGCCCCCGCCCCGGCCGGGCCGGTGGACCCGGAGGCCGCCGCAGCCCGCGCCGCCGCCGCGCAGAACGCGCTCGGCAACGCGCTCTCGGTGCTCTCGGCGACGCCCGCGCGCCCCGCCCCCGCGCCCGACCCGCTCGGACCCGACCGCGAGACGGCGATGCAGGCGCTCCTCGCCGATCCCGCCCCGCGCGCCGGGGCGGAGCCGGACGGCCCCCTTCCGCCCCGCGCCGCGCCTGCGGAGGACGAGGAGGAGGAGGACGAGACGCTCCGCCCAGACCGCCGCGAGCCCGCCGCCGAGGCGCCCGCAGCGCCGGCCTACGACGCGCCGCCGCTCTCGCTCCTGCAGGCCCCGCGCAAGGCCGGGCCGACGCCGCTCTCAGAACTCGCCATCGACGAAAGCGCCCGCCAGCTCGAGACGGTGCTCGCCGATTACGGCGTGCGCGGCGAGATCGTCGCGGTGAAGCCGGGCCCCGTGGTCACCCTCTACGAGCTCGAGCCCGCGCCGGGGCTGAAGGCCGCCCGGGTGATCGGCCTCGCCGACGACATCGCCCGCTCCATGGCCGCCCTCTCGGCGCGCGTCTCCACGGTGCCGGGCCGCTCGGTCATCGGCATCGAGCTGCCCAACGCCAAGCGCGAGACGGTGTGGCTGCGCGAGGTGCTCGAGCACGAGGACTATGCCGAGACCCGCCACGCCCTCGCCCTCGCCCTCGGCAAGACCATCGAGGGCCAGCCCTGCATCGCCAATCTCGCGAAGATGCCGCATCTGCTGATCGCGGGGACCACGGGCTCGGGCAAGTCGGTCGCGATCAACACCATGATCCTCAGCCTGCTCTACCGGCTCTCGCCGGAGGAGTGCCGCCTGATCATGATCGACCCGAAGATGCTCGAGCTCTCGGTCTATGACGGCATCCCCCATCTCCTCGCCCCCGTGGTGACCGACCCCAAGAAGGCGCTCGTCGCCCTCAAATGGGTGGTCGGCGAGATGGAGGAGCGCTACCGCAAGATGTCGAAGATGGGCGTGCGCAACATCGACGGCTACAATGCGCGCGTGCGCGAGGCGCTCTCCCGCGGCGAGCAGTTCGAGCGCACGGTGCAGACCGGCTTCGACGAGGACACCGGCGAGCCGGTCTACGAGACCGAGACGATCGAGCCCGAGGCGATGCCGCTCATCGTGGTGATCGTCGACGAGATGGCGGATCTGATGATGGTCGCCGGCAAGGAGATCGAGGCCTGCATCCAGCGCCTCGCCCAGATGGCGCGCGCCTCGGGCATCCATCTCATCATGGCGACGCAGCGCCCCTCTGTCGACGTCATCACCGGCACGATCAAGGCGAACTTCCCGACGCGGATCTCCTTCCAGGTGACCTCCAAGATCGACAGCCGCACCATCCTCGGCGAGCAGGGGGCGGAGCAGCTCCTCGGCCAGGGCGACATGCTCTATATGGCGCCCGGCGGCCGGGTGCGCCGCGTCCACGGCCCCTTCGTCTCCGACGACGAGGTGGAGGAGGTGGTCCGCCACCTCAAATCCCTCGGCCGGCCGGACTATGTCTATGCCGTGATCGACGGCGGCGACGAGGAGACCCAGGCCCTCGTCGACGAGAAGCTCGGCCTCGCCCAGGCGGGCGACTCGGAGGACGCGCTCTACGACAAGGCCGTCGCCATCGTCGCGCGCGACCGCAAATGCTCCACCTCCTACATCCAGCGCAAGCTCCAGATCGGCTACAACAAGGCCGCCCGCCTGGTCGAGGAGATGGAGACGCAAGGCGTGGTCTCCCCCGCCAACGCCGTCGGCAAGCGCGAGATCCTGATCGAGGAGCGCTAAGCCCGGCGGGGGCGCGGGCTTGACGATTGTCATGGCCCGCTCCGGCCCGCGCCGGCAGGCTCGGAGCGAGGGCGCAGCCGGTCGCCCGTCGGATCGGAGGATCGCAGGATGCGCGGGGGTCTCGCAGCGGCATTGGCGGCCGCGCTCGTTCTGGCAGGGGCGCTCGCCGCCCCGCGCGCCGCATCGGCGCTCACCGTCACGCTCGATCCGGGCCCGGTGGGGTCTGGCTTCGTCTCCGGGGCGCTCCCGTTCCCGGACCTCACCGGCACGACATTCGCCGGGCAGACGCTCACGCTCGACGTCGTCTTCGCCGACGCCAAGACCCTGACGCCGGATTACGGACCGCCGAGCGGGGGCTTCTTCGTCTACAACGTCATCCTCGCCCTCCTGCACGACGGCGGCCTCATCGGACTCGGGGCGATAACCGAGGCCTATCTCGCCGACCGGGGCGGCACGCCGCTCGCCTCGCCGTTCGTCCTCGGCGCCGCGCAGGATCCGGGGCTGCAGCGCTTCATCGCAAGCTATCCCGGCCCGGGCGGCCCGGGCATCACCCATTACGGCCTTCGCCTCACGGCCCTCTTGCCGACCGCGCCGGGGGTGACCGTCACCGGGGCCGAGCTTCGCCTCGCCATCACCGCGCCGGAGGGGACGATCGAGATCCGCCAGGGCGACGTGCCGCTGCCCGCGACGCTGCCGCTCGCCCTCGGCGCCCTCGCGGCGCTCGGGGCGGCCACGCGCCGGCCTCGGCCGCGCCGGGCTCCGGCCGGGGCCGGTCGCCAGCCCTAGCCGCGATGGCTCGGGTCCGGGAACGGAATGTGCCCGTCTGGCCGTGGCCCGGAGCCCGCGCCTCAGGCACCGCCGCTCGGTCTCTCCCGCCGCGCAGCCTGAGACGCCGGGCCTCCCCCGCGCAGCGCTCGGGGCGCGGGGCGCCACGCCCCGGCCCCTCCCCGCGCCGCGTCGGATCGCTCAGTAGCCGTAGCCGCGGTCGCTCAGATCGGGACGGTAGGTGGTGACCGTGTGGCCATAGCGCACCCGCGGCTTGCCGTAGACCCGGGTGTAGCTCCGCGGCTTGCCGTAGCCGTAGCTCGAGCCGTAGCCGTGGCGGGGCTTGGCGTAGCCGTAACGCGGCGCGCCGTAGCCCCGGCCGTAATAGGAGCCCCGGCCATGGCCGTAAGTGTAGGACCGGCGCGGGGTGTAGCCGTAGCGCGGCGCCGGAACCCGGATCACCTCCCCGGCATAGATGTAGCTCGGATGCGTGATCTGCGGATTGGCGCGCAGGATCGCCCAGATCGTCGTGTGGCAGGCCGCGGCGATCCCCGACAGCGTGTCGCCATGGCCGACGACGATCTTCGCGGGGCAGGCGCGGGCCTCCGCCTCTCCCGGGGCGGCGACGGCGGCGAGGCCGGTGGCGAGGGCGAGGGCCGCGAGGGCCGAGGTGATGCGGGTGCGAGCCATGGGGTCCTCCGTTCTGTCCATCCGAGGAACGTCGCAGGATGCGCCGTCCGTCGGGCTCTCGAAGACCGCGATGGCCGGGCTTGGACCGGTTTCGCCGCGGCGAGCGGCACGCGGTGTCCGGAGGGTCGCCTGCGGGGTCTGCAAACTCGTCCGAAACCCCGCGGCGGGCCGGCGGCCGCGCAACCGGCCGGACCCGGGCCGCACCCGCGCGGGCTCGAGGGCGACGGCACGTCCCGCGATCCCCGGCCGCGCCGGCCGGCGGGGGGGCCGCGTCCCGGGCGCGCGCGGCCCGAGGCCTGTGGGGGGCTCCGCCGCTCCCGCCTGCGCCGACGCCTGCCCGGGTGGGTGGGGCCTCGGGCTGCGCGCGCCCGGGACGCGGCGGAGCGGAGCCGCTCGGGCGCGCAAGCGCGGCCCCCGTCAGCGCGTCGCGGCCGCCCTCGGAGAGGACGGCCGCGGCACGGCGAGGGAGCGTTCCGGCGCGGGGTCCGCGAAGGACCCCGGCGCCCGGCTCAGTAGCTGTAGCGGGGGGGCTGGTAGCCGCCGCCGTAGCCGCCGCCCTTCGGGGGCTGCTTGTAGCCGTGGCCGCCGCCCTGCGGGAGCGCGATGACCTGGCCGACGCGGATCAGGTTCGGGTTCCGGATATAGGGGTTGACCTGCATGATGGCGTAGACCGTGGTGCCGCAGCGCGCGGCGATCTTGGCGAGGGTGTCGCCGTAGCCCACCTGGTAGCTGGAGCCGCAGCCGCCGGCCTGGGCGGGCGCGGAGAGGCCGAGACCGAGCACGAGGGCGGCCGCGGCGGCGGAGGCGATGCGGGGGAAGGTCATGAGATACTCCTGTCGTTCCTGAAGGTTCGGCATTGCGAAGAACCGGTCACCGTGACCGACCGCTGTCCGCGATGACGCCCCCAGGACGGAAATTCACACCGGGCGACGGGCCGCGACGGCCCCGACGTGTCAAACATACACGATCCCCGCCCGATTCCGGGGGTTTTCTTGCGCCGCGCGCCATGCCAATCCACGGGCCGGCACCCGGGCGCGCCGGCCTCAGGAAAGGACACGACATGCGACTTCGCGGCCCTCGCGGCCTCTTCCGGGCCCTCGCCCTCGTCCTCCTCGCCGAGCTCGCGGCGCCCGCCCAAAGCGCGGCGCAGGGGGTGAACCAGCGCGACCTGCTGCGCATCTCCAACTATCTGAACGGGCTCGGCACGCTCACCGGCGAGTTCGTGCAGATCGACCCCGAGGGCGGCCTCTCGCGGGGGACCTTCTGGATGCGCCGGCCGGGGCGGCTGCGCTTCGAGTATCGCCCGCCGAACCCCGCGCTGATCGTCGCCGACGGGACCTGGGTCGGCGTCTGCGACCGCGAGATCGAGAGCTTCGAGCGCTATCCGCTCGAGGAGACGCCGCTCGATCTGCTGCTGCGCGACCGGGTCGATTTGCGGACCGAGGGCGCGGTGCAGGCGATCACGCGGGCCGAGGGGCAGCTTCGGGTGCGCGCGATCGACCCGGACGCGCCGGAGCAGGGCTCGATCACCATGATCTTCTCCGACGTGCCGCTCGCGCTCCGCCAATGGGTGGTGGTGGACGCGCAGGGGCTGACGACGACGGTCGCGCTCTCCGACACCCGCTCGAACGTGGCGGTCGAGCCGGAGCTCTTCGTGATCGAGCAGGAGGACTGCACCCCCTATTGATGCCGGCTCCACGGTTGACAGGCGCGGGCATGCGGGCATGCTGGCGCCGGGTAGCAGGGAGCAATTCTATGATGCGCATAACGAGCGTCGTTCTCGCCGCTGCGCTGGCCGGATGCGGCTACAGTGCCGGCACCAAGGTCGAGCAGAGCCAGCTGCAGCAGTTCGAGGTGGGACAGACCACCTATTCGGAGGTGGTGGCGGCCCTCGGCCCGCCGGGTCAGACATCGCTGAGCGCGGATGGCTCGCGGATGGCGGTCTACAGCTATTCCTCGATGCGGATGCGGCCGGAGACCTACATCCCCTTCGCCGGTGCGTTCATCGGGGGCGCCGACACCGAGCAGTCCTCAGCCATCTTCCAGTTCGACGCGGACGGCGTGCTGACCGACTACCGGGCGAGCCAGGGCGGCTCAGGGGTGAACACGGGCGTGATCCAGTGATCCGGGGCTGACGAGCGCCTCCGCCGCCTGCGAGGGGCGGGACGGGCGCGCGCGCCCCGAGGCCCCGCCCACCCGGGCAAGCGTCGGCGCGCAGGGGAGCGACGGGGCCCCCCACAGGCCTCGGGCCGCGCGCGCCCTCGGGTCCGGCGCCTCGCTCCGGGGCTGGCGGTCAGCCGAGCTCGAAGCTCGCGAGGACGGGGACGTGGTCGGACGGCTTCTCCACCCCGCGCCAGGGCTTCAGCACGCGCGAGGAGCCCGGGACGGAGGCGACGCCGCGGGCCCAGACATGGTCGAGCCGGCGGCCGCGGTCGGAGAGCGCCCAATCCTTGGCGCGGTAGGACCACCAGGAGAAGAGGGTCTCCTCGGGGGGGATGTGGGCGCGGGTGACGTCGGTCCAGCCGCCGGCGGCGCGGGCCGCCTCGAAGGCGTCGACCTCCTCGGGGGTGTGGCTCACCACCTTGAGCATCTGCTTGTGGGACCAGACGTCGGTCGCGAGCGGCGCGATGTTGAGATCGCCGACGAGGATGGCGCGGGGGTCGTCCTCGCCCGCCCAGGCGGCCATCTCGGCGACGAAATCGAGCTTGTGGGCGAATTTGGCGCTCGCGCGGTCGGGCGTGTCGCCGCCTGCGGGGACGTAGAGGTTGTGGAGCGCGGTGCCGTCGGGCAGGCGGGCGGCGACGTGGCGGGCATCGCCGCGGCGGCAGAAGTCGCGGTGCGGCAGCGGCTCGAGCGGCAGCCTGGAGAGGATCGCGACGCCGTTGTAGCCGCGCTCGCCCCGGGCGGCCATATGAGCGTAGCCGAGCGCCTCGAACCGGTCGAACGGGATCTTCTCCACCGGGGATTTGGTCTCCTGCAGGCAGAGGATGTCGGGCGCCTCTTCTTGCAGGAAGCGCGCGACGAGATCGGCGCGCAGGCGGACCGAATTGATGTTCCAGGTGGCGATGGTCACGGGCATCGGGCGAGCTCCCTCGGCGGTCGCGCCGTTCTCCTAGCGCGCCGGGGGGCGGCTGGGAAGGGGCGGCCCGCGCGTGGAGGCGACGCCGATCGGTGGGGGAGATCAGGGGTGGGGTAGCGGACGGGGTGAGGGGGGACCCGTCCGCTGGGCGACGAGAAATCGGGGGGGGATCACCGTCGCCTTGATCGCGATATGGGAGCCTCGAATGCGGGCTTCAAGGGCCGGATCAGAGCCCGAGGCGGTATCCTCCCGTTTCCGTGAGCAGGATTTGAGCGTTGGAGGGCTCGGGCTCGATCTTCTGGCGGAGCCGGTAGATATGGGTCTCGAGGGTGTGCGTCGTCACCTCGGCGTTGTAGCCCCAGACCTCGCGGAGGAGGGTGTCGCGCTCCACCATGCGCCCGCCCGCGCGGTAGAGAAACTTGAGGATGTTGGTCTCCTTTTCGGTGAGGCGGATCTTGCGTTCGGCCTCGTCGATCAGGACCTTGGTGGCGGGGTGGAAGGCGTAGGGGCCGATCTGGAAGACGGCGTCCTCGGACTGCTCGTGCTGGCGGAGCTGGGCGCGGATGCGCGCGAGGAGGACCGCGAACTTGAAGGGCTTGGCGATGTAGTCGTTGGCGCCCGCGTCGAGCCCGAGGATGGTGTCGCTGTCGGAGCTGTGCCCGGTCAGCATGACGATGGGGCATTTGACCCCCTGCCGGCGCATCAGCTTGCAGACCTCGCGCCCGTCCATATCCGGCAGGCCGACATCGAGGATGACGAGATCGTGCATCTCGGTCTTCGAGCGGTCGATCCCGGCCTGGCCGGTTTCCGCCTCGAAGACGTCGAACTCCTCCATCATGATCAGCTGCTCGGCGAGCGCCTCGCGCAGGTCCGCGTCGTCGTCCACCAGAAGTATCTTCTTCGACACCGCCATGTCGGTCTCCATCTCGTGTCTCTCCGGTCCCCTCGGGACGTGCCTCAGATGGGGGCGCGGAGGGCGGTCGCACGCAATGTGTCGGCCCGCTCACCGGCTCGTGTGCCACGGCGTCACGCGCGTGATCGCGGTGAAACAATGGCGCGCGGCGGGCGCGGGGTCTATATCCCCGGCATCGCGAAAGGGAGGAGAGGCGCGATGGCGCTCAGCCTGACGGTCGAGGAGTTGGTGAGCCGGGCGCGCGCGGATCTGCGGATCGGCGCGCCGATCGCGCTCGCGGGCGGCAATGGCGGCGCGCTCGTCCTCGCCGCGGAGACCGTGACGGACCGTCGCCTCGCCGAGCTGCGCGACCTCGCGCCGGAGGCGCTCGACCTCGCGATCTCGCACCGCCGCGCCGAGACGCTGCGCGCCCGGGCCTATGACGGCGCGCTCGCCCGGGTCGTGATCGGCGCGGAGGCGACCGCCGCCCATATCCGCGCCACCGCCGATCCGAGCCTCGATCTCGCCCATCCGATGAAGGGCCCGTTCGAGACCCGGCGCGAGGGGCCGTCGGATCTCCACGCGCTCGCGATCCTGCTCGCCAAGCAGGCGCGCACCCTGCCGGCCGCGGTGGTCGCGGTCTGGTCCGACCCCACCCGCGTCGAGGCCATCGCGCGGGAGGCCGGCCTCACCCGGCTCTCCGAGATCATGGTCCTCCGCGCCGGCGATGCGGCGACCGTGATGCGCCAGGTCTCCGCCGCCCGGGTGCCGACGCGCTTCGCCGAGGCCGGGCGCGTCCATGTCTTCCGCCCCGACGACGGCGCGGAGGAGCACTACGCCGTCGAGGTCGGCCGCCCGCAACGCTCCGAGCCGGTGCTCGCCCGGCTGCATTCGGCCTGCTTCACCGGCGACGTGATGGGCTCGCTCAAATGCGACTGCGGGCCGCAGCTCCATGCCGCGATGGAGCAGATCGCCGCCGAGGGCGCGGGCGTGCTGCTCTACATGAACCAGGAGGGCCGCGGCATCGGCCTCGCCAACAAGATGCGCGCCTATGCGCTCCAGGACCAGGGCTTCGACACGGTGGAGGCGAATCACCGCCTCGGCTTCGAGGACGACGAGCGCGATTTCCGCCTCGGCGCCGAGATCCTGAAGGCGATGGGCTTCTCCGCGGTCCGGCTGATGACCAACAACCCGAACAAGGTCGCGATGATGGAGAGCTCGGGCGTCGCGGTCGCCGAGCGCGTGCCGCTCAAGGCCGGCGAGACCGCCCACAACCGCGGCTATCTCGCCACCAAGGCGCGAAAGTCCGGCCATCTGCTCTAGTCCCCGGCTTTCCGCGGACGCAACTCTTCGCTATATTTGGGTCAAGGCCGGTCGAGACACGCCCGGCCGAGTTCGTCATGTCCGAGCCGCAAGACGCGGCGCCATAGAAGGAAGCGACCCATAGCCAGACGTCCGCACAATGCCCCGCCGACCCGCGACACCGGCCCGCGCGTCAACCGCATGATCCGCGCGCCGCAGATCCGGCTGATCGACCACAACGGCGACAATGCCGGCGTCGTCCGCCCCGAGGAGGCCCTCGAGATGGCCGCCGAGGTGGGGCTCGATCTCGTCGAGATCTCCCCCAACGCCACGCCCCCCGTCTGCAAGATCATGGACTTCGGCAAGTTCAAATACGAACAGCAGAAGAAAGCTGCCGAAGCCAAGAAGAAGCAGAAAGTCACCGAGATCAAGGAAGTCAAATTCCGCCCCAACATCGACACGCATGACTACGACGTGAAGATGAAATCGGTGTCGAAGTTTCTGGGCGAAGGCGACAAGGTCAAGGTGACGCTGCGGTTCCGCGGGCGCGAGATGGCGCATCAGGAGCTCGGGCGCGATCTCCTGCAGCGGGTCGCCGGCGACATCGAGGACATGGGCAAGATCGAGTCCATGCCGAAGATGGAGGGCCGGCAGATGACCATGGTCATCGCGCCCTCGAAGTGATCCGGCCCCGATGAGCGATCCGGAGGGCGGCGGCCCCGCGCCGCCCCGCTCCGCCCCGGCCGCGGAGCGCAACGCCGCGCCCATCCGCGCGGCCCTCGCCCCCCGCCTCGCCGGGCGCCGCGGGCTCGTGCTCGAGATCGGCTCCGGCACCGGGCAGCACGCCGCCGAGTGGGCCGCGGCCTTCCCAAGCCTCGACTGTCAGCCCTCCAACCCGGATCCAGAGAGCCGCGCGAGCATCGCCGCCTGGGCGGAGGCGGCGCGCTTCCCCAATCTCCGCCCGCCCCTCGCCCTCGACGCGACCGCCCCCTGGCCCGACCTCGGCCCCCTCGCCGCAGTGATCGCCGTCAACGTGATCCACATCGCCCCCTGGGCCGTGGCCGAGGCGATCCTCGCCGGCAGCGCCCGCAGCCTCGCGCCGGGCGGCCTCCTGATCTTTTACGGCCCGTTCCGCGAGGCGGGCCGCCACACCGCCGAGAGCAACGCCCGCTTCGACGCCGCGCTCCGCGCCCGCGACCCGTCCTGGCGCGTGCGCGACCGCGAGGCCCTCGCAACCAGCGCCGCCGCCCTCGGCTTCGCCCCGCCGGAGACGGTGGCGATGCCCGCCAACAACCGCCTCCTCGTCTTCGCGAAGCCCTGAGGCCGCCACGCGCGGCAGGGGGGCGCGGGCGGCGGATCGAGGGCGCCGGGTGGGTGGGCGGGGGCGCCCTCGATCCGGCGCCCGCGCCCCCCTGCCGCAGCCCTCACTCCACGGTGATCGTGATCGGCTCCGACATCACCGGCGGGTCGTGCGGAATGTGGCTCCAATCGGCGAGGACGAGCTGCAGCCTGTGCGTCCCCTCGGGCAGCTCCAGCGTCGCCTCGGTCTGGCCGCCGCCGAAATGCACATGGGACTCGCTCGAGGGCAGCGGCTGGTCGAGCGCCTCGCCCTCCACCGTCGCGTTGATCATGAGATGGTGGTGCCCGGTGCCCTCGCGCTCGACGCCGGCGGGCGCGACGCCCATGCCGGAGAGGCCGAACTGGATGAAGACCGGGCTCGAGACCGTCTGCCCGTCCTCGAGATTGATGAAATAGACCTTCGCCCCCGGGGTCGACGGCGTCTCCCCAGCGAGGGCGAGCGGCCCGGCGAGGCAAAGCCCGAGGGCGAGGCCCGCAGGCACGATGCGATGGATCATGGTGTCCTCCCTGTTCTCACTATCCCTGGAGGTAGCGCACCCGCACCCGCCGCACAGCCGCGCCCTTGCCGCCCCGCGCGCCTGGCGCTAGCCTCGGGGCATGTCCGATACGCAAGATCCCGCCGGCCGGCGCTGGCACGATATGGGCGGGCGCGAGGCCCTCGGCCCCGCCCCGGGGCCAGAGCACGACTACGCGCTCTGGGAGAAGCGGGTGGACGCGCTCGTCGTCCTGTCCTCCGCCAAGGGCCTCTTCACCGTCGACGGCCTGCGCCGCGCGCTCGAGGACATGGGGCCAGACGCCTTCGAGACCATGAGCTACTACGAGCGCTGGATCGCGGCGACGGCGCAGAACCTGATCGAGGCCGGCGCCTTCACCGTCGCCGAGCTCGACGCGCGCATGGCCGAGATCGCCCGGCGCGGGGCGACCTACGGCGCGGCGCAGGCGATCGGCGAAGATCGAGGAGAATTTTAACGGCTTCGGGGGAGACTGCGGGCGTTCCCCCACAGAGAGGCCCAGCCCATGCCCGCACCCGGAGCCGCAACGCTTTGGGCGATCGCGCCGCGCCGCCAGGGCGCGCGCCGCGCCCGCCAGAGACGCATCATCGAGGCGATCGCCGACACCATGGACGAGACCCTGACCCGCCACCGGATCGACACCCCGCTCCGCCGCGCGCATTTCCTCGCGCAGATCGCGCATGAGTCGGACGGCTTCGCCACCACCGAGGAATACGCCTCCGGCCGCGCCTATGACGGCCGCGCCGATCTCGGCAACACCGAGCCCGGCGACGGCCCGCGCTACAAGGGCCGGGGGCTCCTGCAGCTCACCGGGCGGGCCAATTACCGCGCCTATGGTCGCGCCCTCGGCGTCGATCTCGAGGCCGAGCCCGCCCGCGCCGCCGAGCCGCGGCTCTCGCTGCGCATCGCCTGCGCCTATTGGGAGCGCCGCGGGCTCAATGCCGATGCCGACCGCGACGACCTCCTCGCCGTCACCCGCAAGATCAATGGCGGGACCAACGGGCTCGCCAGCCGCAAGCGCTATCTCGCCAGGGCCAAGGCCGCGCTCGGGGTCGAGGGCGTGGCGCTCTCTGAGGGCGCCCGGGGCCCCGCGGTCCGGGCGCTGCAGCGCGCGCTCGCGGCCCGGGGCCACGCCCTCGCCGCGGACGGGATCTTCGGCCCGGCGACGGCGCGGGCCACCGCCGCCTTCCAGCGCGCCGCCGGCCTCGCCGCAGACGGCATCGCCGGCCCCGCCACCCGCGCCGCATTGGAGCTCTGAGATGATCCGCGCCCCCCTGCCCGCCGTCGCGCCGCCCGACTTCCCCCCGCCCTATCCGGTGACGGGGGCGCGCTTCGCGCCGGGCGAGGCGGTGCGGGTGCGCGCGGGCGACGGGCCGGGCCATATCCGCACGCCCTGGTATCTGCGCGGGCGCGTCGGGCGCATCGAGCGGATCTGCGGCGCCTTCCCCAACCCCGAAGAGCTCGCCTATCGCCGCGACGGGGCGCCCGCGATCCCGCTCTACCGGGTGCGCTTCGCGATGGCCGAGCTTTGGGGCGCGGGGGCCGAGCGCGCCGAGGACACCCTCGATGCCGAGATCTTCGAGCACTGGCTGGAGGCCGCCGATGCCGCATGACCACCATGATCACGGGACCGACCATGGGGGCCTCAGCCCCTCCGGCCACCCCTACCGCGCCGACCAGGACGGCCCGCTCACCTATTGGCAGCGCATGGAGATCGCCGTCCGCGAGCTGCTGATCGAGAAGGGGATCGCGAGCGCGGACGAGATCGCCCGGCAGGTGGAGCGGATGGATGCCCGCTCCCCCGCCCTCGGCGCCCGCCTCGTCGCCCGCGCCTGGACGGACCCCGCCTTCAAGGCCCGGCTGCTGGCCGACGGCTCCGCCGCCTGCCGCGAGATGGGGATCGAGGTCGACGCGCTGAAGCTCGTGGTGGTGGAGAACACCGCGGAGGTGCACAACGTCGTCGTCTGCACGCTCTGCTCCTGCTATCCGCGCAACCTCCTCGGCCTGCCGCCGGACTGGTACAAGTCCCGCGCCTACCGCTCGCGCACGGTGAAGGAGCCGCGCCGGGTGCTCGCCGAATTCGGCCTCGATCTGCCGGAGGAGGTGGCGGTGCGCGTCCACGACTCGACCGCCGACATGCGCTATCTCGTCCTGCCCGCGCGGCCCGCCGGCACCGAGGGGATGGAGGCGGATGCCCTCGCGCGCCTCGTCTCCCGCGATTCGATGATCGGGGTCGCCGTCCCCTCCGCCCCGTGATCGCGCGGCTGAAGGCGGGGGCCGCGGGGCTCGCGCCGGAGAGCCGCGGCGCGCTCGGCATGTGCGCGGCGATGCTCGTCTTCATATGCATGGATGCGGTGGCGAAGTATCTCGCCGGCCATCTGCCGCCCTTGCAGGTGGTCTGGGCGCGCTACACGGGGCAGACGGTGTTGATCTGCCTCCTCTTCGCGCAATCGCTGCCGCGGATCGTCAAGACGACGAGCCCGCGGATCCAGCTTCTGCGCTCGGTGTTCCTGTTCGCCGCCACCTCGCTCTTCTTCACCTCGCTCGAGGTGATGCCGCTCGCGGAGGCCACCGCGCTGATGGAGATCGGGCCGCTGCTGATCACCGTGCTCGCAGCCCTCGTGCTGCGCGAGGATGTGGGGCCGCGGCGCTGGGCGGGGGTGGTCGCGGGGCTCGTGGGCGCACTGATCATCCTGCGCCCGGGGGTGGGCGTCTTCCAGCCGGCGGCGCTGCTCTGCGTGGGCGCGGCCTTCTTCCTCGCCTGCTTCCAGGTCGCGACGCGGGCGATGTCGGCCTCGGACTCGATCTGGACGAGCATGTTCTACACCACCCTCGTCGGCAGCCTCGCCGCCTCCGCCGCCATGCCGTTTCTCTGGGAGACGCCGGAGCTTGCGCTGCTGCCCTATCTCCTCGCCATCGGGGCGATCGGGATGGTGGGCCATCTCTGCCTCGTCTGGGCGCTCACCCAGGCGCCGGCCTCGGCGCTCGCGCCCTTCAACTACTCCCAGCTGATCTGGTCGATCCTGATCGGCTATCTGGTGTTCCAGGAATTCCCCGACGCGCTGACCCTCGTCGGCGCCGGCGTTATCGTTTGCGCGGGGCTCTATGTCTGGCATAGAGAGCGGGTGCGCAAGGCGCCCGCGGCGAAACCGATGCGCTGAGCCTCCCCCCTGCGCCCCCGCGCGCCGAAAGCCCGACCGATGCGAGACGTGAGCCCCGAGACGCCCTTCGCCGCCCGCCTGGCGTGGCATGTGGGCGATCTGCTGCGCCTCGCCTGGCCGGTGATGCTCTCGCGGGCGGGGATCCTCGCCATGGCCTTCGCCGATATCGCCATGCTCGGGCGCTACGCCCCGGGGGCGGTGGGGATCGCCAATCTGGGGCTCGCGGTGTTCATCCCGCTGCTCGTCATGTCGATCGGGCTCTGCACAGGCCTCGTGGCCGTCGTCTCCCGGGCCTACGGGGCGGGGGACATGCGCGAGGCGGGCCAGGCCTGGTGCCGCGCCCTCGTCTGGGGGGCGGCGGTCTCGCTCTTCGCGGGCTGGGGGGTGTGGCAGGCGGAGGCGATCCTCGGCCTCTTCGGGCAGGAGGCGGCGCTGGCGGCGGAGGGCGGCGCGGTCGCGCAGGCGCTGGCGCCGGGGCTCTTCGCGCAGGTGGTCTTCGCGCTCTCGGCCTTCTATCTTGAGGGCACGCGGCGCCCGTTCTTCGCCCTCGTCGTGATGGTGGGGGCCAATCTCGTCAATCTCGCGGGCAACTGGGTGCTGATCTGGGGCCATCTCGGCGCGCCGGAGCTCGGCCCCGTGGGCGCCGCGCTCGCCTCGACGATCGCGCGCTTCGGCGCAGCGGCGGCGATGGTGGCCTTCATCCTCTACCAGCCGGAGGCCCATGCCCGCGGCGTGCGGGGCCCTTGGACGAGCGTCTGGGGCCCGGGCGGCTGGCGCGCCGGCGCGCTGATGCGCAAGCTCGGCCTCTCGGCGGGGCTCTCCAACGGCTTCGAGACCGTGGGCTTCGCCGCCATGACGGTGTTCGCCGGGCAGATCTCCCTCGCCGCCCTCGACGCCTATTCGATCTCCCACAACCTCGTCTCGACGCTCTTCATGGTCGGCCTCGGGCTCGGCATCGCCACCGGCGTGCGCGTCGGCCACGAGATCGGGCGGGGGCGGCCGGAGGAGGCGGCCTTCGCCGGCTGGTCGGGGCTCGCGACCGCGGTGGTGGTGATGTCGGCGCTCGGCGGGCTCGTGATCCTCGCGCGCGCGCCCATCGCCGCGGTCTATACCGACGATCCGGCGCTGCAGGCGCGCACCGCGGCGCTCTTCGTCCTCGCCGCCTTCGTGTTCGTGCCGGACACCGCGCAAGTCGTGCTGGGGCAGGCTGTGCGCGCGCTCGGCGACGCCTGGGTGGCGATCGGGGTCTATGCGCTCGCCTTCCTCGTGGTGCTGATCCCGCTCGGCTGGGCGATGGTCCATCTCGGCGGCACCGACGAAGGGGGGCTGCTGATCGCCATCATCCTCTCCTGCCTGGTGGCGACGGCGCTTCTGGGGCTCCGCTTCGCCGTCCTCACCCGCCCCGGACGGGCGCCCGCGCGATGAGCGGGACCGGGCGGGCCTATGTCTGGACCCGCGAGCGCTGGCGGGTGCGCGCCGGCGAATGGGTGCTCTACGCCCTCGTCCGCGGCTTCCGCGCGCTGACCTCCCCCATCGGGTTCTGGACGCTCTCGGGCGCCCTCGCGCCCCTGGGCGGCTGGATCGCCCTCGCCGTCCCCGCCTTCCGCCGCCGCGCCGAGGAGAACCTCCGCCTGGTCTGGCCCGAGATGCCCGCCCGGCAGCGCCGCGCCATCCTCGCCGAGGCCGGCCGGCAGTTCCTCCGCACCATGGTCGAATACACCCAGCTCGAGCGCCTCGTCGCCCGCGTCGCGCTCGAGACGCACGGCCTCGCCCATCTCGAGGCCGCCCGCGCCGAGGGCCGCGGCGCGCTCCTCGTCACCGCGCATTACGCCAATTGGGAGGCGATCCGCGCCGCCACGCTCCGCGCCGGCCACCCCGCGGGCATCATCTACCGCGCCTTCAACAACCGCTATCTCGACCGCTTCGCGCTCGCCAACATCTCCTGCGCCGGAGAGCCGGTGCTGCAAAAGGGCCCGGCGGGGCTGCGCGAGCTCATCGCCCATCTGCGCCGCGGCGGGGTGGCGATGGTGCTCGTCGACCAGCGCAACACCGGCGCGCCGTTCCTCCCCTTCCTCGGCCATCCGGCGGAGACGATGACCACGGCCGCCGAGATCGCCCGGCGCACCGGGGCCGCGCTTCTCCCCGCCGTGGCCGTGCGCGAGGCGCCCGCCCGGCGCTTCCGGGTGACGATCGAGCCGGAGATCCGCGCGCCCGATCCCGCCGCCGCCATGGCCGCCGTCAACGCGCGCATCTCCGCCTGGATCGAGGCCGAGCCCGGCCAGTGGCTCTGGTTCCACCGCCGCTGGCGGGCGACCCGCCGCTCCCGCGCGCGCTGAGGCTCAGCCCTCGTGCTTGGCGGCGCAGAGCACCGGCCCCGCCGCGCCCCGCTGCAGCCAGACCGCGACCCCCTGCCCCGGCCCCGGCGGCGCGATCTCGTAGCGCGCGGGCGCCGTCCCGTCCCATTCCGCCACAGCCTCGAGCTCGCGCACCACATTGGCGTAGGCGAGCGTCCGCCCCCGATTCTCCCCGCGCCCGATCTTCACCCGGCGCTCGAGATCGTAGACCGCGCGGTAGACCCGCAGCGGCCCCGCCGCCCCGTCGCCCACGGGCGCGACCTCCGCCGCGAATCCCTCCGGCCCCGCCTGGAGCGAGATCCGCGCGGGGCTCGCCCGGGTCTTGGCCGCCGCGATCGCCGCGTCCACCGTCTCCGCCTTGCTGCCGACGACGCCCTCCTGCCCCTGCACCACGACCTGCGGGGTGTAGACCGCCCGCTCCCCGAGCGCCGCACGATAGCGGTGCTGCCGCTCGGTATGCGCGTGCCGGGCGAAGGTGTCGCGCCAGCCGAGATAATCCCAATAGTCCACATGGAGCGAGAGCGGCACCACGTCGGCGCGCTTGGCGAGCGCCTTCAGCGCCTTGTCCGCCGGCGGGCAGGAATTGCAGCCCTGGCTCGTGTAGAGTTCGACGAGGATGGGCGGGCGCCCCTCGGCGAGGGCGGCCGGCGCGAGCAGGACGAGCAGAAGCGGGGCGAGGACACGGGACCTGATCATGCGCCCGACCATGCCCGCCCCGTCCGGCCCAGTCCACTCAAAGCGGCGTGACGGCGGCGCGAGGTCCGGCCCCCGCCCGCCGCCGGGCGCTCACTGCACCGGGATCTCGTGGCAGCCGTAGCGGAACTCCTTGGGCCGCACGAGCGTCTCGTGGGTCAGCCGGACCGAGTGGATCGGCCCGTCGAGCTCGCGCTGCCAGAAATCGAGAAACGCCTGCAGTCTGGGGAACCTCGGCGCCATGTCGTAGTCCTGCCAGACGAAGGTCTGCAGCACCGCGCGCGCATCCGGCATCCGGTAGAGGATCTCCGCGGTGGCGAGGGAATAGCCTTTCAGCCTGAGATCGAGATCTGTCGGTCCTTTCATTCCGTAGGGCCTCCGAAGGTCGTCGTTCGCGCGCCCCCGGCGGCGTGCGGTGCGGCACGGGCCCGACGGGGGGCGGTCCACCCAGTCTGAGGCAGAGACCCTTCCGAACGGTAGACTGGAAATCTCTTTTCTTTTCAGTAGACTTCGCGGCGCAGCATTCCCCCGCCCCCGCAGGTGCCAGGCCCCCGGCCGCGCGCGCCCGATGCGGCCCGAGGCCTGGGGGGAAGGCCACCGGTCCCGCCGGGCGGGCCGGTGGCCGGGGTGGGCGGGGGCCTCGGGCCGCATCGGGCGCGCGCGGCCGGGCGGGTCTCAGGCGGCGGAGGCGAGGTTCCTCAGCACGTAATGCAGCACGCCGCCGTTCTCGACATAGGTCTTCTCCACCTCGGTATCGATCCGGCAGAGCAGCGCGATCTCCTTGACCGTCCCGTCCGGATAGACGATCCGCCCCGCCACCCGCTGGCGCGGCGAGAGATCGCCCGCGAGCCCCTCGACCGAGATCGTCTCGTCGCCGGTGAGCCCGAGGCTCTGGCGCGTGTCGCCCCCGGTGAACTCCAGCGGAATCACCCCCATGCCGACGAGATTGCTCCGGTGGATGCGCTCGAAGCTCTCCGCGATCACCGCCTTGACGCCGAGGAGCGCCGTCCCCTTCGCCGCCCAGTCGCGCGAGGAGCCGGTGCCGTATTCCTTGCCGGCGACGACGACGAGCGGCGTGCCCATCTCCTTGTAGGCCATGGCGGCGTCGTAGATCGACATCTGGCTGCCGTCCGGCCCCTTGGTGTAGCCGCCCTCGACGCCGTCGAGCATCTCGTTGCGGATGCGGATATTGGCGAAGGTGCCCCGCATCATCACCTGATGGTTGCCGCGGCGCGAGCCGTAGGAGTTGAACTCCCGCGGCGCCACCTGCCGCTCGACGAGATAGCGCCCCGCGGGCGTCGTCTCCTTGAAGGAGCCGGCGGGCGAGATGTGGTCCGTCGTCACCGAATCGCCGAGGACGGCGAGGATGCGCGCGCCGGTCACGTCCTCGATCTTGCCCGGCTCGGCCCCCATCCCCCCGAAATAGGGCGGGTTCTGGACATAGGTCGAGGCCGAGGGCCAGTCATAGGTCAGGCTCTCGGTGGTCTCGATCCCGGCCCAGCGCGCGTCGCCCTCGAAGACGTCGGCGTATTTCGACTGGAACGCCTCGCGCGTCACCGTCTTCTCGACGAGCTCGGCTACCTCGTGGGCGGTCGGCCACACGTCCTTGAGATAGACCTCGCGCCCGTCCGGGGCCGTCGCGATCGGGTCGCGGGTGACGTCGATCGCCATGTCCCCCGCGATCGCATAGACCACGCAGAGCGGCGGCGAGGCGAGATAGTTGGCGCGCACGTCCGGGTTCACCCGCCCCTCGAAATTGCGGTTGCCCGAGAGCACCGAGCAGGCGACGAGGTCGTGCTCGTTGACCGCCTTCGAGATCTCCTCGGGCAGCGGCCCGGAATTGCCGATGCAGGTGGTGCAGCCATAGCCCACCAGATTGAAGCCCAGCGCGTCGAGATCGTCCTGCAGCCCCGCCGCCTCGAGATACTGCGAGACGACCTGCGAGCCCGGGGCGAGCGAGGTCTTGACCCAGGGCTTGCGGGTGAGCCCGAGCTCCCGCGCCTTCTTGGCGACGAGGCCGGCGGCCATCATCACATAGGGGTTCGAGGTGTTGGTGCAGGAGGTGATCGCCGCGATCACCACCGAGCCGTCGCGGATCTCGTAATCCGCGCCCTCCACCGGGGCGGTCTTGCGCGGGTCCACCGGCGCGCCGGGCGCGGGGCCCTCGTCGGACATGTCCTGCGCGTCCGGCGAGGTGTCGATCCCGCGATATTCGGCGACGACGTCGAGGAAGCGCGGCGCGGCCTCGGAGAGCGCGACCCGGTCCTGCGGGCGCTTCGGCCCGGCGAGGGAGGGCTCGACGGTGCCCATGTCGAGCGAGAGGGTGTCGGTGTAGATCGGCGCGTAGTCCGGCCCGCGCCAGAAGCCGTTGGCCTTGGCATAGGCCTCGACGAGCGCGATCCGTCCCTCCTCGCGCCCGGAGGTGCGCAAGTAGCGCAGCGTCTCGTCGTCCACGGGGAAGAAGCCGCAGGTGGCGCCGTATTCCGGGGCCATGTTGCCGATGGTGGCGCGGTCGGCGAGCGGCAGATGGTCGAGCCCTTCGCCGTAGAACTCGACGAACTTGCCGACGACGCCCTTGGCGCGGAGCATCTGCGTGACCGTCAGCACGAGGTCGGTCGCGGTGACGCCCTCCTTGAGCCGGCCCTTGAGCTCGAAGCCCACGACCTCGGGGATCAGCATGGAGATCGGCTGGCCGAGCATGCACGCCTCGGCCTCGATGCCCCCCACGCCCCAGCCGAGGACGGCCATGCCGTTGACCATGGTGGTGTGGCTGTCGGTGCCGACGAGGGTGTCGGGATAGGCCACCGTCTCGCCGGCCTGATCGGCGTCGGTCCAGACCGTCTGCGCGAGATATTCGAGGTTGACCTGGTGGCAGATGCCCGTCCCCGGCGGCACCACGCGGAAGTTCTGGAACGCCTTCTGCCCCCATTTGAGGAACTCGTAGCGCTCGCCGTTGCGCTCGTATTCGCGCTCGACATTGAGCTGGAAGGCGCGCGGGTTGCCGAACTCGTCGACCATCACGGAGTGGTCGATGACCAGATCGACGGGGTTGAGCGGGTTGATCTTCTCCGGGTTGCCGCCGAGGGCGACCATGGCGTCGCGCATCGCGGCGAGGTCGACGACGGCGGGGACGCCGGTGAAGTCCTGCATCAGCACCCGCGCGGGGCGATAGGCGATCTCGCGCTCGGTGCGCCCGCCGGCCTCGGCCCAGGCGCCGAAGGCGCGCACGTCGTCGAGGGTGACGGTCTGCCCGTCCTCGAAGCGCAGCATGTTCTCGAGCAGCACCTTGAGCACGGCCGGGAGCTTCGCGAAGCTGCCGAGGCCCGCGGCCTCCGCGGCCTCGATCGAGTAGTAGGCGACGCTCTGCCCGCCGGCCTCGAGCGTGCGGCGGGTCTTCGCGCTGTCCTGTCCGACGATGATGGGCATGGGTCTTCCTCCTGGCTGGACCGCGGCGGCGGGGGACGACGCCCCGGCCCGGCTGCGGCGGATGCGCCGCACCATAGTTTCGCTGAAGGCGTCTTAAGGACGGGCGAGGGCGCAGCGCAAGCGGTTGCTTGGTCGCAGCGCCGGGGGGCGGGGTTGACGCCTCCCCCGCCCCCCGGCATGGAGTGCCGAGCATCACGGGAGGCGCGGCTTGGGCGAGGGCTCGGCATCGGCGGCAGGCGCGAGGGCGCGCGGGTGAACCCGGGCGGGGAGACGCTCGCGCTCGAGCGGGTCGGCTGCCGGCGCGGCGGGCGTCGGGTGCTCGGCGGCGTCTCGGTCGAGATCGCGCCCGGCGAGGCGGTGGCGCTGCGCGGGCCGAACGGGGTGGGCAAGTCGACGCTCCTGCGCCTCCTCGCGGGGTTCCTGCCGATCGCCGAGGGCGAGGCGCGGATCGGCGAGGTCCGCCTCTCCGAGGACCGCGCGGCGTTTCAGGAGCGCATCGCCTATGCCGGCCATCTCGACGCGGTGAAGGCCCCGCTGAGCGTCGCCGACAATCTCGCCCTCTGGGCCGGGCTCTACGGCGCGGCGCCGGCGCAGGTGGAGGCCGCGCTCGCCCGCTTCGGGCTCGACGCGATCGCCGAGCGCCCCGCCGCGGAATGCTCGGCCGGGCAGAAGCGCCGGCTCGGCCTCGCCCGGCTCCTCCTCATCGACCGCCCGGTGTGGCTCCTCGACGAGCCGACCGTCTCGCTCGACCGGGGCTCGGCGGCGTTGGTGGCCGAGCTGATCGCGGGCCATGCGGCGCGGGGCGGGCTCGCCCTCGTCGCCACGCATATCGATCTCGGCCTGCCGGGAATGCGCGAGGTCACGCTCGCGCCCCCCGCCCCGGAGACCGCGCCCGCCACGGCCGAGGCCGATCCCTTCCTCGCGGGGCGGTGGTGAGGGCCGAGCGCCCCTTCGCCGCGGTGCTCGGCCGCGACATCCGCCTCGCGCTGCGGCTCGGCGGGGGCGGGGGCATCGCGGTCGCCTTCTTCGTGCTCGCGGCGGTGCTGATCCCCCTGGGCGTCGGGCGCGAGCCGCAGACGCTAGCGCGCATCGCGGGCGGCGTGCTCTGGATCGCGGCGCTCCTCGCGGTGCTGCTCTCGCTCGACCGGATGTTCCAGGCCGATCACGAGGACGGCACGCTGGAGCAGCTGATGCTCTCGCCGCTCGCGCTCGAACAGGTGGTGCTCGCCAAGACGCTCGCCCATTGGCTGACGACGGGGCTGCCGATGACGCTGGTCGCGCCGGTGCTCGGCCTGATGCTGCAGATGCCGGTGGAGGCGCTGCCGGCGCTCGCGGCCGCCATTCTCGTCGGCTCCCCGGCGCTCAGCTTCCTCGGCGCGGTGGGGGCTGCGGTGACGGTGGGCGTGCGCCGGGGCGGGCTGCTGCTCTCGATCCTGGTGCTGCCGCTCTATATCCCGACGCTCGTCTTCGGCGCGCGGGCGGCGGAGAACGCGCTCCTCGCCCTCGACCCCTGGCCGGCCCTCGGCCTGACGCTCGCGCTGACGCTCTTCGCGGGGGCGCTCTGCCCCTTCGCGGCGGCGGCGGCGCTCCGGGTCTCGGCGCGCTGAGGGACCGTCCGGCCGCCGCGGCCCGGCCCGCGCGGCGCCTGCGGGCCCCACCCGCCCTGGCGCCGTCCGCCCCGGCACGACCGCTCGGGCACCCCACAGCCCGCAGGCGCCGCGCGGGCCTCCCATTTGGTCGCAAGCGGCGGCGTGCGGGGAGCGTTGCCCGCCCGCGCGCGCTCGCCTAAATAGCGGGGCATGTCGATCTGGCGCTATGCGAACCCCGCCGAATTCATGCGGCTGACCGACCGGCTCGTGGCCCCGCTCTGGGCGGTGGCGGCCGGGCTGCTCGCCGTCGGCCTCGGCTGGGCGCTGTTCGCGACGCCGGACGACTATCAGCAGGGCTCGACGGTGAAGATCCTCTTCATCCACGTCCCCGCCGCGATGCTCGCCATCAACACCTATGCGATCATGGCGGTCGCCTCGGTGATCGGGCTCGTCCGGCGCCACCATGTGAGCTTCCTCGTGGCCAAGGCCGCGGCGCCGATCGGGGCGGCCTTCACCGCGGTCGCGCTGATCACCGGCGCGGTCTGGGGCCAGCCGATGTGGGGCACCTGGTGGGTCTGGGACGCGCGGCTCACCTCCGTGCTGATCATGTTCTTCTTCTATCTCGGTTATATCGCGCTCTGGGAGGCGATCGAGGACACCGAGAAGGCCTACGATCTCACCTCCGTCGTCTGCCTCGTCGGCGTCGTCTTCGCCTTCCTCTCGCGCTATGCGGTGAATTTCTGGGCGACGCTGCACCAGCCCGCCTCGCTCTCCGTCGCCGAGGGGCAGCGGGTGGACGACGTGTTCCGCACGCCCCTCTATCTGCTGATGGTCGCCTTCTACGTCTTCTTCGTCGCGCTCCTCCTCGTGCGGGCGCGCACCGAGATCCGCCGCCGCCGTGCCGAGCGGCTGAGGCTGGAGGCCGCCCCCGCATGAGCTTCCTCGACGATCCCTACGCCGTCTACGTGATCTCTGCCTATGCCGCGACGGTCGCGATCCTCGGCTGGCTCGTCTGGTCGAGCCTCGCGGCCAACGCCCGCGCCCGCGACGAGCTCGACGAGGCCGAGCGCCGCCGCCGCGGGGAGCGCTGAGCCCCGAAGCCCCGGAGAGTGCCGATGACCGAGAGCGAGCAGACCCGCGAGCCGTCCGACGCCCCCGCCCGTTTGGGCTTCCGCCCCTGGATGGCGATCCCGGTCCTCGGCGCGATCGCCGTGCTGTCGACCTTCTTTCTCGGCCTCGGGCGGGAGGATGCCGACGTGCTCCCCTCCGCGCTGATCGACCGCCCGGCGCCGGAGTTCGCCCTCGAGGGCCTCGGCGAGATCCCCGGCCTCTCGACGGAGGATCTGAAGGCCCCCGGCGTCAAGCTCGTCAACATCTGGGCGAGCTGGTGCGGGCCCTGCCGGGTCGAGCATCCCTGGCTCGAGGCCCTCGCCGAGGAGGGTCATGTGATCCACGGCATCAACTACAAGGACACCCCCGAGAACGCGCAGGCCTTTCTCGACGAACTCGGCAACCCCTACGAGCGGATCGGCGTCGACGACCCCGGGCGGATCGGCATCGAGTGGGGGGTGACCGGCGTGCCGGAGACCTTCGTCCTCGATGGCGCCGGCCGCATCGTCTACAAGCACACGGGCCCGATCCAGCCCGGCGACATCTCGGACAAGATCCGCCCCGCCATCGAAGAGGCCGGCCGCCGCAGCGCGGACTGACGCCCCGCGCGAGCGGCCCGGCCGAGGGGGACGCGCGCGCGCCCCGAGCCGATGGGGGGAGACGGCGCTCCCGCCGGGGCCGCGGACAGCCCGGGTGGGTGGGGCTCGGGGCGCGCGCGCGTCCCCCGCGGCCCGGTCAGGCGCGGTCCCGCCCTTCCGCCTCGTCCTCGAGCATGTGGCGTTTCAGCAGGGGGAACTGCAGCGCCATGAACAGGAAGGTCAGCGGCAGGTTCCCGAAGGTCTTGAAGCTCACCCAGAACTCGTCCGAC
The DNA here is from genome assembly GCA_964576075.1 of uncultured Limibaculum sp. Taxonomy (GTDB): domain Bacteria; phylum Pseudomonadota; class Alphaproteobacteria; order Rhodobacterales; family Rhodobacteraceae; genus Thermohalobaculum. The sequence goes on along the minus strand of CAZNTX010000014.1, from coordinate 27,454 downwards.
TGCGTGCGCCAGACCACCTCGTTCAGCACCGCGAGGAAGACGAAGAACCCGGCCCAGCGCCAGGTGAAGATCATCCAGCCCCGGTCGTCGAGCGGCATGGTCTCGCCGAGCAGGTATTTCAGATAGGACCGCCCCTGCAGCAGACCGAAAACGAGGATGAGGGCGAAGAGCCCGTTCACCACCGTGGGCTTCATCTTGATGAAGGTCTCGTCGCGCAGCACCAGCGTCAGCGTGCCGAAGACGGCGACGACGACGGCGGTGACCACCGCCATGCGCGGCAGCGTCCGCGCCAGCGCCCAGGAGATGCCGAGCGAGAGGGCGATGGCGATCATGAACAGCGCCGTCGCGACGAAGAGCGGCCCGGTCCGCCCCTCCAGCACCGCCTGCCCGGTGACGGCGGCGAGCGGCCCGCCGATCTCCGGCATGGCGAGCAGCTCCTCGCCGAACTGGAAGGCGAGGAAGAAGACGGCGAGGGGCCCGATCTCGAGGGCGAGCTTGAGCCAGGGATTGACGGGTTGCGCAGCCATGGCGGGGGTCTAGCGGATCGGGCCGGCGCTGTCACGCCTCCGCGCTCACCCGGCGGAGCGGCCGTCCCGCGCGGCGCGGCGGGCCCGGGAGTCGAGGATATCGCGATGGGCCTTGCGCAGCGCCGCGAGCGCGTCGGCCCGTCCGCGCCCGACCGATCGGCCGAGCGCGGCGCGGGCGACCGCTGCGACATCGGCGGCCATCAGCGGCCCGCGCGGGCGCGCCGCCGTCTCGAGCTCGGCGAGCGCCGCCTCGAAGGCCGCCTCGTCGCCCATCGCGGCCTCGATCGCCCGCGAATGGCGGGCGATCTCCGCGACGGCCCCGGCCCCGGCGGCGCGCGGCGGCGCGGGCGGCGCCTCGGTCTCTGCGGCGGCGGCGGCCCAGGCCTCGGCGAGCGGCCCGAGCGGCGCGTCCCCCCGCCCCGCGAGCGCCTCGGCGAGGGCCAGGAGATCGCCGCGCGGCCCGGGCTTCAGCTCTGCGGCCAGCGCGTCGGCGAGCGCCCGGAGCGCCCCGGCGGCGGCCGCCACTTCGCCCCGCGCGCCGCCATGGCCGGACGGCACGGGCAGCGCCGCGAGGGCCGCGACGCTCGCCCGCGCCGTCGCCTCGCCGCGGGCGCGGAAGCCCGGCGCGAGGGCCCCGAGCACCGGGCCCATCGGCCCCTCCCCGAGCGCGCCCGCGAGCCGCTCCATCAGATCGGCGAGCTCCGCGCTTTTCATGCGAGCCCCATGCGCTCGATCGCCAGACGCCCGAGCGCCTCCACCGGCTCCCAGGCGCGGCGCTCCTTCTCGCCGCGGGGCCGGGTGGCGTAGGCGACCCCGTCGGAGCGGAACCAGACGAGATCGCGCAGGAAGGTCTCCTCGGGCAGGATCGCGAGCTTGCCCGCGAGCCCGCCGTCATGCTCCGGCCGGACGAGGCGGGCGGCGAGCGCGGCCATGGCGTCGCGCTCGGACTGCGCCCGGTCGCCGTTCCAGAGCGAGCCTGCGACGCCGAGATAGGAGAGATGCGGGCAGACCCCGGCGCGGCGGAGATTCTCCACCTCGAGCGCATAGGCGACCACGGCCTCCGAGGACATCCGGTCGAAGATCGTCGGGATCGCGAGATGGGAGGCGGCGGCGAGCGCCTGCACATGGCCGACGGTGAGCCGCGGCGGGCAGTCGATCAGGATCGCCGAATAGGTCTCGGTCACCTCCGGCGCATGCAGCAGGCGGGCGAGGGTGTAGCGGATGTCGGCGCGCGGGTCGTCGCGGTCGGCGAGCAGCCAGTCGGTGGCGATGCGCGTCTCCGCCTGGGCGAGGTCGTAATAGGCCGGCACGAGGCGGAGCCCCGGCGCGCCCTCGGCGGCGAGGGGGGCGGGGGCGATGTCGCGCGGCGCGAGGTCGCCCCCGACGAGGGCGGTGGCGAGGCTGTCCCGCCCCGGGACGGGCAACCAGGTCCCCCCCTCCGCGGCGAGGGAGGAGAGCGAGCCCTGGAAGTCGAGATCGATGGCGAGGACGGGCTTCGAGAGCCGCTCGGCGAGGAAAGCGGCGAGATTGGCCGTAGTCGTCGTCTTGCCGACCCCCCCCTTCAGGTTCCCCACCGCGAGGATCTTGGCGCGGGAGACCGCCTCGGCATAGCCGGTCGGCCGGTGGATCGGGGGCGAGACCCAGAGCCCCGCGCCCTCGACCTCGCGCCCCCCGCGCACCGGCTTGCGCGCCACCAGCGCCCGCGCCTGCGCCGCCCGGTCCGGCCCGAAGAGGCGCGCGCGGACCCAGCCTGCGGCGGCGGCGAATTCCTTTGCCGAGAGAAGCCGCAAGAGCCCCGCCGCGGCGAGGAGCGCCAGCGCCGCATAGCCGAGGGGAAGGGCGATCTCGGCGAGCGATGTGGCGGTCGGGTCGGTCACGGGGGCTCCCATCTCGGCACGCAGGGCCAGCCTAGTCGCTCCGCCCCGCCCTGTCAGCCCGCCTCGACGAGCACCGCCCCGAGCGCGATCACCCCCATGAGCGCGGCCCGCGTCCAGCCGATCCGCTCGCCGAGGAGGAGCCAGCCGATGATCGCGGCGAAGACCACCGAGGTCTCGCGCAGCGCCGCCGCCTCGCCCACCTTGTCGAGCCGCGTCGCGAGCATCACCCCGCCGAAGCTCACGAAGCCCAGAAGCCCGCCCGCGAGGCCGCGCAGCGCGAGCCCCCGGAGCGGCGGCGGCGCGGGCATCCGGCGATACCAGCCGATCGCGAGGATCGGAAAGAGGATCCCGTCGACCACGAAGAACCAGGCGAGGAAGGTGAAGGGGTCGGCCGCGAGGCGGATGCCGAAGGCGTCGTAGGTGGTGTAGACCGCCGTCGCGATCCCGGTGGCGAAGGCGAGCCAGAGCGCGATGCGCAGCGTCCGCCGCCCCACCGCCTCCATCCGCGCGACATTGACCGCCGCGAGCGCCAGGATCCCCCCGGAGAGGCAGGCCATGCCGAGCCACTGCACCGCCGTGAACACCTCGCCGAAGACGAGATAGGCGAACAGCACCGTGCCGAGCGGCCCGGTCCCGCGCACCACCGGATAGACGGCCGTGTAGGCGCCCCGCGTATAGGCCATCGCCATCAGCCATTTGTAGCCCGCATGGATGACGAAGACCCCGAAGAGCACGGCCCAAAGCCGCGCATCCGGCCAGGGCACGAGGAACAACGCCACCGGCAGCGCCATGCCGCCATAGGCGACGTCGATCGCCGCGCGGGTCATCCAGGGATCGTGCCGCCCCTTCTGCAGCGCGCCGAAGCCTGCATGGGCGACGGCGGAGAGCAGCGCGAGCAGCATCGCGGCGAGCTTGCCGTCGGGCGTGCCCTCGATGGAGAGGATCCACTCGCTCATCGCGCCGGGGGCTCCTTGCGGGAAGGGTCCGGGAGAGGGTAGGCCGCCCGGGGAGACGAGGGCTCGGCGGCGCTCGCAGTCTTGCGCATACAGCGCCGGGCCGCCCCCTGGCAAGGCGCGCCCCGCGGCCGGCGCGCGAGGAGACCCCCGATGGAGGATCCGAGCTTTCTCGAGCGCGCGGGCGAGTGGACGGCCGGGCTCTGGGCCGCGCTGATGGACGCCGCCGGCACCGAACTCCGGGCCACCGACTTCGCCACCGTCGCGATCCGGCTCGCCGTCGCCATGCTCTGCGGCGCGTTGATCGGCGCCGAGCGGGAATGGCGGAGCCGCCCGGCGGGGCTGCGCACCCATATCCTCGTGGCGCTCGCCGCGGCGCTCTTCACCGCGGTGGCGCTCGAGCTTCTCGCCCTGCCCGCGCCGGAGGACGACCGGCTGCGCGTCGACCCGATCCGGCTGATCGAGGCGGTGACGAGCGGCGTCGCCTTCCTCGCCGCGGGCTCGATCATCGTCAGCCGCGGCGCGGTGCGCGGGGTGACGACGGGGGCCGGCATGTGGCTCGCCGGGGTGGTCGGCGTCGCCGCAGGCTACGGGCTCTTCCAGCTCGCCCTCCTCGCGACCCTCCTCGCCCTCGTGGTCCTCGGCCTCCTCGCCCGGATCGAGGACGCCCTCGTCCGTCCCGAGGCACCCCCCGAGGAGCCCCCGGCCCGCGATCAGCGGGGCGAGGGGGGCGAGGAGGGCTGACGCGCTTGCCCTCCGCCCGCCGTGGCCCCATATGCCACCTGGGGTGGCGGCGCCGGCAGGCGCCCGCGTGAGGCTTGTCCGAGAGCCGCACGGAGGCCGCATGCCGTCAGTCCCCCCCACCTCCCTCGCCGAGCCTGCGCCCACCCGGCGCGTCTTCCACCATCCCCCGGCCAATGCCGCGCTGCCGCCGGAGGGGGCTGCGGGGATCGCCGCCCTCGGCCATCGCGGCTATGTCGGCGGGCTCTGGGAGGAAATCGGCCGGCTGCAATTCGGCTTCCTCCGCGCCCGCGGGCTGACCGCCGAGACGACGCTCCTCGACATCGCCTGCGGCTCGCTCCGCCTCGGCCGCCTCGCGATCCCGTGGCTCGCGCCCGGGCGCTATCTCGGGCTCGAGAAGGAGGCGGCCCTCGTCGCCGCCGGCCTCGCCGAAGAGCTCGCCCCCGGCCTCGCGGAGGCGAAGCGGCCGGAGTTCGTCGCCTCGGCCGATTTCGCCTTCCACCGTTTCTCCCGCGCCGCCGATCTCGCCATCGCGCAGTCGCTCTTCACCCACCTGCCGGACGGGCTGATCCGGCTCTGCCTCGCCCGCGCGCCGGCCGCCCTCGCCCCCGGCGCCCGGCTCTACGCGACCTTCCTGGAAGCCGCCCGCCCGATGGAGAACCCCGGCCAGCCGCACGACCACGCCGCCTTCGTCTACACCCCCGAGGAGATGGCCGAGATGGGCCGCGCCGCGGGCTTCGAGCCCCGCTTCCTCGGCGATTGGGGCCACCCCCGCGGCCAGGTCATGATGGAATACCGCCTGCCCGCCGCCCGCTGAGCCCCGAGGCGGCGCGAGAGCGCCTTGACGTCGCACGCCGCCACCGGCAAGCTTTCGAGATTGTTGTCATCAGCGCCGCGCGCGCTGGGCATCGAAGGATCGTTTCATGTCAGGTTCTTCCCTCTTGGCCTGTCTCCTCGCGCTCTGGTGCGGCGGCGCGCCGGCCGCGTCCTTCACCTTCACCTACAGCTACGACGGCTCCGCCCCGAGCCTCGAGGCCGGCGACACGCCCAACGGGACGGCCCTCGTCCCCGGCGACGATTTCACCGTCATTCTCGCCGCGACGCCGGGAAGCTCGTTCCAGGTGATGTCCGACATTAACCGAGGGTTCCCCCTGACCTATCTCGTGTCCGATAGCGCGACCCGGACCGCGACGATCTCGACCGAGTTCTCGTTTCTCGGAGGCACCGTCCTGACGATCGAGCGAAACAGCTTCGCGCAAAACTTCGTGCATGTCGGCGCGCAAAACTGGTCGCTCCCGTCCGGGCTCGAATTCGACCGGGTGAGCTTGTCCTGGAGCTTCGAAAGCATCGCCCCGGGCGGGGCGCCGACCACGATCCAGGGCAACGCCTTCAACTTCGCCCCGTTCTACAACGCCTCTGAGCTCGCATTCGCCCCGGCCTCCACTGTGCCGCTGCCGCCGGCGCTGCCGCTGATGCTCGCCGGGATCGCGGGCCTCGTGGCGCTGCGCCGGCGGCGCTAGCCCCCGGGGGCGAGGCGGGCGCGGAGCCAGCGGGCGGCGGCTTCGGCGGAGGGCTCGACGCCGCAGCCCTCATAGGCCCCGCCATGGCCGGCCCCGCAGCCGGGCGAGACGATCTCCACCCCCTCGCGCGCCAGGAAGGCGAGATCCTCCGGCCCGTTCCACTCGTCGTTCTCGTAGGCGAGCACCAGGGCGCGCAGCCCCTCGGCGGCGGAGAGCGTCTCGCGGATCCAGGCGTCGTGCGCCGAGCCGCGGCGGAGGATCCGCCGCAGCCCCTCCCCGCGCCCCTCCCAGGCGGGCGCGATCAGGATCCCCCCGCCGAAGCTCTCGGGCTCGGCGGCGAGCGCGAGGGCCGCGGCGGTCGCCCCGCCCGACTGCCCGGCGAGGAAGAGCCGCCCCTCCGCCAGACCGAGCGCGCGGAAGCGCGCGGCGAGGTCCAGGATCTCGTCGCGCCGCGCCTCGAAATAGGCGCGCGCGCCCTCCGCCTGCGCCGCCTCGGTGCAGAGATAATAGACCCGCACCCCCGCGATCCGCTCAAGCCGGATGATGGCGGGCGGCGGGAAATAGCCCGTGCCCATGCAGGAGACGCGCCCCGTCTGCGCCACCGTCCCGTGGTTCCAGATCACCACCGCGGTCTCCTCCGGCGCGTCGAGGCGGAGATCGAGCCAGTCGGACCAATACCAGGTGCCGGGCCCCGCATCCGCATGGTCGTTGACGAAGCCCGAGCCCATCATCGAGCGCGGCCGCTCCGCCGACGGCCCCTCCCCGAGCGCGCCGGTCCCGAGCAGCCAGGCGCCCCCGGCGATCGCCCCGAGCCCGAGCGCCACGAAGGCGAGGCCGCGGAGCGCGTCCACCGCTTTAGTCCTCCGCCCCGGCGGCCCCGGTCAGCGCCTCGGCGAACTCGCCCGGCTCGAAGGGGGAGAGGTCGTCGATCCCCTCGCCGACCCCGATCGCATGGATCGGCAGGCCGAAGCGGTCGGCCAGCGCCACCAGAACGCCGCCCTTCGCCGTCCCGTCGAGCTTGGTCATCACGAGGCCCGAGACATCGGCGATCTTGGCGAAGATCTCGACCTGGGAGAGCGCGTTCTGCCCCGTCGTCGCGTCGAGCACGAGGACGGTGTTGTGCGGCGCCGTCGGGTCCTTCTTGCGGATCACGCGGACGATCTTGGCGAGCTCCTCCATCAGGTCCTGGCGGTTCTGCAGCCGGCCCGCGGTGTCGATCAGGAGGAGATCGGCGCCGTCCGCCTCGGCCTTGGTCATGGCGTCGAAGGCAAGGCTCGCAGGGTCCGAGCCCTGCGGCGCGGTGAGCACGGGGACGCCCGCCCGCTCGCCCCAGATCTGGAGCTGCTCGACGGCGGCGGCGCGGAAGGTGTCCCCCGCCGCGATCACCACCGACTTGCCGGCGGCACGGAGCTGCGAGGCGAGCTTGCCGATGGTGGTGGTCTTGCCGGAGCCGTTGACGCCGACGACGAGCACCACCTGCGGGCGCTGGCTGCCGAGGGGGAGCGGGCGCGCCACCGGCTCGAGGATCGTCGCGATCTCCTTGGCGAGGGCGGCCTGGATCTCGGCCGTCGAGAGCTTCTGGCCGAAGCGCTCCTCGGCGAGACGGGCGGAGAGCTTGAGCGCGGTGTCGACGCCCATATCGGCGGCGATCAGCACCTCCTCGAGGCTCTCGAGCATCGCGTCGTCGAGCACCCGGCGCGTGACCGGCTTGCGCCCGAAGACGCGGCCGAAGAAGCCGGGGCGCTCCGCCTCGGGCTCCGGCACCCGGGCGGCGGGCGCGACGGGGGCCGGCGCCGGCGCGGGGGCCGGCGGCGGGGGCGGCGCGGGCTCGGGCTCTGCCCGTCGCTCCGGCTCGGCGGTCTTGGCGGGCTCGGCCGGGGGCTCCGCCTTCGGGGGCTCGGGCGCGGGCTCGACGGCGGGCGGGGCCTCGGCCTCTCCCCCCTCCTCGACGACCGCCTCGATGCCGGCGCCGAGCTTCGACGAGCTGCGCGTCAGCCTCTCCCGGAGCTTCTTGAAGAACGACATGGCCTCTCCCCGTTGACCTCCCCTCCTAGCGCGCCGGCGGGGCCTTGCAAAGCTGCGCCGGCGCCGGCGCCGGGGGCGGGGTCAGGCCGCGCCCCCGCGGTCCTGCGCCCGCTTCGCCGCGAGGCCGAGGAACACATAGCCCCAGCCCTCGAAGATCAGGCCCACGGCCACCAGCAGCCCCAGGATCGTCAGCGAGATGCCTGGGAAGAGCGCCACGATCAGCGCACCGAGGATCGCCGAGGCGACACCGCCGACCGCGATCCAGCCCCAGCCCTTCTCGGGGCGCATCTTGAGGCCCATGGCGATGCGGAGCCCCCCGTCGAGGAGGAACAGCGTCGCCATCACGAGGGTGAGCGCCATCAGCCCGGCCAGCGGGTTCAGCACCAGGAGCGCGGCGCCGAGGAGATAGAGCGCGCCCGAGACGAGCGCCCAGGCCCGCGCGCGCCAGCCCTCGGTGCGCACGGCGTGGATCACCTGGCAGACGCCGCCGACGGCGAAGACCGCGCCCACCATCGCCTCCACGGCGATCGAGGCGAGAGCGGGCATCAACGCCGCCGCCACGCCGCCGAGGATCAGCACGACGCCGAGGGCGACGATCCAGCCCCAGTTGCGCTGTGCCGCCGGGGGCGGGTCGGCGAGATCGGCGGGCGGCAGCGGGCCGACTCCGCGGCTCTCGGTGAGATGGTCGGTCTCGGTCATGGTCAGCCTCCTTTCGGCCCATGAGATGGGGCCCCGGCGGGGCGGGCCGCAACCCCTTGACGCAAGCGTCAGGCCGTCAGCCGCCCCGCCGCATGCCCGGCGATCCGCGCCTCGACGATCTCTCCCACCGGCCGGTCCTCGGCGAAGACGACCTCGGCGAACTGCTCGGTCCGCCCGAGGCGGGGGCGCTCCATCAGCACCCGGTGCGCCCGGCCAGTCTGCGCTTCGAGATGGGCGGCGACGGCGGCCTCCCCCGCCGCGCGCAGCCGCGCCGCGCGGGCCTTGGCCACCCGCTTCGGCACCTGCGGCATCCGGGCGGCGGGGGTGCCGGCGCGCGGGCTGTAGGGGAAGACGTGGAGCCAGGTGAGCCCGCATTCGGCCACAAGGCGGAGCGTGTTCTCGAAGGCCGCCTCGGTCTCCGTCGGGAAGCCCGCGATCAGATCGGCGCCGAAGACGATCTCCGGCCGCGCCGCCCGCGCCGCCTCGCAGAAGCGGATCGCGTCGTCGCGCAGATGGCGCCGCTTCATGCGCTTGAGGATCAGATCGTCCCCGGCCTGCAGCGAGAGATGGAGATGGGGCATGAGGCGCGGCTCGGCCGCGATCGCCTCGAAGAGCTCCGGATCGGCCTCCACGCTGTCGATCGAGGAGAGGCGCAGGCGCTCGAGATCGGGCACGAGCCGCAGCACCCGGCGCACGAGATTGCCGAGCGGGGGCCGCCCCGGCAGATCCGCCCCCCAGGAGGTGAGGTCGACGCCCGTCAGCACCACCTCCCGGTAGCCCCGCCCGACCAACCGCTTGATCTGCTCGACCACCACGCCCGCGGGGACCGAGCGCGAGTCGCCCCGCCCATAGGGGATGATGCAGAAGGTGCAGCGATGGTCGCAGCCGTTCTGGATCTGGACATAGGCGCGGGCGCGGGTGCCGAAGCCGTCGATCAGGTGGCCCGCGGTCTCGCGCACGGCGAACACGTCGTCGACCGCGACGCGCGGGGTCTCGCCCGCGGCCAGCGCGGCCCAGCTCGCGGGCTCCATCTTCTCGCGGTTGCCGAGCACATGGGAGACTTCGGGCATGGCGGCGAAGGTCTCTGGCTCGGTCTGCGCCGCGCAGCCGGTGACGACGACGGGCTTGCCCGGGTTCTCGCGGGCGAGCTTGCGGATCTGCTGGCGGGCCTGGCGCACGGCCTCGGCGGTGACGGCGCAGGTGTTGACCACCACCGCGTCGGCGAAGCCCGCCTCGGCCGCGAGATCGGCCATGGCCTGCGATTCGTAGGCGTTGAGACGGCAGCCGAAGGTGGCGATCTCGGGGGCGCGGGCGGTCATCGGGCCACCTCGGCGAGGAAGGCGGGGGAGAGCCGGCCCTCGAAGACATGGGCGACGGGGCCGGCCATGACGACGTGGCCGTCCTGCCGATAGGTCAGGTGGAGGGTGCCGCCGTCGAGCGCGACGCTGACCTCACGGTCGGTCAGCCCGCGGAGCACCCCCGCCACCGCGATGGCGCAGGCCGAGGAGCCGGAGGCCTGCGTGACGCCGACGCCGCGCTCCCAGACCCGGGCGCGGATATGCCCGCGGTCGATCACCTCGGCGAACTGGACATTGGTGCGCTCGGGGAAGAGCGGGTGACGCTCGACGGCCGGGCCGCGGCGGGCGAGGTCCACCGCCGCGACGTCCTCGACGAAATGCACCGCATGGGGGTTGCCCATGGAGACGGCGACCGGCGCGCCCTCGAGCGGCAGGGCCAGCGTGTCGGCGGGCTCTGACAGCGGGATCGCGCGCCAATCGGTCGCCGCGGGGCCCATATCGACCTCGATCAGCCCGTCCTCGCGCCGCCGGGCGGAGAGCCGGCCCGCGCGCCCCGCGATCTCGAGCGAGAGCACCGGCCCGAGCCCCTCCGAGAGCAGGAGATCGGCGACACAGCGCGTGGCGTTCCCGCAGGCCTGGGCGCGGGAGCCGTCGGCGTTCCAATAGGCGATGCGGGCGTCCGGCCCGCCGGGCGCGCCCTCGGAGACCACGGCGAGCTGGTCGAAGCCGACGCCGCGATGCCGGTCGCCGAGCGCGCGCACGACATCGGGCGCCAGAGCCACCGGCCCGGCGCGCGCGTCGATCACCACGAAATCGTTGCCGAGCCCGTGCATCTTGCGGAAGGCGAGGGGCTCGCGCGGCTCGCTTGCGTCCATGGCGCGGATATAGCCGCAGCCCGCCCAGGACGCCAGGGGCGGGCGGCGGCGGCGGACCGCCCGGGCGGCCCGGACCCGGCCTCAGCCGAGCAGCTTGTCGATGTAGCGGTCGGTGCCGAGCATCACCACGAGGTGAATCAGGAAGCTCGCCACCATGACGCCGCCCACCGCGAACAGGCCCTCGCGGGGGGTCACGAGGCGCCAGATCATCCATGCGTCTTTCATGTCTCTCTCCTTCTCTGACTGTTCGGGGCCGGATCAGTTGGCGCCCGGGAACCAGGGCATCCAGGAATAGGTGAGCATGTGCGCCACCGCCGACGCGATCACCCAGATGGTGATGCCCTTCATGAAGAAGCCATGCACTTCCTTGCACTGGTCGTCGGTCAGCCCGGTGTTGTTCATCACCGGATTGGTCTCGTCCTCCGCCATCGGAATCTCCTCCTTTCGTGATGGATCGGTCCGTCGCGCCGGAGGCGGGCGGACGGGCCGCAGCTCCGCCGACGCGGAACGGCGCGGCACGCGCCCGCCGGACCCGCCGGCACACGGAACAAGGTTCCACAAGAGCACCGAGTCGTCAACTTAGATTGACGCTTGAGCTGTCAAAATTTGCTGACAGTCGGCGAAGGCCCCCTTAAGGCCCGGTCATCTCGAGATAGCCCTCGCCGGAATGGGTGCCCTCGTAGGTCACCGGCCCCTCCCAATAGGCGGTGCTCAGCGCGTTCCAGGCGCGGGGGTTGAGCGGGCGGGTCTCCACCGCGAAGCCGCGCGAGGGGATCTCGATGCGCCAGCGCACCGTCATCTCGATCCCATCCGCCACCTCCGCCTCGCCGATCGGCGTCATGGCGATCTCGCCCGGGGCGAGGCGGGCGCTGTCGCCGTCGGCCGTGATCCAGTTGCCGGTGACGTAGTCCCCGCGGGCCTCGTCGCGCAGGCGGTAGACCATCAGCTTCTCGCCCTCCGGCAGATGGAGCGAGAACCAGTCCCACCCGGTCTGGCTCTCCGCGAGCGGCTGGGAGGACCATTCCCGGTCCATCCAGGCGCGCCCCGTCACCTCCCGCGCGTCGCCCTCGAGGGTCACGGTGCCCGAGACGCGGAAGAAGGGCTGGCTGGCATAGTGGCTCGCCTGGCCGAGCTCGGACTTGACCGAATAGCCGTCCTCGCCCTGGAGGACCATCGGCCCCTCGGCGGTGAGCGTCACGTCGTAGGAGAAGCCCTCGCCCCGCGCGGTCAGGCGGAGCGGCGAAAAGGCGCCCGCGCCGCCCTCCCCCGCATGGGAGAAGCCCCAGTCGTCGATCCAGGCGTCGAAGGGGTCGGTCGTCACCCCCGCCTGCCCGATGCCGCCGCGGGCGAAGCGCTCGGCATGGAAATGGCGCTCGGCGGTGGTGACGGCGGCATGGCCCATCCAGATCTGCGGCGCCGTCCAGCCGGCCTCGGGGCCGGAGTTCTCCGCCGTGCCCCCGGGCTGCGTGGCGAAGCGGAAGAGCGTCCATTGCAGGCCGAGGGGGCGGCCCTCCCCGTCGCGCAGATTGGAGGTGACATACCACCATTCGATGCGGAAGGCCGGGTGCGGCCCGTGATCCTCGGGGAATGAAAGGCGCGTCTCCGGGCGGACCTCGGCATAGTCCTCCGCCTCGGTGCGCATCATGTCGAAGCCCTCGGAGACGTCCTGCGCGGGCGCGGCGAGCGGCCAGGCGAGGAGGGCGAGGAGCGGCAGCAGTCGGGTCATCTCTCCTCCGCGAACAGCTTGGCGAGGCGGGCGGGGGCGATCCGGGCGAGCCTGAGCGCCGGCGCCGCCGCCGCGGCCAGCGCGACGAGGAGCGTCAGCGCCATCAGCCAGGCCCATTGCCCGGGGAACAGATGGAGCGGCAGGCGCCAGCCGAACGCCTCCACATTGATGACGGCGAGCAGCAACCAGGCGAGCAGCAGGCCGAACGGGATCGCCGCCAGCGCGGTGGCGAGGGCGAGCGCCACGGTCTTGGCGAGCTCCATCCAGGCGAGGCGCCGGCGCGTCACCCCCACCGCCCAGAGCGGCGCGAGCGCCGAGAGGCGCAGATCGGAGAGCGTGAGCAGGCTCGCGAAAAGCGCGACGCCCGCGACCGCGAGGGTCAGCACGTTCAGCATCGCCGTCACCGCGAAGGTCCGCTCGAAGACGCGCAGCGAGAACGCCTTGACGCCCGCATTGTCGATCAGCCGGTCGGGCCCGAGATCGAACCGCGCCGCGAGATCGGCCATCAGCGGGTCGATCCGGGCCGGGTCGTCGAGCACCACGCCGTAGCCGTCGAACCGGGTGCCGGGCCAGCGATCCTCGAGCGCGCGGAGGCCGACGCCGATCTCCCCTTGCGGGTTGCCGTAATCGGCGTAGATCGCGACCACCTCGACCTCCCAATCGCCGGACGGGGCGGGCAGCGTCACCCGGTCGCCGAGCGCGAGGCCCAGCCGCCGGGCGAGCTGCTCGCTCGCCATCGCGCCCTCCCCCGCGCCGATCCGGTCCCAGGCGTCGTCGGTCTCCTCCAGGAACGGCCAGCCGCCGCGATAGGCGCTGTCGGCCGGGCGCCCCACCAGATCGAGCCGCTGCTCGGCGCCCGGGAGCGCGATCTCCACCCGCCGGGTGACGAGGATCTCCGCCACCCCCTCCCGCCCCTCGAGGAAGGCGCCCACGGCCGCCGCCTCCTCCGCCGCCGGGTCGACATAGACCTCCGCGAGGAGGCGCTTGTCGAGCCAGTCGACGAAGCTCGTGCGGAAGCTCTCCACCATCGTCCCCACGCCGATATTGGTGGCGAGCGCGAGGAGGAGCGCCATCAGCGCGAGGCTGAGCCCGGAGATCTGCTGGCGCGCATCCGCCACCGCCCAGGTCGCGAGCGGCCCCCGCACGAGGCGCTGCGCCCCGGCGAGGAGCGCCGCGAGGAGCCCCGGCAGCAGGAGCGTCGCCCCGAGGAGGAGCCCCCCCATCACCACGAAGCCGGCGACGAGCCCCTGCCCGAGCGCCGCCACCCCGCCGGCGACCGCGAGCGCCGCGAGCGCGATCCCGGCCTGGATGCCGAGCGCCCGCATCTGCCCCCGCCGCCAGGCCTGCCGCCTCGCCGAGGCGAGCACCGGCATCGAGAAGGCCCGCGCGAGCGTATGCCCCGCCGCGACGAAGGCCCCCGCGAGCGTCATCGCGAAGCCCGCCGCCCACCAGGAGGGCTCGAAGCGCAGCCCCCCGGAGACCGGCGCGCCGTAGAGCCCCGCGAGCGTCGCCGCCACCCCCGGCATCAGCAGCCCCGCCAGCAGATAGCCGAGCGCGAGACCGACCGCCCCGGCGAGGAGCACCGCGACGAGCAGCTCGATCAGGAGCCCCGCCGTCAGCTCCCGCGCCGAGACCCCGCAGGCCCGCATCGTCCGCATCAGCCCGAGCCGCTGCTCGAAGGCGAGCCCCACCGCCGCATGGGTGATGAAGAGCCCGACGCAGAAGGCGAGAAAGCCGAAGGCCGCGAGGTTGAGATGGAAGCTCCGGGTCAGCCGGTCGATGTCCGACTCGCCCCCCGCAGGCTCGAGGAGGAGCGCGCCGCCGGCGATCTCGCGCCAGTCCGTCTCGGGCTCCGGCGCGTCCGGATCGACGAGGAGCGCGGTGAGCGCCGGCCCCAGAAGCTCCGCCGCCGCGCCGATATCGATCACGAGGATGTCCGGGGCGAGGCGCGCGGCGGCGACCGGCTCAGGCAGCGCCCGGCCGTCGTCGGTGCGCCCCCGCTCTCCGGGGGAGATGCCGAGCCGGTCGAGCGTCTCCGGGGCCGCGAGCATCGCCCATGGCGGCGCGGTGAAGGCGCCGAGCCCCGGCCCGTCCTCGGCGAGCGCCGCCCCGATCGCGCCCCCCGGCAGGGTGAGCGGCTCGACGCCGACGAGCCGGAGGCTCCGCCCGCCGACCGTGACGCGCCCCTCGATCACCGGGCTCACATCCCAGCCCGCGCGGCGGAGCGCCACATAGAGCGCCCGGTCGAGCCGGCCCTCGGCGACGGGTTCCAGCCGGTCCACCCGGTCCGCGCCGAGCGCGGCCGCGGCCTCGTCGTAGGAGCGCCCGGCCTCTGCGTTGAGCGCCTGCACGCCGGACCAGAGCGCGGTGGCGAGCGCGAGCCCGGCGAGCGCCGCGGCCGCCTGCAAGGGGCGCCGGCGCCAATGCGAGGCGAGGGTGGCGAGGATCGTCCCGAGCCTCATGCGAGCCGCCCCGCCGACAGACCGAGCCGCCGGTCGAGCCGGGCCGCGAGCCGGGCGCTGTGGGTCGCCATCAGGAGCGCGCAGCCGGTCTCCGCGACGAGCTCGAGCGCGAGATCCATCACCGCGTCCCCGGTCGCCTCGTCGAGATTGCCCGTCGGCTCGTCGGCGAGCACGAGGGCCGGCCGCGCCGCGAGCGCGCGCCCGATCGCCACCCGCTGCTGCTGCCCGCCGGAGAGCTCCTCCGGATAGCGCTGGAGCAGGCCGTCGAGCCCGAGGCGGGCGGCGAGGCGCGCCGTCCAGTCCCGGTCCTCCCGCCCCGCGATCCGCGCCTGAAAGGCGAGATTGCCGGCGACGTCGAGGCTCGGGATCAGGTTGAACTGCTGAAACACGATCCCGACCCGCTCGCGCCGGAGCGCGGCCCGGCCGACATCGCCGAGCGCGGTCACCTCCGTTCCGTCGAGCGCGACACGCCCCCCGTCGGCCGGCTCGAGCCCCGCGACCACATGGAGAAGCGTGCTCTTGCCGCTCCCCGATTCGCCCATCAGCGCGAGCGTCTCGCCTGCCGCGAGCGAGAAACTCACCCCGCGCAGCACGGCGACGGGGCCTTCCGGCGTCGCATAGGATTTCTCGAGGGCGTCGACGGTCAGCATGGGGCTCGGCTTCCTGCGGCTCGGGATGTCCGGGCGGGGGGCATTGCCCCGCCCGCGGCGCAATATGGGCCGGCGGGGCGCGCCGTCACGCCCCCACGGCCG
>CAZNTX010000014.1:0-11899 GCA_964576075.1 uncultured Limibaculum sp. | reverse complement strand
GGCCGAGCCGGGGCCGCGGAACGGACAGGCGGGCGGAGATGGCGGGCCGAGCCGGGGCCTCGCGCGCGCCGCCCCTCTCCCCGCCCCGGGGGACGCCGAGCCATCCCGGTCGGTCGGTCGAAGACCGAAGAGGTATCGGATGACGGACGAGACGCCCGAGGGGCCCCAGACGCGGAGGCCCCGGATATCGGAGCGCCCGGACCTCCGGTGCGAGAGCTGCGCGTGACCGCGGCCGATCTGCGTTGCTGGCGTGACGCCTCCCTCGAAGCGGGGGCGGCGAGCCCGACATCCCGCCCGGGCGATGACCGGGGCATCCGGATCGCCCTCCTGCAGGCGAGGCTCGGCGAGACGACGCGGGAGTGCGACCTGCTGCCGGAGAGGATCGCGCGGCTCGAAGAGGGCCGCGCTTTCGTCCTAGGGAGGTCGAGGCCATGAGCCCCCTGCTGTCGATCTCCGCACGCCGCCGCTACGGGCCCGCCGCCGTCTGCGGGGTCGTCCCGACTGGGATCCGCCACTGGCGAGAGGCCGCGGATCGTCCGGATCCGCCCCGCGCCGGCCGGGGCCGGAGGGGCCGGTGTCCGACGCCCCGTCGGTGGCGGAGATCGGCGCCGTGCTCGCCGCCAACCCCTTTCCTAGCGTGGGCTATCGCAAGCTCTGGGCGCGCCTCCGCCACGAGGGCGTGCGAACCTCGAAGGAGCGCGGGCGCCGGTCGATGCGCAAGACCCGGCTCCCCCGGACAGAGGCCGAGCGCCTGCGCCTCCACACCGCGCTCGACGCCCTCCCGCACGACGCGCTCGGGCCCCTCCGCCAGGGGCTGAAGGCGGGCATCGGCCCGATCGCACAGGACGTGGCCGCCCGGCTCAGCCTGCGCCCCGATCGCGGCAGGACGCGCTCCGGAGGGCGCACCGCAGGCCCCGCGTCACCTCCTCCCCGGCCGTCATCCGGGCGCAGGCAGGCAATGGCTGCGCCGCAAAGGTCCTCCGGAGGTTCGAGGAGACCTGCTCCGAGACCGGACCCGCAAGAGCGTGGCGGAGCGCCGCCAGGCCCTCCTCGCGATCCGCGAAGCCCGGACGGAGCCCCGGCCGATCGAGCGGCCCTGCCACCGCTCGCCAGCCCAAGTCGGGCACGACCAGCTGCCGGCCCATGGCCGCCTGGGCGCGATCGGGGCCTCGGGAACCGGAGGCGGGGCCCACCCCCCCCCGCCTCTGGCAGCCAGGTCCGTCGCGAGCGCCCGCGCGCCCGGGCGCCTTTGGGGGAGACCGGGCGGTCCAGCCCTCGCCGACGGCGCCTGGGTGGGTGGGGCGCCCGGGCGCGCGGGCGCGGGCCAGGGGCGCCGGCGGTCGGGATCAGAGGCCGAGCTCGGTCATCAGCTCGGCGAGATCGGCCTCGGGCCGCGCACCGATATGGGAGATCACCTCCGCCGCCGCGCGGCAGCCCATGCGCGCGCAGTCCCGCGGGCTGTGGCCGCGCACGAGCCCCGCGAGAAAGCCCGCGGCGAAGAGATCGCCCGCGCCCGTGGTGTCCACCACCCGCGCCGAGGCGGCGGGCACCGCCGTGCGCGCGCCATGGGCGGCGACGATCGCGCCCTCCTCTGAGAGCGTCACCACCGCCATCTCGACCTCCTCGGAGGCGCGCTCGATCGCCCGGTCGAGATCCTCGGTCTCGTAGAGCGCCAGAAGCTCGAGGCGGTTGGCGAAGAGGAGATCGACCTCCTCGGTCACGAGACGGCGCATATCGGCGCGGTGGCGCTCGACGCAGAACGGATCGGAGACGGTGAAGGCCACCTTCCCCCCGCCCTGGCGCGCCGCGGCGATCGCCCTGGCATAGGCGGCCTTCGCGTCGTCGAGATCGAAGAGATAACCCTCGAGATAGATCCAGTCCGCCCGCGCCATCAGCGCCACGTCGATCTCCTCGGGCGCGAGCCCGCCGGAGACGCCGAGATAGGTGCTCATCGAGCGCTCGCCGTCGGGGGTGACGACCACGAGGCAGCGCGCGGTCTCGCCCGCGGCCTCGGCGGGTGCGACCGGGCCGTCGTAGGAGACGCCGAGGGCGCGGATGTCGTGGGCGAAGATGCGGCCGAGCTGGTCGTCCTTGACCCGCCCGACATAGGCCGTGCGCGCGCCGAGCGCGGCGAGGCCCGCGATCGTGTTGGCCGCCGAGCCCCCCGAAATCTCGCGCCCGGGCGGCATCGCGGCGTAGAGCCGGCGGGCCTCGGCGTCGTCGATGAGGCGCATCGTGCCCCGGCCGATGGCGTGCGCGGCGAGGAACTCGTCCTCCACCTGCGCCAGCACGTCCACGATCGCGTTGCCGATCCCCACCACGTCGAAGCGCTCGCTCATCCCTCGCCCTTTCCCTTGCCTTTCAGCCCGGCCGGCGTCGCGGCGCGGCCGGCCCCCTTGGCCCGGCCGGGGGCCGGCGCCCCGGCCTTGGCCGCCGCGCGCTCGGCGGCGCGGGCGGCGCGGGCCTCCTCCTTCGCGGCAGCCTTGGCCGCGGCCTCGGCCTCCGGATCCGTCTTCTCCTCGTAGCGGCAGAGATCGCGGATCGGACAGCGCGGACAGTCCGGCCGTCGCGCGGTGCACAGATAGCGCCCGTGCAGGATCAGCCAGTGATGGGCATGCAGCGCATACTCCGCCGGCACCCGGTCCTCGAGCGCGCGCTCGACGGCGAGCTCGTCCTTGCCGGGGGCGAGGCCGGTGCGGTTCGCGACCCGGAAGACATGGGTGTCCACCGCCATCGCCGGCACCCGCCACCACATGTTGAGCACGACATTCGCCGTCTTGCGCCCGACGCCCGGCAGGCTCGCGAGCGCCGCGCGCGAGGAGGGGACCGCGCCGCCATACTGCTCCACCAGCAGGCGCGAGAGCTTCATCACGTTCTTCGCCTTGTTGCGGAAGAGGCCGATGGTGCGGATGTGCTCGATCAGCCCCTCCTCGCCGAGGGCGAGCATCTTCTCCGGCGTGTCGGCGATCTCGAACAGCCGGGCGGTGGCCTTGTTGACCCCCTTGTCGGTCGCCTGCGCGGAGAGGGCGACGGCGACGAGCAGGGTGTAGGCATTGGTGTGCGCGAGTTCGCCCTCGGGCTCGGGGCGCTCTCTTGCGAAGCGGGCGAAGGCCTCGCGGATCTCGGCATAGCTCATCGGCTCTGGCATCGCCGGCCCAGTGGCACAGCCCGCCCCCCTTGGCAAGCGCGTCGCGGAGCGCGACGGGTTGCGCGCCGGGCCATGTCGGCTAGGGTGATCTGATAGGGTGCCCGAGGCGCCCGCCGGACCGGGCCCCTGCGGCGCGTCCGGGCGCCGTCCCCTGCGGGGCGACGGCTCCAACGGGGTCCCCTCTCGTGTCGCATGACGGCCAGGCCGACCCCCAAATGCAAAGCCACCTTCCAAGGGGAGTGGGAGATGACCGACCAAACCGGGACTGAAGCCGTCCCCTCGCCGGACGGACCGGCGAACCTCATCGAGACCGATTACGAAATCGGCCAGGACAATATCCAGACGACCATCGGGCCCTTCGGGCTCGACATCCACAACCCGGTGTTCCTGATCTCCGGGCTCGCGACGATGGCCTTCGTGTTCTACGCGCTGGCCCTGCCCGAGCAGGCGGGCGAGATCTTCGGCTGGCTGCGGCCGACGCTGACCTCGACCTTCGACTGGTTCTTCCTGCTGTCGGCGAACGTCTTCGTGCTGTTCTGCCTGTTCCTGATCATCAGCCCCTGGGGCTCGGTGCGCCTCGGCGGCAAGGACGCGAAACCCGATTACGGCTATGTCGGCTGGTTCTCCATGCTGTTCGCCGCGGGCATGGGCATCGGGCTGATGTTCTTCGGCGTGCTCGAGCCGGTCTATCACATGGCGCTGTCCGAGCCGCTCGGCGTGCCCTCGCCGATCGGCGAGAACGGCGAGATCATCCCGGAGAACGTCGACGCCGCCCGCGAGATGGGCCTCGCCGCGACGATCTACCATTGGGGCCTGCACCCCTGGGCGATCTATGCGGTGGTCGCGCTCGCCCTCGCGCTCTTCTCCTTCAACAAGGGCCTGCCGCTCACGCTGCGCTCGGCCTTCTATCCGATCTTCGGCGACCGGGTCTGGGGCTGGACCGGGCATGTCATCGACACGCTCGCTGTCTTCGCCACCCTCTTCGGCCTCGCCACCTCCCTCGGCTTCGGCGCGCAGCAGGCGAATGCCGGCCTCGAATACGTCTACGGCCTGCCCAACAACGTGACCGTGCAGGTGATCCTGATCACCGCGATCACGGCGGTGGCGCTCATCTCGGTGCTGCGCGGGCTCGACGGGGGCGTGAAGGTGCTCTCCGAGGTCAATATGGCCGTGGCGGCGCTCCTGCTCCTCTTCGTGCTGCTGGTCGGGCCGACGGGCGCGATCTTCACCGATTTCGTCGCCGGGCTCAGCACCTACGGCACCGAACTCGTCAACCTCTCCAATCCGTTCGGGCGCGAGGACACCGGCTACATGCAGGGCTGGACGGCGTTCTACTGGGCCTGGTGGATCTCCTGGTCGCCCTTCGTCGGCATGTTCATCGCGCGGGTCTCGCGCGGGCGGACGGTGCGCGAGTTCATCATCTGCGTGCTGCTGATCCCGTCGCTCGTCTGCGTGCTCTGGATGGCCGTCTTCGGCGGCACGGCGATCGACCAGGTGCTCTCCAACCCGGACGCCTCCGCGGTCAAGTCGCAGGTGATCGACGCCTACAACCCGCCGCTCTCGCTCTTCGCGATGCTCGAGGGGCTGCCGCTCGCGGCGATCACCTCGACGATCGGCATCGTGTTGGTGATCGTCTTCTTCGTGACCTCGTCCGACTCCGGCTCGCTCGTGATCGACACCATCACGGCAGGCGGCAAGGTCAACGCGCCGGTGCCGCAGCGCGTCTTCTGGTGCACCTTCGAGGGGGCGGTCGCGATCGTGCTGCTGATCGGCGGCGGGCTGACGGCGCTGCAGGCGATGGTGATCTCGACGGGCCTGCCCTTCACGCTCGTGCTGCTGGTGATGTGCTGGGCGATCCTCAAGGGGCTGATGGACGAGCCCCGCGGCAAGCGGACCCCTGCGGCGGCCGAGTGAGCCACCCCCGGGCCTCCGGGCTTGCGGGCGAGGTCCGCCCCGGCCCCGGAGGCCCCACCCACCCGGGCACGCGCCGCACCCGGCGGGACCGGCGCGCGCCCCACAGGCCTCCGGGGCCGGGGCGGACCTCGCCCGCAAGCCCAGGCACGGGCCTCGCGCAGCTTTCGGGTGGGCCGGCGCCCTGGCCTCGGCTAGATCGGAGCGGTGAGCCCCCGAGGAGAGCCGAGATGCCCGACGCGCCCGCCGCCGACCCGGAAACCGACGACCCCTTCGGCTACGCCCTGATGGCCGCCGCCATCGCCTATCTCGAGGCCCATCGCGACCGGCAGCCGAGCCTCGAGGACACCGCCGCCGCCATCGGCCTCAGCCCCGCCCATTTCCAGCGGGTCTTCAGCCGCTGGGTCGGCGTGAGCCCGAAGCGCTATCTCCAGCACCTCACCCTCGCGGACGCCAAGCGCCGCCTGGCCGAGCGCGCGAGCCTTCTGGACGCCTCGCTCGATGCGGGGCTCTCCGGGCCCTCGCGGCTGCACGATCTGTTCCTGCGCTGGGAGGCGATGACGCCGGGCGAGTTCGCCCGCGGCGGCGCCGGGCTCACGCTGCGCGAGGCCTGGGTGGAGACGCCCTTCGGCACGGCCTATGCGGTGGCCAGCCCGCGCGGGCTCTCCGGCCTCGCCTTCGCCGCGGAAGCCGGCCGCGAGGCGACCCGCGCCGAGATGGCCCGGCGCTGGCCCGAAGCGCGGCTCGTCGAGGACGCCGCCGGGGTGCGCCAGACGGTCGAGGCCGCCTTCGCGGGCCGCGGCGAGATCGCGCTCGCGCCGATGGGCGGGCCGTTCCAGATCAAGGTCTGGCAGGCGCTCCTCGCCATCCCGCCGGGGGCGGTCTTGACCTATTCCGCGATCGCCGAGGACATCGGCCACCCCCGCGCGGTGCGCGCCGTCGGCACGGCCGTCGGCCGCAACCCCCTCGCCTGGCTGATCCCCTGCCACCGGGTCCTGCGCCGCGACGGCGGGCTCGGCGGCTATCGCTGGGGTCTCGGCGTCAAGCGCGCCATGCTCGCCTGGGAATCCGCCCGCGCCGAGGGCTGAGCCCCTGCGGCGGGGATGCGCCGCGCGGCCCGAGGCCGATGGGGCGCACCGGCGGCGCCGCGGTCGCCGCCCTCGCCCGGGTGGGTGGGGCCTCGGGGCGCGCGGCGCATCCCCGCCGCAGGGGCTCAGCCCGGTCAGATCGCCCAGGTCGCAATGCCGTCCTCGTCCGTATCGCCATAGCTCATCGCGGCGATGTCGGGCGAGCCGAGCATGTTCTCCACGCTGTCGGCGAAGGCCAGCAGCAGGACCTCCCGGTTGCCGCCGAGCTCGTCGAGCACGCCCGACCAGAACGCGAACCCGTCCGGATCGCTCGCCCGGTCGAGCACGTTCCGGTAGAGGAGCTCCACATACTCGTCGTCCGAGAGATCCTCCTCGGTGCCGAAGGCCGCCTCGAATTCCGGGTTCGCGGTGAAGAACCCGGCGAGCTCCTCGAAGGTGTAGCCCCCGCCCTCGGGCGTCAGCGCATTGATCCAGAAGTTGAGCCCCGCCTCGTCGATCTCGCCGTCGCGGTCGAGGGCGGCCTCGTAGAGATAGGCGACGCGCTGCGCCTCGGCGCGGGTGACCGTGCCCTCCGCGGGCGGCGCCGCCGCGTCGATCCCGAAGGCGACGAAGGCGATGTCGTCCGCGCCGCGCGCGTCGGCGAGCCGGTAGCCGAAGCTGTCCACGCCGCCGAGGTCGGCGACCGCGTCGGGGCTCTCCGGCGCGCGATAGACGATGCGCCCGTCCGGCAGGAAGCCCGCGACGCCTTCGATCGGCAGCTCCTCCTCCCCCTCGCCGCGGTCGACGATGCGCTGGAAGATCTCGACCGCCGCGAGCGCGTCCCCGTCGGCGTCGAGATCGTTGACGAGGGGGTCGACCAGGATCGTCTCGCCGGCCTCCGCGCGGAGCGGATCGTCCAGCGCCACGGGCCGCGTGTTGCCGGTGTCCGGGTCGACCTCCGGCAGAGTCCCGTTGGCCGCGATCCCGTAGGACGCCGAGAGCTCGGGATGGGCGAGCGAAACCGCCAGATAATGCGTCCCCGAATAGGAGGGGGCGAACTGCCAGATCGTGTCGGAGCCCGGCTCCTCGATGCCGAGCGTCGCCCCGTCTGTCGAGAGCAGGAGATACCCCTCGTCGTCGAAGATCCGGAGATCGGGGAGCGTCGCGGTCCCGTCCTCGAGCGAGGCGATGGCGAAGAAGGAATAGAGCGCCGCCGCGTCGAGCTCGACCTCGACGATGTCGAGCCGCTCGGGGTCCGTCTCGGGCCCGAGCACCCCCACCGTCGCCGCGGAGAGCTCGCGCTCGCCGTCGCCCGGCTCGAAGACGAGCGGCGCCTCCGGGCCGTCGTCGGTCTCCACGAGGTCGAGGAAGTCGGCCGCGAAGTCCGCGGGCCAGTTCGGATTGCGCTGCATGCGATGCTCCTCTCGGTGCTGGCTTGCGCGTCAGAGGATGTCCCAGACGCCCGGCGCGATCTCTTCGAGCCCGTCGAGGAAGGCCGCCCCCTCGCGGTTCTCGGGGCTTTCGGCGAAGGCGAGGAGGAGGTCGCGCCGGGCGAACCCCTCCTGCCCGAGCGCCGCGGTCCAGAAATCGACGCCGTCGCCCTCGCCCTCCCGGTCGAGCACGTTCTCGTAGAGTTGCTCGACGAGCGCCCGGTCAGACACCGTCTCCGGCGCGCCGAAGGCGGCGGCGAACTCGCCCGAGCCCAGGAAGGCCTCGGCGAGGGCGCGCTCGGACAGCCCGTGCTCCCGCGCGTCGATCCAGAAATTGAGCCCGCCCGCGTCGATCTCCCCGTCCCGGTCGAGCGCCGCCTCGTAGAGGAGGGCGACCCGCTCGGCCTCCTCCGGCGCGAGCCCGGCGCCGATGGCCTCGGCGAGCGGGATCGGGGCGGCGGCGATCTCGAAGCGGACGATCTCCGCCTCGATCTCGCCGGGGGCGAGGGCGGGGGCGCGCAGATCGGTGCCGAACTCGTTGCCGACGTCGAAGGGCCCGAGCGGCGCCTCCGGCAGGCCGGTGCCCCGCAGCGTCGAGAGATCGAGCTCCGCCGCGCCGACCGAAAGCCGGAACCCCTCCGCGCCGGTCTCGACCGCGACGAAGGTCAGCCGGTCGACGAACAGGATGCCGCGGTTGTTGACGTTCAGATCGTCGGCGACGCGGATCTCGAAGGCGCGCGCGTCATAGGCCGCCCCATCGATCCAGAGCGCCGCGGCCGGGTCCTCGAGGGCATAGGTGGCCTCCCCGCTCACCGGGGAGGTGCGTGCGGGGGCCGCGCCGGGGTCGTAGGAGACCTGCCCGAACACCGCCGCGGGCCGCTCCCGCCCGGGAACCTCCGCCGCCACCGTGAAGCTGAGCGTCGCCTCCGCCATCCCTGCCCTCCTGGACTGCCACGCCGCCGCCTAGCACGCCCCGCCCCCGATGGCCACCGGCCCCGCTCGACGGGTAGAGCGAACACGACACCCCTGTCGCAGGCAGAGCACAGGCGCGCGGGTCAGAGGAAGTCCCACACCCCGGGCGCAACCTCGGCGAGGTCCTCCACGAAAGGCGAGCCCGCCACGTTCTCCGGGCTGAGGGCGAAGGCGAGCAGCAGATCCGCCCGGTCGTATCCCGGCTGCCCGAGCACCCCCTCCCAGAAATCGACGCCAGCGGCCTCCCCCTGCCGATCAAGCACGTTCCAGTAAAGCTGCTCCACGAGCCCCCGATCCGACAACGTCTCCGGCGCCCCGAACGCCGCCTCGAATTCGTTGGAGCTGAGGAAGGCCCATGCAAGGTCCTTTTCCGCAAAGCCCGCTTCCCGCAGATCGATCCAGTAGTTGAGGCCAGGGAGATCGATATTGCCGTTCCGATCCAAACCGGCCTCGTAAAGATAGGCCACCGTCCGAGCTTCGACAGACGTGAGCCCCTCAACGAGCAGCGCTTGGCTGTAACGCGCCTCCGATTCTATAATCTGAGGATAAATTCTGTCGACATCAAACTCGCGAGGAGCATTAAAAATGCCATTTTCACTTAGATAGTCCCACCTACTATCACCACGATAATTTGGCAACACGAAGCTGCCATCCCTTAGGTCGGCCGTCAAAACAAATCCATCTTCAAAGACCAGCCTTGACACAGAAGTTGTCCAAAAATCCATCAACAAAACCATAGTTTCTGACAAGCTACTCCAGACAAATAGATGCCGCCCGTCGACGAGCATATGAGTCGTGAATGAGCTGTTCGCATAAATACCATCCAAGTAGACCCAATCATTTCCAGAAAAATCAATCACAGTTCCAACATGTCCGCGCCCTATAAAATAATCATCATTCCCTTCGCCTCCAAAGAGAAGTTGATATTGAGCAATCCTTTACGTCTCAAAGATATCATCACCTTGAAACCCATAGGCGACTGTGTAGCCGTAGCCAGTCAGAAAATCGTTTCCTGACGTTCCATACACCTCATTATACGCAACCATGGCCCATCTCACTCAGAAAGATCTCGCGTTTAGTCAAATCTTACCGATTCCCTAGAAAACTCCTTGACATGAATCAAACGAAGGTTTCGGCGATGGCCACACGGAGTTCCGGGATGCCGGCGCCTGTCTCGGCGCTGGTGGTGAGGATCTCGGGGAAGGCGGCGGGGTGGCGGGCGAGGTCGGTCTTGACCGCCTCGAGGGTGCGGGCGAGGGCGGCGCCTTTCTTGTCGGCCTTGGTGAGGACGGCCTGGAAGCTGACGGCGGCGCGGTCGAGGAGGTCCATGTGGTCGTGGTCGGCCTGCTTCACCCCGTGGCGGCTGTCGATCAGGAGGAACACCCGGCGCAGCGACGGCCGCCCCGCGAGATAGGCGCGCAGGAGCGCCTGCCAGGCCTCGACCTTTCCCTTCGGCGCCTTGGCGAAGCCGTAGCCCGGGAGATCGACCAGATAGGCCGCCTCGCCGAGGGCGAAATAGTTGATCTCCTGGGTCCGCCCGGGCGTGTTGGAGGCCCGCGCGAGGCCCCGGCGCCCGGTCAGCGCGTTGATCAGGGAGGACTTGCCGACATTGGAGCGCCCGGCGAAGCAGACCTCCGGACGGTCCGCCGGGGGGAGCCCGTCGAGCGCGACGACGCCCTTGAGGAAGTCGCACGGCCCTGCGAAGAGACGGCGGCCGGCCTCCAGCGCCTCCGGCTCGCGCTCGGGGTCGACGGCGAAGGGGACCCCGCTCATGCGCCGAGCGGATCGCCGAGGGCGACGCGGCCGCCGGCGGCGACCCGGGCATAGACGCCGAAATCGCAATGCCCCCAGCGCGCCTCGAGGAGGCGGGGGATGTCGAGGTCGCGCCGGCCGGTCTCCGGGCTCGCGGCCGTGGCGTTGCAGCGGACGGTGCGCTCGACCACCTCGAGCCGGGCCCCGCCGACCGCGATCTCGCGGCCGAGGAGGTCGAACTCCTCCCAGGGGGCGAGGCCGTCCACCCAGAGGTTCATGCGGAAGCGGATATGGGCGAGCGGGCGGCCGGCGGCCTGTTCGAGCGCGCGCAAGGTGGCGAGATTGGCGAGCGAGATATGGGCCTCGGGGTCGTCCGTCAGCGCGCCCTCGGGCAGGCGGGCGAGGCGGTAGGGGCCAGGGCGGAGCGGGGCGAGGGGGGCGATCCACTCGGCGAGCGCGGCGGCGCCCTCGGGGCTCTCCGGCGCGAGGGCGATCTCGGGGCGCGCGGGGTGGGAGAGGGTGAGCCGGCCCGACCCCTCGTCGAAGGCCGCGCGGATGCGGGCGAGTTCGGGGATGTGGGTCTGCGTCACGAAATTGCGCGGCTCGACCCAGGCGGGGGCCTCCGGGTCGAAGGCCGAGCCGCCATGGGCGACGGCCCAGACCCGGTCCCAGGGCATCGCGCGGCCCGCCTCGAGGGCGACGGCGCCGAGCCCCTCCTCGCCGAGGCTCTTCACCGGGTGGCGGTAGAGGGCGGCGACACGGGCGCTCATGCCGCCCGCTCCAGCGCGTCGAGATCGGCGCCGCGGATGGCGGCGAGATTGCGGGTGATCCGCTCCACCGGCCAGTCCCACCAGGCGATGGCGAGGAGGCGGGCGACGGTCTCCGGCTCGTAGCGGTGGCGCACCACGCGGGCGGGGTTTCCGGCGGCGACGGCATAGGGCGGGATCTCGCCCGCCACCACGGCGCCCGCCGCGAGGATGGCGCCAGAGCCGATGCGGCTGCCGGCCAGCACCGTGGCGCCCCGGCCGAGCCAGACATCGTGGCCCACCCGGGTCTCGCCCCGGCCCTTCTCCGCGCGCTGGCGGTCGTAGCGGGCGGCGTCGAAGCCCGCCGCCCAGTCGCCCCCGAACACCTCGAAGGGATAGGTGCTGAAACCGTCCGTCAGGTGGTTGCCCCCGTCCATCAGGAAGCGCACCCCCTCGGCGATGGCGCAGAAGCGCCCGATCACCAGCCGGTCGCCGACGAACTCCCAGTGATAGAGCACGCAGTCCTCGAAGAACCGCTCCGGCTCGGCGCCGCTGTAGTAGGTGTAGGCGCCCACCTCCAAGTTCGCCCGGCCCGCCGCGAGGGGGGCGAGGAAGACGAGGGAGGGCGCCCAGCCGACCGGGCGCAAGGCGGCCGGGTCGGGCGCCACCGGGCTACTCCTGCGGTCGCTTCTTCTTGAAGCTCTTCTTGATGTTGCCGAGGAGATCCACATCCACCCCCTGGCTGCGCATGATCGCGTATTGCTGGATGATCGTCAGCGTGTTGTTCGCCGTCCAGTAGATCACGAGGCCGACCGCGAACTGGCCCAGCATGAACATGAACACCCAGGGCATCCAGGCGAAGATCATCTGCTG